>CAZDLK010000106.1:0-2510 GCA_964506435.1 uncultured Candidatus Bathyarchaeia archaeon | reverse complement strand
TGCGTTGCGCGTTTCATTTTGCTTGCGTAAACGCCTTTTCTCTTGCCCACGCTCATTGCGGTTCGCCTCGTTTCCACTTTTTCCAACTCTCAACCGTGACTGCTATGGGAACGGAAATGGATTGTTGCGTGGCTATTTTTGCTACGGGCGTTTCGAAGGGTTTGATGAAAATCTCTTCTTCCAACGGGTAAATCTCCAATGTGGCGTAGCCGTATGTGATGAGGAAGCTTGCTAAGAACGCGCGTTGCACCGTGTCCTCGTAAGTGTCTGCGCCCACGAAATCCCAGTAGTGCATTTTGCCCTCGTTGCCTTTCTCTTGCACTTTCTGTTTCAGTTCCCGCCAGTAACATTCTAACTCTTCGGAAAACGCTTTGTCGCCGAGCACGCGCTGCTTCACCAGTTCGTCTCTTGTGGTTGTGCCAATTGCAACTTCAGGCACCAGAAGCTCTTTCCATCTCTCGTTAATCGGCACTAACTGCTGCCAGTAGCGCATGGCGGTTGCGAGGCTGTGGATGCTGATTTGCTCCAGCTCCACCAAAGGGTGCCACGCTTTAAGAAAAACGCCTATAAGCTCTTCTTTGGGTGCTTGCCGTATTTTTTCTTCCAGCAGGAACGGGTCAGTGTACAACGATGTGCTGCGGTGCTTAACCCATTCGCTTTGGAGTTTGATGACTGAGGCTAAGTGATGTATGGCTTCCGCGTCCAAGTTGAAATCTTCAGGCTGCTCCCAGCTTGGAAAATACTCTTTCACCATGCGGATTATGTCGTTAACATCCAGCGTGAACGGGTCCACTGTGTGTCCTTCGATGGCTGTGCACATTTCTATGATGCGTTGCAGTTTTTCTCTGCCCAGTTTCTTCTGCTCTTTCTGCGACAGCATGTTACGCTACCTCGCGGACTACTGATTTTCCTTCAACGTTCTGCACTGTGATTATGTTTGCGTTTTCCTCAGCAAACGTCACTTGGCTCGGCGTGATTACGATGTACTGGGCTGCGGCGTCTTTTATTGTTGAAACCAGCATGCGGGCGATCATTTCGCGGTTCTTTGGGTCCATGTGAATGTCATACTCGTCTACAGCGCGGAAAGGCGACCGCACGTGCTGCTGCAGGGCTAGGAGGAAGCTCATGGTTGCGGTGGTTCTTTCTCCGCCGCTCTGCGTGTACGCATCCAACGTGACGGGTTTGCCGCCTTTGAAGCCGACGAGGATTTCTAAGCCTGCGGTTTCGATGTCGTGTCCGTTTGCCATGCGTACTTCGCCTGTTGCCAAAGTCTGCCCCATGATTTTTTGGTATTCTAAGTTTACGCGGTCAATGAGGCTCTGCATGACGGTGCGCCATGCGTCCATGCGTATTTTGACTTCTTGGAGGGCTTTTTCGCGGTTTTCAGCTACCACCTGTGCCTTTTCCTTCAACTCCAGATAAAGTTTGGAGTAGGATTCGTACATGCGTTCTATGTCTTCTGAAACGCCCGCTAATGCGGCTAAATGGCCGTCTGTAACGCGGATTTCATCCAGCACTTCCATTGCGCTTTTCAGCACGGCGATTCTGGCGCCTGCCTGCTCTGCCTTAGCGGCGGCTGTGTTCAAGTTTGCTTTTGCGTCTTTAAGCGAAGCGTCTATGCGCTCCAAGTCTTCCACAGCGTTTTCTCTGCGGTACTGTAGCAGAGCCAGTTGAATCCGATTGTCTAAAATGTGGTTGGCAACTTTCTCCGCTGCCTCTTCCACGCTCCGCAGTTTAGCTTGGTTCTCAGTTACTTGCATGTTCAATTTTGAAAGGTGCTGACGCGAATTCTCCAGCAACTCACGCAAATTCTCGCTTCTAAGCAGCTTAAACTGGCTTGAATCCTTCTGAATTGCCGTTTCCACGAGTGCTGCTTCTGTGAGCAGTTGCTGGCACAACGCTATGGTGGACTCGTTTTCCGCGATTCCTCTTTCAAGGCTTAAGCGTTCATCAAAAACCGTTTTCGCCTCGCCCTTCAGCGTTTCTTGCTGTTCCTGCTGGGCTTGCAGTTGCGCTGTTGCCGTTTGCGCTTCTTGTTCGATGCGGTTCAGGCTTTCCTGATCCCTCTGCCTGCTTGCTTCTAACTCTTTGACGATGTTTTCGCGGCGTTCCACTTCTGCCCACGCTAACTCGCGTTCAAGGAATCGCCGTTTGGTTTGCAACTGCTTTTTCTCCTGATACTTCTCGTATTGCTCTCGCCAGTAGCTCAGCGTCTGCTCCGCGTTCTCCAAAAGTTTGCCCACGGATTCTTCTTGGCTGAGGATGCGCGTTAGCTTGTGCTGGGCTTGCAGCACGTTTTCGCGGAACGGCTCCAACCCAACTGCGGCTTCCACCATGCGCAGTTTCTCCACGTTTGACAGCACTGAGAACTGTTCCACCATGTTCTGATGCATGATTATGAGCATGTTGTCGGGGTCAACGCCGAACTTGCCCAGTAACCGTTCAACGTCCTGTTTTGTGGCGGCGCGGTTTTCCAGTTCAAACCAGTATTTGCCGTCTCTGCGCAGGAC
>CAZDLK010000105.1:0-2566 GCA_964506435.1 uncultured Candidatus Bathyarchaeia archaeon | reverse complement strand
CTCCAAATCCTAAGCTTCCCAACCGAAAACGCCGAGAAAGGCGACTACTTGCTGGTTGAAGACGCAGAAGCAGGCAAAGCGTTAATCGCACAGGTAATCGACGTGCAATTCGCCTGCATCCCAGGCGTGCTAGAAGAGTTACTACGTACATTGCCAGACGGAGGCGAACCAATCCAAGGCGAAGACATCGACCCGCTGGAAATTGCGCCGCACATCACGTACATCCAAGACGCAAGCTTGCTTATCTGCAAAATACGCGCAACACTGGAAAACAACATGCTAAGCCCCAGCAGTTCGTGGCTACCGTCGCGTTCACAATCGCTCATCAAGAAGCTATCTGTGCCGATGCTGCTGAAACTCGCCAACGTTGACGGCAAACTCCCCATAATACTCGGCGGCACCAAAGACGCCTCGCTTCTAACCATAGACGCCTCAGCCTTAGACGGACGCTTAAACATTATAACGGGCAAGAAAGAAACAGGCAAATCCCACTTGTCCAAGCTCTTAATGGTCAGCTTAGTAGGCTACAAAGCCACGGTTGTCGTGTTCGACCTGAACGGCGAATACTCAAGCTTAGGCTTGACGGCAGACGGAAAACGCAACATGTACTTCGACAAAATCCACGCGTTAACCCCGTCGCAGAACTTCAAAGTCGCCCTCAGCGAACTGCACCTAAACGTAATCATGGGCATACTAATCCACGCGTTGCACTTGCCGGGCACCTCAGCCCGCGAGTTCAGACGCATCTGGAAAGCGCTGAAAGACAAAGGCAACCTCACGCTGTACGAACTGGGCGAAGCAATACGCAACTTAAACTGCAACCAACACGTCCGCGACGCCCTGTCTTCACGATTTCACGCATTGGTTAATTCAGGCTTTTTCACGGACAACACCGCAGAATCCACACTCATAGACGAATGCCTAATGAAAGCCAAAGAACACGGCGGAGCCATCATCATAAACCTGCGCAACACCTCAACCATCGACCGCCAAATAGTCGTCGAATACACCCTCGGCAAACTCGTTGACTCATTAACCGCCTGGCAGTTAAGAGCAGTTTTCCTATTCGCCGAAGAGGCACACTTGTACCTGCGCGAGACATACTGGGACGACATAGTCACCCGCATGCGACACTTCGGCATATTCACCACGTTCATAACCAACCAACCCGACACCATACGCGAAAGCATCTACCGCCAAGCAGACAACATCTTCCTCTTCAACTTCACAAACGAGCATGACTTAGATGTGGTTTCCCGCGCTGCACGCGTAGACGCGGAAACAGTCCGCAGCATAGCAAGAGATTTACCGCCGCACCACTGCTTGACCCTGGGAAAGGTTGTCAGAGATTTCCCTATGGTCGCCAGAGTCAGAACCCTAGACCTTAAAACAATGGGCGAAACCCGCCTATTCTTCAAAAACCCAAACTAAACCTGCTCCAACCGCTGCCGGTTCCGCCTGAAAAAATTCCTGAAAGACCGCGTCAAATCATACGCCTCCACCTCATTGAGCGGCACCCAAACTAAAGCATCAGCGTCACTTGCCGCCCTCAGCTCGCCACGCTTCACAGCAACAAGATAGTCAATTATGACAAAATGGTACTTCACCTTGCCAGCCTCATCTAAACTCACGTCAGAAACAACATCAATAAGCCGCGGCGCATCCACCTCTAAACACGTCTCCTCCATCACTTCGCGAACAACCGCCTGCTCAGGACTTTCCCCAAGATCCACCACGCCGCCGGGAATGCTCCATTTGCCTTTGCCCGGCTCGTTCTTGCGCTTTTCCAGCAGAATTTTGCCTTCGCTGATTACCACGGCGCCGACGCCTACGACTGGCTGGTCAGGGTAAAGCCTCTTCAATTGTTCCACAACCTCTTGCTGGGGAACTATGCTACTCGTACCTTAAAGCCTCTACGGACTCAAGCTTTGAAAACTGCTATGCAGCGTTATTCAACGTTAAGAAAGAGCGCGTTTCCTTCAACTTTCACTTCAAACGATGGAGCATCGCTGATTTTAGGATGAACAAGCGGTATTTTGGGACCTGAAATAACCTTTCCCGTAGTCACGTCGAATTTTGATTTGTGCCTTGGGCACGTCACAACATTGCCTTCTAAAGAGCCTTTTGAAAGGTCAGCGTTGGCATGCGTGCACCTGTTTCCAATAGCGTAATATTTTCCGTTCACGTTGGCTACCAAATACTCTTTTTCGCTAATCTTGAACATCTTCATTTTGCCAACTGGAACATCGGATAGTTCGGCTACTTTGACAAAACCCGTGCTTTTCACCTCCTCACGCTGGCTTGATACTTATGTTATTCGTATCTTAAAGCTTCTACGGGTTTAAACTTCGCACACCGAAGGGTATTAGATTTGTTCGGAACTGATTTTTGTCTGAATTCTTTGGCAAGTTGAAGGCTGTGCTTTTTTGGAAGTCATTACACTTGTAGATACGCAGCGATCTTTGAGGCGATATACGGCATCTTTTACGCGCATTTTTGCGCCTGAGCAGCGGAGCCAACTGAAAGAAAATGCATTTTGAACAAAGAGTACTCAAATTTGCTTCCT
>CAZDLK010000104.1:0-2573 GCA_964506435.1 uncultured Candidatus Bathyarchaeia archaeon | reverse complement strand
GCTGTGCCGCATTTGACGAGGTCTGCGAGTGATTCGCTGATTCGGGTTCTTTCGCCTGCTGACAAGATTTTTTCTGCTTCGTGCGCTAGTGTCCGTTTGATGGGTCTGGATAAGGCTTCGCTCATGTAGTCCGCTATGTTTTTTGCTAGTGCGGCAGAGTTTTTTCTTGTTGACGCAAAAACCAGTGCTTGCCCGCCTGTTTTCACCGTGTTTAAGGCTAAGTTTATGGTGGCGTTTTTTGTTTTTTTATCGATTTTTTTTGCGTCTCCGTCTTTGTACTGGATTTCATCATGCAACAGTACGCCTTCTTTCAGATTGACTGGTCGCCATTCCGTCACGACATAGCTTGCTTTGAGCCAAGCGGCGATTTCGTCCACGTTATTTATCGTTGCGCTTAACGCAAGGATTTGGATGTCGGGGTTGATTTGCATGAGTCTTGCCAAAACAACTTCGAGGGTTGGTCCTCGTTCAGCCTCGTTTAGCAGGTGCACTTCGTCGGCGACTACCAGTGAAATTTCATCCATCCATTTGCCTCTGTGCCGCAGCAGCGAGTCGGCTTTTTCGTTGGTGGTTACTATCACGTCGTATTTTCCGAGCCATGGGTCGCTGCTGTCAAAATCACCAGTGCTGATTCCGATGTTGACGCGTTTGCCATTTGCTTTCACTATTGAAGTGTACTTTTGGAATTCGTCGAATTTTTCGTTAGCTAACGCTCTTAATGGCGCTAGGTAGATTACTTTGCCGTTTTTTTCTAGAACGTGCTTGATTCCGCATAGTTCGCTTATCAGGGTTTTTCCGGAAGCTGTGGGGCTGGCTAAAACGAGGTTTTTGCCTTCCAGCACTCCTGCTTGCACGGCTTCTTCTTGCGGAGGATACAACTCTGCGATGCCTGATTGAAGCGTTATCGCTTTTAGCGGTTCTGGCACGGGTAGCTCTGTCACTTTCACTTGGATGCGCCATCATTCTTGTTTGTTACAGCAACACTATGAGAAATGCTGGTTTATAGTGTTAATTGCACGGTTTATGTAGTTTTCATGGTGTTCTCTAGCGCGTGGAAAAACTATAGCCCCCTTATTTAAAGGCGCTTCATATAGTGTTACTGAGAACGCAGAAACCTTGCTGAATATGCAAAAGTTAAGCGAAGACTAATATCTCTCTAATTATGCATTAGTTTTGCAAGTGAGCAAAATGACCTATTGTCCAGAATGCGGTGGTGAAATGCAGTACGTGATTGGCACTAAGCATTACGTCTGCAAAAGCTGTGGCTTGTCAGTGACGCAGCAGGAACTCATGGAACTGCGGGAGAAACTGCGCCCGAGTTCGGAAACGGCTGAAGAAGAAAGGGAAAATCGAAGAAAAGAATACCTCAAGTGGTGGCTCAGCAAGAAAAAGTAACCACCCGAAAACACAACACGGCATTTTTGTTAGCTACGACTCTGTTCCAACGTGCGCACTCGTGTTTTAAACTCATCGAAAGCCTTATCAAAACATCAATCCACTAAGACTGAGGATGAAAAATGAGAGGGCAAATGCTAACTGTCAGAGCTTATCCGCCGCCTCCACCACCGCCACCACCGAAGTCGTCACCCAAAAGGGATTCTCGTAAAATACTTGTTATCGTCCTTCTGCTCGTTATCATAATTGTATCAGCTGGCGTCCTCTTTTACTTGGCGACAAACCAGTCTTCTTCAGGCGGTAACCCTACACCTACGCCTACAGGCACGGGAGCTACTCCCACACCGACGGGCACTGGAGCTACGCCAACGCCAACTTCATCTGGCAATAACCAAGTTGGAAACTTCAAGGCTGGAACATGGGCGCAATACGCAATTAAAAGCTATGACGCGGGAGAAGTAACTTCCGAAGGCACGATGAAGTATGCTATTGACGAGGGAACTTACAGCGGAACTGCTTGCTGGATACTGGCATATGAAATGCAATATGATCAAGAAAGCGGCACAATGAAGACCGTGATGACCTACTGGATTAGTAAAAGCACTCTCCAAGGCATACACGTGAAAACACAGATTTACATGAACGACGAATTAATCAATGAAAATGAAGAGGACATAACCTCTGACGAGCCTGAAGATATGCCTGAACAAATCGACATGACCACCGCCACTAGTTTCGAAACGATAACGGTTCCCGCTGGCACATTCTACTGCGGCAAAAACACGCTAACAACCAGCGTTTCAGGAGTGACACGCACGACAAGCACATGGGCAAGCGCGGAAGTGCCAGTTACCGGTTTGGTGAAAATGGAATCCATGGCTGACGGCGCCTTGCTATCCACGACGGAGCTTATATCCTACCACAGCTGATAACTGCATCTGCTTACTGACAGAAAACATTAACAACACATTAAGCAACGGGAAACACCGCGACGGTTTCCCTTCCCATTTTTATTCACACCTCGCAGGCTTTGTGTTGTATAAGTCAGCTGAAGCAAACGGTAATAAAAGGAAAGCAAACTACTAATTGCAGACATGCTGTCACAGCTGAGAGTGAGAGCAATGACTTTGAACATGGAAATAATCTGCGTGGGCAACGAACTGCTCATAGGCAAAATC
>CAZDLK010000103.1:0-2640 GCA_964506435.1 uncultured Candidatus Bathyarchaeia archaeon | reverse complement strand
ATATGGTCGCCTTGCCTGGACGCGGGTTCGACTCCCGCCAGCTCCACCCTGAACCACATTCCAACGAGTGTGGTTTATTTTTTACCATCACTGAAGCGCAGGTATTATGGACGTTTCCGCTACTACATGTAACGCAAGCGTAGATATACTGAGCAAACGAAAAGTTACACCTGCGCAACTCCCACGATTTCAACACTTACGCATGCATTAAATTTGTTGCAGCAGCCACCCGAAATGTTAAAAAATGGGTAAATAAAATTAGCCAATTCTTGCACCTATTCTTACCACTACCCGTTTTGGACTAAGAAATGGCTAATTTGATGTTCGCAAAACCGCATAGAATGACGTTAATCGACTTTTTCAAAATTTAACATTTTATGCTATGGAAACAAACATCAAAATCACGTTCTGGATTAATAGGACAAAGAAGAACTCCAAGAACCTTGTACCAGTGTATCTACGTGTGGCACATAATTATAGCAACTTTACCAGAGCCACAGGCATCAGGATACCCGTTGTGGATTGGGATAAAAAGGCGATGAGAATAAGGGGTGCTACCCAAGAGGCATTAACCGCCAACGCCACGCTTGATGCGCTTAAAGTTAAAGTACTTCAGATTATCAATCAATTAAATGTTAGCGGAAAGCCGTTTAATATCCACACTATTCAGAAAACCCTTGATGGCAATGAAACCTCTCAACTGACCGTACTTAAAATCTATGACGAACAGCTTGCAGAAATGAAAAAACTCAAAGGGAAGGACTTCACCGCAGCCACCATCATCAAATATACTAACACCCATCTGCGCCTCAAACAGTACATGAAGTTCAAGTACCATAGAAGCGATATGTTCCTGTATGAATTGAACTACCAGTTTATGAGTGGTTTTGAAGCGTTTCTCAAACAGAAATTCAATAATTCTACAACGACATGCTACAAGCATTACCAACGCTTTACACGTATTATCCACAAAGCAATGCATAAAGGATATATCGAGAAATACCCGTTTGAGAATTACAAGATAAAACTGCCCAAGAAGCGGATACAATACCTGACACAGGAAGAAATTGACCGTATCGACCATGCACATTTCGAGGTCGAAAGGCTGAATGTCATAAAAGACATCTTCATTTTCTGCGTCTATACGGGACTTGCTTACGCTGAGGTGGAAGCATTGACGCCTGAAAACATCACCCAAGGAATGGACGGTGAACTGTGGCTGAACATCCATCGCAAAAAGACAAAAAAGGACTACCAAGTGCCGCTCCTACCACGTGCTCTGGAAATACTGGAGAAATATAAAAAACATCCCCAATGCCTGAAGAAGGGTAAATGTCTGGCAGTCCCGTCCAATGTAAAATATAACGCCTATTTGAAGGAAATAGGAGATATCGCTGGTATTCCGAAAAACAAGCCACTGGTTACGCATCTTGCTCGAAAAACTTTTGCGTCAACAGTAGCACTATCAAACGGAATGAATATCGGGGTGCTGTCAAAAATTCTGGGGCACAACTCTATCAAGGTGACCTTGGATAGTTATGGTGCGATAATAGATGAACTGATGCTTCGCAGCGTCAAGGAATTGAAAGAAAAGCTATCATCGAAAAAACAGCAGGAAGGAGAAAAGAATTGTAACAGCCTACCCAACGCACACAATGAACTACTTTACAAAATATCAGGGTCAAGCAAAAATTAAGGATGACTGACTATTTCATTGGGATTGACCTTCCATCGTTCAAGTGACTGTATGAAACGGTGCGAGAGTAAATCGGAATTTGTTCTGAGCACAGAAATAACATTATCGAAAGTGATTACCTCGTTAGTATCATCTGGGTGTTTTTCAGGTTGGATGTAAAGTATTTCCACATCATACTTCATATGAAGATTGGTTATTACATCTCCCGTCATATTTATCCACCCAAGTTTTTCTATTTCTTGGAGCAAATTCAAGTATTTTGATTTCTGATAAGTTGCGTTATAAATCTTTATCAAGCCATCCATTAAACCAGATATGTTTATCTCTTTCGCCCTTGTCAGATAATCGTCCTGCTTGGGACGCCTTGAATGAACATCCGTTTTTAACTCAGTAAGAAACACTTTACGTGCCTGTTGATTAACACATAAGTAATCAATCTTGTAGGACTTATTGATGTCAATATTATGCACCGCTCCCACTCGCACAGGAAATTCTGGTATTATCGCATCGATAGCAATATTATACTTGCTGTGGATAATTTGCTTCATAAAGACAGCAAAAAAGATGTCTGCTCGTCTTTCAAGTTGATATGCTGGAAAATATCTCCATTTATCCAGTAAATCAAACAATTCAGTGATTTTACTATCATGCATATTGAAAGGTTTTAATTGCGGGTAGTAATTGATATGGTGCTAAAGTGGAGCAATTATTTCCAACCCATTTTTTAACATTTCGGGTGGCTGCTGCAACAAATTTAATGCATGCGTAAGTGTTGAAATCGTGGGAGTTGCGCAGGTGTAACTTTTCGTTTGCTCAGTATATCTACGCTTGCGTTACATGTAGTAGCGGAAACGTCCATAATACCTGCGCTTCAGTGATGGTAAAAAATAAACCACACTCGTTGGAATGTGGTTCAAAGTGGAGCGTATCAGACCACACAACAT
>CAZDLK010000102.1:0-2766 GCA_964506435.1 uncultured Candidatus Bathyarchaeia archaeon | reverse complement strand
TTGTAACTCGGTGAAACCCACCAAGCGCGTCCGCCTTTGCTTGCCGCATCCAGACACTCATTGACTCCCAGCCGCGTCTTGCCCCATCGCCGTCCAGCCGATAGAACTTTGAAGCGCGCATCGCTGTTATGGACTTCGAGTTGCCCAGCGTGAGGTTGCGCATCAATCGTTGTTCTCTGCATCCCACTTCACCACGACAGCACCGCCCTCCGCCCCCGTCACCTCTTGCCGCTCAACGTAGCCGCGAGATTTGCCGATGGTCTTGAGCGTGAAGATAATCGCCGTGATATTGCCGTCCTGCACCTGTTTGAACAATTGGTTCTCTGCAAAGTCAATCAGCGTTTCCCGCTCTTCATCCGCAACCGCTTTCACAGTCGGGTATTGCTCAATGTACCGGCTGATTGTGTTCCGGCTGCAATTCAGGTAGCGAGCAGCAGCAGACAAGTTGCCGTGCTTTTCCCGCAACGCTTCTATCATCTGATTCGCAGTATATTTTTCAGCCATGTTTTAATCTGCTCAATCGCTCAACTTGATACCCGTTCTATGATTGCTTATCCAAGCAAAAAACCAACACGGGTGCGGACGGAGAGCTTCAAGACTTAATTTTGCCGTGTTTCCTGATGTAACCAAATCGTCTACAATCAAAATTGGCAACTCTGGCATAGTAATTACCATAGGCGGATCAGTTCTTAGCAAACTCTGGGCTGGATGATGGGATTTGTAACCATCGCCCCACTCTTTAAATATTGTGACATAATCCACGCAAAGAATGTTTGAAACCTCTTTAGCCAATATCCCAGCAGGATATTCCCTTCCGAACGAACATCCTTGTGGCGGTGCGGTAATTACAAAGCCGCGCCAACCCCGCGCCCAAAAGTCTATAATTTTTGCTAAATCTTCCGCCATTTCTATTGTCTTGCGTTTCAGCCCACTTGGGTTAGATTTCCATTCTAATAAGTCTTTATAATCATCGCTTTTGGTTTTGTCCCATCTACACGCCGCATAACAACCAAATAGTCCATTTAATGTCAACGCCTCTGGTTTTCGTATCACTGAGTATTCTGACAATTTATACGTAAAGCTATCTTGCAACAATTTATCCTTGTCGAAGCCCCAATCCAGCAGGTCGTCAAGCTCAAACTCATTAGCCAGCGTGTCGAAGTCCCAACTACCCGTGTTCTTATTCAGGCGGATGTTCAACTCTTCGACTTCCTTTTCGCTCAACTCGCGGTCTGGCACCCAGCACTCGCATTCCTTTACGCCCGACGCTTCCAGAACATGCTTGCGCTGGTGACCGCCGATGATCGTATTGGCAGAATCCAGGTTGACAATCGGCTTGTCAATCATGCCGAACTTATCCAGCGAAGTCTTGAGTTGTTTGAATTCCTTCTCAGAAAGCGAACGCGGATTCTTGTAATAATCCGTCAATTCCGCCAAGTTGAATGTTCGTAATGTCCAGTTTATCTTTGCCATACCTGCTCTTTAATAGTGTCAAAGTGTCAACAGCACAGGTTCTTTGCCCGTCACATCCACCCACCGCTGGATCGCCACCGCGCAATACGCCGGACTAATCTCAACCGCCCTGCACTTGCGCCCCAACCGCTCGCAAGCGATGAGGGTCGTGCCAGTGCCGAGAAATGGCTCATAAACACAATCGTTTTCCAGTGAAAATATAGACAGAAAATGTTCCGGCAAGTCAACTGGAAAAGCCGCCAAATTCCCGTGACCCTGTTTGAATTCCTTTGAGGATTCATAGAAGTTAAATAGACCTTCATTGATCCGTGAACGTGTTGGTATCTTGTATCTGCCTCGTGAAAATAAAAAAATGAACTCACATAAACGGCTGATATTATCCCCCTTTAGTGGCATGCTTCGTAATTTTTTCCACACAAATGTTTCATAAAGATTAAAGCCATGTTCTTTTGAAACGGCAAACTCAAACAAGCCAATTCTGTTGTTGTCGTTATAGGATAAATTTACTAATACAGCAGAATCATCATTTACCCTGCATAGTTTCATAAAATCACATAAAAACCCTGTGTGATCTTGGAAAGTGTCTTTGCTATCTTGACCATAAAACGGCACGCCAGACAAGTTTCCACTTTTTGAGCCATAAGGCGGTGAAGTAAAAACAATGTCAGCAACTTCCCTTTGCATCACCCGCTCCACCACCGCCTTGTCGGTGCAATCACCGCAAATCAGCCGATGCTCGCCAAGTTGCCACAGTTGCCCTGTTTC
Organism: uncultured Candidatus Bathyarchaeia archaeon; assembly: GCA_964506435.1. Classification (GTDB taxonomy): domain Archaea; phylum Thermoproteota; class Bathyarchaeia; order Bathyarchaeales; family Bathycorpusculaceae; genus JAOZHU01. The sequence continues at coordinate 528 of CAZDLK010000102.1, read as the reverse complement.
TACGCCCCACTTCTCGCGCAACTCCTCCGCCTTGTCAATCTGCGGCTCAACGTCTTCTGGCGCGTCATCCGCCCACAGGTCGAGGTCAAGTTCGCCTTTGTCGAAGCCCCACTCCAGCAGGTCGTCAAGCTCAAACTCATTAGCCAGCGTGTCGAAGTCCCAACTACCCGTGTTCTTATTCAGGCGGATGTTCAACTCTTCGACTTCCTTTTCGCTCAACTCGCGGTCTGGAATCCAGCACTCGCATTCCTTTACTCCTGTCGCTTCCAGCACGTGTTTGCGCTGGTGACCGCCGATGATCGTGTTGGCAGAATCCAGGTTGACAATCGGCTTGTCAATCATGCCGAATTTGTCCAGCGAAGTCTTGAGTTGCTTGAATTCCTTCTCAGAAAGCGAACGCGGATTCTTGTAGTAATCCGTTAGTTCGTCCAGCCTGAATGTTCGTAATGTCCAGTTTATCTTTGCCATATCACCTGCGTGCGTTCCAATAGCCTGTGCCACGTCCACAAGCACTCACGGTCGCCCGTC
>CAZDLK010000101.1:0-2860 GCA_964506435.1 uncultured Candidatus Bathyarchaeia archaeon | reverse complement strand
AAGGCTTGGTGGACACAGCCGTCCGAACCCAGCAGAGCGGTTACATGCAGCGCAGACTCATTAACGCGCTGGAGCATATTCGCTTAGAATATGATGGCACAGTGCGGGATTCGGCTGGAGACATAATTCAGTTCCTGTACGGCGAAGACGGCGTTGACCCAGCCAAAAGCGACCACGGCAAGGCAGTGAACGTTAGCCGCCTTATGGACCAGATAAAAATCGGTGAAGAAAAGGGCGAGCCGGCGTCAGCGGATTACATCAAGAACTGCTTGAAGGATGTTGAAGGTCAAATCACGCCGATACTTTTGGATCAGCTTAAGTATAACTTGGCTAAGGCTAAGTTCACCGAGAAAAGCGTGGCTAAGGCTGTCACTTTAACGGCTGAGCAGTACAAACGTGCGTTGATGGAGCCAGGTGAAGCTGTGGGCATTATTGCTGCGCAGTCAATTGGTGAGCCTGGAACGCAGATGACGCTTAGGACGTTCCACTATGCAGGTGTTAAAGAGCAGAACGTTACTTTGGGTTTGCCGCGTTTGATTGAGATCGTGGACGCACGTAGGATTCCGTCTACGCCGATTATGACCATATACTTAACTGGTAAGCATAGGAAAAGCAAGGAAGGCGCTGTGGAAATCGCGCGTAGCCTAATCTATACGCCTTTAGAAGATTTGGCTTCAGCGATTTACGAGGACCCTGTGGAAGAAGAAATAGTGGTTGAAGTAAACAAGACCATGATGGACGACCGCGCTATAACAATGGATGAACTTCAAGACAAGATTCAGCTGCAAAACGCCACTACGCGCGTGAAGGGTAACAAGGTGATGGTGAAGCCTAAGAAAGCTGATCTGATGAAGAAGATGTTGGGCAAGATTTCAGGGTTCCACGTTAAAGGTGTGGCAGACATAAAGCGTGTGCTGGTTACTGAAGAGAACGGCGAATGGGTCATAAGGACTGATGGCTCGAACTTGCCTAAGGTTTTGGAAATTACAGGCGTGGATACTTCGCGGACAACAACGAACAATGTTCATGAGATAGCTAAGACTCTCGGTGTGGAAGCTTCGAGAAACGCGTTGATTCATGAGGCGAAGGGCGTGTTGGAGGAGCAGGGCTTAGATGTGGATGTGCGTCACGTTATGTTGGTGGCTGACATGATGACTTCCACAGGCGAGGTGCAGCAGATTGGTAGGCACGGCATCAGCGGCAAAAAAGCCAGTGTGTTAGCGCGTGCGGCGTTTGAGATTACGGTTCCGAACATTGTTGAGGCTGCGGTGAAGGGCGAGAGCGACCCGTTGGCTGGTGTAACCGAAAACGTTATTGTTGGGCAGTCTATTCCAATTGGCACTGGACTGGTAGAATTGTATATGTCAACGTTTGAAAAGCAAGAAAAAGCAGGAGGAAAAACTGAAGTATGATAGATGTGAATAAGGCGATTTTGGCTGCCGTGAAAACTGGTAAGGTTTCTTTTGGCGCCAACGCGGCGTTGCAGAACGCGAAGAGTGGCAAGGCTAAAATGATAATTTTGGCTGCTAATTGTCCAAAAGACATAAAAGACGAGATAGAATACAACTGTAACCTCTCTAGTGTTCCCATGATGATGTTTAAAGGTGCTTCGGTAGATTTGGCGACTGTCTGTAACAAACCCTTTGTTATTTCGGCACTAAGTATAAGAGAAGCTGGTGACTCAGACATCCTCAAGGCAATAGAAAACACTGAGACGGAAGAGTAAACTGGAGGAAATTAGACGAGCGGCATAAAAATTACGGCTGACGAAATGCGCTACATTGCGTTGTTTGAAAACATAAGCGGCGCCAGCGTCAAAGACTGCATAATAGACGAAGAACAAGGTAGAGCCATTTTCATCGTGAATCAAGGGCAAGTGGGCGTCGCCATAGGTAAAGGCGGCAGAAACATCCACACGCTTGAGCGGATGACAGGCAAAAAACACGAGATAATCGAGTATTCCGAAGACCCTGTGCAGTTCATTAAGAACGCTTTGAAGCCCGCAGCGGTTAGGGAAGTGCGTGTGACTGAGCGAACCGACGGCAAAACAATGGCTGTGGTCACTGTTCTCCCGAAGGATAAGGGCGTCGCCATAGGCAAAAACGGCAAAAACGCAGAGCGATTGCGCTTTTTAGCAAAAAGATACTTTGACATTCAGAACGTCAGCATCACCTAAGCCTGCAGTTAAGCGGCTAGGCGATGAAACGTCGCTGAGCCTACTTTCTTTAACTATCTTCTAAGTTTTTGTCTTCGTCGTTTTCTTCTTCTGAACTTTCAGAAGGCAATGTCGTTTGCGCTTCACTGCTAAGAAGCAAGTCAATCAATGCTTTCTCATCAACTTCCGCACGAGTGCGCCAATCCAAATACAACTGTTCCTTATCGTCCTGCTGCAAATAGCCATATCGAATGTAGCGGTCAATGTTTAAGCCGACTTTCCAACCTGGCAGCTTCTCGCCGAGTAGCTTTTCTACTTCTTTGCGTGGCGCTTGCCCTTTCTTGCTGATTACGTACGCGATTGCGACTGCCAAGCCTGCTAAATCGTCGATGCGCCAGCCAATCATTTTGCTTTCTTTGGGTGTTAAGTCGCCGCGTAGCGTTATGTAGAATCGTGCTTTGTCAAGTTCTTCCAGCGTGGGCTTTTTTGCGGGTGTTTTTTCTTCTTCAAAAACCGTTTTAACCTGCAAGTCCAAGCTTTTCAAGTAGTCATCCAGAATATCCAGCACTTTCGGGTAATCCGCACCCAGCGCTTTGTGTAGTTCCCAGCCTTTCACGCCTGGTTTCTGGTGTCTTCGGTAAAACAGCATGTGCGTTGCGCGTTTCATTTTGCTTGCGTAAACGCCTTTTCTCTTGCCCACGCTCA
>CAZDLK010000100.1:0-2997 GCA_964506435.1 uncultured Candidatus Bathyarchaeia archaeon | reverse complement strand
TGATAAAAATCCTAAAACAAAACCCTGACGTGGGCATGGTCTGCGGCAACCGCCTTAACAGTCAAGCAACATCTCAAGCTTTACATACCGTTTTTCACTTCGGCAACAAAATAATCGCATTAACACACAACGTATTAAATAACATACCCTTAATCGATCCCTTGACCGGTCTACGTGTAGTACGCGCGGAAATAATCAGAAATTGGACTGTTAAATCTAAAGGATTTGACATAGAAGTAGAACTAAATAATTTAGTGGAAAAGAAAGGTTTTGACATAAAGGAAATTCCTATCAGTTATCGTGAACGTCTCGGGGAAAAAAAACTTGGAGTTAAACATGGTGCTGAAATTCTCAAACGCATAATGCTTGAAGTAGTCTACTAAAGGCTCAAAGTTACCTTGAGATTGCGCGTTAGAGATGCCATTTAGCTTTTCATTGGAGGCAGAAACTTTTCATCCTAATCAATACTTCATCACTATTATTTTTATAGTGAGTTTTCTATTGCTTACAAGTTATATTACCTGTTCCCATTTTGCTTTTGCACAAAATGACAATGCTTATGCCAAAATTCAGGTAGCAAACAATGCAGTCACCGAATCATTCAGGGCTGTTTTGGAGGCTGAAAGTTCGGGAGCAAACATAACAAGTCTTCTTAATGAGCTAAGCGACGCTATAGTGCTTTTGGTAAAAGCTGAAAACGCCCATCGGGTCGGAGATGAAAGCTCCGCTGAAGCTAATGCTAATGCAGCCATTCCAATAGCACGCGCTGTTACTTTAGCAGCGCAAAGTAGCGAACATCACAATTTGATTTCCTATCTAACAAGCTTCGAGTTTAAAATTATCTCAGCTGTTTTAGGCTCTACTATTTTGGTTGGGGTGTTGTTTTTTATTTGGCGTCTAGTCAAACGCAACTATATAAGCAATTTGTCAGATGCTAGACCGGAGGTAGCGGTTGATGAAACTCCATGAGTGCAAACTCCTCTTAGTCTCCGTAGGTTTGATTGGCATTATAGTTTTGTCTTACCCTGCCCTTGCTGTACTGATTCAATTCCAACCTGACAAACAGTTCTCTGAACTTTATCTTTTGGGGCCTGAGCGTACCGCTAGCGATTACCCCTTCAACGTAGTTCCTGACCACAAATACACTGTTTATGTTAACGTAGGTAACCACTTAGGCTCATCAGCTCATTATTTGGTTTACGTTAAATTGCTTAACACATCTGACCCAATGCCGATTCAAGCTCCAAGTCCTGTCTCGCCGCTCTTTGAGTTGCGTTTGTTAGTTTCAGATGGGCAAGCCATGGGGTCCCAAGTTAAGTTCTCCTTGGGGAACATATCGGTAGCAAATAGCCAATTAACCGTTGGTACAGTGCATCTAAATGGCTTAGGCGTAAACGTAAACAAGTCAAGCGTTTGGAACACCACAACTTCAACCTACCCTTATATTGTTTTGTTTGAACTTTGGATGCTTAACATTCAGACCGGTTTCTTTGAGTATACCAATCGGTTTGTTACTTTGCAGCTAAATTGCACAAGTGCTATCATTTAGAAAATGTTTGACAAAATTGTCTCATTCGATTATTTTGGTCTGAATTGATTCAGATCCTAAAAATTTATTTGTATATTGGTATTGTCTACTGAAACCGATTTAATCGCCACTTGGATGCCGAAGTATTGCATAATTTTTTAATTTAGCTATGACCTGATAACATTCACCTATAAAGCATTAAAAGGGATATTCCTTATAAATCCTTTAACTGCTCTGCGAGTTTTATATGCCGCTATTTTAGGAGAGTGATAGATAAAATCCAAAGTTTTCTTATATATGGATAGAGCTAAATTATCATATTAAAAGAAGAGGCTACGCAATCTTGGAAATTTATGTAGATTATAGTGTTTAGGGAAAAAGTAACTAAAAGCACGTAATGGGGCAAAAATTTAAGCGTATTGTGTTAGAAACAACCTCCTACTAATTAAGCTATTAGTTTTTTTAATAAGTTAGAGGTGTGTACAATTAATTTTTTATAGTTTTTTAACTAATAGTTTGTGAGCGAAACTGGGCTGGAACCCGTCAGAACCATTGGTTTGTGTCTTGGAACACGCAGAACCATTAAACTATTGGGTCAAGCCCAGTACCTGCTCACTGACTTGAGGCTCTCTTCGCCAACAAGCAAAGATCTGATCGCTTCAGCATCATAACTTATCAGCCCAGCCATAACCATCGCCGCCTTCTTCACTAAGCCCCTCGGCCTAACCCAGCATCCCCTCAAAACATTCGCCTTCAGATGCCCATTAAACTGCCAAACCAAGTAGCGCTTAATCTTCAAAAGCTTGGCATGCTTGATCTTCTTGCGTTTTCCCCTTCTATGATTAGGCGCAATCACTGGTTCTGCATCGATAGCTTTGGCAGCCAAGCTGTTTGCGTTCGAATCCTATCCTGCATCAGCCAAAACATAGTCAGCTTCTAAATCTTCAATCAGTTTTGGAAGAAACGGTGAATCGTAACAATTACCCGGAGTAACTAACGCCTTAAGGGGTAGTCCACGCTGGTTTACTGCGGCGTGAAGTTTAAATCCTCGGAATTTTCCTCTGCCTGTATGTCCCCATCTTGCTTCTAGGTCATAAATATCCACCAGCGGTGTTGAGTCAACTATCAGAAGAGTTGTTGGCTCTATTAGTTGAAGTATGTGTGATATTTTTGTGAATGTCTCTTCTAGAAGACTAAGGTAGCGTCTCCACCATCGACCAACAGTTGTTCTATCAGGTATACTTCTTAATCCTAGGGCTCTTGCGGTCTGCATTTGCTTTTTGAGGTGCTCGATTAAGCGTGTGTCGTTCTCTAATCCTTTCAATCTTGAATAGATCAGGACTCTGAGTGCTTTGACTCTTCCATAGCCTGGGTTTCCAGGTCTTTTAGTTTCAGCTGGAACGATTGCTTTGTTGACGAGTAGCCTGACAACCTCACAGGCTTCCATAAAGACAAAAAGGCACTAAATA
>CAZDLK010000099.1:0-3006 GCA_964506435.1 uncultured Candidatus Bathyarchaeia archaeon | reverse complement strand
GTAATTTCGTCAGGCGTTTCCTCAATTATCTCTGAGCCTAGAAAAGTGTCTCTGGCAAGAGTCTTTAGGTCTGTTTTCTGTTTTTCAGCGTCTTCGGCACTTTTGAAGTGGATGCGTATTATGTCAGCGCCTATGGCGTACAGTGCCTTTGTCATGCGGTATATGGATTCGGAGTCTCGTTTCGAGTCAACGACAACGTAGTATTCTCTCAGTTTGCTTCTCTCGGTTTCTTCGCCTTTTTCTTTCAGTTTGCTCGGAACCAGCGCCAGCGACGAATCACTTTGGATTGTGAAGGCAATTTCGCTGCCCCTTTTCAGTCCGATGTCTTGTACCCACTCTTTTGGCAGGGATATTATGTATGAGCCTCTTCCTGTGCATTGGACTCGTCTATATCCTAAGTCTTTTTCCGCCATGCGCGTTCACCATGCATATATTTCATTTAGATTATGCTATTCATTATCTTACATATAAATGATTTTCAACAAAGTTATATAGAATACATGTACTCTATCTGGAGATTTCCACACGAACGGTGACATTTATGACCAAAAACATTTGTAAAGATTACGCCAGCTTCGCTGAGCAAATGTCCATAGAAAATCTTAACCAATCAACAAAAGACATCGAAATACACGTATTTCGCGATCACCTGCGCACGCTAAGAAAAAAATAAGGAAACAAAAAACATGAAAAGAATAATAGCAAAAGAAGAAGCCTGCATGGGCTGCGGACTATGCGAAGTCTACTGCACCGTGCAGCACTCCAAATCAAAAGACATCATCAAAGCCTACAACAGAGAACACCCTAAACCAATCAGCCGAGTAAGACTGGAAATAAACAAGCCAGTCTCCTTCGCCATCCAATGCAGACACTGCGAGGACGCACCATGCGTTACAGCCTGCCTTTCAGGCGCCATGCAAAAAGACTCAGAGACAGGAGCAGTGACCCATGACTCTGAGAAATGCATGGGTTGCTGGACATGTGTAATGGTTTGCCCCTACGGCGCCATCAAAATGGATGTGGAAGGAAAAGTAATCTCCAAATGCGACCTCTGCTCGGAACTGGATGTCCCTGCATGCGTCGCAAACTGCCCAAACGGCGCGCTAGTTTACAAAGAGGTGAAACCCTAAATGCCAAAATACGTCATAGTCGGCGCTTCAGCAGCAGGAATCGGCGCAGTTGAAGCCATACGCGACATAGACCCCACAGGAACCATAGCCATAATTTCAGAAGAATACTGCCCACAATATTCTCGACCAATGATTTCAGACTTTGTCAGCGGAAAAGCCACTTTGGAGAAAATGAAGTGCCGCGACGACCACTTCTGGGAAAACAACTCAGTTCAAGCCTTAACAGGAAGAACCGCAGTGCGGCTTAATTTGGCTTGCAAGTACGTGGAGCTTGACGGCGGCGACAAAATCCCCTTCGAGAAACTCCTGCTTGCCACAGGCGGAAAACCGTTCGTCCCAAAAATAGAAGGCTCAGACAAAGAAGGAGTATTCACGTTCACCACACTTGCTGATGCAGAACGCTTGGCTGCAAAACTTGAAAGCGCTAAAAAAATCGTAGTTATCGGCGCAGGCTTAATCGGCGTCAGCGTCACCGAAGCATTAGCAAAACGCGGCTTGCAAATAACGATGGTAGAGCTTAAAGACAAAATACTCAGCCTGCTGCTGGACACGACAGCCGCAGAAATCATTGAAAAAGCCATCACGAAAGCAGGCGTCACAATCATAACTGGCCAGTCAGTACAGCGGATTCTGGGCAAACCAGAAAACGACCACGTTGTCGGCGGCGCAGTCCTAACCAGCGGCGAACAAGTGCCATGCGACGTGGTAATAGTCGCAATCGGCGTCATCCCACGCATGGAACTAGTTGCTGGAACTGATGTGAAAACAAACAGAGGCATAATCGTAGACAAGTTCATGCGTACAAGCGTTCCCGATGTGTACGCCAGCGGCGACGTTGCTGAAGCGTACGATTTCATCTTAAACGAGAACAGATCCTTACCGCTTTGGCCTCTTGCACAATTGGAAGGCAAAGTTGCAGGCTACAACATGGCTGGAAAAAAAACCGACTATGAAGGCGGAACCTCCATGAGCTCGTTAAAGTATTTCGGCGTCCCCATCACGTCCATCGGCATAGCCAACCCGAAAGAGGACAACGCCTACGAAATCTTGGTCAAGCATGACGCCGCAAAGAACGTTTACAAAAAAATCATACTCAAAGACAACGTGATTGTCGGCATGTGCTTTGTGAATGACATCGAACGAACAGGAATCCTGTTCCACCTAATGAAAAACGGCGTCAATGTTAAACGGTTCAAGCAAGCGCTACTCGCAGACGACTTTAGCCTTGCCACGTTGCCGTTGCCTGTGAGAAAAAAAGTTTACCCAAGTGAAACAAGATGAAAAACTTGAGCAAAAAAAACAATCCATACGGTGATGACAAAGACTTCTCAGGCTGCTCCATATTCGGCATGATGAACCTTGAAGGCAAACGCTTCTCGTCACGCGACCCAGTTAAAGCCATAGCAAACATGCATGAACGCGGCAACGGCTTAGGCGGAGGTTTCGCAGCATACGGCATTTATCCAGAACATGCGGATGACTATGCGTTCCATGTGATGTACTTGCGCAGAGACGCAAAAGAACGAACAGAGAAACTATTAAAGGACACTTTCGAAGTGACAGCCCAAGAAGAGATACCTACAAGAGAAGCCAACGTTCGCGACCCACCATTAGTCTGGCGATACTTCGTTCAACCCAACAAACGCAAACCGGCAAACCAAACAGCAGACGACTACGTAACAGAACAGGTTATGCGGATAAACACGGAAACAGGAAACGCATTCGTTTTCTCAAGCGGCAAAAACATGGGCGCATTCAAAGGCGTCGGCTTCCCCGAAGACATAGCAGACTTCTTCCGCTTAGAAGACTACGAAGCATACATTTGGACTTGCCACGGCAGATTCCCAACCAACAGCCAAGGCTGGTGGGGCGGCGC
>CAZDLK010000098.1:0-3026 GCA_964506435.1 uncultured Candidatus Bathyarchaeia archaeon | reverse complement strand
TCCCAGCCTCATGCCTTCTGCCCGTTCAAAGTGTGTGTGTGCATTAAATTTTAATCAATCAACCGCCAACGTTTTCAGAGAGCAAACATTATCTTAGAGAGGCTTCCATAATATTCTCAGCCAGAGACAAGAAAGGTGATTTTATGATTGAGATTCCGCTTTCAAGAGCAACCAGCCTCATCTCCCCCCGATTAACCGTGCTCGTGAACACAACCGATGAGACAGGCGAACTGAACTCTTCACCTTACTCATGGGTTTTTCCCCTAAGCTTCAACCCACCACTAATCGGAGTAAGCATCGGAGGAAAAAACAAACACAGCTACCTCAACGCAAAAAGAACAGGCGAATTCGTCGTATGCGCAGTGTCAACTGATTTCGGTCAACAAGCAGTAAACTGTGAAGCACAGCACAGTTCTGGAGATAAACTCTGGGAAAAACAAGGCTTACACACTCAAAAATCAAAAAAAGTAGCGGTTCCAAGAATCAAAGAAGCCAAAACCATCCTAGAATGCAAAGCCACAAAATTCTTAGAATACGACGGAGACCACGTAATCCTCGTAGGAGAAGTCGTTCACGCCGAAGCAGAAGAAAACCTTGAAGAACGCAACCCGCTGCTTCACGATTCAGGAGAAAAATTCAGAACCATAGGCACGCAGATAACGCTGAAAAGAAGAAAATAAACACTTCAACTACAGAAAAGGGAGGTTCGAATATGAAAGGCATAGTTGTTTATGACACCTCTTACGGAAACACAAAGAAAATCGCAGAAACAATCACAGAAACACTAAAAGAATCTGGAATAGGAGTTGACCTCTTCTACGTAAAAGACGTAAAAAAATTAAACGCAAAAGACTACGATTTCTTCGTTATAGGTTCTCCAACCAAATTCGGCACAATGAGCTTCACAATCAAATTCTTCTTAGGCAAAGTGAAAAACGAAGAATGGATAAACAAGCCTTTCGCAACATTCGACACGGAAAACCCTGAAAACATCGAACGCTCACGAATCGAGAATAAAGAATGGAGCGCAGCCGAAAAAATCGCACAAAAACTTAAAGAAAAACAGATGACTCAGCTGCTGCCCGTTCTGAAAGCTCTTGTTCTGGATCAAAAAGGACCACTTGTGGAAGGCGAAGTTGAACGGACAAAAGACTACGCAAAAAAACTCGCAACCAAATTAAAGAAAGAACAGAAGTGAAAATGTAAGCCAACAACAAATCCAAGCCAGATGCCTGAAGAGACCCATAAAAGAGCACCTGCAGAATAAACGGATAACTTTTTTACGTTTTAACCATAAAGTAACCTTCAAGTAGAACAAGCGAGATGAACAAGCAATAGACTATTTGACACTAATTCTATTATCATTGGGGCTATCATTAGACGATTTTGCTCTCGCTCTTGCCTTAAGCCTATTAATTCCCAGTGAAAACCTGAAAAACCGACTAAGTATTGCAAGTAAAATGGCACTCGCCTTTTCCATATCAACCGCATTATTACCGCTAATAGGCTGGCTGATAGGATTAGCAATCTTCGAATGGGTCGCTTCTTTTAGCGCTTGGATAGTCTTAATCGTCTTCTGCGGAGTTGGAGCATGGATAATTAAAGAAACATTCGAAAACGAATCACCCAAATGGATAAAGAAAAACATTTCCTCATTTTGGGTATTACTAGCCATGGGCATTCTAGGAAGCTTTGATGAAGGCGCCATAGGAATTGGCTATCCATTCTTAGACATACCCATCTTATGGATAACAATAACCATCATCCTAATCAACACCATCATGATATATCTCGCAATGCTCATAAGCAACTGGAAAAAGAATTTTAACAAAAAAATCCCCCAAATTCTCTCCGGCAGCATTCTCATTATCTTAGGAGTAATGAACTTTCTGGAAGCAGCTTTCTAGAATGTAGAAACCTTAGTCTTGCGCACTACCCGTCAATAAATCAGTCAATCCAGCCAGTTACTCAACACGCAACAAAATCGCCACTTACCATAGTTTATTCGCAGAAAACAAAACTTGCACAAACCAGAAAAATAACTGCAGTATTTAGGTCAAGTTCTGCCGTTCGGTTCGTTTTGTTTATATATGTGTGTTGGTGTTTATGCTGTGCAAGAGGACAAAACAGAATGGGTTCCAAATCTCCAAGAGGCGAATTCGCCGCAAGACAACTCAAAAAGAAACGGAAAAACTTCCGTTGGTCAGACCGCTACTTCAACCGCCGCATGCTCAGACTAGACCTCAAAGTAGACCCAATGGCAGGCGCACCAATGAGCAGAGGCATAGTACTCGAAAAAGTCGGCGTAGAAAGCAAACAGCCGAACAGCGCCATACGCAAATGCGTCCGAACACAACTAATCAAAAACGGACGCTTAATCACCGCGTTCCTGCCAGGCGACGGCGCATTAAACTTAGTAGACGAGCACGATGAAGTGGTTGTTGAAGGCATAGGCGGCACACGCGGCGGAGCCATGGGCGACATCCCCGGCGTCCGCTGGAAAGTCATCATGGTCAACGGCGTATCACTAAACGAGCTTGTTTACGGAAGAAAACAGAAACCCGCACGGTGACAACAATGAGCACAACTACACAAACAGAAATCAAACTCTTCCAAAAATGGAGCTTCAAAGACATCAAAGTCACCGACATAGGCTTACAGCGTTATTTAAACTTGACACCGATGGTCGCGCCCCACAGCATGGGCAGACACGAGCATCAGCGATTCCGCAAAGCCAACGTCAACATAGTTGAACGCCTAATAAACAACCTTATGCGACCGGGCAAGAACGCGGGCAAAAAAGCCAAAACCACCAACATCGTCAAACAAGCCTTCGAAATAATCCACCTTCGCACGGGAAAAAACCCCGTAGAAATCATGGTTAAAGCAGTGGAAAACGCTTCACCATGCGAAGACACAACGCGCATAAGCTACGGAGGCGTAGTTTACCACTTATCCGTGGATGTGGCACCGCAAAGACGCATAGACATAGCCATAAGGCACATCAGCGAAGGCGCACGCGCAGC
>CAZDLK010000097.1:0-3297 GCA_964506435.1 uncultured Candidatus Bathyarchaeia archaeon | reverse complement strand
GCCACCAGCGCAGTCACAGGACGCTACGCAGGCACAGGAAGCGCCGGTTGTAGAAACCGCGCAAGAAGCCAAGACTGTTGAGCCTTATCAAAAGACATATGCCGAATATGTTAAGGATTCTCCTAGAGAAAAAAGAAAGGCTGATTTACTAAAAAACATAGAACAAGCAGTTAGTAGTATTGGCGCTGAAAAACTTATATCTAATAAGATCATGCAAGCAGGCCAGACAATAGAAGAATTTGCTAATTCTATTGCAACACAAACAAGTAAATGGGCTGGTAACAGGAAAGAAAGACCTACTGCAATTCAGATGCTTTCTATGAAAAACTTATGGGGTGAAAATGCTGAACCATTAAGAAAAGCGTTGCTTAATTATACTAAAAGTAGCAGAAACGGTTTTTTAGAAAAGGGAGAGCAACATCCAAGATATGCCCACAAGGAATCTGTTTCGGTAGCGTTGAAAGAAGGAAGGAAAGTACCCACTAACGTTCTTGCAGAATATCCAGACTTAACGGCAGAAGCTACTTCGGAACAAGCGCCTGCGGAAGACGGCAAGATTAGCCTGGAAAACGCAGAAGTTATTTCAGACAAGTCGTCTACCGGCAAAGTCTACCGTATTGGCGACAAGGTTTATAAGTCTGGACTGTTTGTCGGATTGCCAGGAAGACGGATACCTAACGGCAAGCCAACTATAGAAGCTCAAGTATATGAAGAGTTAAAAAACAGTGATGCTATTGGGCGTGGGCGTTCAGTCGAAATTGACGGGAAGCCGTATATCGAGTTGCCATATTATGAAAGGGTTATTTCAACAGACGAGATACAAACAGCAGACAGAGAAATGTACCAGCCTATTATAGAAGAAAATGTAGATAGGATTATTCAATCTGTTCAAGACCTTAGCAACGCAGGGTATGATTATGGAGACCCTCTGCAATTCGGATATGACGGCGATAAAATGTATCTAATAGATTTTTCCAACACACTGAAAGGAGAGCCTAACGAAGTATTAAACGACAATTATAATAGGCTTAGTAATTTTTTCAAAGAGTTTGGATTTGAAAGAATGGAGTACATCGTTTCAAGGGGAATGAAATTAAGGCGAAACCTTGAGTCTTTGGTTTACGAAGATGTAGACAAAGAAGATTATAATATGTCGTTGAAGTTTACGCCTGAAGAAATAAGGGGAACAGTAGATGAACTGAAACAATCGAGTGGAGACATGCCACCTAATAATGTTTATTATGCTACTAACGGCAGGGGTATTCAGATTGGCAATATCATGCAGACTGACAGGATTAACGGCGTAAAGCATATCTTTAGCGAAACGCCATTAGACACTAAGGTTGTTGCAGATTGGGAAATGAAGCCTATTTATGTTGGCTCTGTTCCGTCTACGAATCCTGCTGTTATGGAACAAAAGCGTGAACGGATACAGTCAAAGGCGAAAGCGAACAAGCAAGCGCCTGCTGAAAAGCCTGTTAAGAAAGAAGCCAAGGCTAAGAAGAAGCGCCAGTATTATTCTATGTTAACAAATGCTGATGGTAAGCCAACGCCTTCGCCTGTAAATGGAAAAGCCATTAAGATTGATGGTCTGCCAAACACAGAGTTGTTTATCCGAAGTGTTGATTATGGGAAAAAGAAAAGTTGGAGTATTGTTGAAGCATCGTCTGGCGTTGCTCTTGTAGATAGGCAGTTGACAAGAAAATCAGCTATTGACGAAGCTAATAGTGTAGTTGCAAGACTAGGCGAAGATAAAATATTAGAAAAAGTAAATGAAGCTGTTCAAAAATATGGCAGTATGCCTGTTGAATATACAGACGAGGTTCAAGACGTACAGAAGCAACCGGAGAAGCCAAAAGAGCCACCGAAGATAACGTATGTGCATGGAAAGACTGCTGCGGATTTTGTTACTAAGCCTGAACCGAAGGCAGAAGCCAAGCCAGAAGCCAAGCCAAGAGCGCAGGCAGAGGAAGCATACGAAGATGTTGTAGCAAAAGCATCTAGCGCACAAGATGTTACAGGAAGACTGAATATCGTACCGCCAATGTTTCAGACTCCTGCGCAACCGGCACAACCAGCGAAGAAACAAGAGCGGATGATTGATTATAAGGGCGTAGAAGACCCTGCTGTTAGAGCCGAGTTCGATAGCGCAAAGCGACCGATAGTAAGGGACGGCAAGCCACTTGTTGTTCGCATTCGTGATTCAATAACAAGGAATTTGTTAAGGGCATCTGTGCCAGAAGTAGGCTTTGAACAGGGACAGGTTAGAACGGACATTCGCAAGTTAAGACAACGGTTCTCGATAACTGCTACACAGACATGGGAAGAAATAAAAGGCATATATAATCCTATCGGCAAAGATTATAAGACGCAGATGGACTATGCCGTGTTTTTGCCTGACCTTGTGGAAGATATAAACCTTGGCAAGTATGACAACAACAGACAGTTGCCGTTCTCTTTTAAGAATGTCCAGCAAGTCATTGACGAAAACGACAGAATACAAAGGCTTATCCAAGACACAATGGATACAACGATTAAAAGTGCGCTTGATCGCAGGCGCAATATTTACCTTGCGAACCAAAAAAAAGTCAATGACCTTGCAGAGAAACTTGACGTTGATTTTTCAGGTTACTTTTCCAGACAAGACTATGTTCATCATGCCATTATGGAGTATATGGAAAACGCATTAAACAATCCTGAATTAAAACGTTCTGCTATTAACATACTGCGCAGGCGTGAGGGCGGTCAGAAAGCATATATAACAGACTCTACACTGGCTGATTTCCTTGCTTTGCAGAAACTAAAAGAGATGCAGTTGAAGCTGGAAGCATTACAGACATTAAAGGAAATGGATATAACAGATACCTTGGAAATTGACGAGGACGGAAAAAGGATAATTAAAGATGGGTATATTGAAGTGGATTCGACATTAGTTCGCTTTACTTTCCCTGACGAAATGTTAAAGACGCAAGCCGTCAATACAGCCAATGCGTTTATAGACAAGTTCAAATTGGACAGAGAAAGTCCAGCAGCTAGAAAACTTCTATCTGAAGCAAACAAGACACACCGGAACACACACTATATTGTTCCAGTCGATGTTGCCGATGCGTATGCCAATATGTTCAAGTCGAAAGGCTACTCTAATGACTTCGATGAAGTATACATGAAAGTTATGGGTGCGTGGAAAGCATATGCGTTAATGGCTCCACGTAGGGCATTTACATACCAGTTGCGGAACAGCATTTCTGACTTTGCAAAAACATTTGCATTTATGCCGAAAGCCATATCATATGTTCC
>CAZDLK010000096.1:0-3366 GCA_964506435.1 uncultured Candidatus Bathyarchaeia archaeon | reverse complement strand
AAGCCTTTCTCTGTTGCCACATACACTTCTTTCTTGTTGATGTCCAATTTGTCTAGCAAGCGTGTTTTCAGAATATAAGCAAGATAATCATTAAGCTGCGCAAAACTCAAGTTTGCCTTGTACATAATTTGCGTTTTCAGAGTTCCATCTCTGGCAATTTCCAAAATTTCAGCGATTATGCCGAGTTTATCTCGGCGTTTAAACGCTGCATCTGTTATCCACGAGTTCACTTCTATTCGCCTCTTTCAGAATTGACCTCTATAACTAAACTACACGAAAAACGTTTTAAACCGTGTTCCGCAAATTTGAATATTCCCACTGAAGCAATACTATAGAACAATCCTCCATACCGCTTGCCACAGAAGCCTTTATTTTATCAGTTAACATGAAATCCAGCAGGTGAACAACATGTTAATCGGCATAATCGCGGACACACATGACAATTTGCCAATGGTTGAAAAAACCGTGAAAAAACTGAACGCCGCAAAAGTATCGCTCGTACTCCACGCAGGCGACTACGTATCACCTTTTGTCATCCCAAAATTTAAGGCGTTAAACGCTCGACTCATCGGCGTCTTCGGCAACAACGACGGCGACCACGAGTTTTTGAAAAAACGGTTCAGCGAGTGCGAAAACTGCGAAGTGCGCGGCAGATTTGCCGAAATTGACGCTGATGGCTTTAAAATTGCACTGTTACATGGAGACGAGCCTGAACTGCTGGAGGCGTTGGTTAACTGTGGCGGTTTTGACGCTGTGGTTCACGGTCACTCGCACGCGATAGGCGCCCGCAAGAAAGGGAAAACTTTGGTGGTTAATCCTGGCGAAGTGTGCGGTTACTTGACAGGCAAATGCACTTTGGCGCTGTTGGACACCGTTAAGCGCGAAGCAAAAATAGTAGAGTTGTAGCCTTCGTGCACTATTGCTTGAGAAAAACTACATTTCACTCTATGTGGGAAAATGGCTTGTAAGAGCCTCTTAGTTCTGCAGAGAATATTTATATTAGGCTTCATGATTCTACTGCAAGGAAAAACCTTAAAGGAACAGAAATATCTTGACGACTCCACATGATGTTCCAGCAGCAAAATTCATCGAAAAACTAGCTAAATACCTAAAAGAAAACGTTGATGCAGTGCAGCCTCCAGCGTGGGCAAGCGTTGCCAAAACAGGTTCACACGTGGAAAAGCAGCCGCAGGACGCGAGTTGGTGGTACACTCGCAGCGCGTCGATACTGCGCAAAGTCTACGTGCACGGTCCAATAGGTATAGAGAAACTACGCTCTGATTACGGAGGACGAAAAAGTTTCGGGACTAAACCTAATCACGCTTCTAAGGCAGGAGGAGGCAACATTCGTAAGATACTGCAGCAGTTGGAGCAGGCGGGTTTAACTCAGACTGCAGGCACCCAAGGAAGAAAGATGACTCCGAAGGGAAGGAAGCTTCTTCAGGAGATAGCGCAGGATTTGCAGAAGGACCTCGTGAAGGTGGTTCCTGCGCTCAGGAAGTATCAAGGCGAATAAGCGATGTCAGATGAAGAGCTTGAGGCGATCCGCAGAAGAAAACTTTTGTCAATGCAGCAGAAAATGACTGATGAGCAAAGGCAGGCGCAAGCAGAATCACAATTGGAAGCGCAGAAGCAGGAGTTGCTGCGGCAGATATTGTCGCCTGAAGCTAGGCAAAGGTTAACAAACCTTAAGATGATTAAGCCCGAGTTCACTGAACAGTTGGAACTTCAGTTAATTCAGTTGGCGCAGACGGGCAAAATCGCCGTCCCAATGTCGGATGCGCAGCTGAAACAGATATTAATTCAGCTTCAATCTCGGAAGCGAGAACCAAGAATAAGAAGGATATGAACATGGCACGAATCAAACCGCCAGCTAAAAAGCATAGGTTAGCTAAAGCTAACAAGCAGAAAGAAGCTGTCCCCACTTGGGTGATAGCGAAAACCGACGGCAGAGTTAGGACAAATCCTAAACGCCAAAGACAGTGGAGAAGACGAAAATTAAAGGCATAGGAGAATCAAAAGCATGATAGAAGAAGAGAAGAAGGAAGCGCAGGAAGCAGCGGAAGCCATCGAGGAAGAAGAGGATACGGAAGCAGAACTTGAGAAAGTTTTAGCTGAGGAACCCGCGGAAGAAACAGCAGAGGAAACAGCTGAAACCGAAGAAGAGCCTGAGCCAGAAGCAGAGGAAGAAGAGGCGGAAGAAGAGAAAGCTAAACCTTCAAAGAAAAAGAAGGAAGAGGAAGAAGAAATCGTTGAAGAACGCACTTACACGATTCCCTTGGGCAAAGCATTGATTAAACCGCCGAAGAAGCGAGCGCCGAGAGCTATGCGCATGATACGTGCTTTCATAACTAAGCACATGAAGCTCGCTGTGCGCGCTGAGGAAGAAGAGGAAGAAAAGGAATTACCGCAACTTGTGATTAGCGAGGAAGTGAACGAGAAAGTTTGGGGCAAAGGCATAGGGAAGCCTCCGAGGAAAATCCGAGTGCGCGCCGCTAAAGACAAAGACGGCAACGTCACGGTTTATCTGGCTGAATAAAGCCTGATTTTTACCCAAGATAACAAAGCTTTTAGGTGCCTTGTGAATTTTCAGTCGGGCACCACAAGATAAAAAAGGGAGGGCGCGGCACATTTGCCGTTAACAGCCCACTTGGCTAAAGGAGAACTGGTTTGTGACCGTTTATTTGTCCAGTATCGTTGGAAGCTCAAGCATAGGCGTGTACTCGCTTGCTACTGAAAAGATTGTTGTAGCTCCGACGATGTTTCCGCTGGAGAAAGCTGAGCCAATGGCTGAATGGTTGAAAGTGAAGCTTGCGCACACTTCAGTAGGCGGCTCCGTGCTGGCGGGCGCGCTGGCGTGCGCGAATTCGCATGGGATTTTGCTTCCGCATTTTGTTCGCGAAGAAGAACTTGCTTGTATCCGCTGTTTGTTTGAGGGTAACGTGGTGGTGATGGAGACTAAGAAAACAGCTTACGGCAACTTGGTTTTGGCAAATGATAACGGCGCGATTGTTGACCCGCGTTTCAAAGAGCCGCAGATAAGGCAGATTGCCGACGCGTTGGGCGTGGAGGCTGTTCCCTGCGAAATCGCTGGGTTGCCTTATGTTGGCGCTTTGGCGGTGGCTACAAACAAAGGAGTCTTAGCGCATCCGTTGTTGAAGGATGAGGAAAGAAAAGTTTTGGAGAGCGTGTTTAAGGTGCCTGTTGACGTGGGCACGGTGAACTGTGGCATACCTTATGTGGGTACGGGTTTGCTTGCGAATTCGCGTGCGGCTGTTGCTGGTTCTTTGACAACTGGACCCGAGATGTTTATAATTGGGAATGCATTGGATGTTGTGCAGGAAGATGAGTAAATGAAGGTTTTCA
>CAZDLK010000095.1:0-3366 GCA_964506435.1 uncultured Candidatus Bathyarchaeia archaeon | reverse complement strand
ATCCAGTTGATACGGTTACTATCTTGCGAGATACTGCTGTAGGGGCTTTAAAAGATGAATAACACTGATGATGTGGCATATCTTGTTTATGATTTGCTGAGTTGTGATGAAG
The DNA here is from genome assembly GCA_964506435.1 of uncultured Candidatus Bathyarchaeia archaeon. Taxonomy (GTDB): domain Archaea; phylum Thermoproteota; class Bathyarchaeia; order Bathyarchaeales; family Bathycorpusculaceae; genus JAOZHU01. The sequence continues at coordinate 3,254 of CAZDLK010000095.1, read as the reverse complement.
GCTTGAGTTGGACCATAGATGATTTACATTGGGCATTAAGTGCAACAGAACCTGATAAGAATATTACACTGAACGAAATTAGGTATGCTGTGTGGCAGTTGATAGACGATGTAAAAGCCGATTTAACATCTGATAGAAAGGTTATATTTCACAATGATAGCGTTTAAGTGGGGTCAATTCACGATTAGGGTGAACATTTTACTTCTGTTGAGTATTCCGCTTATGTTATTTGGTCAGTATGAGATAGCAATCTGGTTAGTGTTGTGTGGCATATACGGAGTGTTGGCGCAATGAAACCTAAGCGGGGTGTATTTTCTTTGCGGGGCTGGCTGTACTGGCAGTTGCGCGTGTTGCCAGACAAAGATGATATCAAAGATGTGTTTAAATCTACCTTAAATGTTCTGGATGATATGACATCTGACACAGAATCGAGTATAGGATTTAGTTCTATACTGTTCGGTGTGTGTTTTATGGTTATTTCCCTAACTTTGATGATTGTTGGAGAGATATTATCTATATCAGTAGACGACTACGCCGGATATATAATTTTAATTACTTTTTTACTATCTCTCTCAAGCATTTCTCTTATGCATTACCTTTTGTATGTATATAGAGCAGAACTCAAGGAGAAAAGGGATGAAACCCAATCGCGGTGATGTGGTCTATATCGTAGACCGAGACGGAAAGAAGACTCACAATAAAACCCATGTGATGCACGTATGGGAAAACTACGACGACTGCTGGCATATTCATGATGAGTTTGCTGTGCCCATGAAAGTTAGATGGGACGGCGAAAGTTGGATACAGTGTATAGAAAGGCCAAGCGAGACAAAAACGAAAAGCGACTCGTGGATTTTCTAAGGCGATGTGGCGCGTCAATAGCCTACCTGGATGATCCTGGTGTGCCGGATCTGTTGGTGGGCTATTGTGGTTTAAATTTATTAATGGAAGTCAAAGGGCAGAAAGGTAAACTTACCAGTGCTCAAAAGTCTTTTATCCAGAATTGGAGCGGCACCGTTTATGTGGTCAGAACCATCCGAGATGTCAAACTTGCCCTTAGATCCGAGTTGCTACGGAATCAAGGATGTAACAGCGTGGAGGAAGTATCTGAAAGAGGAACTGCTTGAAAAGCGGAACTATAAATCAGATTTTTCAGGTAAAAATTTAAGTTCGTGTCATATGCACGAAGGAATTTTAACAAGGGCTAATGTCCCTAGAAGTCTCAAGTGGCACATTTTAATTTACCACGAATATAATTGTTTTCTGCTTTTGGAAGATGAGCATACACCCGCTCCACCGTCAAGGGAGTGGTGTATCGAGAAGTCCTACGAACTCTACGGCAGAGACAAAGTAAGATTCTGGTACTATCACTTACCTTTCAAGGTATTTCCATTTCAACTCCCTTGACAAACATTAAATCCCATGTTACACTTTACTCAAAGGAGAGTGTACATGGGATTCTGGAATTTTCCGCGAAGCTCCAAGTTAGACATCTTAGACGACCGCAGACACGTTCACATTTACCTGTCTGCTTTTCGTGATCCAGAGACTCAGATTGAAGCGGTAGACCGTGAATCATACTGTCTTTATGGGTTGGATGAGGCTTTGTTGGCTGAGCCGCACCATCCCTTCTTGAAACTGGCTTTTGCTATTTACTGTATGGTTTACTGTTGTTTTAGATCTTAAAGCAAACCAGCAAGACCATACCAGTCAAATCCATCGCAGATAAGAATTAATTTTTGAAATTGCGTAGAGAAGGACTTAGTTAACGAGCCGTTTACCAACTCCGCTCCGTCTCCGTCAAAAATAATTGAATTACCGGACGCATCAGTTTTAATAGCCCCAATAATTCGACCAGGATCATTGGCGGCGGCTGGGAGGTTAATGGTGATATTCCCGCCTGAAGCGTCGGCTAGAATGATTGTCTCTCGCTCAGGGGAGTAAGGTGAGTCCGCTACTGTAATTCTCACAAATCTCCAATAGACCAGCGGCTCTTGTGCCTCCAGATTATTCACGCGGCTATCTAAATCGCGGAACTGAGAGACGAAATCTCGGTAAACTCTACGCAGATCTTCCATATCAATCAATCCATACCGGAATAGTCCAGATATGCCAGTCACCGCCCGCCCAATCTTTGTTGGTCCAGGTCGCGCCGCCGTCATACGAGACACCGATTTGATCGCGTGTCGTAGCAAATATAATATCGTAAGGGCTGAACGGCCAGCCGCCTAAATTAACGTGGTAATTATTTGAACCTATAGCATAAGTTCCCATTAAATCCCAACTAGCGCCTGCATTTGCCGTTCTCCATATTTTAATAGTTGTACTTGTACCGGTGTATAAATAAAGTCCGCGAGGATCAAGCGTATAGCTGATGGGGTTGTACTGCAAACGCGCCGTCGCGTGTCCGACAGTTTCTCCAGCGGGTGTTATATCGTTAAAAGTTACTCCGCTATCGTCTGAGCAATAAAGTTTTCCACCCCACACAACATAGATATACCGATCATTTTCGTTTCCGAGCCATGACACCCAAATACTATGGGGATGAGTCCACCCCCCAAACTGATAGAAGTTGCTGAACGTGTGTCCGTAGTCCGTCGAGCGACGAAGCCAGGATACTCCGTTGAAATTAAGGTGTCCTACATACACATTTCCGGCGTCTTGACTGGATGCGTTACTTGACACTGCAAAAACTGCGGGGGGATTACCTTCACAACGTCCTGCGTTCAAAGCTGCTGTAATATTTGTCCATCGATCATGTGTATGATAGACATGCACTGATTTCCCGTCACTCTCAGAGCGACATGCTAAAAACCACGTATCTGCCCATTGAACGGTGTTGCGCAACTGTACGCTACTGGATGCGTGTGCAAGTGTTTGCTTTAGTGTTGGAGTTGGGACTCCGCTACTTAAATTCGTTAATTCGTAAATATAAGTTTCGCCGTTTGTTGAGCTAGAGCTTACTACTATAGCTTTTTCTTTAGGGTCGTATAAGTCTAATAGAAAAGCTCTAAATACGCCAGCGGGGGGTGTCCAGATTTCCGTCCAGTTAGGGGGAGTGTTATGAAAATCATTTGTCACTCTAAATGATGTATCTGTAATTGCATAAGCAAGATCGATTGGGCTGGGTTCTGGACCAGGAGGCCAATCTGGAACGGGCGTAAATGGATACGGATCTTCGTAATCAATCGTCCACTCTGCCAGATATTCAACCATTGCATCCGACAAACTATTCATTTCCACGTCAATGCGCT
>CAZDLK010000094.1:0-3367 GCA_964506435.1 uncultured Candidatus Bathyarchaeia archaeon | reverse complement strand
CGTGTGCATTAGATCTGTTTTGGTGACTATGCCCAAAATTTTCTCTGGATCAGCCCGGTCAAGAACGAGGACGCGACCTATTTCAAATTCCCGCATTTTCTTGAAGGCATCCAGTGCAGTTTCTTCTGGGTAAGCGGTGACGAGTTTTCTCCGGACTATTTGATCAACAATGGTGTCGTCTCTTTGCTTTTTTCGACTTTAGCGGCTTCTTCCAAGGTTACCCAACCTATAGGCTCGCCTTTTTCGTTTATAACTGGATATCCAATGTGATGATGGACTGCGACTAAATCTAAGAATTTGCTGACGGTAATGTTATTGGGCATAGTTTTGATGGTTTTCGTCATTATGTCTTCAACTTTGATTTTAGCGAGTGCGTCTGTTTCTCGCAGCAGTCGAACAGGAAGATAGCCGTAGACCTCTTCCAACTCTTTGGATTCCCTGAGGGCGTTTTCCCTCTTTTGCATTGCAGCTACAATTACGCGCTCAATGACGGTAGGCTCCTTTTCTATAACCCACGTATTGATAATGCCATTTTCCACTGCGTTATAGAAGAAGTCTGCGCCTGCTTTAGTTCGGATGATTACCGTTGACCACTCCTTCAGCGGATACGCGCTTCCAACTGATATGTCTGCTAATTCAGAAGTGAAATCAGTGCATGTGCGGCAGCTGGGCAGAATATGTTCTTCAATCTCGGACATTGGAATACGGATGGTTTCTTTTTCAGTTTGAACAACAAACTTTGCAGATAATCGCATCTGTTTGATTTCTGAAGGTTTGATTTTGTATTTCTTTGTTATGTGCTCCAACAAGGGACTTAACGAAAATGAGCCGAAACAGAAAAGACCTATTGTTATTTTCAAGTTGCCGCTGATTTTATGTTGCCACGCCTCCAGTTTGCGGAGCGCTAAAATGTGGCATGGCACACCTACGAAGGCAATCTGTGTTTTTCCATACCCATATACTGCACCGCCGTAGGCTTTGGCAACTGAAGATGGGAAAAACTTGCTTCCTACCGCTGAGAGTATGTCATCAGGCACTAAAGCTACTGAGGGCTTGGGTTTGGCAGGGTTTTCAGGTTCACCCTGCGAAACTATAGCGCTGTCGAAGACTTTGTTTTCGATGCCATATTTTAAAAGCGAAGTGACAACCGCACCGCCGAAGCTTTGCTCTCTAAGCTTTGGGTCTACCGCTTGGGCGAGCACGATCTTGCGGTAATAACCAAAAGCTTCGTTTCTGGCTGGGTTGTCTGCGACGAAACTTAAACTTCTCAGCAACAATGCTTCGGAATGAGGGCAAATTTCGTAGCAGATAGGGCAAAGGTCAATGTCTTTTGAACAGTCGTGCAAGCGAGAAACTTTTTCGCCTTTCAGCTGGATTGCGCCAGTTGGGCATGCTGCCTCACATGCACCACACAAAGTACAAAAACCAGCACTAATAATTTTTTTATCCAGGACATTATACGCGATAAGTGAATCTGCTTTTGATTTCACAATAGCCCTCAACAAATCCTATGATTTCGGAAGCTTAAATAGTTAATCACCAAGAGCAGTATTTCCATGCGCCCAAAATTTTTTGCAGAAAACAAACAATACCGCAGGATTGACTCAACTATCAGGCTCTTGTACGTGAGCCGCACGTAAAGTTACGCGGTCTAGAACGCATTATCGGCAAATCTTAAATGCACAACGCATTGATAGAAGAAAAGTGGGTTAAGCTTATGGCAAATGAAGATGTTTTAGTTGCTATAACTGCAAGCATAGAGAAAGGCGAAATTGTTTACCGAGTTGAATGCGCCAGCAGTTTAACAAACGAGGAATTTGAGTACTATCTGGAGGAAATGCTTAAGGGCATATGCGAATGGAAACCGGGTATCTGTGAGGAAAATCTTCGAAGCTTTAAGGGAACAATTCGCGAAAAGAAAAAACTGAAACACACAGAGAAAACCGAAAAATAAACGCGGGCTCTAACGCAGAACTGAACACAGAGCAGACTGGTTAGAACTGAGAGTTAATTAAAAAAAATAGAGTGGTGAATTAGCAGCTACTTTTTGGTTTTCGTTTTAGCCTTCGGTTTTGCAGCTTTAACGGGTTTCATTGGCGTATCACAACATATCAAATCGCATGATTCACAGCCGCAGGGATCTTCAACCACAATGATAAGCCCGCATTCTTCACACTTGTATTTTTCGCCTTTTTTATTTGCCAAAACTTAGCACCTTCACTAGTATATACGCTATGGGCATTCTAATAAAAATTACCTACCGCGCATTAAAACGCATGTGAAGAAGACGCAAAAATAAGGGAGAAAAAACGTTGAGGGCTAAACTTCGATTTTCGTTTTTCCTTCTGGAGGAAGTTGGAATTCTCTGAGTTTTTCAGCCATGTTCTTGAGGCGAGTGTCAACTTTGTGGTTCACGGTTCCGTTTTCAAAAGTTCCGTCCTCGCGTCTTTCGCCAGCCTTGACGCCTGTAAGCACTTCCATGCCTTCGTCAATGCTTTTGACCGCATACAAGTGGAATTGCCCAGCTTTAACAGCATCAACGATTTCTTCTTTCAGCATTAGGTTTTGCACGTTGCTTCCAGGTATCATTACGCCTTGTTTGCCTGTGAAGCCTTTAGCTTTGCAAACTTCGAAGAAGCCCTCAATTTTTTCGTTCACGCCGCCTATGGCTTGCACTTCGCCTTTCTGGTTAACTGAACCAGTTACAGCTAAGCTTTGCTTGATTGGCAAGCCTGAAAGCGCCGACAGTATCGCGTATAATTCTGTGCTTGAAGCGCTGTCGCCTTCCACTCCGCCGTAGTTCTGCTCAAAAACCAGACGCGCTGAGAGACTAAGCGGTCTGTCCCGCGCATATTTCTCATTCAGGTAGCCGCTCAGAATTAGGACGCCTTTTGTGTGAATGGGCCCACCCATTTTAGCTTCGCGTTCAATGTCGATTACGCCTTCTCTGCCCAATCCTATACTTGTGGTTACGCGTGAGGGAGTGCCGAAAGCGAAGTCGCCGAGACCTGTAACTGAAAGCCCGTTCACTTGTCCAACTTTTTCAGCGTCTGTGTCTATGAGCAGTACGCCTCGTTGGATCATTTCTTGAATTTTTTCTTGGATAAGTTTGGAGCGGTAAATTCTTTCTTCAATTGCTTTTTTCACGTGTTTTCCAGTTGCTTGCTCTGATTTTTCTTGTGTTGCGTAAAAGTTGGCTTCGCGGACAACGTCGGCGACTTCAGCGAACCGTGTGGAAAGCTTCTGCTGATCCTCCGCAAGCCTAGAACTGTATTCAACCAGCTTAGCTAAGCCTAAACCATCCAAGTGTTTCAGGTTTTCTTTTTTGCAAAGAGTGCACACGAAAGCCGCGTATTGCTGCACGTTC
>CAZDLK010000093.1:0-3382 GCA_964506435.1 uncultured Candidatus Bathyarchaeia archaeon | reverse complement strand
CCATAACGCCGAAGATCAAGATACCACTCATAATCCTCAGGCTTCAAACCCTGCTCCTTCATCCGCTGAATAAGCACATCCTTATCATCTTCCCTCGCACCACCCGTGGAAATCTCACCAATTTTAGGCACCAACATATCCGTAGACATCGCAATCTCAGGGCGATCACGATAAGTCTTACAGTAAAACGCCTTAATCGCCGTCGGATAATCATAAACAAAAAAAGGCTTACCAAACTCCTCAGCCAAAACTTTCTCATCCTCATAACCCAAATCATCACCCCACTTCAACTTAGCACCTTTCGCTTTGAGCCGCTCAACCGCCTCAGTGTAAGTAATCCTTGGAAACGGCACCTGCACAGAAGCCAACTTAGAAACATCAGCACCTAACTCCTCAAGCTCCTTACTGCAATTAGCAACTGTACGCTGACAAATATGAGCTAACAAGCCTTCTTCAAACCGCATCAAATCCTGCATGTCAGCGAAAGGCCATTCACCCTCCATGTGCCAATACTCCGTCAAATGCCTAATCGTGCGGCTTTTCTCAGCGCGAAAAGACGGCGCAATACAATAAACCTTCTCCAAAGAGTAGATGAGGATTTCAAGGTAAAGCTGAGAGCTCTGCGTCAAATACAAGTCCTGATCAAAATATTTCAAGCCGAAAAGAGTTGATCCGCCTTCAACCGCAGCGGAAATAAACATAGGCGGAGAAACCTCAGTGAAACCTTGACTCTTAAAATATTCACGCGCAGACTCCAAAACTTCACCGCGAAGTTTCATCACCAGATTCATTTTGCGGCTCCGCAGCCAAAGATGACGCACATCACGAATAAACTCTTCACTTTTATCCTTGGTTATGGGGAAAAGCTCCGCCAACCCAATAACTGAAAGCGCATCAACAGCTATTTCGTATCCGCCTGGCGCACGCTTATCAGGTTTAGCTGTGCCCTCAAGCGTTAACGAGGATTCAATCGTTAAACGTTCAGCTTCACTCCACGCAGCACTAGCTTTCTTAACAGTGCATTGAATGAAACCAGTTGAATCTCGCACCAGCAAGAAAATCATTTCCTTGCCTTCTCGTTTACGGTAAACCCAGCCTTTAACGGCAACTTTCTGGTTTTCCCAACATCCACCCAAGATTTCGCGAATCTGCACCAAGACCATGCGCCTCATCAACGTTTTCTCTAAATATTGCTTTCAAAGCTAAATGCCTATCTATTTAATTTTCCCTTACGCTGAGAACTCCCAAGCGAAAGAGCGACTGCCGCTACGCAACGCATTCAGGGCATCGCTTAGTTGAATTTGAGAAGACGCCGCCAACCAAGGAAAATGTTCCATACGATAACCCGATATTCTTAAATCGCCCTTATCTCGTGCATATAGTCTGATTGGTGATGCCAGACTCTTCAGAAGGAGCCCGCAAGCTTAAAGCATTAAAACTTTCCGCCATAGCCATAACAAGCGTGGTGATAATAGAAGTTATTGTTGGGTTAGTTGTCAACAGCTTGGCGGTTCTAAGCGACGGCTTACACGCTTTGCTTGACGCCTTATCAACCGTCATGCTGTTTGCTGCAACCCGCGCTTCACTTAAGCCGCCCGACGAGGAACACATGTACGGACACGAGAAATTTGAATCAATAGGCGGATTGATAGGCGGAATAGTTCTCATAGGCGTTGCACTCTTGATATTCTACGAAGCAGCAATCCGACTGATGGGCAACATCAGCGTTAACGAAGGGCTAGAGTACGCAGGTTTCTTTGCCATCGGCTACACGCTGTGCATCGACTTCACCAGGATATTCATATTCAGCAAAGTAAGAAACAGCGAAAGCACATCGGTCAAAGCTGGTTTCTACGACGCCATCTCAGACTTAAGCTCAACAATAATCGCCCTCATAGGATTTGGACTAGCCACCGTGGGCTTCTACAATGGAGACGCCTTCGCATCGATATTTCTCGGCTGCATGCTCACCTACTTAAGCATCAAACTGGCAAGAACCAGCATAATGGAACTAAGCGACACAGCATCAAAAGGAATGGGACAGAAAATAAGAAAAGAAATCCTCTCCAACAAAGGCGCATTAAAATGCGAGAACCTAAAAGTCAGAAAAGTAAGCTCTAAACTGTATGTGGAAGCCACCGTGCAAGTTTCAAACCAAATGAGCCTAGAAGAAGCCCACGCGTTAGCTTCAAAACTTGAAACAAACTTAACTGAAACTTTCGGAAACGTTGACGCGACGATTCACATAGAACCATCTGAAAGAGAAACCGAGATGATACAACTTGTGGAGAAATTGGCAACAGTAGAAGGCGTCAGAGAAGTGCACGACATCACAACCGCTTATGCAAGCGGCAAACTCTACATCACGCTGCACGCGTACGTTGATTCAAAACTGTCAGTTGAAGAGGCACATGAAATCGCGGAGAAAATCGAGAACAAAATGCACACGGGCATAAAACAGTTGGAAAACGTGGCTGTCCACGTAGAACCCTACGGCTCCGACGAGCGCATGAAGGAAATAGACGAGAAGGAATTAGAGAAAATAGTTCAGAAAGTAGCGAAAGACATTGAGCGAAACGTGTACGTTAAGAACGTGGTGACTTATGTGGCTGAAGGCAAACGCTACATAAACATGGACTGCTGCTTCACAAAGCAGGTTTCAATCACGAAGGCACACGAGATTGCATCGCGGATTGAAACAGAAATAAAAGAGCGTTTTGCTGACGCGGAGGTCACCGTGCACATGGAACCAGATTGCAAAAGAACCTGATGCTATTTTTTCTCTGGAAAACCAAAAAAAAGAGTAGGAATAGGTTTTAGTCTAGGTTGACTTCTGCTATCGGTGATAGGTCAGCCAGACTGCTCAACTTCACTTTAGCGTTGGACACAGTGTAAAGCGTGTTACCGATGTAAAGTGCTCTGTTCACATTCGCGTCGTAGTCCATCAGGTACGGTTCGCTTGCGTCGTTTTCTTGATGCGTTATGCCTCCTCTCAACTCGAAGCCGCCTGCAACGGTTAGTTTGAAAACGTATGCGCCTTGCCAGTAACTTCCTTCTAGAGTCTTGTCTCTTTCAGTTCCGCCTATGTAGCCGTAGTTAGTTACGGACACTGGAATAACGAGTAAATCCAGTTGTTTTTCAAACAAGAACGCTTTAGGTTCACCTAGAGCTTCGGATGACGACCAGTCCCCTTCGACGATGTACCTTGCCGTTTCCGTGGGCGCGTTGACGTCCGTGACATCGAACAAGGACAACTTTACGGTGCTGTTTTCCATGCCTAAGCCGATTACGTGGTTCTCATCGTAAGGATGCAGGTAGCTTGAGTATCCTGGAATTTTCAGTTGACCTGCTACTTGTGGATCAGTTGGATTAGCCATGTCTA
>CAZDLK010000092.1:0-3416 GCA_964506435.1 uncultured Candidatus Bathyarchaeia archaeon | reverse complement strand
GAAATCGCAGGCGGACTCTCAGTATACGGCTTAGCCATATTCCTAGTCTCAACCCCCATCGTGTGGGTCGCAGGCTTCAGCATCATCAAAGGCTCCTATTTCTCGCTTAAGAACCGTAAAATCAACATGGACGTGCTAGTAGCTACAGGCGTATTAGCAGGCTGGATATACGGCGCACTAGGTACATTCTTTCCATTCATCACCACCGAAGGCATAAGCTACCTCGAAATAGCCGTAGGCATCCTAGCCTTCGTCCTCCTCGGCAAATACATCGAAGAAATCATCCGCCGCAAATCCGCAGCCTCCATAAGAAAACTACTGGAACTACGCCCAACAATGGCACGCGTGCTACGAGATGGACAGGAAGTGGAGCTTTCAATAGACGAACTGCAAGTAGACGATACAGTAATAGTAAAGCCTGGAGAAAAAATCCCCACTGATGGCGTAGTCACCGCAGGCTACTCCTCAGTAGATGAAAAACTCCTTACAGGCGAAAGCATCCCAGTGGAAAAGAACGTGGGCAGTGAAGTCATCGGCGCAACCGTCAACAAAACAGGTCTTCTAAGGATACGCGCCACCAGAGTCGGCGAAGACACCGCCCTATCGCAAATTGTTCATTTGGTTGAAGAAGCCCAAGCTTCAAGCGCTCCAGTGCAGAGATTTGCAGATCGCATCGTAGGCTTATTCGTACCCATAGTCTTCACCGTAGCCGCCATCTCATTCAGCGCGTGGCTCTACTACTCCACCTTCTATCTTAATCTGCCGCTGGGCGAAGCATTTTCCAAAGCCTTCCTCGCTCTCCTAGCGGTTCTGCTGATTTCCTGCCCTTGCGCTTTAGGCATAGCTACGCCAACAGCTATTTTGGCAGGCGTAGGCAAAGGCGCCGAATACGGCGTATTATTGCGAAGCGGCGAATACGTGGAAAAAGCCCGCAAACTCAGCACTGTAGTCTTCGACAAGACGGGCACGCTCACGAAAGGCGAACCCTCAGTAACCGACGTCAAAGCTTACGGCGGCTTCACAGAAAAAGATGCTTTGCGATACGCGGCTATAGCTGAGAAAGGTTCAGAGCACCCGTTGGCAGAGGCAATAACAAACCACGCGAAAAAAGCCAAAGTGAAACTTGCCGATGTAGAGTCATTTGAAGCTCTGCCGGGACGCGGAGTCCGCTGTGTCGCCGAAGGCAAAAAAATTCTCCTAGGCAACCGTAAACTAATGCAAGAACAAAGCGTTCCGTTTGCACAGGTTGAAGCTGATTTAGCCAAGCTGGAAAGTGAAGGGAAAACTGCCATGTTGTTGGCTGTGGACGGCGAAGCTGCAGGAATAGTCGCTGCAATGGACACGCCGAAGGAAAACGCCGCCGAGGCTATTCAGCAGCTAAAAAGTATGCAGTTGGAAGTTGCAATGTTGACGGGCGACAACGAAATAACGGCGCAAGCCATAGCGAAGCAGTTAGGCATAGGACAGGTTATCGCCAACGTGTTGCCGTGGCAGAAAGTGGATGCCATCAAAAAACTGCAAGCTGAAGGCAAAGTTGTTGCGATGGTGGGCGACGGAATAAACGATGCTCCCGCGTTAGCGCAGGCAGACATCGGCATCGCCATCGGCAGTGGCACTGATATAGCTAAAGAAACAGGCGGCATCGTGCTAATACGGGATGACTTGCGTGATGTAGCGCTCGGCGTGGAACTCAGCAAGAAAACCATGCGCAAAATCAACACGAACCTGTTCTGGGCTTTCATCTACAACGCCGTCATGATTCCCGTTGCAGCTTTTGGGATACTTAACCCGATGTTTGCAGCAGGAGCAATGGCAATCAGCTCATTGACAGTGGTCAGCAACTCAGCCACGTTGAAGCTGGCTAAATTCAAATTCGAAAAATTAAACACTGAAGAAACACCCGCGCGTAAGGAGGTGAAATGATTTATGGCTAAAGATCCTGTTTGCGGAATGATGGTGGACGAGAAAACCGCCAAGTTCAAATCAGACTACATGGGCAAAACCTACTACTTCTGCGCTGCATCCTGCAAAACAACGTTCGACAAGAACCCCACGAAATTCACTGGCGGCAAGTCTGGTCATTCTGGCGGCTGCTGCTGCGGACACTGCTAAAAAAGCAGAAAACACACTGTTTTCACAGCAATTAAACAGCAGTTTTTTCCTTCAATTTTTCAACTCGCGCCTTTTCCAACGCTTTATCCACTTCTTCTCTTATCGTGAAGCCGCCGATGTGTAGTATAGGTTCTTTTGTTTCTGGGTCGGTGTTCATCGTAGCTGTGCACGGGTAACTGTGATGCGCCTTCGCAATCGCGTCATACAGCACATCCTGTTGGGTGGAGACTCCTGCAAGTTTCCGCGCGATATACCATGTGGAACCGCATGGGGCACTGCGCCTAACAACTGCGCATTCGATGACTTCGTCTTTGCCGATTGTAGTCAGCGAAATCTCCAGTAGCGGACGCCCCACTTTTGTTTCAGCTATAAATTTGGCGATTGTGGGCTTGTCTTTTTCAGGTGTCAGTGTGCAGAACGGCTTCGGAAACGCGCACTCCAGCCCCAGTTCCACGCATTTTGCTTCCAATTGTTTCCTGATGCCTGAAGGCACTTCTTGCCAGTCCTCTATTGGCGCAATCAACGCTTTTATTTCAGCTTTTTTGATGTGCGTGGTCAGTTCCAGCAGCAAATCCTTATGCAAGCCTGACGCTAAGCAGATGTCGGCTTTTGGCAGTTTTTTCGGCATTTGTTCTTCTGGGTTGTCTATGAACGCTGGCAAATCCGCGGGTTTAGGCAGTTGTATGGCTGCGCGGATGTTGCGCACGAAACTGTAAACGTTGTACTTGCAGGATTCGCAGTATAGTCCGCAGGATTGGCAGAAGCACGGGTCGTTGATGAGATTGCGGATTACGCGTTCCATGAAGTCTCCGCTGTAAACGAAAACCAGCGAGATGCCTTCCTCTTTGCCTGCTGTGCTCAATTTTGCCTTCCTCTTTTCCTTAGAACGCGCCGAGCACCACATGCTCCGCGAACAGGTCTTCGCTGAACGCGCCCATAAACTCCACTTTCTCGTTAATAATCACTTTCGGCACGCCTATAACCGCGTATTTTTGAGCTAACGTTGGAAACTCGTTGCTGTCGATGACGTCTGCCCGTATCATGTCGCTTTCAACTGCCAACTTGTGCGCGACCGCCGCTGCTGCAGCACAATGCGGACACGTTAAAGTGACGAAAACCTGAATATGCACAGGCGCTTTCACGTCTGCAAGTATCGCCTTCGTCTTGTCTGATAGGTCAGTTTTGCCCCTTGAAACGGCAATCACCGCCTCCTTCAAAGTCTGCAGTTCGTACCCGTAGGGTATGCCATAGATTCTCACGCCGTAATCCCGTTTGCCAATCACCGCCAACGCGGGAATCTTGTC
>CAZDLK010000091.1:0-3609 GCA_964506435.1 uncultured Candidatus Bathyarchaeia archaeon | reverse complement strand
TCAGGGTTCTCCAGCGCCGTAGCTTCAGCCAACGTAAACAACATGCGGTAAGTGGTGCCTGCAACCTTCTTAGTCTCAGCATAGTCCGCCTGTTCAAGAAGAGCGTCGCAGGCAACTACGCCGAAGAAGTGCGGCAAACCAAGAACAATCGACATCAACTCATCATGCTTCCTAGGCGAAAACACAAAAACACGCGCATTCCTCTGCTCAAGCCACTTCTTGAAGCCATCCGCAAACTCTGCTTCCGCAGCGTTAGTCGGCGTGAGAATAAACGCTTTATTAGTGACGCCTTTGCTGCTGGGACCAAAAACAGGATGCGTACCTAACACTACGCCATGCTTGATGTACTTGTGCATGATTGCCACTGGTGACTCTTTGATTGAGCAGATATCCATCACCACTTGGCCGTCGCGTATGCTGGGCGCAATCGTTTTGACAACAGCCTCAAAAGCGCTGATAGCCACGCAAATCACTACTCTGTCTGCGTTTTGCACGGCTTCCACGAAGTCAGCAGTTTCAACAGTAGCTAACTCGCTCTTCAGTTTTAACAGCTTGTCTTTTTTTCTGTCAGCGACAACTACGGAGTCGCCTTCTGCGAGGAAGAACTTGGCGAACCAGACACCCATTTTTCCTGCGCCAAGCACCGCTACCTTCATTGCAGTGCCTCGCAAATCTTGTTCAAGGCAGTTTCAATGTCTTTTCTGGGCGCAGTTAACGAGATGCGGAAGTGCTCACGGTAATCGCCAAACGACGTGCCCGGAGCCACAGCCACGCCCTTATCCAGCAAGTCCAACGTGAAGCGTTCTGAGTCTAAGCCGCGGCGTCTCGGAAACATGTAGAACGGCGCGTCAGGCTTCGTGAACTCCAAATGCTCCTTTAGGATTTCGCTGGCCATATTCGCTCTTTCTTGGTATTCGCGTTTTATGCCTTTCGTCAGCTTGTCATGCATTCCCAGCGCCGTCAGTGCTGCTTCTTGAATGAAAACGGGCACGTTCGTGAACGTTATCTGGTTCAGCTTGGCTATTTGGTTTACTAGTTCCTTGTTGGCGATAACGTAGCCGATGCGCCAGCCGGTCATGGTGAACATTTTGGAGAAGCCAGTAATCAGCACATGGTTGCCTTCGTAGTCTAAGATGCTCTTGGTTTTGACGAAGCTTATGTCCGCGTAAACCTCATCAGACAAAATCGGAATCTTCTTCTCGTTCGCCATCTCGACTATGCCGTCGAGAACCTTCGGGTCAATAACGTTGCTGGTAGGATTGTTCGGGTTGTTCAGAATTATCATCCGCGTGTTCTTGTCAATCAAGCGCTCAAGCTTTTCCACATCTACACGCCAGTTATCATCAAACTCCGTCTTCAGCAACCGCGTTTCAGCGCCAAGAGTCTTCGCAGTTAACCCGTAAGCCGTCCAGTAAGGCGTTGGGCACACGACGTTTCCGCCGCCCTTCAACATCAAATACATAGTAGCAAACACGCCCCATTTGGAGCCAGGCGTAAGCACAACGTTATCAGCTGAGACGCCGTGAATGCTTGCAAGTTTCTCTCGAAGCGCCTTCTCGCCGTAAGCGGAACCGTACTTGGTTTTGCCCTGCTTCATCGCCGCGTAAGCAGCGTCAATTATCTCGCGAGGTGTCTCCAAATCAGGGTCTCCGATGTTCAGCTTAATCATTTTTTTGCCTTCATTCTCAAGCCTTATCGCCTTCTCATTTATCTCATACAGCACGTCAATCAATCCTCCAGTTTTACCCGCGTCATTTTCCTTTTTCTTCTAACTCCTGAACCGCCATGCACATATTAACTATTTGGCGGTAAACAGCCTCAACCTGAGTGGGGTCTAAGCCTAAACCCGCGGCTTTTTCACGAACACGCGCGTACACATCATTTTCCCTAGGCAAGTCCTTTATGGGAATCTTGTGCTTCCGCTTCAAAGAACCAATCAACCTGCACACATCCGCCCTCTCGCTCAATAACTGCAAGATTTGCTCGTCTATGCTGTCGATTTTTTTCCGTAATTGATTGATGTCGTCCATTCATTTCTGCTCCTTCAAAACTTTCGAAATGAAACCACCACGAACCATGTGCTCCACAAGCGCTATCGCCACCGCCGCCTCCGCAACAGGCACAGCTTTAGGCACCACACACGGGTCATGCCTACCCTTAACTTCAACGGCAGCATCCTTCATCAGCGCCAGATTAACGGTCTGTTGTTTCTTAGCGATTGATGGCGTGGGCTTTACAGCTATGCGCGCCACTATGGGCATGCCTGAGGAGATGCCGCCCAAGATTCCACCCGCGTTATTCGTTACCGCCGTAACCTTCCCGTCGCGCATTTCAAACGCATCGTTGTTCTCTGAACCCTTCAGTTCTGCAGCCTTGAAGCCTGCACCGAACTCAACAGCCTTCACCGCGGGAATAGCCATCAACACTTTGGCAATATCCGCGTCCAAAGCGTCAAACAGCGGCTCACCTACGCCTGCCGGAACACCTAACGCGACGATTTCGATTACGCCGCCTAAGCTGTCGCCTTCTTGCCGAGCAGCAACAATCGCTTCCTCCATCGCTTCAGCACACGCCTTATCAGGGCATCTAACGGCTGTTTCGTAACGGCGCCTGCGGATTTCCTCCACGCTAAGCGTTTTGCTCATTTTCACTTTGCCTATGGCTACGGTGTAAGCTAGCACATCAACGCCGAATTGGCTGAGCAGCTTTTTAGCTACAGCCCCGGCCATCACGAGCGCTACAGTGACTCTGCCAGAAAATCGCCCGCCGCCACGGTAATCGTTAAAGCCGCCGTACTTGACCCGCGCCGCGTAATCAGCATGTCCAGGTCGAGGCAAATCGGTTATTGCCGCGTAATCACTGGAGTCCGCTTCTTTGTTTGCTACGGTCATGGCTATGGGTGCGCCTGTTGTGAAGCCGTTGAAAACGCCCGAGAGAATCTCCACTTTGTCTTTTTCGATTCGGGCAGAAACAATTTTCGGCTGCGGCGGAATACGCCTGTCCAGTTCAGCTTGAACGTCTTTCTCGGAAAAGGGCAGCCCCGCTGGGCAACCGTCGATTATGACGCCTACGTGTTTACCGTGGCTCTCCCCGAAGGAGGTTACCACGAATTCTTTACCTACAGAGTTACCCGCCAACCACATCCACTCCTAACACACGTAAATCATGGAAGAACCGCGGATAAGACTTTCTAACACACTCCGCATGTTGAATCGTAGTTTCGCCTGTAGCGCCTAAAGCGGCAACCGCGCAAGCCATAGCAATGCGATGGTCATTATGCGGATCCACCATACAACCGCGTAAAGCACATGGACCTTTAATGGTCAAGCTGCTTTCGCCTATAGTTATGTCAGCGCCCATCTTTCTAAGTTCCATGTAAAGCGATGAGAGCCTATTGGACTCCTTGTACCTAAGCCTTTGCGCATCATGAATTACGGAAGTGCCACGCGCGTAACAAGCAAGCGCCGTGCATACTGGCACAAGGTCAGGGATGTCCCGCGCGTCCACGTCCACAGCACTAAGCACGCTGCCGCTGCCCGCTACGGATATTTGGTTACTACGTACATGCACGGTTGCGCCCATATGCTTGAGAATATCCACTATGGCTTT
>CAZDLK010000090.1:0-3761 GCA_964506435.1 uncultured Candidatus Bathyarchaeia archaeon | reverse complement strand
AGTGGATCAGAAGCTGGCGAGACCTGCCAGTTAAAATTAACCAGTGGTGCAACATCGTACGGTGGGAAACCAAAGCCACTAAACTTTTCCTCAGAACACGTGAGTTCCTCTGGCAAGAAGGACACACTGCGCATGCAACTAGCGAAGAAGCAGAGAAAGAAGTCATGGATATCTTGGGCGAATATAAGGATATAATGGAAAGTTACTTGGCGATTCCCGTGCTCGTCGGCGTCAAAAGCGACAGTGAAAAGTTCGCTGGAGCCCTTTACACAACCGCGCTGGAGGCAATGATGCCTGACGGCAAAGCATTGCAGATGGGAACCAGCCACAATCTCGGACAAAACTTCGCACATGTTTTTGACATAAAATTCATCGGCGAAGACAAGAACGAACATTACGTGTGGCAAACTTCATGGGGTATCACTACACGGATGATAGGCGCTTTGGTCATGGTTCACGGAGACGACAAAGGCTTAGTGCTGCCGCCTAAAGTGGCTCCAGTACAAGTGGTAATAGTCCCGATTCCGTACAAGGGCGCTGACGCAAGCGCAATAGCTGCTAAAGCCAAGGAAGTTGCGGACAAACTTAAAGCAAAAAACCTCTCTGTAGTGATAGATGACAGGGAAGAATACACACCAGGCTGGAAATTCAACCATTGGGAACTGAAAGGCGTACCAGTCAGAGTAGAGATAGGCCCCAGAGACCTGAAACAGCAACAAGTAACCGTCGTAAGACGCGACACTTACCAGAAAACCGCGGTCAAAGAGACAGAAGCAGCAGATGCTGTAGAAAAGCTTCTTGAAGAAATCCAAAACAACCTCTACACAAAAGCCAAAAAAACTTTAGAAGAAAACATCACAGCAGCAAAAGACTACAATGAATTCACAAACACTCTCAAGGAGAAAGGCGGATTCATCAAAGCAGCATGGTGCGGCAACGCTGAATGCGAAGAAAAAATAAAAGAAGAAACAGGAGCCACAATCAGAGTAATACCCTTCGACCAGAAAGAGCCAGCTGACAACTGCGTCTACTGCGGACAGAAAGCGAAGAAAACAGCTTACTTCGCCAGATCCTACTAAACAGTTGCAGGCGCACAACTCCTGTTTTAGTAATGTTTATTTCGACAGGTGCACAAATGTGGCTTCTAGGGTCTACAAATTGCCGCACGTCAAAGTCACCGACAGAGCAATGAACGTGGAGTACGCCATACGGGACGTCATAGCTTACACGGACCAACTTGTCAAAGAAGGCAAAAAAATCTACTACCTCAACATCGGCGACCCCCCAGCTTTTGATTTTCCAACTCCGCCGCACATCAAGCAGGCGCTTTGCGAAGCCATCGCGGAAGACGACAATCATTATTCGCCTTCGGAAGGCATCCCTGAACTGAGGCAAGCTATTGTTGACAAGGAGATGCGCGTCAACCACCTGAACCTTGACCCAGACAACGTGCTGGTCACCGACGGCGTATCAGAAGGCATCCAGATGGTGCTGGCAACGCTTGTAGAAGGCGGCGACGAAATCCTCTTCCCAGGGCCCACGTACCCACCTTATATTTCATACACTCGGTTCTTCAGGGGCACACCCGTGTCTTACCGAACCATCGAGGAAGAACGGTGGCAACCTGATGTTGATGATTTGAGAAGCAAAATAACACCGAAAACCCGCGCCATAGTCATAACTAACCCGAACAACCCGACAGGCGCGGTTTACGGAAAGAAAGTTGTTAAACAGATGCTGGATCTTGCAGCGGAACACAATCTGCCCGTGGTTTCCGACGAGATTTACGACCAGTTATCTTACGTTGACGGTGACTTTGCCAGCACAGCCTACTTGGCAAGCGACGACACACCCGTGATTGGACTGAACGGCTTCTCCAAAGCATACCAGATAACCGGGTGGCGGCTAGGCTACGTATACTTCAAAGCCAAAGGCGACGAACTGAACGACGTGAAGCACGGCATCCTGCAAGAGTGCCGCATCCGCTTGTGCGCCAACACTCCAGTGCAGAAAGCGGGAGTAGCTGCGCTGAATGGCCCGCAAGACCACATAAAAACAGTGATTGAGAAACTGAAGCAGCGCCGAGACTACGCGTGGAAACGCCTCAACGAAATCGAAGGCATCTCCTGCACAAAGCCTGAAGGCGCATTTTACATTTTCCCTAAAATCCACGATGTGGGCAAACGGTGGAAAACCGACTTGGACTTTGTCGTGGAACTTCTCAAGCAAACAGGCGTGCTAGTAGTGCACGGCTCAGGTTTCGACCCAGTTTACGGCGCAGGGCATGTCAGAGCGGTGTATTTGCCGCCGATAAAGACGCTGGAAGAAGCCCTAGACGCTCTGGAAAACTTTGTGAAAAAGCAAAAATAGAGAAAAACGCTTGCAGCCGTTTAGCTTTGCGACTAGATAGGCACGCCTTCTTTAGGGTCAGCAACAATCTTTTCGAATTCAGCCATCAGCTTTTTCGCCACTGGTCCGGGTTTTCCATCGCCTATTTGCCTCTTGTTTACTTCCCGTATCGGCACGATTTCAGCCGCTGTCCCTGTAAAGAACGCTTCATCAGCAGTCAACAACTGGAAAGGCGTAATGTTAACCTCAGCAACATCGTACCCCAACTTTTTAGCAAGCCTAACCGCAACTTGCGCCGTTATTCCGGCTAACGCGCCAACGCAGCTGTGCGGAGTAAAAATCTTGCCGTTTTTAACGATAAACAAGTTTTCGCCCACGCCTTCAGCTATGAAACCGTTTTTGTCGAGGCATATGGCTTCATCAACGCTACTTATGTTGGCTTCGATTTTGGATAACACGCTGTTGAGGTAGTTAAGCGATTTTATTTCGTGCGTTGTAGCGTCCACAGCGTTGCGCCTAGCCCAAGTAAGCATGGCGGTGATTCCTTTCTCTTTAGCTTCGCTTGAATGCAGCGAAATAGTGTCTGTTATGATTATTATTGAAGGCTTAGGGCATTTCCGCGGGTCTAACCCTAGGTCGCCCACGCCTCTTGTCACTACCAAGCGAATATAGGCGTCGCGTAAATTGTTTTTTCGCAAGGTTTCCAGCACCGCCTGCGTCATCGCTTCCTGCGTTAACGGAATCTGCAGCATTATCGCATGTGCTGAACGGTAAAGCCTGTTAACGTGCTCTTTGAGCTTGAATACGCTGCCGTTGTAGGCGCGGATGCCCTCGAAAACGCCGTCTCCATACAGGAGGCCATGATCATAAACGGACACTTTGGCCTGCGATTTCGGAGAGTATACGCCGTCTATGTAAACTACGCGTTCTTTTTCCACAGATTAAACCTCCAAGATTACACGTGCTATTGACGCTGAAGTTTGATATAGCTTTTGGCAATGAACTATACGATACATTTGTTTAGCCGTGGAATTGCGGTCTCTTGGAAAGATTCCGCGGCAGCGGCAACGGTTTAAAGGGTTTTCCATCAATCTTAGCGTGCACTTTGGCGAGAAGCTCATCCACAGTAAGGCTTTGTTGCCCGCGGGATTCACGGTCTCGCACTGCAAGCATGCCTGACGCGAGTTCTTTTTCGCCGATAACGACGACGTAAGGAACCCATTCCTGTTCAGCTTCGCGGATTTTCTTCTGCAGCGTCGCTGATGTGTCATCTATGTCCACTCGGATGCAAGACTCTTCGATTTTCTCGGCGAGTTCTTCAACTTTGTCCATGTACTTGTCGCTTATTGGTATCAGTCTGACCTGCGTTGGCGAGAGCCACAGCGGAAGCATCGGCGCTTTGCCTTTCATCT
>CAZDLK010000089.1:0-4082 GCA_964506435.1 uncultured Candidatus Bathyarchaeia archaeon | reverse complement strand
CCCCAAAATCTTCACCACATCCAACGCGTACCCACCACTAATATGATCAATAACCGTACCATTACGAATCTTAGAAACCCGCAACTCCCCAACACCCAAACCCAAACACCACCACACAAACACACAACACAACACTAATACATAAAAATTTACAAGCCACACACAAAACGAAAAAACAAAACAAAAAATAATAATACCCCCAACGCATAGCCTATCAACAGTCCAAGCGCTGCGGGATTGCCCTAGCCTGGTAGGGGGCAGGCCTGCTAAGTCTGTGGTCGAAAGGCCGCGTGGGTTCAAATCCCACATCCCGCGCCACACAAAACACACACCGCTACCTTGAACTTCTCAAAACAAAAACGAAAAATCAGCAACGTTACCCTTTTCGAATTACCAGTCCATCTCTGCCTGATAGTAAACTCTGCCATTGCCAAACTCGTGAGCAAACGCGTAAACCACGCCGTCACCCCACCGCGCAATAACCTGCGCATCATCACTCATCGAAGCTAACGCATAGCAGCCGTAACCATTAATATAATAAATCTTGCTTTGAGCCTCAAGCGAAGTATCGAAAGGCTCATCCACAACCAAATGAGCAGTTCCACCTGAATTCACAAACGCTGCACTACCAAACCAGTCCTGCAGGGCGGAAAGATTTTGACCGCCTGTAACGTAAGGCCATAGGTCTTTGCAGTAAGTTGCAAAGTAGCAGGGTACACCGCCGATTATGACAACGTTGCCGCCGTCAGCCACGTAATCCCTTACAAGCTGGGTGTGTTTGGGTTCAACAGCGAACCAAGCCTCAAAAACCACCAAGCTATAACTGGAAAGCTCATTTGGCACATCACCCACGCACGTTACCGTGAAGCCTTGCTCCTCTAACAGTGTCACGGTGACGTTTTTGATTTCTTCAAGTTGCCCTTCTCGCCAGTAAGGACCCCAATCTGCTCCATCAGAAAGATGATGCGCACAGTAATTGTCGAACCAGTTTATGTACAGTGCTGAGGTGCCGTTTTGGGCAGCCCATTTCGCACCAGCCGCAAATAGCGTTAAGGAAGGCGCTAAAGGAGAAAAAACGGAATTGTTTTCGGGTAGGGGCGTTACGTTTCGGGTTATGTTTATGCTTAACGCTAATTCAGCGGCTGGCGCGGTGGTGGCCACTGCAAGCCAGGCGTTAAGGGTGCTTGTGCCTGGTTCGATTGCGTAGATGTTGTTGCTGAATGTGACGTATTCTTCTTGGTATTCAGCGTCGCTTAGGGTGAAGATTAAGGTGGCATTGTAGTTTAGTGTGGCGTGGTTTTCGACGTCAACATTGAATTGCAGGGTTTCTCCGGGATAAAGGCTAAAAGTAGAGTTGTATGGTAGAATTTCGAGGGGTTCTTTGATTTCTATGGTGATGATTTCTGTTTGCAGGCTGTATCCAGTTGCTACGCCGATGCTTCCAACCAGGATTGCCAGCATGACGAGGCTTTTGAGGGCTAGTTGTCTGTTCATGGCTACCGGTTAAACGTGTTTTTTGGTTGTCTAAAAAGGGTTTTTATCAAGGTTTCTTGACAAACATGGTTTGTGTTTAGTCAAGATTTCTTGACTAACTTTTTTGTGTAGTTGAGGTTGTTTGTGTAGTGTTTTTTGTTTTTGTAAATTGGGTCTTTTTGGGTGCAGTTGATAGCGGGTGAGTGCTGTGTGATGCGGGTTGCTATTTGGTGTGCTGCCTGAGGCTGTGTTTTCTTGTGTTGCGCAATATTTTATATAAACGGGTTCGTGCTTATTCGTGAGTGCCCGAGGGTTTGGATGCGTATGTTGGGAGATTTGAGGGGTTGATTGCGTGATTGCGGAGATTCTTGCTGTAGTTTTTTCTGTCGTGTTGTTGGGTGTTGCTGTTTTTGTGTTATTTTGCCATTTCATTTCGAGAACAGTTATTCATTTGGATAGGCAGCCTGTTCCGAAGACTCCAGCGGACTACGGTTTGGATTTTCAGAATGTAGCGTTCAAAGCGGTTGATGGTGTGAAAATTAAGGGCTGGCTCATTCCAAGCACCTCAAAGAAGCTTGTTGTTGTTACTCATGTTGGCGGTTTGACAAAGTATGGCTCCACTAAGCAGTTTAAGAGTTGGTCGAAGCTTTTTGATGAAGAGGTTGAGTTTTTGAAGGTTGCTCGGCATCTGCATGACGAGGGCTATTGGGTTTTGATGTTTGATTTTCGCAATCACGGCGAAAGTGATCCAAGCCCGAACGGCGGCAAAGCAGGCATAGGCTTAGAGGAGTATCAGGATGTAGTGGCTGCCATGAGCTACATCCAAAGCAGCAGTGAACTGCAGGACATGGCGGTTGGGTTTGTGAGTTTCTGCATGGGTGCGAACTCCACGATTATCGCTATGAGCAATAACCCTGACAGCTTCAGGAACGTGAAGTGTTTGGTGGCTGTTCAGCCGATTTCAATGGAAGTTTTCGTGCGCACTTACCTGAAGAAAAGGTTCACTTCCGCTGGTGGCAGACTGCTTTTTCCGTTAGTTAAAGCATTTGTGAACATGCAAAGCAAGTATCCTTTGGAAAACATGTCGCCTGCAGGTTTTGTCAAAGATATTCAGGTGCCCACGTTATTTGTTCAAACGCGCGGTGACCCGTGGACTGAACCAAGCGACATCAGGGGCTTCTATGAGAACACGGCGGCGGCGAAGGAGTTTTTCTGGATTGAGGGACTTACACACAGGTTTCAGGGTTATCAGTATTTTGGGGATCATCCTGAGAAGATGCTTTGGTGGCTCAAGAAGTGGCTGTAGCGATGCGTGAAATTGTAGGCTTTGATGCTTGGGGGCTGGGAGAAGGGTAACGTTGAAGGAGCAGACATTTTCTTTGCCTGATGGGCGACAGCTTGGCTACTGCGTTGTCGGTGAAGGGGAACCTGTGCTTTATTTTCACGGCACTGCAAGCAGCCGTTTAGAAGTTTTACTTTTACAGGAAATGGCAACGGCCAATAATTTGCAGTTGATTGGTGTGGATAGGCCTGGTTTTGGCCTGTCAACTTTTGCGCCTAGAAAAAACCTCAGCGATTTTGCTGGTGACGCGGATTTGCTGGTTGAGCATTTGGGGTTTAAGCAGGTTGCGGTTCTCGGGTGGTCAGGTGGCGGTGTCTTTGCGCTTGGTTACGTGGCGCTTTTTCCCGAACGCGTTACCAAGGCGGTTATTGTTGGTGCACCAGCGTTACCTTTTGATGCGGCGACTGCGCATAATACTTCTCTTGCTCGTTTCGCCATGAAGCTTCCTTGGTTAGGCATGTTGGCTTTGAATGGGATGCGCGCTCAAGTGTTGAGGGCTAATGCGGACATCGATAAGTTTTTAGCCTCTGAAGAAGCGAAAAAAGCTCTCAAAGGCTGGTCTAAAGCAGACGCGAAATTCTTTTCTGATAAGACGTGGGTGACTTTGATGTATGGGTCGATGGCTGAAGCTTTTCGCCAAGGCAACCAAAGCGTCAAGGCTGTACTTCAAGAGCATATGTTATTTATGAAACCTTGGAATGTACCTTTATCAAAAATTCCTTCCGGCAAAGTGTTTATTTGGCAGGGAACTGATGATACGACCTGCCGCGTTGACAACGCATCCAAGATTGCCAAAGATATTCCAACCGCACACGTGGAAATTTTCAAGGGAAAAGGACACTGCATCATGTTTGAAAGCCTAGAAAAACTAGGCAAACTCCTCAGTTAACAACGACAATTCGCCTCTTTTGACGTTGGGGGTTGAGCAAGAGGGGAAAGGCTGCGAACCCCCAACGTTTCTGTCTGTGGCAGCTGGCATACGGTGAGCGCTTGTTTTATGGTTGGGTTATCCAACGTGAAAAGTTTATTGTATATAGACAATATTGACTATATTGGTGATCAGGTTAAGCTAAAGTTTCTATGCTGAATTTTGATAGGGATTAACGGCTGCTTCAGCTTTAGTCGACGGAAGTTTGCTGTAAAAAAGGAGGTTGAGGGAAAAGAGTCAGTTTTCGGGATTGTCGCTTCAGAAAGCCGTGGAGAGTAAAGCGCTCATTGATATCCCCGTAAGCGTGAAATGCTTTCGAGCAGCCTCTTTGTAGCAATG
>CAZDLK010000088.1:0-4163 GCA_964506435.1 uncultured Candidatus Bathyarchaeia archaeon | reverse complement strand
ATCTTGCCGATGTGCAGGATTGGATTAAGCAGAACAAGAAAGCGATACAGCTACGGAAAAGGAGACAAGACAATGATTAAAGCAGGCGGTAACTATGAGTACAAAGCGAAGTTCGTTAAGCACAAACCCTACGATGGCAGGGACATTACGTCTTTCAGCATAGGCGACAAGATCAAGGGCAGCGACAACCAATGGCAGAACTACCAGTTCACCGTATGGGAGTATGTTCCTATCAAGGATGGCGACAAGGTGAAGATCGTTAGCATAGACAGCATTTCGGCAAACTACTATAACGGCAAGATTTACTACAATCTGTCCGGCAAGGTTGAGATCGTTGTCCCTGACGTAAAGCAATTCGCAGAAGAGAACGCACCGGCGACACAGCACTATCAGCAGGCACAGCAGGCACAGGTAACGCCACAAGCATTCGCAGACGAGAGCAAGCCAGCATGGGAAGCGCCTGGCGATGAAGATACGACACTACCATTTGACATTTAATGCTTGACAGACTTACTTTGACGGAATACAATGGAAAGCGAGGTGATTATTATGAACCTTTTCACAGTGAAGGAAGTCGCTAAGATGCTTCGGCTGACAGAGAAAACAGTTTACAAGATGATAAAAACAGGGGCAATACCATCTGTGAAAATAGGCGGTGCGCTACGCATTACACAGGAAGCTGTTGACCGGATTCTTGAGAGGGGTGCGTAGGAATGAACGAGATAGAGCAACGGTTCTACGATGCCTTTATTAAAGAGGTAAATGGTCGGCCAGGGATTGCAATCGAAGAACAATTTGAGATTGGCAAGTATCGAGTTGATTTTATTGTAAATAATGAATTTATAATAGAAATTGACGGACACGACTATCACAAGACGACTGACCAAAGAGAAGCAGACTATTACAGAGAAAGGCAACTTCAACACCTTGGATACACCGTCATTCGCTTTACTGGCACAGAGGTTTATCATGCTCCATCTAATTGCGCCATGGAAGCAACGACACTTATCCTTGACTTGTTGCACGCTCGATACAACAGAGATAGGCGAGTGATTTGAGATGAGCGCGTTATCGGACAAGTTCACATCGAGAATATCTATGCGTGACGTTGCCAACAAGTACGGGTTTAAGGTTACAAAGTCCGGCTTTGCTCTTTGCCCTTTTCACGAAGACAGGCATCCGTCAATGAAGATATATGATGAAATAGGCAGGGGGTATTATTGCTTTACATGTAACAAGGGCGGGTCGATCATAAATTTTGTTATGGACTATTTCAAGATAGACTATGTTAATGCTTTGAAGAAACTTGATACAGATTTTGGCCTTAACGCATTAGAGGAAAAAGAAGACAAGGTTGTTGCCAAAGAATATGCTGCGAGACAATTTGTATCAAAGCGCAAAAAATTGAAGCAGACGCTTAGTCTCCAAAAACTACTCGAAGAGCATTGTAGACTACACAATGACTTAAAGAATGAACAGCCGTTTTCGGATAAGTATTGCTACGCAGCTAATCACATAGACTATCTGAACTATTTGATTGAAGCAAAGATGGGGGACGATTGACAACGCAAAGATATACGATATAATAGAAAGTGAGGTGATTGTATGAAATTGTATAGCCTTAAAGAGGTGGCGGAGATGTTGGGCGTTACATACAATACGGTTTGGAATCTAGTAAAAACAGAAAAAATTAAAGCCGTAAAGGTTGGTCGTGTTTTGCGCATCGATCAAGAAGAAGTAGAAAGAATCATGAGAGAGGGTGCGTAGTGTGAAAAACGCTGATTACATCTTATCGTCAATCCCAGAAAAAGACTTGCACCCGATTGCATTAATGTATGTCAACCTATATTTGGAAACTGGCGACATAGGATTTGCGGCTATTGCCGATGGAATTTTTACAGAATTAGCAGAACGCGAAGACAATGAAATTTCAAATTATATTGAAAAAAGGGGGAAAGACCATGGCAAGACCATTTAAGCAGGGGCTTGATTACTTCCCTCTTGATGTTGAGTGTGACGACAAAGTTAAAATGATAGATGCCAAGTTTGGAGTGGTCGGCTTTGGCATATTAATAAAACTATGGCAGATAATCTATGACAACAGTTACTTTACAAAGTGGACTGAAAGAGAGGTTTTGCTTTACAAAAACAGAATTAATGCAGACATTAACTTAATTAATGATGTCATTAATGAGTGTGTTAAGTGGGAGTTATTTAACCAAACGACATACAAAAAGCATGGAGTTTTAACATCAAGAGGTATACAAAAGAGATACCTCGAAGCAATCAAGCGCAGACACAAAATTGTTATCTATCTTGATTATTGGGAAATAGACATACCTGAAAACACGGACGCTTTAGAAGTGACAATAGTGCAAAAAGAGGTTAATCCGAACAATAACCACGTTAATGACGACAATAACCCGATAGATTCACACATTAGTACACAAAGTAAAGTAAAGGAGAGTAAAAAGAAAAAGAAAGCATTAGTTGACTGCTTGTTGTTGGGTTCACAGAAGAATGTAAAGCTAACAAAACAGGAATATGACGACTTGAAAGCTAAGTATCCAAGTGATGCCGAAGACATAATTGAATTTCTTTGTTTACATATCGCTGAAAAGGGAGACAAGTCTACAGCACAAACACATATTTTTACAATCAAAAAGTGGGTGATTGACGCTGTAAAGGAAAAGAAGGCAAAGGGGTGGAAAGGCTTTGGTATATCGCAACCTGTTCATCCAAAGCCAGACCCGATACAAGAAGAGTTGGAAAAGCCAGGTACAATATTCATTGACATTGAGGAACTTATGAAAGAAGGGGGGATTGACGGCCTTGACGGAATCGGCAAACAGGAGCGTAAAAATTGGTAGAGCCATACTACTTGAAATCATAGCAAGGCCAGAACTGCTGTATATCGCTAAAAAGCACATAACAGAAGCAGACTTCAGCGTTGTTTTGGATAGAGACGTATGGAAAAGAATATTGTACCTTGAAAAAAATGGAAAAGAATACACAGAGTATAACATCGTCAATCCAGATGATGCAGGAAGTATTGATGCGAGAAGATTAAAAGATTGGGTACAAGACCCGCTGTTTTTTGAGTGTTCTTTGCAGTTCTTTGAAGAGCGTGTCATAGATTTTATTAACAGTGTTGACAGAGAGAAAAGCGCATACTATCTTGGGAAGCTACAAGACAAGATAGCAAAAGCAGAATTACAGACAGGACAAGATATTGCCGAAGCGTTGAACAGGCTGTGTGTGGCTGTTTACAAGATGCACCCGACACAATCTTCAGGGTACGCAGGGGAACATATCTACAACGACATACAAGAAGAAAAAGAAAATGCAAAGACAGGCATGAAGTTTGGCATTAAAAGCATTGATGAAAAACTTAGTGGGTTTGTTAAAAAGCAACTTGTATTATTGGCAGCAAGGCCGGGCGTAGGAAAGTCAAGTTTGTTTTTATATCCACTAGCTGAATACTGCAACGCAGGAAAGCATGTCACCCTTTTAACGCTTGAAATGGTCAGATCAGAAATGGCTATACGCATGATCGCAAACAGAGCAAATGTAATGATTGATAAAATAATAGGCAAGTCTGGAATGACGGTAGCAGAATCAGAAAGCGTCAAAAAAGCTATCCAAGAAATAAAGGAATGGAAGCTGTCTATTATTGACGAGGGTCTAAACACGCCAACGCAGATAGATCATTACTTGACAAGCCAAGAAGCAGAAAAGAATCCGGTAGAGTTGTTTATCGTTGACCACTTCGGATTGCTTCAGCCGAACACAAGGCCGTCAAACAGTAGGTACAACGATTACACAGCAATATCCAACGAACTGAAAGCGATTGCAAAAAAACACAACTGCGTCATTCTTAGCCTTACACAGCTAAACAGGATAGAGGATAAGATAAAACCAACAAAAGAATCGTTGCGAGATTCAGGGTCGCTGGAACAGGACGCAGACAAGATTATTGCTATGTGGAAGGGAGACGCAGGAACAAGAGACATACATGTTGCCCTTATCAAAAACAGACAAGGCGAGGAATTTGAAACGACATTAGAGTTTTACGCAAGTTCCATGCAGTTTTATGACAAGGGAGAGCATGGAGTACCAAAACAACACGAACAGGCATATAAAGAAGCATCGGAAGCAAAGTT
>CAZDLK010000087.1:0-4184 GCA_964506435.1 uncultured Candidatus Bathyarchaeia archaeon | reverse complement strand
GTGGACCGGTGGGGATTTGAACCCCAGACCTCCTGAGTGCAAGTCAGGCGTTCATACCAACTGAACTACCGGCCCGCGACCAAGTTTCTGAATCTTAAACAGAACGCTTTGATATTTAGGTTTTGCCGCGCAACCCACCCAACCTGCAACACGCTAAAGCACACAAGAACACCTCAAAAACCACACAGCGACACACAGCTACTAGAAAGCACTAAAAAGACCCAATTTACAAGAAAAAACAACATCAAAAAGAAAACAAAAAAAACATAGAATAAATGATTGGAGAGTTAGTGGTTAAGCGTTAAAAGTTTAGTATCGTCTTCTTTGTGGTCTCTTCTTTGACCAGCATTCTCGGCAGTAAACTGGCCTACTCGGATCAGGCTTGAACGGAACTTCACATTCCTGACCGCATTCAGAGCAAACTGCCTTATGCATTTCTTTCTCGGCCATCGACTATTTCAACTCCTTCTTACGTTATATGTGCAAAAATCGCTTCTTGCACGATGAACTTATCCACTTCGAAGCAGCATATAAAATTTGTCATAAAGAAAACAGCAAAGTTTTCCACTTGTCACGCCACATTTAACTTATACCTCTCCCTGTAAATTAGATAGCCTATAGACTTTACGGTAGCGCAGAGAATAGCCTGCTCACGGCGACTGCCCTATTCGCTTTAAATAGGCTCGGCTACCGCAAAAACGGAAACTTTGCAGAAATTTTCGATTTCACTCTCTTGCCCGTTAACCGCAACAATAAACCTGTTACATTAAACGCACAGCCAACCTCAAATCCGCAGAACCTAAAAGCAAGGTCCATCAATACTGTCTCTCGGAGACTGCCAGAATGCTCGAATTCAAAACAGTTAAAATTGACCCGCCAAAAGACTGCAACATAATCTTAGGCATGGCCCACTTCATAAAAACAGCCGAAGACCTCTACGAAGCACTGGTTAACGCTGTACCAACCGTCAAATTCGGCATAGGCTTCTGCGAAAGCTCCGGCCCATGCTTAGTGCGGCACGAAGGAAACGACGATGAACTGCAACGTTTAGCAGCAGAAAAAGCCTTCGAAATCGCCTGCGGCCACAGCTTCATAATATACCTAAAGAACGCCTACCCCATAAACGTCTTAGACAAAATCAAAAAGGCGCCTGAAGTATGCACAATTTTCGCGGCTACCGCAAACCCTCTGGAAGTAATCATCGCAGAAACGACACAAGGCAGAGGAATAATAGGCGTGGTTGACGGCTTAAAAAGCAAAGGCATAGAAACCGACAAAGACATCAAAGAACGAAGAGAATTCTTGAGAAAAATAGGCTACAAACTAAGCTAACCTGTACACTTCAATGTTCTGAAGCCACTATGCTCTGAAATAGCTCAGCGTCGATGTTTCCGCCAGTCACTACAGCAACAACAGTTTTGCCAGCGAACTTGCTCTTATTCTCAATCATCGGTGCAATAGCGGCAGCGCCAGAACCCTCAGCAACCTGCTTTTCCTGAGCCCAAAGAAGATAAACAGCCCGCCTTATGGTTTCTTCCCGCACCAGCAACAACTCATCCACATATTCCTGAATAATCCTGAATGTCACAGTGTCTTTTTCGATTCCGCCTGCAAGCCCCTCAGCAATAGTCTCCTTCATTCGAGCGTCAACTATCCTGCCCGCCCTAAGCGACTTATACATCACTGGTGACGCTTCAGACTGCACTCCAATAACCCGCACACTGGGTTTAACGCTTTTTACGGCTATGCTTACCCCCGAAATCAAGCCTCCGCCGCCAACAGGCACTATAACAGCATCAACATTCGGCAGCGCTTCAATAATCTCCAACCCAACAGCCCCATGTCCAGCAATTGTTAACTCGTCGTTATACGGCGAAATATATACGCACCCATCTTTCAACGCGAGTTCCTTGGCTTTCTGCTCAGCCGCATCATACGTGCCCCCGAACAAAGCAAGGTCAGCACCATACTTCCTTATACCGTCAATCTTAATTTTCGGCGTAGTTTCAGGCACAACAATCCTCGCAGAAACCCCAAGTTTCTGAGCAGCATAAGCCACCGCCTGACCATGGTTGCCTGCAGAAGCAGTAACTATCCCGTTTCTCTCTTTCGCGCTCAAATGTAAAAGCCTGTTGAACGCGCCCCGAGGTTTAAAGGAGTTAGTAACCTGCAGATTCTCAAGTTTCAACCACACATCACCACTGCACAACTCGCTCAGAAACTGCGAACGCACCAAAGGCGTGCATCTAACAAAAGACACCACAGCTTTTCGCGCATCCTGAATATCGTTAAGGCTAATCACAGGCATCAACAGTCAAGTTCACTTGAACAGCTTTAATAATCTTAAGTAACCGCCATAAACTATTTACTCAGATTCACACATCACAACACAGCAATAGTGGGGTTTTCATGACCACAACAGAAAGCACACGCTCAGCTGGCACATTCAGAAACCAAGCACTGCAACAGAATCAACAGCTCAGGCAAAGAATGAACAAAATCAAACATAAAATTGCCGTAATAAGCGGCAAAGGCGGAGTAGGCAAAAGCACCATAACCGTAAACCTTGCCGCAGCCTTCGCCCTGCACGGAAACCACGTGGGCATATTAGACGCAGACATTCACGGGCCAAGTGTACCTAAACTCCTCGGCTTAACAGGACAGCGCCTCAAAGTAGGACCCCCCGGAGCGTTTCCAGCCGCAGGGCCTTTAAGAATGAAAGTTGTTTCAATAGATTTCGTTCTCCCAGAAGAAAGCCTCCCAACCATTTGGCGAGGACCGCTGAAAATGACGGCGATACGCCAGTTTCTATCAGACATCGTCTGGGGCGAGTTGGACATGCTCTTCATCGATTTGCCGCCTGGAACAGGCGACGAACCTTTAAGCATCGCGCAACTTTTGCCTGAAATGGACGGCGTCATAATCGTCACAATGCCCTCCGACCTTTCGCGCAGCGTCGTCAAAAAAGCAATAACGTTCGCGCAGAGACTAAGCATGCCCATAATAGGCATTGTTGAAAACATGAGCGGCTTCATCTGCCCGCACTGCGGCGAAAAAATCGACATTTTTCAGTCTGGCGGCGGGAAAAAGTTAGCTGAAGAAGCTGGTGTTCCTTTATTGGGAAGCATTCCAATAGACCCCAAAATAGGCCTAGATTCTGACAAGGGTTCACCTTTCATGATTAGCGATTCAAACTCTGCCGCGGCAAAAGCTTTCGTTGCGGTCGTTGAGAAAGTTGAGGCTTACCTGCGTGAAAGGGAGAACACGAAAACGCAGTAGAATAAGGAGTCAATTGGGGCGTAAAATAGTTTCGCTTAGCTAGTTGCGTTATCGAAAAAATTTATAAAAAGATGTGGAGAGCTGAATTTATTTTTCTTCGCTCTGTCGTGTCATTGCTGCTATTTCGAGAGGGTTATCTCTATCGTTGAAACCATTCTAGACCTGTTTTCGCCTTCCCTCGGGGGCATCTCCGCGGTTCCTATGACTATGTTGTCCACTTTCAAGTCTTTTATGAAACGGCTTCGAGTTATTTCCGCCACGTCAACTGCCGTAGTTATCGCTTGACCACGAGCTTTCAGCGTTATCTCTTTAGCACTGCCTCCTGAGAAAGCTGTTATGATAGCGAGCACATAGCTCATGGGGGGTTTGTTTCCAACGAAGATGACGTCTGATTTTTCTGCCATTTTTCTATCACTCCTTTTTATTGTTCATTGTGTTGTACCGTAACGTTCCATGTTATCTCTCCTTATGCATGGAGCGTTATTGCTCATATGCGCGACCTTCCTTATAAACTCAATTCAATAACAGGAATTCCCAATATTAATGGAGACTCAACGTGTTCCTGTCAAATTTTGCGAGATTCCATTTTGCGAACTTTTAATTTTGGATTTTTTCTTTGCCTTCTGTGGGCAGAGCACTCTTTGGCTTGCATTGCGCAGGTGGTAATGCGTCAGTTCTGTGTTTTTGTTTCTTAAAGCCGTTATGCTGACTGTTGTGCAACGTTCGTGATGGTTTGGACGGTAGTGCTGACTGGCGGTTGCATGGAAAAATTCTGCTGACTGGATTTTAAGTAGAGATTATCATATAGAAAACCTTTTAAAGTGGTCGTCTAATACTATGAAAAGAGCGATATCTACTGAGGAATGAAAAATATGAAAAAATCTTTGATTGCGATATTGATGACT
>CAZDLK010000086.1:0-4263 GCA_964506435.1 uncultured Candidatus Bathyarchaeia archaeon | reverse complement strand
TGGAGGAGAACAAGGTCGAGAAACTGCGTGCCGTGATCGGCCTGCTGAACCAGATCGAGGCGGAGGCCCGCAAAGGCATCACCGAGCATCGCGGCTCCCGCGACTTCAGTCCGACCTGGGTCCGGGACGTTTTCACCGACAAGATTCTACGGTTCGACAAGCGGAACCCGCTCGCCCTGGAAGACCCCCAGTTCGAGGCGTTCATCGCGGGGCGGGACTGGTACGTGTTCAACGCGCTGTACGGCACGAGCGAAGAGAAGCCCTTCGTGCGGATGCTGGACCGCCAGATGGATCAGCTTCGGGAGAAGTACGAGGCGGTGTATCTCGTGCGCAACGAGGGCCATTTCAAGGTCTACAACTTCGCGGACGGCCAGGCATTCGAGCCCGACTTCGTGCTCTTCCTGCGCCAGAAAACGGGCAAGCTCCTGACGTACCAGGTGTTCATCGAACCGAAGGGCAAGCACCTGAAGGAGCACGACAAGTGGAAGGAGCAGTTCCTGAAGGAGATTCGGGAGCAGTTCGCCGACAAAGTGCTGACGCTGAACGCGGACACGAAGTACCGGCTCGTGGGCGTTCCGTTCTACAACACCGAGGACGAGAACGAGTTCAAGACAACTTTGTACGAAGCGTTGACCACACAACAGAAGGAATAAAAGGCATAACAACCGGTTGCAGCGGACGGCCCGCTGCGCGGCCCGCCGCTGAACCGGGGCGTTAGCCTCCCGGATCAGCGCATGAGCATACCGATACGAGGAACCAGATGACCCAAAAGAAGAAAACCGAAACCAAGCGCCCGATCGAATCCTACGAGCATCGGGAAAGAACGCCTCAACAACCCGCCCGTGGTGCTGGACACGCCAGACACCGACCTTGAAAACCGAAGATTAACTGTATAAACGGTACGAAGCCCATGCACACCCATGTGAAATCCAAATCCCGCGTTGCCCAATTTGGCGAGGTGCTTACCCCGCCAGAAATCGTCAACGCCATGCTCGACCTGGTCAAGCAGGAAACCGAGCGGATTGACTCGCGCTTCCTTGAACCGGCTTGCGGCAC
The DNA here is from genome assembly GCA_964506435.1 of uncultured Candidatus Bathyarchaeia archaeon. Taxonomy (GTDB): domain Archaea; phylum Thermoproteota; class Bathyarchaeia; order Bathyarchaeales; family Bathycorpusculaceae; genus JAOZHU01. Next base: position 3,207 of record CAZDLK010000086.1, on the reverse strand, counting down.
AGGAAACTTCCTAACGGAAATCCTTCGCCGAAAACTGCGCGTCGTGGAAGAAAGGTATAGGCGAAGTCAACTGGAATACGAACGCTATGCCGTGCTGGCAGTCTCGTCCATTTACGGGATTGATATTCTGGAAGATAACGTGCAAGAGTGCCGCGATCATCTTTTCGGCATCGTAGATTCCGCCTACGCCCGCTTGTACAAAGACAAGGTCAAAGAGGCGTTTCGGGAGACGGTGCGTTACATCCTGGCACGCAACATCGTGCATGGCGATACGCTCACCTTGCAGACCGTGGGCGATAACCCGCAGCCGTTTATCTTTGCGGAATGGTCGCTGGTCAACGGCAGCCTGATTAAGCGGCGCGATTTCGCGTTTCACGAGCTCGTCTCCCATGCTTCCTTGCGCGACACTCCGCTCTTTTCCGACCTCGGCGAAGAGGCGTTCATCCCCGAACCGGTGAGAGAGTATCCGTTGGTGCATTTTCTGGAGGTGGCCCATGCTTACGAGGACTAACTACAACCCGGATGTGCTCTCCTGCATTGCCAACCTCTCCAGCGATGAGGTATTTACCCCGCCGGAACTGGCCAACCAGATACTGGACCTGCTGCTGGCCGAACTCTGGAGCGATGAGACGGTTACCTTTCTTGATCCGGCCTGCAAATCGGGGATATTCCTGCGCGAGATCGCCAAGCGATTGGATAAGGGTCTGGAGGCCAAAATCCCCGACCGCCAGGAGCGCATCAACCACATTATGACCCGCCAGCTCTTCGGCGTCGCCATCACCGAACTGACCGGGCTGCTCTCGCGCCGCACGCTCTATTGCTCTAAAACCGCCAATGGCAAATACTCCGTGTGCACCGCCTTTAGCAACCCAGATGGCAATATACGCTATCAGCGCATCGAACACACCTGGCAAAATGGCCGCTGCACCTTGTGCGGCGCCAGCCAGAAAAATTACGACCGCGACCCCGAACTGGAAACGCATGCCTACGAGTTCATTCACACACAAAATCCAGAGGAGGTGTTTCATATGAAATTTGATGTCATTATCGGCAACCCGCCCTATCAGTTGAGTGATGGAGGGTTCGGAGCAAGCGCAATTCCTATTTATCATAAATTTGTAACACAAGCCAAAAAACTTAATCCAAGATTCTTAACGATGATTATTCCTTCCCGCTGGTTTTCTGGCGGTAGGGGGTTGGATGATTTTCGGGATGAAATGTTACACGATGAACGAATAAGGGTAATCCATGATTTCGTCAACGCCAGCGATTGCTTCCCTGGAGTGGAAATCAAAGGTGGAGTTTGCTATTTCCTTTGGTATAGAGACAACAAAGGACTATGCAAAGTTTTTACACACGAAAGAGACAAGGTTGTCTCTTCGGCTGAGAGGCCATTGCTTGAAGAAGGCGCAGAGACGTTTATTCGATACAATAAAGCAATTACCATATTACACAAAGTTCGAAAGCTAAAAGAAGAAAGTTTTGCGAACCTTGTTAGTGCAAACGACCCCTTTGGTTTTGATGTACGTGTCGAAAATAGTTACAGACGAGTGAAGCCGAAGTTTGAGAAAATTCCCTTTCCAGGCAGTGTTGAGTTTTACTACTTTGGTTGGCAAAAAAATGGCATAGGGTATATTAAAAAAAGCTCTATTCGCAAAAACATCGACTGGGTAGACAAATACAAGGTTTATGTTCCCAAGTCTTGGGGTGTTGGGAATATTGCTAAGGACTGGATAAAACCTTTCATCGGTGGTCCTAATTCTTGCTGTGCCGAAACTTACCTCGTGATCGGACCGTTTGACAATAGGCTAACAGCGGAGAACGTTATAAGTTACACCCAAACGAAGTTTTTCCATTTTATGCTCGCTTTGGTCAAAATTTCCCAAGAGTCAAGAAGAAAAATCTATTCATTTGTCCCGGTGCAAGACTTCTCCAGGCCTTGGACCGATGAAGAACTTTACCAAAACTACGGTCTCAGCGAGGACGAAATCGCCTTCATCGAATCGATGGTGCGTCCGATGGACAACGGAGGAGAGGAAGACGATGCCTAACGACTTCTTTCCCCCGCGCCCTGCGGCGCAGCCCAAAATCTACGCCTACGAGCTGGTCGGGGTGCCTACGCACCAGGGCTTGCTCAAGGTGGGCTATACGACGCGCAATGTGCGCCAGCGCGTGCAAGAGCAGGTCGGTACGGCGGGTGTGTCCTATCACATTGTGCTGGAAGAACCCGCCATGCGCGGCGATGGCAGCGCCTTCACCGATCACGAGGTCCATGAAATGCTGCGCATCAACGGCGTGCGGCGCGAGGCAGGCGAGTGGTTTCGTTGCACTGTGAATGAAGATTATCTCGCCACCTTTGGGAATCGGGAGGCTTAGACGGCGTTCTCCGTTGCGGAGCGCAGCGGAGCAACGCGGCTGCAACCCTACCGTTAGGCAGATAAACCAAGTAAGGAGGATGAATATAATAATGACATCTAAAGAAAGGGACGATTCCCGCAGGAAAAAATCGCGTATTCGCCTTAATAATACCATGGGCGAAGACGCATTCTATCAAATCAATAAGCGACTCGCCCATTATTTGGGTTTCTTTGAAACATTAGTTTTACAAATCTTCCGAGAATGGGATAACTATATATTCGGAGATGGAAAAAATAGCATGACCAATGAGAAAAGGATTCATCACGCTTCTCAATACGGCCAAAAGGCAATTGAATTGTCAAATGATGGCTATTTCTATCTTGACATCCAAGAATATCTGATTGACCTAAATATCAGTGAAGATTTCTTCAGAAAGATCATCAAAAAATTGGAAGAAATGCAATTTCTCAGCATTCAGAGATGTGGCATGCCTTGCCGTAATTTCTATCGCGTTGAATCATACGTCATTGACGAATTTTTAGCCACTGAAGATGACGCCATCAAGGTCAGAAAAACACGTTCTTGTATCCGCAGTAAACGGATTCCACTTTCCGTTAACAGCGGAATCAACAATCCGTTATCTGCGGAGTCTGCCAACACCCCGCAAAGCCTTACAGGGCAAGATTCTACAGCCGTTTTGTCAGCGGTAATAAAAAAAGAAGATAATAAAAAAATAATAGATAAAAAAATAATAGATAATAACACTGGTAGTAATACTAACGTATTACTACCAGTGGGAACGACCGCTTGCGCGGTCAGAGGCAGGGGTTCTTCAGAAACTCCTTGTTC
>CAZDLK010000085.1:0-4598 GCA_964506435.1 uncultured Candidatus Bathyarchaeia archaeon | reverse complement strand
ACCTGCCAGACATTCACGATGCGATAGACCACATGGCAATGCACACAAACCGCCCGAACGTTGGCTACTTGAAGAAGGTGCTGGACGGTTGGTTCAACGAACGCAAAATCCAGAAGGTGTACAGCGTATGACCAGCGCCCTTGAAGACACCTTCGCCTTCCAACTCGACGCCGCCGGGCTGACTGGCTACGTCCGCGAGTACCAGGCGATACCTGGCCGCAAATTCCGCTTCGACTTCGCGTTCCTGAGTGAGCGGCTGTTGGTCGAGATCAACGGCGGCACCTACAACGGCGGCGCACATGGCAGGGGTGTAGGCATCAATCGGGATTACGAGAAGGGCAACCTGGCGGTGGTAAACAACTGGCGCGTGCTGAGCTTCGACACGAAGCAGGTCAGGTCAGGCGCGGCGCTGGAAGTGGTGGAGCAACTAATCAACAATCAATCAATCAAACAGGAGCAATGAAATGGAGTTTAGAAAATTTGACAAAATCGCAAGGTTGTCTCGTGAAATTGTTGTCACGGAAAAGATTGACGGGACAAATGGACTAATTGCCATTGGTGAAGATGGTGAATTTCAAGTTGGCTCACGCAGTCGTTGGATTACACCTGAAAATGACAATTTTGGTTTTGCGCGATGGGCTTATGAGCATAAAGACGAATTGATGACTTTAGGTACTGGGTTTCATTACGGCGAGTGGTGGGGTTTGGGAATTCAGAGGGGTTATGGTCTGAATGAAAAGCGGTTTAGCCTTTTCAACACTTCTCGCTGGTCTGATGATGCAGGAGTTCGTCCCACGTGCTGTCACGTTGTGCCAGTTTTATACACCGGAATGTTTGACACGGTGGCGATTGAGTCCACTCTTGACAAGTTGCGGATATATGGCAGCGTGGCAAGGAAGGGATTTATGAACCCTGAAGGAATTGTAATTTATCACGTAGCAGGAAACCTATATTTCAAAAAGACAATCGTAGGGGACGATCAACCGAAATCAATCAATCAATCACAGGAGCAAAAATAACATGTTTCACAAACTAACAATCGTAGGCAATTTAGGCAAAGATCCCGAAATGAAGTACACGACCGACGGCAAGGCGGTGACGACCTTCTCGGTCGCGGCTTCCAACTGGAAGGACGAGACGGTCTGGTTCCGCGTTTCGACGTGGGACAAGCAGGCTGAGACGTGCAACCAGTATCTGCACAAAGGGAGCAAGGTGTTGGTGGAAGGCGCGCTCAGGGCGGACGGGGCTGGCAACCCGCGCGTCTACGAGCGCAAAGACGGACTCGGATGGGCGGCGAGCTTCGAGGTCGTCGCAAGCTCCGTGAAGTTTCTGTCGGGCAAGGACGAGCCGGCGGATCAAGAAATAGCGTTTTAGGAGGATGAGATGAGCGAACTTAAACTCTGTTCGTATTGTAAAAGCGTTCCACAAGCAAACACATGGACGTTACATGGCATCAGTGAAACACGGTACTTTTGTCCAAACCCTGACTGTCCGCACTCAGTAAGAACGGTGACGCTGGAACAGTGGAACACCCGTCCGATTGAGGATGCGCTGAACGCCCGCATTGCCGAGCTTGAGGAAAAGCAACGCTGGCGTGTTGTTGCAGATGGAGAGTTGCCGGAGGTGTATCGGGATGAAGACGGCGACTTTATACCCTTTCTTGTTTGTGAAGGAGACGGAGACTACCCATTCACCGCAAGGTATGACGGTATAAACTGGCGTGCTGGAATATTTGTGCCTGACATCACCCATTGGATGCCGCTTCCAGAGTCGCCTATTGTGTACGGGAAGGTGTGTGAGGAATGAGTGACGTGACTTTTGAACAAGGGACTAACGGGATTGAAATCTTGGTTGCAGGAGTAGAGGCTGCATATATTTATCGGGACGAGGACGGCGGTGAAATTCGTTTTCAGTATGAAGTTTTATATGATTCTTACCTAACCGCAGACGAATTGTTTGAAATTGCAAGCAAAATGAAAGAAATGGAGCAGATATGACAGGTTGGATTTTATTCGCAGTATTAGCAGGGTTGTTAGTAGGGGCAGTTGTAGGCTTTTGGCTAGGTATGAAAGCAGCAACAAGTACAATGGTCAAAATGATAATCAAAGGTGACCTTACAATCGAAGAAATCGAACAAATCAAAGAAAGAGGACAGAAATGACAGACCCGACAGAAGGCTTTGCTGCAGCTATAGGCATTGAATTAGATGAAGAAGAAGGGGGCGATGAATGAAAGAAGCATTGGATAGGTATAGTGACATTCTGATTGGGCTTGACTTGATTCGGCAAGAGAAAGAGCAGCTAAAAGAGCAAGTATTGACACCAGAGCAGAAGCAAGCGTTGGCAGACATTGAAGCAGAATTTGAGCCAAGAAGTAATGCGCTGCAGCAGGAACTTGAAGTATTAGCAGAAAGCGTCAAAGCTTACGTTCTGGAACGGGGTGAAACATTAGCAGGCACTTATCATCAAGCAGTTTACACAAAAGGGCGTGTAAGTTGGGATACAAAAGTGCTTACAAAACTCGCTCAATTCATTCCCGAAGTAGAGCTTGCAAGAAGTGAAGGGCAACCGTCAGTTAGCATAAGGGCAAGAAAATAGGAGGATGAGATGATTGCAGACAACTTTATCAAAAAAGCTTTGACAATCTCGGCAAACGTTGGATGTGGCTTTGAAGGAGACTCGAAAGACGCAAAAAGCATTCTCAACTTGATTACAGATTTGGAATCCCGCATTGCCGAGCTTGAGGAAAAGCAACGCTGGCGTGTTGTTGCAGATGGAGAGTTGCCGGAGGTGTATCGGGATGAAGACGGCGACTTTATACCCTTTCTTGTTTGTGAAGGAGACGGAGACTACCCATTCACCGCAAGGTATGACGGTATAAACTGGCGTGCTGGAATATTTGTGCCTGACATCACCCACTGGATGCCGTTACCAACACCGCCGGAGGTGCAGGAATGAAAATTAGTGAACATGCAAATTACTTATTGAATGAATACGGCAGACTGCAATTTGACTATGCTGCCTACTATAAACCATATGGAGAGTCGTTACGCAACGAGGCGCGCAACAATCTTGAGGAATATATTGCCGAGCTGGAGGGGAAAATTGACCAGCTTATCGAGGTTGGGGATAAGCTAACCATAAACCCAATTGTTGGCAATTACGAGGAGCGTGAATGTGAATGGCAGAAGTTAGTTCAAGACTGGAAAGAGGGATGAGATGAGCGACTGGAAGTACGAAATAAACGATGGTTTGGTTGCTTTTTATGAGAATGGCATTGAGAGAGATATAGACAAAGTTTTTGACACATTGAACGCAGCCGAATCCCGCATTACCGAGCTTTCGCAGGCAGTCGGTCTCATAACAACCTTGAAGCCAACGATGGTGATGGACGCTAACCACCCACTTGATATGGTACGAGAGGTCGCAGAACATGTGACCACCCGCATTGCCGAGCTGGAAAAAGACAACGATGAATTTCGCCAGCTAATACACGACTGGATAATCATATTGACGCCAGACGATGGCTATGTACCTGACTCTGAATGTGTAAGGCAGGCAATGTTAGTCATAGACAAGGAGCGTGAGAGATGAGCCGGATATACGAAAAGTTTTGTGAATTGCTGAGCGCACATATCGAGGCTGATGAAAAATGGATGCCAATCCAAAAAGCAAATGAGTTGCTTGGTAGCGTAAACGAGGATGAAATTTGGGAGCAGCGAAACGCCGCCGCTAATGCGCTATATAAGTACATCGCCGAGCTGGAAGGGTTGGTCGACAAGTTGATTGAGGCGGGGGATGCGTTAGATAGCGGTCTTGATAATGCGTGGAATATTCTTGGCGATGAAGAGCCGTTAGAAGAGCAGAAAGAATGGCGTGAGATTGTCAAGGACAGGAAAGGAGCGTGAGGAATGACAAACACAACTACCGATACAGATAAATATATCTTGAATGGCGTTGAAGTTATGCCTAACGAATTTATTGAAATTGTGACCAATTTCTTGGAAGCGCAGCATTCTCGTGTTATCAGGCTGAAAGCCCGCATTGCCGAGCTTTCACAGGCGGTTGGTCTTATTACGACCCTGAAGCCAACGATGGTGATGGACGCTAACCACCCACTTGATATGGTACGAGAGGTCGCAGAACATGTGACCGCCCGCATCGCCGAGCTGGAAGGGAAAATTGACCAACTCACCGCTCATGGTGACATAGAGCGGCAGGATGATAAATGGATTCCGGAGGTGCAGGAATGACAGGTTGGCTGCTGTTTGTTGGACTGGTATGTGTGCTGACAGGCTTTGCCGTTGGTCTTGGTCTCGGAATTTATTTCAGCGCGAAAGGCGTGGCTAAGATGGTTGAAAAGGGTGAGATTGTTTATGTAGACAAAAGCGAGGTGCAGGAATGAACGACGAAACGCTTGAATATCTGCAAAGCCTGATTGAGCGGCTGGAAGGTGCTGAACACGGGCTGACGCTCCGGAAGTTGGAGGCGTACAACCTGGCTTACTCACTGAAGCATCTGCTGGTGAACGAATTGCGCACGGACGGCAGGTACGCGTTGGCAGACAATTTAGAGGTGAAATATGGCATTCGTTAGCGG
>CAZDLK010000084.1:0-4766 GCA_964506435.1 uncultured Candidatus Bathyarchaeia archaeon | reverse complement strand
TGTTTAGAAGACACGCGCTTTCTCCACTAAGCTACAAGCCCCCGATACAGAACTATACAAGTCAGTATACCGAGCAAATAGAGAATACAGATCAGGGACCAGACCACACACGAGACATTAATAGATTGATCGTCGTACAAAAATTTAGGCTTGTTTGGTTTCATCTCTCATCCTTTAAGAGTAGTCTACACCTAAATGCGCAAGATGTCAAGATATAAAAGCAAAACCCGCCACATTTGAGCATATCCGAAGACAGAGGCTTGGCGAGTGTACTAATCCTATTATACTTCACGCTCGCTATTAACCAAATCGTCAATTCTATCGAAACTACCCATCTTTATTCCTCAGTCCTACCCACTCATCCCAGGTTAAATACTTTCCATCAATAAACGTAGTCAGTGTTCGCACCCAGTCTGCTACATCACCACTCGTAACTTCATACGTTATCTCAAACGCCGTAACCGGCTCAGCATACCGTAGAAGACATTCATTACAGTAAGCGTAACTAATCGCCCCTAAAGAACTGGACGCTACACCAACAGCAGATTTACTGCAGACATCACAAGTAAGACGCACTTTAACCCTCTCCGTCCGCTTTCGTTTCCATATAAGCGAACAGCAAAGAGATAAGCACAATTTTGTTCACGATAATCGCGGGAAGAATCATGACATTACCTAAATCCCACACTAGCAGGGGCCAAAACAGCGCCAAAAGAATTGCCGCACAAACCAGAAAACCGAGTGTGATATAGAACATACTGCTCACAAAATACCCGAAAAACTTACTCACGATAAGTTCCCCACTATAATCGCCAGAGGCAAAGCCATCCACGCCACGAACAACACCGCAACCCCTATCTCGCCTTCTCTCACGTCATCCAGAAAGAAAACACTCCCATCTACCAGATACACAAACAGCCCAAACCAGAACAGGAAAAGGCCTGTTCCCAACAGCAGAACCAAGAACCAGATCACCCATAACACCAGCACTTCCAGTATGATCATTGATTTATTCCTTTTGGGCTAATTTCCACGCGACCCAGGCCAACGTCACGGCGCGAGCGGGGGTACGATCAAGCTCGACATATTTCGTATCTTCATGATCGCAAATTGTTGCCGACCAACCAAAGTCATACAGACCTGATAAAGTAAAAGCGTGAAAAAACTCTCCGCTTATTAACTCCACCGCGTCATCCAAGCACTCTACCCAATCAGGTAGCGCAGAAACAAGCTCTTGCTCAAGATACTTATCTATGACTTGGGGCTTAAACTTGCTTCCGTCCGGACGTACAATAAACGATTCCCTGTAAATCACAAACTCCTGAAACTTATGTTCCTCATGTTCGATGTGCCAGCCAAGCATTTCCGCAACCAACCGGCGTAGTGCCACATCGTCCATCTCTCGAACTTGTTCCATCGTCAGATTCATGTCAATCCCCTTTATGTAACTTGGCAAACAGCGCAATCAGCGCGTCGTAAGGCGTTAGCCCGTGTCCAGAGGGTTCGGGTAAGGCGTGTTGCCCGTCACGAGTAACGCTATCGGACGGAACAGCAGTATAATATACTTGTCCGTAATCGTTTACCCGCCGAAATACAGCAAACGAAAACTCGTATGACGAGAACGAAGCCATAACTTTTTCGTCCTCGCGTTCCTGTTTAGCCTTGACAGCCTTATCCCATCTCTTTCTTTGCTCTGACATTTTCTACCCTATACTTGATCGATTATGTCCTGCAAAAATTTTGGATATTTCTGTCGCATCGGACCAAAGCGCATAACCTTCCCGCAGTCCAAACACTCAAACTCCCACCCCCGATGTGTTGGCACGCTATTACTCTGGTCGGAATAGACAATTTCACCCTCTTCGACTTCATAGAACAGGCTCGTTTCTAGAAGTTCATAGAGAGTACCGTTTTTGTGTTTACACATCAAAAATCTCGATCTTCTTCTGGAATAGTCAGCAAAAAATCTAAGAACTCGTGTGTTGCGGCTAACTCTAACAATCCGTGCCGATATAAACCGTTTTCTTTTACAGAGTAAAACTCTAAAGCCACAGATGTCGGATCCGGATTTTCTACAGTGTATCCAAGACGGGTAATGATCGCCTCTTTCAATAACTTTTGACTCCGCACAATAGTATCGTCGTCTAAATTATAATCGTCCAATACAACATGAGCAGGGCCCCAAGATGCTTCGGGATACTTATCACAAAATATATCAATTAGATTCATAATAGGATGTGCCATGCGATTCCTCCAAAACTAAGACATCTCGATCACAGATGGCTCAATCGGAACCACCTTAAACCGAAGAATTCCTCCGTAAGTTGGTCCCTCCCAAACTGTTTCGCTTTAGGATTATGTATTACCGCCAGATCTTTTGCTTCTTGCTCAGAGCGTGCGATTACTTTCAGGTAGTGATATTCTCCGCTATCCCCCATACTAACACCAGGAATAGAGAGACTCCAACAAAAAATTTTATATTCGTTATTCATCTTGCCCCCAATCAAACAAATGTTTAATCTCGTCCACCGTCGCCTTAGACAGTAACCAAGATCCGTTTGATATAATTTCTCCGTAGTGATTCACTATATGAAACGAATACAGCTTTCCGCCCCCATCTGTTTTCCACTCTTCAACCTCAAAGATATACCCTGCGCCAGTAACTAGATCCCCGACATTGGTTGATTTAGTGATCGCTGTTTTCATCGCTTCAGCACTCTCGATAGAAAATTTTTCAGTCGCCATTTAATCCGACTATAGGTTGCGGGCGATACACGTCGGTCCACAATACGCTGAAACACAAACCGCTGTCCCTCTAAAAAAGACATGCGGTAAAACTCGTCTCGTTCGTCTTCAACCTCAGCAAGTCTTTTCTCGCGCGCTGCGCCCCAACTTAAGGCTTGTGTGTATTTCTTAAGTAACCAGATCATGTCGGGTAGGGCATGATCATCAAATTCATCAAAAGCGTCAGCGTGATCAGGATCAGTCCAATAAACACCGTTCCACGCCTTCTCTAGATCGTTATTGGCATCTAATACCCGCTCGACACGCTCTTTTATTTCGTTTAGTCGCTGTTCAGTTTCGTTCATTTCTTACCTCCATAGACAAGTATACACCCGAACAGGCGAGATGTCAAGATGTGTTATTGCTTTGTGTAAAGGAATCAATAATAAATTATAGATCGTGTTTTTCTGTATACGATACATTAAACATGTAATGTATCTCGTATCCGCTAATTTTTGCCGCCCACCAAATTAGCGTGGCTGATACGGCATTACACGCCTTATCGAAAATAGACTTTGACTGCACAATCGGCACTTTCAAAACTAAATCAAAGGTATCTCCTTCTATCTTACAACCCTTATACTCTACTTTATGTTCCCATCCATAATCAAAATCATTTGGGTTGTTCATTGATCCTGCTCCATTAAATTAACTCAACCAGGCGCTTATAGGCTTTCTTGCATAACATAGGATCAATCTCAATTCCAATAGATAGTCTACCTGTGTTTCGTGCCGCCAAACATACAGAGCCAGATCCCATCGCATTATCCAGTACAACATCGCCTGGATTGGTATAGGTTCTAATCAAAAACTCACACAGGTCAACCGGCTTCTGAAACTCACAGATTCTTTCTGGATCGTCATTATTGACTACATCAAAATACAGAACGTCATTCGGATATCTGCGGGTTGTTCCGGCATCGTTCACAACTCTTTTTTCTTCTCCGTAGATATTGCTCGATCTCTTTCTGGCCCAGTTCATCGGCTTATGCCCATAACTAAACTGAGGATTATAGGTTGGCGAACTACGGTAGAAAACCAGAATATCCTCATGAGCACGCAGCGGCATCTTTCTAGAATTTAAGTGGTTGGTGGATTTATTCTTGATCCACACATACTTATATCTATACAATTCAAACTTAGACAGAGCCAACTTAAACGTAAACTGGTTATGCGCAAACAAAACAATCGCCGCATTTTCCTTACAGACGCGCAGATATTGATCCCACAGTAAATCTAAATCGATCTCTATGTCACGCTTAGATTGTGTCGTCCCATAAGGAAGATCACACAAGACCATATCAACACTAGAATCTTCCATACCAGGAAGAATATCCAGACAGTCTCCACAGAAAACCTGGTTAATCATGCTGATTCTTTATGTATTGCAGTAAAAACATGATATCTTTACGTGCCTGAGCGATAAACTTATGGTTATTTAAATCTTTACTCGTACACGTCTCCATATCGCCGCACCAGATAATCGCTGTTTGTTCTGGATCTTCCAGCGTAATAATTAACTCCCCATCCGAATTAATACTAGCCTCCCAATCACCCTCACTAGACGCTTCCGCTCGTGCTGTAATTTCCTGAACTATCTCGTCTGGTGATAACTTCCGTAGCATATAATCGCGCACCCTATACACGCTGTAACCGTCAAACTCAACCTCAAGAATATCGTCTGCCCAAACAACAGTCCCTCGCGTACCCGGCTGTGGATCCGTTGGACCATCTAAATAAGACGAAATGTGCTTCTTCAAAACAACCCGATCACCGTGCTCAATCATCATGATCTCCACTAAGATAATTCCGTCTCATACCCCTAACTGTTCTTCTATCCACCGTCTCGTTTTCGGATTCAACAGTATAGCGTCTTTATTCGCCAAATACCAAGCGGCAGTATCAGATTTTCCCAAAGCACGACCGGCACCCCGCCAATCAGCCAACATCTCCCGACGATGCCGATCTGGAATAGATAGTGG
>CAZDLK010000083.1:0-5200 GCA_964506435.1 uncultured Candidatus Bathyarchaeia archaeon | reverse complement strand
AAACCTTTAATTTTTAGTTCCCCTGAAGTTGGAGGCAGAAAACAATACATCATCCTAACGGTAGTGGTTTTTCCTGCCCCGTTAGGTCCAAGAAAACCCACACATTCACCTTTGTATACTTCAAAGTCGATTTGGTCAACCGCTACAAAATCGTCGAATTTTTTAGTTAACGCCTTTGCTTCTATCAGGATGTCTTTTGAACCCATAAACAGTCAAATCATAATACAAATTTAATGTTTAAAATGATTCCTCAGTGTTTACCTGAAAGATATTGGCAAAATCCGTAACTTATCGGTCCTTGTTTTGTAGTTTCACAGGGGAATTCGCTGCATTCAAAACACAGTTTAACGTTTCTGTTGAAGGCACAGTTGCAGATTTGGCAGAACTTGTTTTCTCTGGCGATGCAGCCTACGCTGCCATTTGGGCATGTATTGTTCTGCATTTTTGGGCATTTCTCACAGGCTATACCGCAAACTCCGACTTTCATATGTAATAAACACCTACAATTAATGATTAAGTATACTTCGTGTTTAAAAGGACTTTGTAAACACAACAGAATCTTAAACTATAACCCCAGAAAATCAAAAAATGTGACGAGATAAGAAGCGCAAACACGGATGAGATTGGCTGAAAAACCCAACGGGCAGGTGAATCTACTAGAAATCAGCTAACAAAGGAGTTAGATAAAAGATGAACTGCATAAAAAAGTGATAGGGAAAAAAGGTTATTCATGCTTGATAAGTGGGGCAGGGAACCTTCACGTGTACACGTGAAAAAAGGGGTACCCTTTATCCGACACAGTCTAAACCAAAGCCTTAGTGAACACACAAGTTTTAGAGTAAGCTGAATGGGATGAACTAAACAAGTTATCCAAGGAATCGACCAAGTGCCAACTACAGCCAGATAAACCGTTGGTCTAAGAAATTTTGAAGAGCACCTAATTGTGGCGTTTCCAGAGGTAAATTAGCAATCCAATAACCGACACTACAGTTGCTACTGAAACAGCGATTACTAACTCATAGAAACCAATTGGCAAAGAAGGTTGAAGAGGAGGCTGAGTTGCTGTTTCAGTGGGTGTCGGTGTGGGCGTTAAGGTAGGAGATTGTGTTTGATGTGGAGTTGCAGTGGGTGTTGTATCCTCAGGAGAGGAATCTTCGAGGACTGGAAGAGGCAAAGGAGGGGGCAAAGGGAAAGACAATACATATGCCCATTCAGGTAAATTAAAACTCAAAACAGGCATTTCAAAAGCAGACATTACAGGGAAATGGTCCTGTCTGTTTGCATCAATAATATATGATACATCGCCTACACCATCACCGTCAGCATCGAACCCATAGTAATCACTCCAGTAGTTGCCTTCTTTTCCGTCATCAAAATAACCGCCTAAATAAACCTGCTTAACCCCGTCGATATAAGAATAGACAGAATCAGTATACACTTGCTTAGTATTGCCAATAAAGTTGTTTCGAAAAAGAGTATTGTTATCTCCTACTGGAAAAAAACATAGGGCTTCAACACCAAAACTGTTATTCTCTACATGATTTGCATAGAATGTGTTGTTATCACCTTCCGCCATTCTAAGACCGGCTTTATTGTTAATTACCGTGTTTGCATAGAATACATTATTCGAACCAGATGCAGCTGCACTTAAACCAAATTTGCTTCCAATAACAGTATTATTTGTAACTATGCTCCAATCACCACCGACAGCTATTCCTTCAGTGTCACCTATTATTGTGTTACCATAAATCACAGTTCCTTGCTTACCAATAGCTACCCATATAGACCCGCCAGGCATCATGTTTCCGGCGATAGTTCCGTAGCCTCCATAAAAGCTTACTCCGCAAGCAGCTGTATTTAGTGCAAATACGCAATAGCCACCGCTGATGTGGAAAATGTTGTTCAGGATTATGTTTCCAATTATGTGAACTCTGTTTCCTGATACAACAGATAAACCGCCGTTTATTGAAACAGTATTATTAATTGTAAAGCCTGATAGTTTTACATCATTTGCCTCAATTCTTATAGCGTCATCGTAATGTGGCATTTGACCGACATCAAACGGGTCTGGATTTGAATATTCAATCCAGCTTGGAGTCAAATTTATATAAGTTGTCAGAGGATCTTCACCAATTAATGAAATTTCCTTATTTATTCTTATATTCCCTTGATTGTATACGCCCTTTTTAACAAATATTGTATCTCCAGCTGACGCCGCATCTATAGCTGCCTGTATGGTTGAGTAATCGTCTGGAATAGTAATTGTACTTGTTTGAGCAAGAACTGGTTGATACAGAGGGATTGTTAGAACTGATATTATGAAAACGAGTAGTAAAGTACTTTTCCTGTACATTGTAATCATTTTGTCCTTTATAATGAGAGTTAAAAGCTTTCTTGTACAGGTTTCTTGACTAAGCTTTGTCAAGGATTCTTGACTAAAGCTGTTTTTAATTTTAGTAGCACACAAACATTTACACTTAAATTATATAGTATCGTATTGTGTGAAAGTAGATTTTAGGTGGACAAATGAAGACAATTAAACTTAGCAGGTTTAAAATACTTGAGTTTGAAGATTCAGACCCAGACTACGAATGCATACAAAAGTTACTGCAACTAAAAGAAGAAAACAAACTCAATAAAACAGATTTTGACGTTATAGCTTCAATGTTTGAACTCCACAAAAACCTGCCCCCTGCAGCAAAAATCCTCTACGACAACGGATTTCTGCTACCAAAAAACCAGATAGAACCTGGAATTTCACATGAAGCAGTCTGGGTATACAAACAAGAAAACGAGCCGACAAAAACAATAAAGTACAAAGACAGATATGTCCCAACAGAAGCGCACCAATCAGACAGCTACACAAAAAACTCCGAGTACACAACAGAAGACCTAACAGCAGAATACACATACAAAGTCTTAATGAGTGATTACGGTAAAACAAAGAAAACAGAAAAACACTGCATCATCAAGGTAAAACAAGAGACAATTCTTGAATACACAAAAAACGAAAACCGATAAAACCACCACATAACAAAAAAGAGAAAAAGTAGAGGCTACAAAGAAGAGTTTTAACAAACAATAGAAAATGTCAAAAACATCTCTATGTTAATTGGTCTTAAACATAAACACCTAAATTTACGGAGCAAAACCTGATTACTAACAAATTACACTGTCGTACTAAGCAAAAAAATTAAACATAGGCGGTTAACAATTCAAAAAAGATTAAATTTGAAGATAAAATTCACCAAGCTAATACGCGATGATGGGTATAATTAACGCAGTTTAAGTGTTTCTTTTATGTTTCTTTAAGTAAACCACAATCCCTGCGCAAACAATAACCACCACGACAGCAACAACAAACAATCCCACAGGCAAAACCTCAGGCATATCAACACAAAACACAACAGTCTCTGAAGCGCCAACGTTCCCATAGAGGTCACATGCATAAACAGTAACGTTATGATACCCGTCAGACAAATCAGTTAAAGTAACATTTGATGATAAGGTAACGTTTTCTGCTCCATCAAGACTATACACTAAATAGTCAAAGGGCTTATCAACACAAAAAACCAGCTCCACACTAGACTCATTATATATCTGGCTTATAGGTGAAGATATGTTGATTTTGGGTGCAACACCATAACCTAAAGGCACATACCGCTCATTCCAACTAACAGGCACAACCATACTATAAATCTGCGAAGTAAACCTATACCCGCCAACAACATATATTACATCATCAACAACCGCCACACCAAAATCAATGCGATAAATAGACATAACGTCGGCTGTAGACCAAGATTCAGCTTCAAAATCGTATACCTGAGTAATCTGAACAGGAGGATATCTTTGGGCTATACACCCAAAGATGTATGCTTTCGGAGGCGCTTTAACGTCAGCAGTTAAGCCACAACCAGCAGCACCAATACGCGTCGACCAAGAACCAGTCTCGCTCCAACTATCACTTTCTGTATCATAAATAAAGACCCTTTGTTTTGGCTCATAGAGGGGCTTTGTTTGAAAAACTCCAGTCACATATATTTTTTTGTCTACAACAAACGAAACAGGAGGATTACTAAACCATGAACCATGAGATGAAGGTATTCTAGTTTTGTTGGTCCAGGAATCATCAACCGGATCATAAACACACATATAGTATTCATGTATGACATAGATTTTTCCGTCAACCACATTAGCCAACATATTAATTGCAGTAATCGGTATTGCAGCTTTAGTCGTCCAAGAATTAGTCTTTGTGTTGTATACTTCAGTAGCATTTGTTTCTATGTATGAGCCTTGATTTAATTTCACATCACGGTAGTGACCTTTGGCGCCTCCTATGCAGTAGATTTTGTCTCCGACTGCAGCTATAGCAAAGTAGTCCCTTGCCGTAGGCATGGAAGCCTTTGTGGTCCAAGTGTTTGTGGCAGGGTCATATTCTTCGTTGGTAGCTACAAAGCCCCCGCTAAACATGTCAGGTGGCCATTGTCCGCTTGTTGTTGTGCCGCCTATGGCGTAGATTTTTCCGTTAACCGCCACCACACCCAACCCTGCCCTTGCCTGACTCATAGGCTCCATGTGAGTCCAAGAATCCTCCACCAAAGAAGCAGACACCAACTCATCTAGAACTCCAAAAAACGTTGATGCCAAAAGCAACCCAAGAAACAGAACCGCAATTTTTCTTTTCATGCACATCACTTTTTTGTTTGATTTTTTGTGTATTAAAGTGTTCTTGTATAGGTTCCTTGACTAAACATAGTCAAATTTTCTTGACTAAACAAAAATTTTTTCTCCATAGAAGAAACAATTAGAAATGACTTTGCAAAGAGTCGAAATAAAAAAAGGGTTATGAGTAGTTTGCATTGACGGTAGTATCTGTATAGATCGGTATGTTTATTGGGCTATTGTAGTAGTAGTTGCCATTGTAGTAGTAGTTTTGAAAATTTGACTGAATAGAACAAAATCAGCGTTAATTATTCGGGCAATGGCATAGTTTTGCTATTTGGTGTAGTTCTATTCTTTAGTCTATATACCTTAAAGAAAGCAAATAAAATAATTCCAGCTGTAACGACCACTAGAATTGTGGCTACAACCAAAATAGTTGTCACATCCTCCTCTGTTCCTGTTGTTAATGTAAACTTAACAGTCTCTGAAATTCCTGAATTTCCTGATGTATCTCTAGCATAGAGAGTTATAT
>CAZDLK010000082.1:0-5260 GCA_964506435.1 uncultured Candidatus Bathyarchaeia archaeon | reverse complement strand
ACGTCTGGCAAGTCCAGACACGCGGCGGAGATGAAGCATCAACACAATTTTTCCGCTGCACAAAATGCAACCACACCTTCCGCGAATACAGCTAAACCTCCATCACCCTCTTGGCACGCACTTTCCAGCACCTAACAGCAGCAGCAAATACCCAGCAGCACTCTGCAGTAGCATACTGCAACTTAAAAGACCCAATTTACAACAAACCACCTACAACAGCACCCATCATACATGTTTTATCCTGAACGGTTAAATATCGGTTGGTCGATGTAAAAAGCTGGTTGGGGTCGTAGTCTAATCAGGCATGACGTTGGGCTCCAGAAACAGCTTCGGGTATGCTGACCCCTCACGGGGGATGACTTAATTCTGGAGCTTGCTTGAAGATACCCAAAGGCTGAGTGTTCAAATCACTCCGACCCCACCACTTCCTCCAGCTAACCCATCACTATGCGTGCTAGTCAACAGGGGACCGATGAGCCTTTTCAAAAACCACGTTCGGCGCCAACTCCACGTTCTTCTTCAAAAGCTTCTTAAGCTCTTGAATCGACAAGTTGGTGGCAATAATAGGCAACGCATCACCTGCAGTTTTCATAAGCACACGAACGATTCTATTTGCCTCCACCTTCTCTTCGAAAACCACGAAACGAGCCCTAAAACCATTTAACGCCAAGGTCCCTAAGAACTCATCCAACTTCCGACGAAGAAAAATTGTATGAAGTTCAACAAGGATTTTCACATCACCTTTAAGCGTTTGAGGCATCCCCCTAATTATCTCGTACTCATAGCCTTCCACATCCATCCGAATCAAATTCGGCGGTTCCTTACCCTGCAGGAAGCTGTCCACCTTAACCATGGACACTTCTTCTTCACCTATAATGTCCCCTCCCACAGTACTTTGCTTAATGGCACAGAGATTTGCCATACTCGAAACGTAAATCTTGGACTCACAATTAACCTCGCCACAAGCTAACCGAAAAGTCTGGATGTTCTCCAAACCGTTAAGTCGCACATTCTTCTTCAGCACCTCATAGTTACCTGAAACTGGCTCGACAGCATAGACTTTTCCGCGGTTCCCAACAAGTTGAGATTCCATTAACGCGTAATAACCAATGTTGGCGCCTATGTCCAACACAACATCACCGTCTTTGACAATCCCTGACCGCCTCAAATAATCGGTACACATGGGCTCCCGTTTACCATGCAAAAAAAGGTCGTAGTGGATTCCGCCTTTACAGGGGTACAACAGCATTTTTTCGTTGTTAACTTCCATAATAGCTTTGTATGGAACCTTTTTCAAGCGCTTGAGTACAGCTCTGAGGGATATGGCAAAGAGACGGGGAACTATCCTTAATACGTCTTTCTTACGAGTTTTCTGGACGGTTCTATAGAATGGAGGGGGCATTTATGCTGCATCTCCAAAATGATTTGAAAACCAATTGATCCTGTTCACGAGCCTTTTGACGATCGACCCGACGATCTCCAAGGCTTTTATCAAACAATCCGTAAACACCTCAATCGTCTTCGCTTCATTTTCAGCATATTCTCCACCGTGCATTTCAAAAGACAAATGTGCAAATTAAATGTTTCTGGAACTATTTCCGCATTTAAGGCATAATAACTGTTCATAATCGTTTAATCGGGTTTGTGTCTGTTTATTTTTGCTTTATAGGCAAAAAATCACGAGGAACAATTCTTTGTGCCTTCGAAATTATGGAATTAATTCTTCGTCAAACTGACAATTAAACCAACAGTAGATAGTCCACATTCTTACCTTGGAGGACTCGTCGCCATACAAAGTTTTTAGCCAACTCCCGTTATATCGGACAAAAAATAAGCCATAACAAGTAATCCGTGCTTTTAGGCTTAGAAGGAACATGCAATTGATACTCAGGGCGGTGTTTTCATCTCAGGCTCTGCCAATTTTCTGGCGTTGGGTTGTCCAACTAGGCAGCAATTTTGGCATCCCATTCAGGTTTATACTTTGGATATTCCCATCTGTTCATGTCGCCAATTAGGCGCTTTTTGGAAAAACGAAGCAAACAACCAACCAAGAAGCACATAGAACTGGTGGGACTACAACCAACCTGTCTGCACGAAACAGCAAGTTAACCTGAAAAACGAAAAGTACCGTGACAGTACGCACCGCATAACTGTACATGCGTTCATAAATTTTTGCTTAAAGCTTTTATTCTAAACACACAAAAATAACGAGGGTATTTATCAACGGAGAGGGATGACAACGGAAAAAAAATTCATCCTCTACGAAGACTTAGACGGCACAGTTTACGATGTTGACTTACCCTTAACCTCCACTGTTGACCCGAACGAGTTAAGGGAAAACTTGGGGATCCCAGACTATGTTGACTTAAATTATTTCCCCATGAAAAGCGCCATGGTCACCCTGTGGGCGTCTGTAAACGCCCCAAAACTACACGAACACTACCCTGCTGCATTCGAAAAGAAAGTAAGCGACAAACCTATTCAAGTCTTGCTTTTCGGCGGCGGCGCGATCAAAATCCACTGCCAAAGCGCCAACGGCGAAGGCGTTTTAGCCCGCGCCACAAAAGACACAGACTACATAATGCCCAAAAAACAGGGAATAAGCTTTTACAAACTCCTCTTAGGCATGGCGCAGGCTTTCGGAACCATGTACACTTCCTTCGCAACAGCTAACGACAGGCGCTTCAACACATGGCGGTACGGCAACCGCTACAGGCTCACCACAATAAACGGTATAACACCAGACGGACTACCCATGATAACCGTACTGGACCTGTTCTGCGACGAAATAAACTTGCGCCACAACGTCAAAATCAAAGACATGGAACTTTTCGAGCATTACAAGGAAAACCTCTACACCATAGGCTTAGAAGGCATGCTGCTTTCAAAAGGCCAATTCATTTTCGACATGCCAAAAGAAACAGTTGAAGACCTCAAACAGAAAAAACAAGACTACAGAATTCTTAATTACCCTTACTTCGCAAAAGACCGCATAATCATAGGCATGGAAGAAAAAGACCTGAAAGACGTCATAGCCATATTTCTAGACCACGACATCGGCAAAGGAAAGGAACAAATCAATTCACAACTGATGCGAAAAATCTTTAAAAAAGACAAAAAACTCGCCCTGACAGTCACGCTGAACCTCAAAAACCTCGTGGAAAAACCAGAGATTCTCGCGAAATGGTTGCCGCGGAACGAGGCGGCAGCAGTCACAGACAAAATCGAGGCGCTCTTTAAGGAACTGCCTAAAGTTGAGAATAAATGGGACAAGCCTTGGTGGAACACTGAAGTAGAAACGCCTACAATCGAGTAAACGCTACTTCTGCCGCATCAAATTCCTAACCATAATGTACGTTTCGCGCCTAGGCAAGCCAACTCTCGACAGCGGCAAATCGAAATCCGCGTCCTTTGACTTTAACCTCAAGAAGGTTTCAACCTTCGGCGAAATAAATATTGATAAGCCAGAGTAGTCGCTCCATTTGCCCTCTTTAAGTTTCTTGCCTTCGCGCAGCTGAAAACCCTTGCTGTTTAAGGTAACAGACATGTGATAACGGGATTTGTAGATAACTTGACCAAGTATCAGCGAGAAAATCGCTAATATGAGAATCGCCACGGGCACCTGCCCCACCAACTGCCGCATGCCGGACATTATAAGGAAAACCAGCAGGAACACGCCTAAAGCAAAAGTTGCAGTGAAACCCTTCAGGTAATTGGGCACATCAAAGCGCTCATACTTAGTTTCAGTCAACTTCAACTGTTTCGAAAGACCTCTGCCGAGAACATTGTCAGACGTGACTGCTTCTTTTGCGCCCACGCCATAAGCAGTAATACCCACAGTCTTATCCGCAACGCCTTCAATGCTCTCCTTCAACTCTTTCCCAATAGGTCGCCCCTGCGCCAAAACCAAGAAAACCCAGTCTTCAGAACCAAACTTGCGCTTAAGCGCCAAAATCATCTTTCTCAAGAAAGAGGGACTTATTTCAGGCGACGTGTAAAGCAGCAAATGCACCTTGTATTTGGGCACTACCATAGCTGAGTAGATTTTGGAAAGGAAAAAACCTTTTTCCGTTAAGCCGCCTGAAGCGTAAATCGGAAAAGAAACATCTTCTACAGGGAAGTCTTTGTGGATTTCGTTGAAGTTGGCTAACCACCGCAAATGCCCTTTCACGAGTTGTTCTTCAACGAGATCAGTTATGAACTTTAACTCATACATAGGTAGCACCTTTCACATGTTTCTTTTAAAAAAATAAAAAGGGGAGGTAGAGTATTTAAGACTATTCTGGTGGAATAGCGATGTACAGCGTACGCATGTCTGTGCCTCTGGTCGAGTTCTTGTACATGTAGTAGACGTACAGCAGCATTCCAGCCACAATGCAGCTTATGAAGCCGACAGCACTTGCAATGTCACCCGCGGAAGCGCCGCTTGTGAACAGCGCCCATATCCACGGCGACTGCTGGATGAAAATGTACAGGCAGAAGCCAGCGCCGAGAGTAGCGACTAATCCTAAGAGGACAACAAACCCAACCGAATGTTTGACAGCGGCTCTATCGTAGATGTCTCTTCTCTCCAGCGGTAACAGCATGCAGGACACACAGAACATCAACAGGAAGGCAGCATCGAATATGTCTGTTCCAACCACACCAGCAAAGCCTAAGTATGTAGCTGCACCTGCTGGGAAGTTAGCTTCAGCCATACACGCTGGAATGGCGAAAACAGCGGTGATAATCAGCGACCAAACAGGAGCGTGCCAGCGTTCGCTTACGTAGGAGAATTTCTCAGGCATCATTCTGTCAAAAGACATGGCAAAGAATGTTCTCGAAGCGACGAGGAGGAACGGTGGAATGTCGTTGGCAACCCAGAACACGCCGCCTATGGCAATAATTATTGAAAGCCAGCCTAGGCCCATGCCCTGTGCAATGATTGAGGCGATTCCTGTGCTCCACGCGTTTTGGAAGTTGGTGATTCCCGCAGCAGCTATAGTTGCCTTGTCAACTCCGCCGTAACTTAGCCATCCGTAAGCTTGGAAGAGCCCCCACGTGTGTCCATCCGCAGTCGTGACAGTGGCTACGTTCATGACCGCAAACGCTGAAAGCGACGAAGCAACAAGGTAAACTACCATAATCACAAGCCCAGCAATCAACAGGACTCGGGGCAGTTTCTTGTTTGCTTCCTTGACTTCACCTGCTAGGAAAGTAGTTGCGTACCATCCCATGTACGCCCAGAACGCGCCTCCGAGCGCAAATGAGAAGGCGTCAA
>CAZDLK010000081.1:0-5325 GCA_964506435.1 uncultured Candidatus Bathyarchaeia archaeon | reverse complement strand
ATGTTGCACCACTGGTTAATTTTAACTGGCAGGTCTCGCCAGCTTCTGATCCACTTGGCAAACGTGGCGTACATGATCGTTTCAGACGTGGGTCTAACAGCCAGCTTCTCTTCTAATGGTGTGTCTCCGCCTTGGGTTATCCAAGCTACTTCAGGGGTGAATCCTGCAAAATGTTCAGCTTCCTTCTTCAGAAGGCCTTCAGGGATGAACATGGGGAAATAGACGTTTCTGTGACCTGTCGCCTGTATTTTCTTGTTGAAAACGTCTTGGATTTTCTCCCACATGGCATAAGCGTCTTCTCGGATAATCATACATCCTTTGATTGGCGCGTAATCTGCCAATCCCGACTTCAGAATAACTTCGGTGTACCATTCCGAGAAGTCCACGCTTTTCTTGACTGTGACTCCAATATCCGACATAGCTATTCTCTCCTTCTGTTTTGCACTAGCTGCATATAACGATAACGCAGAAACTTTGCACAAAACAGCCTGAACAACGCAAGTGTCCAGCGTAACCCGAGAATAGCAGTTCAGCTTTAATGATTGAGAAGGCTAAGCTCATCATTATTTGGAGCCTAATAGAAACTTATTGCAGAAACCAGTAGGGGGTAGGTCTGTAAAGCCTCTCGCAGAACTGTATAGAGCGCCTTTAAGTAAGAGGAGTATAGTTTTTTCACGCGATAGAGCATAAATGGTCTGGCAGCGGCGGCAAAAATTAGCATAAGTAACCAAAGTTTGTTAATTTGTTGTTCAAAGCCCAATCAACATCTTTCGGTCGGAAAATTAATTAAGATAAACCCGCTGTTAAACTCGAAAAACATAGGTGATTTATAATGGCGATAAAAGTAGGAATAAACGGTTTCGGAAGAATCGGCAGACTCCTTTACAGAGCAGCAATTGAACGCAAAGCCAACATAGATTTCGTAGCCATCAACGACCTAGCAGACGCCAAAACAAACGCGCAACTGCTGAAATATGACTCAGTTCACGGAAGATTCCCAGGCACCGTAGAAGTCGAAGGCACCAATCTGGTTGTTTGTGGAAAAGAACTCAAAGTCCTCAGCCAAAGAGACCCTGCAGCGCTTCCATGGAAAGACCTAGGCGTGTACATGGCAGTAGAATCCACGGGCTTATTCACTAACCGCGAAGGCGCAAGCAAACACCTCGCAGCAGGAGCCAAAAAAGTCCTCATCAGCGCACCAGCAACAGACCCAGACGCGACATTCGTTTTAGGCGTAAACGAAAGCAACTATGATCCAGAGAAGCACAACATCCTCAGCAACGCCAGCTGCACAACCAACTGCCTTGCGCCAGTCAGCAAAGTCTTAGCCGACAACTTTGGGCTCGAAAAAGCACTTATGACAACATGCCACAGCTACACAAACGACCAGAGAATACAGGACCTAGTGCACAAGGACCCACGCAGAGCGCGCGCAGCAGCATTGAATATTATTCCAACAAGCACAGGCGCAGCCAAAGCAATCGGTGTAGTCTTGCCAAGCTGTGCAGGCAAAATGAACGGTTATTCGCTGCGTGTTCCGACACCAGACGTGTCCATTGTTGATCTAACCGCAGTGTTAGGCAAAGAAGTCACTAAAGAAGAGATCAATGCAGCTATGAAGGAAGCAGCTGAAGGCTCGCTTAAAGGCATACTCGAATACACTGAAGATCCAATTGTCTCAAGTGATGTGCTTCACAGTACTTATTCAGCAGTTTTTGATGCGCAGTTGACTATGGTTCTAGGCGAGAAGAGTAACTTCGTTAAGGTCTTTGCGTGGTACGACAACGAGTGGGGCTTCAGCAACCGTATGGTTGAGCTCATCGAGTTAGTAGGCAAAAAAGCAGGATTCTAAGCGCGTAGAGCTTAAACTTTAAAACCCACTACCTATTTTTCTTTTTCAGTTAACACATGAGAGAGTGATATGCAATATGGCGAAGTATCTAACATTAGATGATGTTGAAGTAAAAGACAAAGTTGTCCTCGTAAGGGTGGATTTCAACAGCGAAATTGACCCAGAAACAAAAAACGTCACAAGCGACGTACGCATCAAAGCGCATGCAGAAGCCACTATCAAAGAACTCGCAGAAAGAGGCGCTAAAACCGTCATTCTTGCGCATCAGGGAAGAAAAGGCGATGCAGACTACACGCCGCTGAAGCAGCACGCGGAGATCCTTGGGAAAATCCTCAAACGCCCAGTGCAGTACGTTGACGACGTATGCGGTGACAAAGCGAAAAAGGCAATTAAAGCGTTAAAAGGCGGAGAAATTCTTGTGCTTGAAAACGTGCGCAGTTTGGACGGAGAAACCAAAAACGGCACACCTGAGCAGCACGCTAAGAGCGAGCTCGTGCAGAATCTTGCACCTTTAGCGGATTTATTCGTGAATGACGCGTTTGCAGCTGCGCACCGTGGTCACGTTTCTATGGTGGGCTTCACTGCAGTGTTGCCTTCTGTTGCTGGGCGTATTATGGAGCGCGAACTGAAATCATTGGCTAGAGCGTTGGAGAAGCCTGAGAAGCCTTGTGTTTACGTGATGGGCGGTGCGAAAGCGGATGATTCTTTGGAGATCAGCAAGTACGTGCTGGGCAACGGCATCGCGGATTACGTTGTTGTTGGCGGTGTGACTGCGCAGTTGTTTCTTGCGGCGAAAGGCGTGGATTTGGGCAAGAACAACATGGCTTTCCTAGCAAAAAAGGAGCTTATGGGGCTTGTTCCGGGGATTCAGGCGCTTATCAAGCAGTATCCCGGTAAGGTTCTCATGCCCGAGGATGTTGCCCTTGATGTCGGCGGCAAAAGAAAGGAGATGCCGGTTAGCAAGTTGCCAACTGAATACTCGATTTTTGATTTAGGCGCGAAAACAGTGGAAAACTACGCGGGAATCATCAGCAAAGCCAAATCCATCGTGGTTAGCGGTCCAATGGGTGTGTACGAGAACAAGGATTTCAATTATGGGACGAAGAAGGTTTTTGAGGCTATTGCTGGTTCGAAGGCGTTTTCGCTTGCTGGAGGCGGAAACACGATTGCGGCGATACAGGAGTATGGTTTGTCGAAGAAAATCAGCTACATTAGCACTGCTGGCGGCGCTTTAATCGAGTTTCTGATGGGTAAGAAGCTTCCAGGCGTTGTGGCGTTAGAGAACGCAGTTAAGAAGAAAACAATCTAAAACTTTCCTTTTCTTTTTATTTTTAGGCATGCTTTGCCGTTGTGTTCTGTGTGCGGATAGCCTGCAGAAACAAATTGGCAGCCAAGTAATTATTAGAGTATGCTGTGCTCTAGTGCTCGGCGCAGTCTATACCCCCTTATTTAAGGCAGCTTTATATAGCGTTGAAAAAGTCGTTGCTGACCTACCCCCTATAGGTTACTGCAATGAACCACTAATAGGCTCCAAATATGCTGTTTGTCAAGAAAACTTGTAAAGACTTGTTTTGTCAAGAAACCTTGATAAAAACGCTTTTACCGTGAAAGCAGCCTTACGTGGTGCGGGAGTAAGCATGAGTAAACACGCTGCGCTATTGTTTGTTCTCGTCTTTCTGACAGCGTCATGCATCATGGTAGCTAATCCTGTGTTGTCTTCTGCTGTTGTGGTTGAGGATTCTTGGGTGTCGAAGGCGCCGATGCAGGAGGCAAGAAGCGGACTGGGCGTTGCTGTAGTTGAGGGAAAAATATACGCTATTGGGGGCGTCACCTCAAGCGGATTTATATCAAGCAGTATTGGTTCTGCTGTTTACGCTGGTAGCACTGCTGCGGTGGTTGTAGGCACAAACGAAGAGTATGATCCAGTGTCGGACACATGGGTCTTTAGAGCGGACATGCCGACTCCAAGAGCTGTTTTTGCTATAGTGGTCTATCAAAACAAAATTTACTGTATAGGCGGAAAAACTAGTAGCGGTTATACTGGGGTAAATGAAGTCTACGATCCCGCAACAAACACATGGGAAAACAAAACAGCTATGCCTACGGCTAGAGCTTTTCTTCAGGCAAATGTTGTTAACGGCAAAATCTATCTGATAGGCGGAGATGGACTCGACGAGGAATATTCGTTTCTAAATGTTAATGAGGTCTATGATCCGGCAACGGATACTTGGATCACAAAAGAACCGATGCTGTCTGCCACCTTCTTTGGTTCTGCCTCGGCAGTATTTGACAATAAAATATACGTCATAGGATCAGTCTCAGGTTCTTTTCTGGGAATATACGATCCGGAGTCTGATGTTTGGGGTTCGGGTGCATCTCCGCTCTTGGGTGGTGTGGCGGCGGCTACAACAACGGGCATATTGGCTCCTAAACGCATCTATGTTTTAGACGGAACATGTTGGAGTTTATGACCCTGTAAACGATAGTTGGAGTTGGGGCACTGATGCACCCACAAACCGCTATAATTTTGGTATTGCCATCGTTAATGATACTTTATACGTTATGGGAGGTCATTCTTACGAGTTTCCTGGTGATTACGCGCCCCTAGCGGTGAATGAGCAGTACACGCCCATCGGCTACGGCACACCCGACCCATCGCCGTTTCCTTCTCCATCACCATCTCCTTCACCTTCACCAGTTGCTTCCCCGTCTGTTTCTCCTTCGCCGTCACCTTCTTCAAATCAGCAACTTGAATTCACCTACGCCGCAGCAGGTGTAACAGCAGCCATCGCAATAATCAGCATAACCGCAATAGCGCTCAAGAAAAGACACAGAAAAAACACAAACTAAGAAGCCATTATCTTAGAGTACTCAACTTCAACTTTGGTCGTAGTCTAGAAAATCGCGCGTTTTCGAATCATACTTAGCTTTGTTTTTTGTTGCTGTGTCTGACTTTGACGGCGGCTCCTTTTTTGAACGCTTTCATTTCTGCGCTTGACAGCATAGCGCGGCCAACTGCTAAAACCTTGTCCGCTTCATCCACAACGATAACTTCATCCTTCGCGTGAATTGCCTCATCTGCTTTAACCACGTGCACTGCGAACACGTCGCCGCCGTCGGCAATGAACTCTGCCACGTTATTCTGTACTGTGACGAAACATTGAACTGGGATTGCGTTATCAACTATGCGTTTGGCTGCGGTGATGCTGAGCGATAGCAAGCCGTCAGTGGGGCGGAGCGTGGCAAGTCTTTCGCCGTTCAAGTTCACGTAGCGTATTCTGCCTGTTGCTTTTGAGTATTGGATTTCCACGTTTTCTGGGAAGAGTATGGCGCCTACGTTTTTGCCGAATTGGTAGTCCGCGGTGCTTCTAACGCGAGTCAAAGCTTCGTCCACGAGGTTTCACCGTTTCTCCATGCTTTTTTGATTCGACAAGTATAAACATAACCAGATAATAAAGACAACTGGGTGAAAA
>CAZDLK010000080.1:0-5469 GCA_964506435.1 uncultured Candidatus Bathyarchaeia archaeon | reverse complement strand
AGAATGAATCGACTCGCTGGATGCGCGATTTTAATCTGGGCGATATCGTCACCGCCAAATATTTCGACCACCTTGAATCAAAAGAGATCAAAGAAATTCACGTTACAGTGAATACCTCTAGAGACACCACCTTTATCGAGCGCATTGATGTGGAGATGGAAGGTCTGTCAGATGCGATGGTTGAATACCTGGCAGAGTGGACCATTGATTACGAAGATCCGTATCCCTTCCAACCCGTAGTCGAAGTTGGTCCCTGGTCCATCTTTGCGGGAACGGAGAAAATTGCCGCGTTTAGAACAGACGGGTATGTGTATTTAACGTCAGACTTTGATGCAGCTAATCCCACCTGGACACGAACGAACTTGAGTGTACTGGGTTATCCGGCTAACTTTGTAGTCGATGCTTTTTCGCCGGGATATGTAGGCGGTGGAACAGCAATTAACGGTTGGTTATTTACATCAACTAGAATCTATCGTATTACAGATATATTTGGAGTTATTGGTGTTACACTCCAGCATACTCTCTCTGAAAACTTTAAAACTCTACCGGCAGGTACAGGTGACTACCAGACTCACGCTATGGCCGACGCCAGTTTTGGTGTTCAGGGGCATGTAGTTTTGGTATGGTCAAACTCTTCAACCAAAACAACTCGCGCTGCTTATACAACGGACAGCGGTACAACCTGGACTGAAGTTTTAATTGCGGATGCTGCTAGTAACGAACCTTTGCCGGGCTGTTATGTGTCTTCTAAAACGGCGGGCTTAGTTTATGCGACAGGTGGACGAGCGGGTTTAACGGGGGGTGCTATTTATAAAAGTACCGACTATGGCGCAACTTGGGCTAGAATTACAGCACACGGACCCCAATCACCTTATCTGGGATTAAATCGAAGAGGCAGCGGAGAACTTCACGTACCTTATCAAGACAATGATGATGAGAATATTGCCTATTACTGCTGGTTCCCCGGTGATAACTTTGATAATAATGAGCTTCACAGAATTATAGATGATGGGAGTGCGGGAGACATATCGCCTTTGTATTCAGGTAGAGAAGTTGCTCCGTGGCGCACTCGTTGGGGTGTTGTGTCTTCATTTCAAAACAGAAATTATATGGCGATGTGCGGGAGGGGGGGTTTAACTTCTGATCCGTATGGTTTATATACCAGCACAGACGCTGGATCAAACTGGACTTTACGACAACTACCATCCGGCTATAAACGAGTTGCTATTGCGGGCGATACTAACGATGTACTTTATCTATGGGGAGATCATCGTGCAATAGGATACTCGCCGGATTTTGGAGCAACCTTACAAAGTAAAAGCGGAAATTTAAGCGATTTCATTGGACCTACGGATACAAATGCTGAGTTTGTAGGAATTTGCGGCGGATAACATGGAAGATCTTCGTAGAGTTTATCGAGACTTTGTTTCTCAATTCCGAGATTTAGATAACCGCGTCAATAATCTAGAGGCACAAGAGCCGCTAGTTTATTGGAGATTTGTGTCTATTACTGCCGCTGATTCACCTTACTCGCCTGAGCGAGAAACGATTATTCTAGCCGACACTTCAGGGGGAAATATCACCATTAACCTCCCAGCCGCCGCCAATGATCCTGGTAGAATTATTGGCGCTGTTAAAATTGATGCGTCTGGTAACTCAGTTATTTTTGATGGAAACGGGGCGGAACTAGTCAACGGCTCATTGACTAACTCTTTTTCCACGCAGTTTCAAAAATTAATTCTCATCTGTGATGGGTTTAATTGGTATGGCATTGCAGGTGTAATTTAAGATTTAAAACAGCAGTAAATCATACAGTAAACGGCAAAAGCTAATTTCAAGAAGGGGTGGCGCGGCTCAGCCAATAAAGCCTCGTCCAACCCGTAAAGACAGTACGATTCACGGTCTACCGCTTCAATCTGAGTCTCTGGATCACGAAAAGCAGACAAGTAAATGTGAACGTGTCTGCGGTCGTCTAAGATATCTAGCTTGGAGCTTCGAGGAAAATTCCAGAATCCCATGTACACTCTCCTTTGAGTAAAGTGTAACATGGGATTTAATGTTTGTCAAGGGAGTTGAAATGGAAATACCTTGAAAGGTAAGTGATAGTACCAGAATCTTACTTTGTCTCTGCCGTAGAGTTCGTAAGACTTCTCGATACACCATTCCCTTGACGGTGGAATGGGTAAATGCTCGTCTACCGAAAGAAGAAAGCAGTTATATTCGTGGTAGATCAGAATATGCCACGAAATACTTTTAGGAACATTAGCGCGAGTCAGAATACCCTCGTGCATGTGACACCCTTTAAGTTTCTCGCCTGACCAGTCCGATCTATACTTCCGCTTCTTGAGCAGTTCTTTTTTGAGATACTGCCGCCAAGTGTAAACATCTGTCATGCCGTAGGCACTCGGATCTAAGGGCAAGTTTGATATCTCGGATGGTTCTGACCACATAAACGGTGCCACTCCAATTCTGGATAAAAGACTTTTGAGCATCGGTAAGTTTACCTTTCTGCCCTTTGACTTCCATCAATAAATTTAAACCACAATAGCCCACCAGCAGATCCGGCACACCGGGATCATCCAGGTAGGCTATTGACGCTCCGCATCGTCTTAGAAAATCCACGAGTCGCTTTTCGTTTTTGTCTCGCTTGGCCTTTCTATACACTGTATCCAACTTTCGCCGTCCCATCTAACTTTCATGGGCACAGCAAACTCATCATGAATATGCCAGCAGTCGTCGTAGTTTTCCCATACGTGCATCACATGGGTTTTATTGTGAGTCTTCTTTCCGTCTCGGTCTACGATATAGACCACATCACCGCGATTGGGTTTCATCCCTTTTCTCCTTGAGTTCTGCTCTATATACATACAAAAGGTAATGCATAAGAGAAATGCTTGAGAGAGATAGTAAAAAAGTAATTAAAATTATATATCCGGCGTAGTCGTCTACTGATATAGATAATATCTCTCCAACAATCATCAAAGTTAGGGAAATAACCATAAAACACACACCGAACAGTATAGAACTAAATCCTATACTCGATTCTGTGTCAGATGTCATATCATCCAGAACATTTAAGGTAGATTTAAACACATCTTTGATATCATCTTTGTCTGGCAACACGCGCAACTGCCAGTACAGCCAGCCCCGCAAAGAAAATACACCCCGCTTAGGTTTCATTGCGCCAACACTCCGTATATGCTACACAACACTAACCAGATTGCTATTTCATACTGACCAAATAACATAAGTGGAATAGACAATAGAAGAAAAATGTTCACCCTAATCGTGAATTGGCCCCACTTAAACGCTATCATTGTGAAATATAACCTTTCTATCTGATGTTAAATCGGCTTTTACATCATCTATCAATTGCCATACAGCATATCTAATTTCATTTAGTGTAATGTCTTTGTCGGGTTCTGTTGCGCTTAATGCCCAATATAAGTCCTCTATAGACCAACTCAAACCTTCGTCACAACTCAGTAAATCATAGACGAGATATACCACATCATCAATATTATTCATCTCTTAAAGCCTCTACAGCAGTATCTCGTAAGATAGTAACCGTATCAATTGGATCTGTCAAATAAAAACGATAAGCGATTTTTCTGAGTGCATTTCGTGTATCTTGAATCTCAGATAACATGCAAATGATCTGATAAATCTCATCCAATGCATAATCACTGGGAGAGCGTGTTTCGAGAATATTGTCAACTTCTTTTTCGTATCTCTC
Source organism: uncultured Candidatus Bathyarchaeia archaeon (assembly GCA_964506435.1). Taxonomy (GTDB): domain Archaea; phylum Thermoproteota; class Bathyarchaeia; order Bathyarchaeales; family Bathycorpusculaceae; genus JAOZHU01. The sequence continues at coordinate 1,733 of CAZDLK010000080.1, read as the reverse complement.
TTTATATTCCCACAGAAGAGATTCAATCTGTTCGTCCGTCAGCCTATCTATCTTAAATGTCCTCATTTTGAATTAACTCCAGTGCCCATTTATTAAACTCGTGCAACACTTCACCTGCATCTCTTCCTAAACGGGTTACTATAACTTTACATATAGAGTGTGGAAGAATAAGATCTACCGGCACAAAACCAGCATACCCGTGAATGGCTTCCTCAATGCTATTGTCTTTAAAGAACTGATTAACTTCACCCCAATCACGAGCGTAAATATGTCCTGAGACAGTTTCTCCATTTTGCAAACCAATAAATTCTACACGTGTTTTAAGCATCACGCGCCCCCTTCGCCGGGCGTGTCCGCGCCGTCCAGCAGCGCACGGGAGGCAAAGATGTCGGCCACACGGTCTTTGAATGCCGCGCCTGTCATCCAGGGTGAATTGCAGCCCTGTTCAATGATAGCCAAGTCATTCCGCAGCCGCGCCAGTTCCGCGTCCTGCGCGCGGATGTGGGCCAGCAATCCTGGGACAGCAGTCCGAGCACGGGCGATGAACTTCGCATTTGCCTCGGACGGTTTGATCGTTTCGGGATCAAGAATGTCTGCGGCAATGGCTACATCATCGTCCGGGCGACGAACAAACCATTCGGTGATTACTGGCTTTCCGTCTTCGTATGTAGCCCCGCTTGCAGGCTCCCAGGGCCCAGGTGTTACGCCCTTCGCCAACGCCTCGATTTCAGCTAGCTCGTTCGTAGCCAGTCTATCGTCAGTCGGTGTCATGGTCACAGCCTCCTTGATAATCCGCAGGTGTTTATCAGCCAGCGCTTCGCCAATGGTCTCTGGCGCGTTGTTGGTCCAGTCGGTGTCAGTCATGGTCGGGGGCCTCCTGTGGCGCTTTGTGGAGAGGTTCGACGATATAGGTCAGCACTTCGCGCAGCATGGTAATTGATATGTCGTCTTTGATTTCGTCAGGGGCAGAGAGAATAATCAGAGTGCATTGAAGCGCCCGGTTGATTACCTCGGACTCCGCTTGCTTTCTGTTCTCAGTGCTAGTACGGCGCAACTCGTCAATAAAGGTGGTGGCTAGAATGCGATCAAGCTGTTCGTTATCCATCATCCCCTCCTTCGGGGTAGGGCGCTTTGCGCGCCTTAAATCTTGATGTAATGTACTGCGCTCTCGCCTACACGCATAGGTTCCATATAAATCTCAGTCGTCTTGACCGACGAATGTCCCAACTGCTTCTGAATGGCGCGGATTGGAGCACCCCCGTCGTCCGCCAGTTTAGCCGATGTTCTACGAAGATCATGCGGTCGTACATCGTACTTCTTCATAATCTTATTGAGCGATGTTTTATTCAACTTATCTCCAAGATTACCATGCCGATCAATCGACACCAGAATGTAATCCTTGTAGTTGTCTTCGCGCCACAACTGAAACAGCGGGATATACCGATCTGGAATTTCGGGATGGCGAATCTTGTTGCCTTTACCAACCACATTTGCCAACAGCCACACCCCATCTTGCTGAGTGAGTTGTTCCCACCTGACCGAAACTGTCTCTTCCCTGCGCAGTCCGACGATCATCATCAAAACAATCGCAACTTTATCTCGTAGCAGATCGGCTTTTTCCAGTAAGGCATGGGCCTCATCTTCGTCCAACCACTCGCGCCACGCTTCACCCGATTGGCGGACGTTCGAGACGAGACGGATACCTTCGTACATCTCATGTGTAATTAATTCAT
>CAZDLK010000079.1:0-5508 GCA_964506435.1 uncultured Candidatus Bathyarchaeia archaeon | reverse complement strand
CTGCGCTGCATGTAACCGCTCTGCTGGGTTCGGACGGCTGTGTCCACCAAGCCTTCCCTGCCACCCATAGCGTGGAAGAAGAATTCAATTGCGTCTAACCCGCTCTGATAAGACGAGTAAACGAAGCCTCTTGCTCTTGGGCTGGGGTCGCCTTCCACGAAATGCGGCAAAGCGCGGCCAACGTAGCCTCTCATGATGCGTTTGCCTCGAACTGACTGTTGTCCCACACACGCGGCCATTTGACCGATGTTGAGGCTTGAGCCTCTTGCGCCAGTCCGCGTCATGACGATGCCTGCGTTCTCCAGAGTGAAGTCTTGGTCAGCTATTTTGCCTGACTCGTCTCTGGCTGTGGCTAACTCGTGCATAACGTAAATTTCAAACGACTCATCAAGTGTTTGACCAGGCAACCGCGGCAAAGTCCCATTGTTCCTGTTTTCAATCAACTCGTTAATCTTCTTCTGGATGCGCTCCATTGTTTTATTCATTCTTGACCTAGCCTTAGGTGACAGAACCAACTGGTCATACGTGTAACTGAAACCACGCATGGTTATGAAAAGCTTCAGCATCCGCGTTATTTTATTTAGGAATTCTCGTCCTGCTTGGGTGCCGTAATCCTTGATTATCCTGTGCAGCAGGCTTTCAGACTGTTCCGCGCCTATAGAGCGCCTGTCAATAATGCCCGATACGAGTTCGCCGTTTTTAACCACCACGTAAGCGTCATACTTGCATGCTTCCTCCTCGCATTTAGTGCAGCCTTGGCAAATGTTCGCCTTCAACACGTAATTCAAAGTCTTCGGCAGAAACAGACTGAAAATCTGTTTACCCGACCACATCGGCGGGTCTTTCAGCGCAGGTTCTGGCAGCGGCCCAGTATACGCGGTAGCGGTAAGAAGCCTGTTGACTTCAGCTTTCGACAGGTAGCTGCCCGTTCGGGTTAAGAAGTAAGCGCCTGTGATGAAATCGCGTATTGCACCGATTATGGGTCCACCGAACCTAGGCGAAAGAATCTGATCTTGAACTTGCATCAGTAGCAGGGCTTCTGTTCGAGCTTCCTCGCTCTGTGGCACGTGCAGGTTCATTTCGTCGCCGTCAAAGTCTGCGTTGTAAGGCGGACAAACACACAAGTGCAAACGGAAGGTTTTGTAGGGCAGAACACGCACGTAATGCGCCATAATGGACATGCGGTGAAGCGAAGGCTGCCGATTGAAAATAGCTATGTCGCCGTTCTTAAGATGGCGTTCAACAATGAAACCAGGCTCCACAGCTTCAGCGATTTTTTCTCTGTCCACAACGAATTCCAAGCGTATGCGTTTGCCGTCGGGTCTAATTATGTAAAGGGCGCCAGGGTATTTTTCAGGACCGTTTATGACGAAGTTCTTCATTTCTTCAATGTTCCACGCGGTTACTTTTTCAGGAACCGACAACCGCATGGCGACGTCATTTGGAACACCGACCTCGTTTATATCGAGGTTCGGGTCTGGCGAGATAACTGTGCGCGCTGAAAAGTCAACTCGTTTGCCTGAAAGGTTGCTTCTGAATCTGCCTTCTTTGCCTTTTAGCCTCTGTGAGATAGTCTTCAAAGCCCGTCCAGAGCGGTGTCGTGCAGGAGGAATTCCTGAGGCTTCATTGTTGAAGTACGTGGTTACGTGGTATTGCAGTAGTTCGGATAAGTCTTGAATGATAAGTGTTGGCGCGCCTGCTTCCATGTTTTCCTTGAGCCTTTGGTTAATGCGGATAATGTCAACCAGCTTATGAGTCAAGTCGTCTTCTGAGCGGATGCCTGACTCTAAAGTTATGGAGGGGCGAACGTACACTGGAGGAACGGGAAGAACTTGCAGAACCATCCATTCAGGCCTTGCAACGTCGGGGTTTAACCCTAAAATTCGCAAGTCATCATCTGAAATGCGTTCTAAGCGTTCGCGTATCATGCTGGGCGTTAACGGTTCGGAACCCGCTTCAGTTTGCTCTATGAACTTTGTAGGCTTCTCAAAAGTTATCTTGTACTGCGTAACTGCACAGTGAGGACACTGCTTCGTCTTAATCTCCTGAATAATGGTCTTGTGCACTTCATCAGGCACCACGCCTAAAAGCTTATTGAACTTTTCAATTCGGCTGCGCACTTTCTTCGCAGTTTCATCCGTCAACAATATGCGCCCGCAGTTGCGGCAAGTAGCCTTCAACAAGTCAAAAATTATCTTCGTAAACTCTATGTGCACTATCGGCACGGCTAACTCGATGTGCCCAAAGTGTCCTGGGCAGCGAATCGCCGTGTTGCCGCAGGTTTTACATCGCTGTCTCGGTTCAAGAGTGCCCAACCTACCATCCATTAAGCCAGTGGTTATTGGCGCGCCGTCTTCATCGTAAGTGTCTGGTGTTTGAATTTCCACCACTGATTGCTTGCGTAAGTCTTTGGGTGAGATTAAACCGAAAGAGATTTCGTCGACAATTTTATGAATTATTTCTTCTGGCATGTTACGCCTTCTCCTTAAGCTTTAACTTCGGTGTTATACACAAGCTCTGAAGCTCCTGCAACAGAAGCTTAAAAGCGTAAGAAACAATCACAGGAGAAATCTTTGCTTTTTCATCGCAAATCTTGCACATGTACCTGCGCTGCTTCATGTCGTAGTAAGCGATTTGACCGCAGTTTTCACAGATGAACAGTGTGTACTTGTCAGATTCCTCCAGCAATCTGTCCCTAAGCAGCATAGCAGCGCCGTGTCCGATTAGGCAGTCGCGTTCCATTTCGCCGAATCTTAAGCCTCCGCCTCGGGCTCTGCCTTCAGTTGGCTGCCGCGTTAGCATCTGTACTTGTCCGCGGGCTCTGGCGTGGATTTTGTCAGCAACCATGTGGTGCAGTTTTTGGTAGTAGACTATGCCTACGAATATGTCGGCAACGAATTTTTCGCCTGTGGTGCCGTTATAGAACACGTCGCTTCCTGTGTGGCTGAATCCGAGTTTTACAAGGCTTTTGCGGATTTCGTCTGGACCCTCATTAGAGAACGGGGTGCCGTTTGCTGGTTTGCCTCTTGCAGCCGCAGCTTTTCCCGCAAGCGATTCAATGAATTGCCCAATAGTCATTCTTGACGGAATAGCGTGAGGATTAATCACGATGTCAGGGGTTATGCCTTCGTCTGTGAAGGGCATGTCTTCCTGCGGCATAATCAAGCCGATGACTCCTTTTTGTCCGTGGCGAGAAGCGAACTTGTCGCCTAACTCTGGAACACGCTGGTCGCGAACTCGGACCTTCACAAGTTTGCTGCCTTCGCCGGATTCAGTTATGAATATGCCGTCGACGACGCCTGTTTCTGAAGGACGCATGTCCACGGATGTATCCCGCATGGATGGCCCTTTAACCTCAAACTCCTTGTATTCTTCAAGGAATCTAGGCGGGCTGATTCTGCCAATGAGGACGTCTCCACCTACAACCGCTGATTCTAAGCCTATTATGCCGTCGGGTTCAAGAAGCCTGTAATACTGTTCGCCGCGGTATCCGCGAGTTCCTGGTTCGGGAACTGTGAACTTGTCTTTTAATCCGCCTAGGTACTGGCGGCACTCGGCTTCGTATATTCTGTAGAAGGTGGAACGGGCTAAGCCTCGTTCAATTGAGGCTTTGTTGAAAATTAAAGCGTCTTCCATGTTGTAGCCTTCGAAGCTGAGCACGGCGACGACGCAGTTTTGTCCTGTGGGGCGCTGTTTGTAGCCCATGACCTCCATTAGCTCTGTTTCCACCATGGGCATCTGCGGGTAATGCAGTATATGCGAACGCGAGTCTACACGATGGTGGAAGTTAGTGCCGTAAACGCCTAATGCTTGTTTCGCCATTGCTGCTTGATAGGAGTTGCGCGGCGACTGATTATGCTCTGGATAAGGTATTGTTGAAGCGCATATGCCCAGAATAGTGTACGTCGCAATTTCCAGATGCGTATGCTTATCCGAAACTTCTTGATTAGTTATGGCTACGTACGCGTTTTCTTCTTCTTCCGCATCCAAGTACTCAATTAAACCGTTTTTAATGAGGTCTTCCCATGCCCACTCGCCTAACGCTAGTTTCTCAAGGTGCTTAGGCTGGAGTTTCGGAACACCTTTTTCAACAAGTATTAGAGGACGCCTGACTCTGCCTTCGTCACAGGTGGCATGCACCTCTTCAGTCAGAGTTTGCGACTTCGAAAAGTACGTTATGTTAACTTCAGTTGAGATTTCACTTGCTCTTCGTTTCTCTCTGAAAACTCTAACCATTTCTCCCGCTGCGTTGCAGTAGCCGATGATGTTGCCGTCAACAAAAACTTTTGCGCCAGAAGTCTTCAAAGCCTCATTTGCCTCGTAAGCTGGAACAGTGCCCATCTCAAAAAGCAACTGTTTCACTTTATCAGGGTTAATGCCGACTGAGATTGACGCGGACAGCGCCAAGTTTTTAACTAGACCACAGTTTGAGCCTTCAGGCGTCTCATTTGGACACAAGCGACCCCAATGCGTCGGGTGTAAGTCTCGAGCTTCAAAGTTCGGTTGGCTCCTGCTTAACGGCGACTGAAGCCTCCTCAAGTGGCTGAGCGTTGAAATGTAGTTGGTTCTGTCCAGAAGCTGGGTTATGCCAACTCTGCCTCTGCCCCAGTTGCCCGTAGCCAACGCATGCTGGAACCGTTCAGTGATTATGCCGGGGCGAACTGCCGCGGACACGTTAATTATTGGACCTTTCACGCCTATGCGTTCAAGCTGGTACTTTATGTCACGCGTTAAGTTTCTGAAAGCCACGCGGAACAAGTCTGCAAGCAAGGGACCTGCAAGCCGTAGGCGTTTGTTTTTGAAGTGGTCTTTGTCATCCTGCTGTCTTCTTCCAAGTTTCAGCTGGACAACGCGGTATGCCATTTCGCCGAGGAATATGGCTTTGTCTTTCCTGTTTTTGTCGCTTCTGCCCAAGTGCGGTAAAAAGTTCTTGTCAAGTGCAGTTTCAGCTTTCTGCACACGGTACTCTTCAACTTGCCCGTGGGCGACTCGGTTGCCGATGAATAGTATGGCGTCTTTGGATGTGTCTACGCCTATGGCTTTTTCAAATGAAGCGCCCAGTGCACTTTGGAGATCTTTGTCAAGAGATACGGCTTCGGCTATGTCTTTGTCTTTCTCCATGGTTAAGGCACGCATTATCACTACGAAGGGGATTTCAGTGGGCACGCCTGGCATGGTGACATAGATGGCGTCGTCTGGCTTCAGTTTCAGCTCTATTCGTGCTCTGAAGCCTACGGTGGTTGAGAAGATTTTGGCTTGGTAAACGGGTGATGTGCCTTTGTCGTCGATGTCAACTATCACGCGGTTAGGCGCAAGGTCTTCCATGGCGACTATGACGCGTTCGGAACCGTTCACTACGAAGTAGCCGCCTGCGTCGTCTGGGTCTTCTCCTGCTGCGATAAGCTCCTCTTTTGAGAGCTGCGATAAAAAGCATAGTTTTGATTTGAGCATGACGGGTATGTTTCCGATGTAAACCAGTTCGGTGTCTTGTTCTCTGCCGTCTATGAC
>CAZDLK010000078.1:0-5523 GCA_964506435.1 uncultured Candidatus Bathyarchaeia archaeon | reverse complement strand
GGGTAACTGTAGCGTTCTTCGTTTTGTTTTAAGCCTTCGAGGAGGCTTTGGAGGAATTTTGGGTCAGGGTTTAGGTAGTAGCCGTATGTTCTTGCGTCGGCTTCTGCTCTCTGTCGTACTGCTTCTATGGTGGTCATATTCCGAGAATCTCCTTGAATTTGTCTTTGCGGAAGCCAGTAATCAGCAGGTTGTCGTCTACGATTATGGTTGGGTAGCTGAGGGCTCCGCCTTTGCTGAGGATGTGCGCGCGAATTTTTTCTTTGTCCGCCTCATCGCACAAGTCTACATCCACGTATTCGTATTCGATGCCGTTGTCTTTCAGGTATTGTTTGGTCATTTTGCACCATACGCAGGTGCTGAGAGCGTACACCAGAACCTTGTGCGTGTTGTTTTTGCCTGAAACTTTGGAAAAGTTCATGTTTTTCACTGGTTATTCTTGTGGGGTTAGGGCGGATATAACTGTTTAGCTTAACTTGCCTGTTGCAGTTGATGGCGATGTGGTAGCTGTTAGTCTTTTTTCATTTGTAATAAGTCACGTTTCGTAATATAGGTTAAATCTTTTAAGCGCAATCTGCTATATTCAGAACAAAAAGTGAGCTGATAAGTTTGAAGATGAATGGGGAGGAGGAGAAGGTAAAGTACATTCTCACTGATGCGCGGCTTTCAGCGATTAAGGCGATGCTGGAGAAGGACCATGCGATTGACTGCATGTTGCTGTTGCATATGAAGCGGGGCAAGTGGAAGGATGCTAAGGACTTTATGCGTGAGAACAACTTGACGTTAAGCGATGGCACTTTCAGGGCGAGGATGATGGAGATTGAGGATTTGGGCTTGGCTAAGAGTGAACGCATTGATCCGTTGAAGAAGTACTATTTGATTACGGAGTTGGGTGAGAAAGTAGCGAAGCTTCTTCTCGAGTTCTTTGATGAACTTGACGTTTAAGTGGCAGTTGGGCATATTGTAGCTCAACTGTTCTACAATTCTTTTTTTGACGTTTAGTTACATGGTGTTTTGGCGGTTTTTTTGTTGTTGGTGTAGTTTTGTTGTGCATATATTCAATATGGTGTAGTAAGTCATAATACTTAAATCACTCTTTTCCACCTCAAATAAACGTTTAACTTCGCACAGGAGGGAAGAAACTAAAAAATGAACACTTTAAGGAAAATCCGGAAGAACGCGAAAGCCCTCAGCCCAGTAGTCGCATCAATCATTCTCATCGCAGTCACAGTCGCAGTCAGCATCGCCGTAGCAGTATGGATGGGTGCACTCAGCACAGGATTCATGCAAACAGAACAAGTCACATTCGGAACAATTACTTTCCAAACCACGGGCACAACCTCACTTGCTGTAAGTGTTAAGAACACAGGAACATCTTCAGTGACCATTTCGGAAGTGTACGTAAATGGCGCGGCAGTAACTACCTTTACGCCAACAGCACCATTCACAATAGCAGCAAACGGTGCACAAACATTGAATGTTACAATGTCTATAACTGCTGGTTACAATTACGAGGTCAAAGTCATAACTTCAAAGAGCAACCCATTCGCGAAAAGCGCTATCGCTTCATAAATTTTCCTTTTTTATTTTCTTAGCAATTCAGAGGGCAAGAATAAACAAATCCCCTCTTTACTTTCCCCTATTATAGTCCGTTTCCCGTTTAGAGGTGCAAAAACACAAAATGACAGTCAACCTAAAAGAGTACGGTTCAGCCCGAGAAATAGCCGAAACCTTAGACAAGGAAATAGCCGCATCCAAAAGCGCACTCGGCGAATACCTGCGGCGCCTAGATGACATACGCAAGTTAGCGGAAAAATCAAAAAAAGTCCGCGAAGTCGTCATGAAACTCGCAGGCAAAAAAAACCCAAACGAAAACTCAAGCGAAGTAACCGTAGGCAACCTAAACATAATCCTAGACGCCAACGCATTCCATGAACTCACAGTCATAGAAACCGTCGTGCGCAGCCACCAAGACCGCCTAATAACCCTGCAGAAAGCCCGAGAAGCATTAAAATGGCTGGACCAACTCGGCGACACCGAAGGCATGAAATACCTAGTTTTAGAAAAAGAAGCAGTCCCCGAACGCGTGCTAATCCGATCTGCCTAAACCCGCCGAACAGCAGGAAAAACCCAACATGAGCGACGAAATGTACACCTTCGCGCTCAAAACCACGCTGAACGAAATAAAAAAGACTTGCCCAACTGTAAAGCAAGCCTTCATTTTTGCAGAAGACCCAGAAATCACAACCGCAGACGACAGCATAGACGCCCCTACATTACGCAACGCTGTGAACGCCGTCAAAGCCATAATACAACACGCCAAAGCAACAGGCGGCGTAAACACCATAACCTTCAACAGCGCCAACGGCACAGCACACGTCACCCACATAGAGAACCTCTACCTAACAACAATCACCGCAAAAGAAACAGACCAAACTTCAATTAACACCTTAACACAGGCTCTAATACCCATAATTCTCAAACTTCTAACAAAAATCCCCACCATCCCATTGGGTAGCACTGTTCCCAGCAGCCAAGAAGCCACAGCAACTGCGCTTGAAAAGGAAACGTTCCTTCCGAAACCTCCAGTGAACCAGTTCCTAATAGACGACCTCAACGGCTTCTTGGTGCCCCAAGACACCGTGCGCATAGACAACGCCATAATAGCACAGTGGAGCAAACTGTATCCAGACAAAAGAATCGAGCAAGTTGAAGTTGAAGCCCTGAACGGGGAAACAACACGCTGCAAATTCAAACCCGCAAAAGACTCACACGAAGGAAACGGCACAATACAAATGCCTGAAAAAATACAGCTTGCCCTGCAAATCAAGAAAGGCGGACTCGTAATGATCAAACCCGTAATCAAATAACCGAAAAGGCGAAAAATACAAATGGTTAAGAAGACGCAGAGCATACAAGAAACCGCCGTTCCCCTCGCAGCAGCTGAAGAAAACCCAGAATTCGCAGGTTTGCACACAAGTCTCGCAGAAATCAACAAACCCCAAGAAGTCATAGGCTATATCCTTCGAAACACAAATTCAGCCATAATAGACCTCAAAAACCACGCATCATTAACTGAATACGCGCTTTTAGCTTCTCAAGCAATAGACTCAGTCAGAGAAATCGCTGAACTATTCAACTTAGGCAGCGTCGAAAATATTCTCATCACGAGCAAAGACACCAAAGTGCTTTGTATAACTCGCGGCGAAAACAACATCGCCATATTCATGGAAAAAAACGCAAACCACAACGACATTTTAACGCAACTATAACCCACGCGTTACGGACTAAATCACGTTCGCGTCAAAAAATCCTGAAAATCCCTGCTGACCTTCACTTTCTCGTTGGTCTCATCAATAACCGCAAAGTCAAACCTGCACAAGAATGCCGCGACGCTTTGAACCTTGTATCCAGCCAGTCTAGCTTGCCGCTGAAGCTCCGCTAAATTATGCCATTGTCCATCACCAAGCATATCCAGCAACACCGTAATCGTTGAACCCAACAGAATAGCCTCCTCCTTCGCATGTGCTATCCGCTTAGGTGTTTAAATGCCTTGTGAGCGTATCTTTCAGAAGTTACTTCTAGAAAACTCCCCGCACTTGTTTATATTCTGGCTCCACTTTCTGGCATTGTCAGTAGCATCAAGAAAAATCCTGAAAAACAGGTTACAGCCGTCCAGTTACCAGCGTAAACCTTATATTCCGATTATGAAACAAACTTGCTCTTGTGGTTAACTGTGATGACCTCTAAACGTGGAAAATCCTTTTGGTCCGGATGCAGTTCCGGGCACGGTCAAAACTAAACAGCAGTTAACCGTATGTGTCTTGTCGTTTTCAGTTCTCGGTTGCTGTTTGGATTTGGGTGAATAAACATGGAAAGAAAAAAATGCGTGAACGAAACAAAAAGATACGGAGCGTCAACACGTGTCACCACACGTTTAACTACGCAAGAGGTTGAGTAAAATGCACAAGAAACTATTGATTCCCGGACCCACAGAAGTAAGCCAAGAAATACTTCAAGAACAAGCTCACCCGCTTATCGGGCACAGAAGCAAAGAATTCTCTGAACTCTACGCTGGAATCACGGAAAAACTAACACGCTTTTTCGAATTACCAGCAGACTGCAAACCCACCGTAACCACAGCTTCAGGCGCCCTATGGTTTGACATCGTAGGCAGAAGCATCGTCAAAAACAAAGCCCTTAGCTGCGTCAACGGCGCATTCGCCAAACGATTCGGCGAAGCTATCCGCGCATGCGGCAAACAAGCCGACTACCTTGAAGTAGAATGGGGCAAAGTAGCCAAACCTGACGCCATCGCGGAAAAACTTGAAACAGGCGAATACGACACCGTAACCGTCTGCCACAACGAATCCTCAACAGGCGCACGCAGCCCAATAAGCGAAATAGGAAAACTAATCCGCCGAGACTATCCAGATGTGCTACTGGCAATTGACAGCGTTTCAGCAATGGCAGGCGACAAAACCCTGCCCGCGGAAATAGGCTGCGACATAATCTTTGCTTCAACCCAAAAATGCTTCGCGCTTCCCCCTGGCTTAGCTGTTGCGCTTGTAAGCGACCGCGCAATAGAACGCGCCCAGCAAGTTCCCAACCGCGGTGCCTACACTGACCTCGTAGAAATCTTCGAGTTCGAAAAGAAACATCAAACGCCATCTACCCCGAACATTCCGCTTTTTTACGCGCTAAACAAGCGCATGGACTTGCTGTTGGAGGAGACGTATGACAAGGTTTACCAGCGGCACAAGGACATGGCAGCGTACACGCAAGCTTGGGCAAAGAAGCATTTCGAAATGTTCCCAGAACAGGGCTACGAGTCAATCACCGTAAGCTGCGTCAAAAACACTCTTGGAAAAGACTTCAAAGAGCTAAATGCGAAACTCGGAGAAAAAGGCTTCACCATAGGAAACGGTTACGGCAAGCTGGCTGACAAAACCTTCCGCATCGGCCACATGGGCGAATGGACCCTTCCAGACATCAAGCAGGTTCTCGCCGCCATAGATGAAATCTGGAAGCTGTAAAAATGACACGTAAAATTCTCATCTGCGACAGAATCACCGACGAAGGCATAAAACTGCTCGAAGAAAAAGGCTACCAAGTCACAAAAGCTTGGAGCATGCCAAAAACCGAGTTGCAGCAGATAATAGGCGAATACGATGCGCTTATCGTGCGCTCTGCAACCAAAATCACCGGCGACTTAATCGCTAAAGCAACGAAACTCAAAGTAATCGGGCGCGCAGGAGAAGGCGTAGATAACATCGACATTAAAAAAGCAGCGGAACAAGGCATCACCATAGTGAACACGCCACATGTGTCAGCCACGAGCGTTGCTGAACTCGCAATTGGGCACCTGCTGGCCCTCGCAAGAAACATCGTTGAAGGAACAGTAACTCTGCGCGAAGGAAAATGGATAAAAGAAGAGCTTATGGGTATGGAGATTCATGGGAAAACCCTCGGCATAATCGGCTGCGGAAGCATCGGCAAAGAAGTTGAAAAACTCGCTTCGGCGCT
>CAZDLK010000077.1:0-5565 GCA_964506435.1 uncultured Candidatus Bathyarchaeia archaeon | reverse complement strand
GCGCACATGTCGCCGTTGACTACTTGGATTCTGTTGCTAACGTCCGCTTCCGCTGCTTTCCGCTTCAAATCCTCTAGAAACGGTTGATGATTATCCAACGCAATTATCCGTCCGCGAGACAATTTAGCTAACGCTACCGTCTGAGCGCCTGAACCGCAGCCCACATCAAGTATATGTGGTTGCTCTGGGAGATTACCAAGCATCTGGTAGGCTTTCTTTGTGGTCTCGTCGTCGCCTGGATTTTCTCGAGGAAGCCCACTGTGCACTTCAAAGAAAACCTTCCAAGCAGCATCACTCCAAGCTTGCATGGGCGTCAATTATGTCTCCAATCTAATAAAAGTTCCATACGCATGGCGCTTGTTTCGATGTGGAATCAAGGTAAGTGTTTTAAGCTTAGACGCAAAGAGTACAAGTTATGTTTGTGCCGCGCAAGATTCTGGAAGAAAAACTCAAACAGCTCCTCGCTGAAGACATTGGATTAGGCGACGTAACCGCTGCAACGGTTGTGCCTTCAGAATTAACAGCAGAAGCGGCAGTTATAGCTAAAGAAGCTGGAACTGCGGCAGGCATGGAAGAAGCTACTGTTCTCGCGGAAAGTCTCAGTCTCCAGGTTAAGGCGGCAGTTGCAGACGGCGACGACATCAAAAAAGACCAAGTGCTCCTGAAGCTCGTTGGAGACGCACAAACTATCCTCACAGTTGAGCGGACAATTTTGAATCTTATTTCACGCATGAGCGGCATCGCAACAGCAACAAGACGCTTAACCAAAAAACTGCAAAAAACGCATGCGAAAGCGAGAATCGCGGCAACACGCAAAACCGCGCCGGGACTGCTTTATTTCGACAAGAAAGCCGTGCTTATAGGCGGCGGCGACCCGCACAGGCTAAACTTAAGCGACATGATTCTGGTAAAGGACAACCACATCGCAGTGGCTGGAAGCATAGAAAACGCAGTGAAAAGCGCCAAGCAAACCGCTTCATTCAGCAAAAAAATCGAAGTAGAAGTTACCCGAGTCACAGACGTGCTTAACGCCGCGGAAGCAGGCGCCGACATTATTATGCTGGACAATTTCTCGCCTAAACAAGTTAAAGCAGCAGTTGAGTTACTGAAAAAAGCAGGGTTTTTTGGAAAAATCCTGCTGGAAGCCAGCGGCGGAATAACCGCAGACAATCTCTTGGACTACGCTGCTGCACAAGTTGACATCATAAGCATGGGCGAACTAACCCACAGCGTTCACGCATTAGATGTGAGCTTGGAGATAACCCAAGTCAACAGAAAAGGAAAACACAGTTGAGCGCTGAATAACATAAGGCTTTGGAATTTTCAGCCGCCAAGACCTATTATCACTGCTTCCACAACCGCACCTACCAGCAGCAAAACTGCGCAGAGGGTGAGGAAAAAGCAGGCGTTTTTAAACTCGTGTTTGCCTCTGCCCTGCAGAATGCGGCGAAACAGCCAAACGCTCTCGCTCATGGAAATGGAGTAAGCAGCGAATTCTAACCAAGCAACCGGCGTCAAGAACAAGGCAACAAACGCCAAGATTACCGGGTAGCCTCCAGACGCAGCAATGGCGCCGATTGCCGCTCCAGTGTTAAAGAGTACGAAGCAGCCCAGAACTGGTCCAACTACGGGAATAAACATTAGGAGGCAGATGAGAAAATTGTTTCCAAAAATGTACTGCGTTAACCCGCCGTTCTCTTCCAACGCATTGACAGTCTGGTTAAGGTCGCTGCTAATCTGCTCTGCTTCCTGCGCGTCCATCGGTGCCAAACTGCCTATAACGGTAATCACCAAAGCAACCACCAAAACCGCCACCGTAGACAGGATTCGTTTGCGTCTCGGCGAAGAATTAATCCAAAAATCCAAAATCAATAATCAATACCTCTCTTTTCCATCAACTTTTAGGCGTTATTTTCAGAGCGCGAAAGCCCCTTGCACATGGGTTTAACGACTCCACAATATTAACCTTACCAAGCGTATCCACATCACATTCAGCGAACCCGCGGACATCATGCTCCGCAGCCATAAGCGAATACAGGTAAACGCGATTACCCGCTATTTTATGCTGGCACTTAGTCGGCAAGCCTAACAGGACAGGTGCTTTGTCTTCGATGGCTTTAGCGCAAGCATAAGTAACGGCGTGAGCGCCTGCAGTTAACTCAGCTATTCTCACGGGAACACTTTCTTTGCCTATCGCCAGCATTTCGACGCCGTGTTTTCTGCGGATTTCCCCAGCGATTCTTCTTATTTTCGGCAAAATCCTCAACAGATGCTGCCTTGCTCTGGTGGAAAGCTTCATGTTCGCAAGCTCAACAGGCGATAATTCCTCCAGAGACGCAGCGTTCAACGACATATCCAAATGTACAACATCCGCGTCTACCATGTCAAGTAAATCCCTGCAAAGCTCAGCTTCATGCACTACTACGGCGTAGGTGTTTTCTACTTCTTGAAAAATTGGTTCAGCCAACCGTGCGGAGGCTTCTCTGTACGGTGGGTCAACCAGCACGGCGGTGGAGGCGATTATTTGCAGCGGGTTGAATTTTGCGTCCAGTATGGCTGCTGCTGAATCTGCTGAGATAACGCGCACGTTTTTCCACCTGTTTCTGTATAAGTGCGGTTTCAGAAAATTAACTTTGCTCTTCCGTGGGCTTGGATGCTTTGAGTTTCATTGCTAAAAGGTACATTTCTGAGCTTTTCGCTCGGCTTGCCTTCGGCTTTATGAGCTTAACGATTTCAAAGTGTTTCTGCACCGTTGTGGTGAAGTCGTTGAGCATGTCGCCTTCGAACACTTTGACGAAAAAGTTTCCTGACGGGCGCAGAATTTTCAGGGCAATTTGCAAAGCTTGATGTGCCAAGTCTATTTGGCGGGCGTGGTCTACTTCCCATATTCCTGATATGTTGGGCGAAGCGTCCGAGATTACCACATCAGCAGCTTTTCTCGGTAGGAAATTGAGGATTTGCTGTATGATTTCTGGGTCAGTCATGTCGCCTACGATGGTGCGCACGTATTCTTGCTGGAAAGGCTCGATGGGTTTCAAGTCTACGCCTAGAACGAAGCCGCGGTTTCCCGCGATTTTTCGGGCTGCTTGAATCCAGCCGCCAGGCGCTGCACCTAAGTCAACGACTACGTCTCCTCGTTGTATGAAATGGTATTTTGTTGCGGTTTGAGAAAGCTTGTAGGTTGCCCTTGAACGGTAGTTTTCCGCCTTGGCTTTCTGATAATAATAATCTTTTTTTCTATCTTGGATCCAAGCCTTGGGCAAAATCACTGTCCCCTAATGGCGCTGGCTCACTTTTGTCTAGAGCAATAATCCAGTCTGTGAGTTTCACGCAGCTTTTCGGCGAAATCACTGTTGTTGGGTCGCATCTTGAGTTGTCTTGGCATAGCAGGCAGGGGCAGTCAGCAATGGATTCAATGGACGCTGGGAGCCTTTTTGGGAAAAGCCTGTAGGTCCATCTTCCGCCTTGAAGTTCTTTTTCTCTGCGGATTAAGCCTTTTTCTTCCAGTTTCAAGGCTACTCTTGAGCCTTCGCGGCTGCTGGCGCTTAGTTCCCGCCATAGTTCCGATTGAAGCACGCCCTCGTAGCCTGTTTTCACCACAAAATGGAGCGCTTTTTGTTCCAAGTCATTACGTTTCGGCATTATCGGTCAGTTCCAAATATCACACTACATATATGCGTGTGCTCCAGATAAAAACATGTATGCTGAGAAATGGCAAATAGTATGAAGGAAACTGCAAAAATGAAGAAGCCTGCTGAGGCGTACTGCTTAGGAATAGAATCCACGGCTGATGATTTCGGCGTTGGAATATCAACTTTCCACGGCGAAACCTTAGCCAACGTGTCGGACGCTTACGTGCCTGAAGAGGGCGGAATACATCCCAGAGAAGCCGCGAGGCATCATGCTGAAGTAGCCGACAGAGTCCTATCTGAAGCTCTTGCGAAGGCAGGCTTGAAACCCAGCGAATTAAGCTTAATCGCTTTTGCTCAGGGTCCAGGGTTAGGTCCATGTTTGCGTACGGGTGCAACTGTGGCTCGTGCGTTAGCTTCGTATCTTGATGTGCCGCTTGTGGGCGTAAACCATTCGGTGGCGCATATTGAAATAGGAAAACTCAAAGCAGTTGTGCAGGATCCTGTGACGCTTTATGTTTCTGGAGGCAACACTATTGTCGCAGCGTTTGATTGCGGGCGCTACAGAGTTTTCGGTGAAACTTTGGATATTGCTCTTGGAAACTGTTTAGACGTGTTCGCACGGGAAGCTGGTCTCAGAAGTCAGCGAGGCGTGCCGCTTGGCGCTGCCCTAGAGCGATTAGCTGCTAAAGGCGAGACGCTGATTGCTCTGCCGTATACTGTGAAGGGTATGGATTTGTCTTTGAGCGGCTTGCTTACGGCAACAGTCAGCTTACTGCATAAAGGCACATGCAAGCTGGAGGACGTGTGTTATAGCCTTCAGGAAAACGCGTTTTCGATGGTTACGGAAGTTACTGAACGCGCTTTGGCGCACACTGAGAAGAAGGAGGTGCTGTTGACTGGCGGCGTGGCAGCTAACAAGCGGTTGCAAGCGATGCTGAACGCCATAGCAGAGGAGCATGATGCACGGTTCAGTGTTGTGCCGCGCGAGTTTGCAACGGACAACGGAGCAATGATCGCGTGGACAGGCGTTTTAGCGTACACACATGGCGTAGTCACGCCTGTTGAGGAGAGCTTTGTCAAGTTGAGGTGGCGGTTAGACAGGGTGGATGTGCCATGGCTGAAGTAACTTCGCGGAAACTGCTCAAAAAAGGCGCCGAAGCAAGCCTTTTCTTAGCAGATTGGCACGGCAAAAAAGTAGTCATTAAATCGCGGTTGCCCAAAAAGTATCGCCCAGCAAAGTTAGATGCAGCGATTCGCGGCTACAGAACAGTGCATGAGCCGCAGTTGATGCATGAAGCGAAAAAGGCTGGAGTACCGACACCCTTTATTTTTCTTGTAGATGTGAAAAACGCGGCGATAACGATGGAGTTTGTGGAGGGCAAGCAGGCGAAGCAGTTGCTGGGTTGCGTTTCTCCTGATGAGAGGCAGAAACTGTGTTTTAGGATAGGCGAGTTAATTGGGAAACTTCATGCTCACGGAGTGATTCATGGCGACTTGACGACATCGAATATGATTCTGAATGGTGAGGGCAAGATTTTTCTAGTTGATTTCGGTTTAGGTGAGAAAAACATGGAGCTTGAAGCTAAAGGAGTGGATTTGCATTTGCTGAAGCGCGCGTTGCAGAGTACGCATTACCAGTTTGCGGAAGACTGCTTCGGTAGCGTGATAAAAGGCTACGAAGCGGTTTTAGGCACGGAAGAAACAGTAAAAATCTTGGGCAAAATCAAAGAAATAGAAAAACGCGGCAGGTACATCGCAGAAAGGAAAGAGGATGCATAACATGGAGTTTCAGTTGAAGGGCAAAGTCATCTTTTTCGCAACAAACAACTTCCACAAGTTCAACGAAGCCCGCAGAGTACTGGCACAGCACAAAATAGCCGTGGGCATGCTCCGCGTGAAAGCGCTTGAAATACAAAGCGACAGCCTCAGCGAC
>CAZDLK010000076.1:0-5823 GCA_964506435.1 uncultured Candidatus Bathyarchaeia archaeon | reverse complement strand
GTATCCTTTGATGACTGAGTCTGCGAGTTTGATGGTTGAGCGGGATAATAAGTTGTTGTTTGTTGTTAACATGCAGGCTGGTAAGGCGGATGTTAAGCGTGCGGTTGAGGAGTTGTATGAGGTTAAGGTGGATAGGGTTCGTGTGTTGGTTACTCCTCAGGGTTTGAAGAAGGCTTTTGTTCGTTTGATGCCTGAGTTTAAGGCTTCGGATGTGGCTATTAAGTTGGGGATTTTGTAATAGGTTATTATGGAGTTGTGTGTGTTGGGTAGAAGAATTCGTGTTCAGCGTCGTGGGCGTGGTACTTCGACTTTTCGTGCTTCGACTCATAAGCGTGTTGCGGCTGCGTTGTATCCGCGTTCTATTGCGCCCAGGGAGTGTTTTGGTTCGGTGTTTGCTGGTGTTGTTGAGAGTTTGCTGCATGATCCTGGGCGTGGTGCGCCTTTGATGTTTGTGCGTTTTGATAATGGTGCGAGCGCTTATTTGGTGGCTGTTGAAGGCGTGTTTGAGGGTCAGCGGATTGGTTTAGGCGGTAAGGCTGGCGTTGAGGTTGGTAATGTTTTGCCTTTGGGTAAGATTCCTGAGGGGACTATGGTTTGTGGTTTGGAGTTGAAGCCTGGTGATGGTGGTAAGTTGGCGAAGTCTTCTGGGGCTTATGCTACGGTTGTGGGGCATACTCCGCAAGGCGCTATGATTCGGTTGCCGAGTGGTCGTACGCGTTATGTTAATGATTTGTGTTTGGCGACTATTGGTGTGGTTGCTGGTGGTGGCAGGACGGAGAAGCCGTTTTTGAAGGCTGGTGAGGTGTTTCATTTGATGAAGGCGAAAGGGCACAAGTATCCGAGAACGCGAGGGCGAGCGATGGTTGCTGCGGTTCATCCTTATGGTAGCAGTAAGCGTAGTGCGCGGAAGGGTACGACGGTTTCGCATGGTGCGCCTCCTGGTCAGAAGGTGGGTTTGATTGCGGCTCGTGGTCCTGGTCAGAAGAAGAAGCGGGCGGTGCGTTGAGGGAAGGTTTATAGCTGATTGTGGAATGGTTTAGGGTGATGTAAGGTATGCCGAAGGATTTCCTGTATCGTGGTCATTCGTTGGATAGTTTGCAAGCGATGTCTATGGATGAGTTTATTGGTTTGTTGCCTTCTCGTCAGCGGCGTAGTTTGCAGCGTGGTTTGACTCCTGAGCAGCGGATTTTGTTGGAGAAGTTGCGTGAGGCGCGTGAGGCTGAGAGGCAGGGTAAAGAGGTTGCGGTTAAGACTCATGTGCGTGATTTGATTATTTTGCCTGAGATGGTTGGGTTGAAGGTTCAGGTGCATAATGGGAAGGAGTTTGTGGCTATGACGATTAGGGCTGAGATGATTGGGCATTATTTGGGTGAGTTTGCGATTACGAATAAGCCTGTTAGGCATGGAACTCCTGGTATTGGCGCTTCACGGTCTTCAATGTATGTGCCGCTGAAGTAAGCTGCTGTTCTGTTGTGCGATTTTTTTCTATAGCCCCCCTATTTAAAGTATAAATAGCCAGTGGGACGTTTTGCGAGCCTCCATATAGGGAAAAGTTGTTCTAAACGCACTTTTTGTAGGAGGTGTATATTTCGTCGTTCTAAACGCTTTCTCATAGGGCTGAAACAAACATAGACGTAGCTTCCTTAAAAAGCCTATAACTGTCAATACTGAAAACTCTGATTTAACTAACCATTTCGAATAAACGATACTCTCAAAATATGTGCGAGCAAGAAAATTTATTTGAAATTAATAAATAGAAATACAGAATTTATTTATCAAAGTCGTACATTATAGTTTTTTATGGATAACAAAAACGAGCTGAAATGGGTTGAACTCGTTAGAATTGACAGTAGTTGGATCGACAAATACCTGTTGATCCATTGCGATCACTGTGAGAATAAATTGACTACTAGAGCGTATACTCTGCGGTTTAATGGAACCGAGGAGAACATGCAGGGTTTAGTCGAGTTCATGGCGGATTCAATTAAACATTTTGTTTTTAGTGAAGCTGAGATAAAAAACTGGGAGCAGAAAGGACAAGAGCCTTGGCGAAAAGCCGCGACCTTTTTCGGTGATGTTAATCCTCAGAAAGAAGGAAAGTATGGCGAATTATTGCTATTTTTGATAGTCGAGGCTATTCTTAAGACACCTATGATTGCGCACAAAATAAGATCTCTTTCTGATCCAAATGACCAAATTAAAGGATCAGATGGTGTTTTCTTCGGACCTTACAAGGACAAGGACGCTCTTCTTCTTGGAGAGGCAAAAGTCTATCAAGACATTAATAAAGCAATGAACAAAGCGCTAGAATCAGTAGACAACTTTCACAAGCCAACAAGTTCTGATTCCGAGATTAAAGCTGAATTATTAGTGGTCAGGGAAAACATAACAAAAGATTTGTCACAACAACAGCTTGATTTTCTATTGAAAGTGCTAGACACTCAATCCATAGAGTACCAGAATGTGAATAAAGTGCACCCTATTCTCATTGTTTATGATGAAGAAAAAATAAGCAAAATTGAGGCGATTTGTCAAGACAAAGCTGATGGAGAGAGAATGGCGTACAAAGAGTTTGGCTCACTTGCCAAAGAAATTATGCCGACGATAGTCGAGAAAATAAAAACGAATCGTGCGACACTTAAGAAAGTATACCTAGATTTTTTCTTCATTCCAATCAGTAGCGTGGATAATTTCCGAAATTCACTTTTCAAGGCAATTCATAACGTTGAGTATCGGTGAGCCGTATTGTCATCCATATTTGAATATGCGTTCAATCATCCAATCTTGAATGAAGTTCTAGACACTTTAACGCTAAAACAATTTTTCAGAGAAAGCAATACTACGCAGGTGGGACCTGCAAATGAACAGTTTTCATTATCCGAAACTGAATTGAACAAAGCCTCTTTGCTTGCTTCATTGTTAGCTTCTAGTCCAAATGATGAACACAAACAAAAGGCGATTTCATTCGCAATCTTGGCTTATTTGGAGAAGCGAAATCGGCAGTATGAGAGCTATTGTTATGTTCTTCTCTCAAGAAGTAGGAACATCCAACAAACAAGACATCTCTCTAAAATTTTTAATTCCGAAAAAAATAGCCTATTAGTTAAATTCGATGATGTGCTTGATTTGGAAATTTCTCTGGAAAGAGCCCTTGCTAGTCTTCAACTTCATGATTCTCAAATATATTTGAGCGATTTTCAGAAGAGATTATGGCAGGGACTTAACGAAGCTATTCAGATTATGGCTATAAGCGGACCTACTTCAGCAGGCAAGTCATTTATGGTTCAGAATTACATTACTGAATTGTGTCGTAAAAAAAGCCGTTTTAAGGCATTATATATTGTCCCAACTAAAGCGTTGATTTATGAAGTAAGTGCTATTTTGAGAAAAAAACTAGAAAAAGATGTTTCTGTAAGAATTGCATTCGGAGAACCATCAGAGGTAGAAAAAAAGGAAATTTTCGTGCTAACACCCGAGCGGTGTCTTCGTCTTCTTCAAGAGAGTCCCAATGAACTAAAAATTGACTTCATATTCTTCGATGAAATCCAAAAGCTGGAAGATGCCGAGCGCGGCGTTCTATTTGAATACATTTTAAATGAACTCTTACGACTCCAAAGCGAAGCCAAGATAGTAATGGCAGGACCATATCTCAAAAATTTAACGAACACTGTTATGCAACTTAGTGGTCTGTTTTCACCCGTAGTCGACTCGAGAATTGCACCTGTATTTCAGTTGAAAACTGTTTTTAGAGTCTTAAAAGCCAATAATAACCAAATGACGGTTTTCCTTAAAAGCGCCAGCGGGAAAACAATAAAGACAACAATCGCAACTGAAAAAGCTCAATATTCAAGGCTTAAAAGCAATTCAAAAAAAGCGATGGCAGAATTTGTAGCCGCGTACGGGGCAGATAGTACAAATATACTATTTGCACCAAGGAGAACGACAGCAGAGCATTATGCGCTTGCTTTAGCAGAGGTGACCTCTGATAACGATCATGAGCTGAATAAGAACAAAAGAATTAATGAACTAATTGAATATCTCAGTCACGAGATTCACCCTAGGTATTCTCTGATAAGATGCTTGGAGAAGGGTGTCGCCTTCCATCATGGGATGATTCCTGAGTTAGCAAAATTAGAAATTGAGGAACTTTACAAAAACGGCGATATCAAGAATATGGCTTGCACCTCAACATTGCTTGAAGGAGTAAACTTGCCCGCAGACAAGATATTCATTTATCGTCCTTTCAAAAATGATCGCAGGACGCCACTTGATGATTTCGAGTTCGGTAATCTTATTGGGCGGGCAGGTCGAGTTAGCTCTAAATTGAATGGGTCCGTCTATTGTATCGAGTTAGAAAATGAAAAATGGGCTAACGAAAAGCTGGATTCAGATTTCAGAAAGGAGATAATTCCAGCAACAAACAGAGCCTTCAATCAAAGAGAGCAATTAATAGCTAATCTGAAGAAACCGTCAACGCTCATGAATGCTGATCAAGCTGTGATTTACACTATAATCCTATTGCGGCACAAAGCCTTGAGGTCGCCATCCGAGTTAAGAAAATATCTGCAAAGAAAAGGACTTGACACACAAGAAATTGATTTAGTTAGTAAGAATATTTTAGAATCAATCCGCGATCTTGCTATTCCGAAAGAAATACTCAGACTTAATCCAACTCTGGATCCCTTACTTCAAGATGTGTTATATCACCAAATCAAGGGTAATGAAAGGGAGTGGTTTATTGGCAAACATCCACTGAGCAGAGATGGATTGAATTCTCGTGAAGCTAACTTTGCCGAAAAGAATTTTTACCGCCAATTTGAAGAAGTTGCGGCTAAGCTAAACAAAATTTTTGACATCGAGAGTTCAATTAATAAACAATATGGTGAGAGTAGACATCGTTCTTATTCCATTTTCAAAATTGTTTACAACGCCGTACTGTGGCTTCAACAAAAAACTCTGAGATATATTATTGAAAAAGATCTTGATGGCGAAAATGTAGATCTGCCCCAACTTGACAAAGTGGTTCTTGAAGTCATTGCTCGAATTAATAATGATGTCAGATTCGAACTTGTTAAATACTTTAACCTCTGGGCTGACATATTGCGTTCAATGGTGGAGAACCACCTTGTTCGATCTGATGATTCTGAGAAAGAGCAAGTGCGAAAATGGCTAGAATATCAGCTTTCAGTGCCTGAGATGTTGGAACTTGGAGCCTGTACCCCAACTGCTATTCAGCTTATCCGCTCAGGAATTAACCGGTCCGCGGCAATAGAAGCTTCCAAATGCATTCCCCAATATATCGAAGGCGATCCCCTTTCTTGGCTTGTGGAAAATAGGTTGCACACCTTATCGCCAATATTTCAAAGACATATTAGAAACCAAGGATTTTAGAGTGAACGTTTTATTGCTTGCCACATGAACTGAGATCAATCTTTCTGCGAGTGAGCGTTGGCAAGCGTAAGACACTTTCGCCGGGGGATTACCATTTTAGAAGACAAGTTCAACTGGAGCTATACGCGCATATTTTTGTGGTTTATGTTGTGTATTCTTTGCTGCTTGATGGTTTTGTTGTGGGCTGTTTTGCTTCCGGTATCTGTGGCAATGGTATTGGTGGTGGAATGTTTAGTGTTCTTGAAATCAGCACTGACTCGATAAACACTACATTAGAAATTGACTGCACTATTACTGGTGGCGGCGGCTTCTTATCCTCATAATCCTTAACCACCCTATCCAACTCGCCCTTATCACCCGTAACGTAAGCGCTGCCTTTCAAGCTAATCTGCGCAATAGCAGGATTATAATTAATCGTCAAAACAAACGGCA
>CAZDLK010000075.1:0-5912 GCA_964506435.1 uncultured Candidatus Bathyarchaeia archaeon | reverse complement strand
TGCAGGCTGGCGAAGATGTTTGGAAACAACTGGACATGGACATCAAAACTTCAGGTGGAGGCTACATGGGTCAGGCGGAAGCTGCACGCGTAACAGTTGCAAATGCACTGTTGAAGTGGACCAAAAGCTCTCACTTGCGCACTGTGTTCACCGAGTATGACAGAACTATGATTGTGGGTGATTCCCGAAGCAAGGAACCCAAGAAGTTCGGAGGACCAGGTGCCCGAGCTAAAGAGCAGAAAAGCTACAGGTAAAGGAGAGAACACGTAGATGATAATTCCCGTAAGATGTTTCACTTGCGGCAAACTGATAGGCGACCGCTGGGAAGAATTCGCCCGCAGAATCAAAACGGGCGAGAACGCCAGCGACGTCTTAGACAGCTTAGGCATCAAGCGCTACTGCTGCAGGCGAATGCTGCTTTCCAACGTGGAAATCATCGACGAAGTTCTACGCTTCTACGAAGAAGCGGAAAAAAGAAAAGAAGCTCGAAACTTCTACTAAACCGTTTTTTCGCAACACACGTTGGCTCAGCAGCAACGTGCAAAAATAAAAAGGTTTACTGTAGGCGCTAGGAGGGATTCTATCCCCCGTTTACTATTAAATGGCGGTTTGGTTATATCGCAGTTTTCTGAGCATTTTTTTGATATGGGCACTTCCTTTTTCGCTTAGGATAAAATTTCCCTCGTTTTCAAGCACATATGCGTTCTCTACTAAAGGCTTAAGTAAATCCTCAAAGTTTTTTTCGAAGTCATATTCTTCCCCGAATGCGGCTTGAACCATTAACGACGGCGCACTTTTCTGGGCGTAGGTTTTTTTAAGCGAACCAATTATCTCTTGTTTTGTATGAATTTTTTCTTTCTGCAGGGCGTACAATATCCAAAGCCTAAAGCTCTCTATTTGCCTACGCTGTATCCGTTCTTCAAAGGGCAGCTTGAACTTTTCAAAATCTGGCGTGTGCCCCTTTGAAGAATTAAAAACGTCTCTCAACAAATTCAATCCGTCATAAGTAATTTTGATGGCGATAAATCCACCAACGATTGCATCGAACCAGTACACTCCAACGACTGAGAAAATCGCGCTGGCTATTACTGCAGCAGAATAAAGAATGTTGTTTCTAGAGTCGATTGATTGAGATATCAGTACTAGGCTTCGGCTTCTTTTTCCGACGAACCGTTGATAGGAGGAAAGAACTAACGCAAATATCAACGCTGCTGATTCAACAATAATGACTGAGTAGGGCATTGATATGGGCAGAAATGAGTTGCTTATGCCGTTAAGCAGAGAAATCGCCGAGTTAGCGCCTATGCTTACCGCACTAACTATCATCAGCACAATTATAGTCACAGCACATGCAGTTTCCTTCTTAAGCCGCAGTCCCAACCAAACAATTCCTGATGAAACCGTGCTAACGCAGTTATCTGTGCCATCTGCGATTAGCGCTACGCTACCACTAAAAAACCCGACTAAAAGCTGCGCCACCGCCAAAAAACCCACGCTAATCATCGAGTTTCTGACAGCAGCCGTGGGGGTTAAAACCTTAGTCTTAAGAAAAGTTAAACCTTTACGAGAACGATGTTCATCGTACTCAGCTTGGGTTTTGCCCGCTTCAGTTAACTCATACTTACCCGCATCGTTAAAATGTAACAGTTTTTGATTGATAAGCTCATTGCACGCGAACTCTATGTCCACGTTTTCGTCAGGTTTTACCTGATGTCCCTTGTCTTGTTCTTGGAATACACGAAAATAAAAAGACAGGACAGTGGGGTTCTGTGCTAATTCATCTGGACCCAGAGGTCCCTCTTTGAGCAGAATCTGCAATATCATTTTACTAAAAAGCGCTTCAATTCTACGTCTGCCTTGCCTCTTCAT
Organism: uncultured Candidatus Bathyarchaeia archaeon; assembly: GCA_964506435.1. Taxonomy (GTDB): domain Archaea; phylum Thermoproteota; class Bathyarchaeia; order Bathyarchaeales; family Bathycorpusculaceae; genus JAOZHU01. The sequence continues at coordinate 4,043 of CAZDLK010000075.1, read as the reverse complement.
CCATATGCATTCTAAACAGAGTTACATTTAGCCTTTTCACACCCTGAATTCTTGAGGAATCCCACAAAAAAGCGAAAAAGAAGCCTTGGGAGATTATAACGTTAAGTCTAAAAATCAAACACGGACCACAACCAAAGAGAATGGCGCCGGGAGGGGGATTTGAACCCCCGCGGCCCCGAGAGGCCACAAGCTTTATGGTGCCTGTGCACAGCCATCTCCAGGCTTGCTCCCTGCCTGGCTAGGAGACCCCGGCTCATTTCCGCTTAGTCATGCCCTCGCGGTTTTATTATACTTTCGCAATGCCACATAAACTTTTACAGGTGCCGTTTATAAACTGGAGAACCGTAGAAACACGGTGAGGAATAGGACATGAAAGTTGCCGAAACCAAAACAAAAAAACAAGGTTACGTGTGGCTGGATGAACTCAGCACCAAAGAAGCCGCTGCAGCCGCAAAGGCAGGTGCAGTCATCATTTTTCCAGTTGGCAGCGTAGAGGAGCATGGTGATCATTTGCCGCTGTGCACGGACAGCATCCAACCCGAGTATGTTGCTGTGGAGGTTGCTCAGCGGACAGGGTGTTTGGTGGCGCCTCCCTTTCGGCATGGTGTCTGCAATGCGGGCAGGAACTTTCCCGGCACCATAAGCATTGGGTTTGAGACCTTGCGGCTGGTGGCGCGAGATGTGCTGGCTGAACTGGTGCGCAACGGCTTCAACCGCATCATCGTCTTGAGCGGGCACGCAGGTTCCTCGCACATGGTGGCGTTGCGGTTGGCAGCACAGGAAGTTGTAAAGCACCAGAGCCCAGTGTCGGCGAAGAAGACGCGGATTATGGTGTTGTCGGACTTTGACTTTGCGTTCGAAGTGAAAAACTTGGGTTTCCCTGAGAGCGATGGGCACGCGGCTGCCGTTGAGACTTCGCGGGTGATGGCTATTCGCCCCGATTTGGTGAAGGGTAAGGGCAAAGCTGGCGCCATGACTGCGCCGCGGTTCGAGGTTGTGCCTGACCCTGAAAGGTATTTTGTGGGCGGCGTGAACGGCGACCCAACTCTGGCTGCAAAGGACAAGGGCGAAGTCATAAACGCCTACGTTGTTGAACAGGTTGTTAAACTTGTTGAGGTGCTTGCAGGCAACTAACGTGTTTCTGGGCAACCATAAGCATCTATGGTGTTGCAATGGCGGGTAGTAAGAGTCCGCATTTTGAGCGAAGAATTTTTATTTGATCCTTAACAAAAAGGGAGCGACCCTAAATGACTGACATCGTATCAATTCTCACAAGCATCTTTACGCTGCTGGGAACTGCCGCTTTCATTATTGTGCTATCGCTTGTCTGCTTTAGCTTCAAAGTTTTCAATTTATCCGCTTCAAAAAACACCAAGTTGACTATGGTGGCAATTGGTTTGGCTCTAGGTTTGTTAGCCATCTTCGCAACGCTGATGGGCACTAAACTGCCTAGTGGAACAATAATTAACGTGAGAGAGTTCGCAGTGATGATTGCAGGCATAGCTGGCGGACCTTTTTCAGGTTTACTTGCTGGCCTAATAGGAGGCTTACATCGTTACACGTTGGGCGGTGCCACAGCGCTGCCTTGCACGATTTCAACTATCCTTATAGGCTTAATTTCAGGTTTGGTTACTTCAAAACTGGCTGGAAAAGCTTACTTGTTGAAGGCAGGCTTGCTTGGTTTTGCCTTAGAGTCAGGCGCTATGGCTCTTATTCTGGCGCTTGTTCAACCTCTTGACGTGGCAATAGGTATCCTTGAACAGATTGCGATTCCAATGGTTGCCGCAACCACTATAGGATTGATTTTGTGGATATACTTGTTTAACATCCGCAAGAATAACTGATAACATTCCAACTTTTGGTTCAGGTTGTGGCAGCAAGAATCCTGAATCCGCTTTCTATCGCAAGAACCGCAAAATTTCCAAACGCCTCGTTGAAGACTGGCGGCAACGTTTTTGCGCCTATTTTGGACCTGACAACCATCTGGAAAGTAGCTTTGTTTGCCATTACTTTCGGCGCTTGGGCTATGATGGCTTGCACGGTTGCCATGCCTGCGCTCACTGGCGGGTTCGAAAGGACACAGTTAAACTTCAAGTCTTCAACTGGCTCGTACAAGTAACCGTATCTGGCTTCAGCGTTAGTTACCTTGTTTCTTTCAATGTTGTGTTTTGCAAGGTGGACTGCACGGGCGTTCACGTCTGTCATTATCACATGCAGTCGCGGGTTGAAGGTGGCGGCTGCTATGCCGACGGCTCCGTATCCGCAGCCTAAATCCAGAACGTAGCCTGTTTCGGGCAACGTCATGTTTTCTATAAGCACTCGTGTTCCTGTATCGACTCGTTTTTTGGAGAAAACGCTTGCGGCAGTTAGGAACTCGAAGGTTTTACCGCGCAAGTTCGTGCGGATTAAGCCGAGTTTCGCTTCAGATGTGGGGAACGCCGCAAAATAGTGTTCCGCACTGCGTTTTCGCTCAGTCATTCTTTTTTGTCACTTTTCCACACTTTGGGGTAAGTGCCTCTGGGCATGACAACCCGCTGGAGCGCGGCAACTGTGCCATGCTTTAAATTCAAGATTTCTTCTGTGGAGAGAAGCGTTTTCGCTAGAGCCACGGCTTCGCCTTTCAAAGTGAAAATCGCTACGACCGAATCTTTCGCTATGTCGCTTTCAACGGATAAGACGCCTGGCACCGTTAAGCTTGCGCCGTGGCATAAAGCATCAACTGCTGAATCGCGGATTACGATTTTAGGAAGTAACGCTAACGCGTTTTCCATAGGCTGAATGAACTTGTGCAGGATTTTTGGGTCTTTCTTTTCTTGCCACTCTGCAAACCAGTACGCCACATCATGTAACGTTACTCTGGTGTCGCTGTTTTCTGTGAAGGGTCCTGCGCGTGTTCTGCGGAGTTCCTGCATGTGGGCGCCGCAGTTTAGGATTTCGCCTATGTCGTAGCAGAGTTTGCGGATGTAGGTTCCGCCTTCGCAGCCGACTTTGAAGAGGACGTTGCGTCCATCTTTCTCGATGAAGTCAATGTAGTAGATGCGTCTGGTTCGCAGTTGCCGCTTAACCGAAGACCTCAACGGCGGACGCTGGTAGATGACGTCTTCGAACTCTTTCAGCACTTTGCGGATGCGACCTTCGTCGGCGTCGCCGTGCAGTTTCATTATGCAGACGTATTCTTTGCCGCTGTAAAGCAGCGCCTGAACGATTTTCGTAGAATCTTCCAAAGTGACGGGTAAGACGCCTGTTACTTTTGGGTCTAATGTTCCGCCGTGTCCTATGCTGGTTAGGTGCAGGATTTTTTTTGTCCACGCGGCAACTTCATGGCTTGTTGGTCCAGCTGGCTTGTCCAAGTTTATTACGCCGTAGCGAATGTACGCGTCTGCTGGTCTCTCCTGAGGGGCGCAACCGTGTTTTGGGTCTGTAGTGCCCTCTGTTTTTATTTGCAGTTCGCGTTTGATTTCCCATGGCGGAGCTGTTTTCGGCATGCGGATTTTGTGCTCTCCTATTGTGTAGAAAAAGAGGCTATGAAGTATAAGCGTTTAGGCTTATACCGATGATGTTTTTATGTTCGGCGTCATTTCTTCTAGTTTGCCAGCGTTTTTTAAAACTGTGGTGACTTCGTCGTCTGATGCTCCTCGTGGGATATCGATTTTGTCTTGGAGCGGTTTAACGTGATTCATGTTAACTCTTCTTCTCTTGACTCCGGTGGCTTTTTGTGGTCCAGTTATTAGCACAAAGCTTTTGTCCATGACGTCGATTATGACGCATTTTCTGCCAGTTTCACGACCAGCCAATTTTACGCAGATTCTGCCAACCTCTACAGCAGGCATCTTTTTCAAACTCCTTTTCAAAACCGTAAATAACTGAATCGCCAGCGCATATTTAAGTGTGACATTATGATGCTTGCCCTTCTATGCGCGAAGCGTTCCCTATGCTCTTCTGAGCTGATTCAATGTTCCAAGGTATGTGCCGTCCAACAGATAAAGCTCCGCGTTGTCCACATCCACAGCTTCCGACCGCAAGACAGGCCCAATTAATGCTTC
>CAZDLK010000074.1:0-6262 GCA_964506435.1 uncultured Candidatus Bathyarchaeia archaeon | reverse complement strand
TGGTGTAGCGGAAAGAAAATGAGCCTAAACTCGCGTAAAGAATGCCAATAGCCGCCAGCAAGCAAATGTCGCCTATGCGAGTCATCAAGAAGACTTTGGCGCCTGCGCGGATAGATTCAGGGCGCTTGTACCAGAAGGAAATCAGCGAGTAAGAGCAGAGACCCACCATCTCCCAGAAAATGAACATTTGAAGGAAATTATCCGAAACTACGAGGCCTATCATTGAGCCGATGAAGAGCAACAGCAAAAAGTAGTAACGTGTTAAACCTTCTTCATCCTTCATGTACCCTAAAGAGTAAATGGCGATGATTAATCCGAAAAAGGCAACAAGACACGTGAATAAAACGCTCAGCGGGTCAATGAAGACGCCTGCTTTTATGGTTGAAGAAATCCAAGCCACTGAGAAACCTAAAGCCTCTTCAGAACTGCTGAAATAGACGTCAGGAACAAGCGAAAACGCTAAAACAGTTGTGATTAAGCTTATTATCACTACGAAACCGTTTCTTGCTTTTCCGCCTAAACGTGCAATTAACGGCACAAATAAGCTTGAAACCAACGGAAGAATCCAAACAAGCCATGATGAAACATCAGACAACAATTAGTCTTCAACCTCTTCCTGCTCTTTGCCCTGTTCCCTTTTAACTAACTCGCCAATGTCGCTTGTTCCATATTTTCTGTGAACAATAACCAGCAACGCCAAAATCACGGCGCTCACGCAAGTATCAGTAGAAAATGCCAATATCAAGAATGCTTCGCCTAAACCCTTGCTTAAAGAAGACGCAAGCATCACAAAATTCAACGTCGCAGCCGTAGCGATTAACTCAACTGACACAAACACCTTCAGCAAGTCACGCTTGGTTAACAAGCCGTAAATGCCAATCGCCAGCAAAACCAAAGATAAAATAACGTAATCCATTACTTTGCACCTTTCCTCTTCTCGTACAAAACTATGGCTATTCCTAAAGCCACACCCATCATAACCAAGCCCTGAAGGACAACATCCAAGGCTCTCAAGTTCCACAGGGCTTCTTCAAATGTGGCCCCGCCAGCAGCGCTGCTTGGTCCTGAAATCGAGAGGAAAATGGCGGGTAAAGACAAAAGCGCTCCAGCCATAATTATACCGACCATTTTTTTCCGCGGCGGCTTCTTCGCGGGTTTTTCGCTAAGCATCTCTCCAGACAAAAAGAGAATCGCCAACGTTCCAGCGCCCACAGCAAACTGGAAAACAGCAACGTAAAGAGCATCGCTTAACACGTAGAGCAATGCCACAAAAATGAGCGTATCCGCTAGAGAGGCAACACAGTAAATTGGCTCGTCGATAAAAATCGCTAAACAAGCCGAAATCACCAGTCCCGCCGAGAGTAACTCAACAATCATTTCTGTGCACCGTCTCCTTTTTGCGAGTTCGGTTGAGGAGTTATTACCAAGTCAGATTTATTGGTTGAGGCTAATTCAAAAATCAGCGTGCTCGTTATAGCGTTTCTCGGGCAGCTTTCAGCGCACTGATAACAGAAAATGCAGAGGTCAAGATGAAACAGCGGACGCCGCTTGCCTTCAACTTCAACCATTTCAATAGCTTTAGCTGGGCAATCTCTGGAGCACAGACCACAACTGATGCAAAGATTATTGTCATACACCTGCTTGCCCCTGAAGCCCTCGGCAACTTCAGCCTTCACAAAAGGATACTTGCTAGTAGCAGGCTTAACAAAGAGATTCGAAAGCAGTTCTTTTATCATCGGCGACACACGTTTCTTTCCCATAGTTTACATCACCAAAGGATAAACCCACGTAGCCAACGCAGCGGTCAACGCAAGCGACAACACTGAAAGCGGCAGCAGCACCTTCCAATTAGCAGATAACACTTGGTCAATACGTAATCTTGCAAACAGACACGTCACGTACTCCGTGATTACTACAACAGCCAATAGTTTAAGCACGAACCATAAAGAATACCAGAACTCTGGCAAACCGAAAAACACGGGACCATATGGTCCACCGAGAAACAGTTCAACCACAAGCGCTGCGCCAAAAACAATCTGCACATCACGCGTAAGATGCAGAAAAGCCAATTTGCCACCACAATACTCAGTCTCCAAGCCGCCTACAACTTCGCTTTCCGCGTGGGGAATATCAAACGGGTCTTTCTCCAACTCAGCCTGCATAGCTACTATGAACAACACAAAAGCCCAAGGCGCCAAAATTATGAATGGCAAATATTGACTTGCCGCTATCACCGAAATGGTAAGGCTCCCTGCTAAAAATGCAGGTGTCAACGCGAGAAGAAGCAAGGGAATATCATAACCAAGAAACTGCGTCAAAACTCTCGCCGCGCCAACAGCGCCGTACGGACTCGCAGAAGCCCACCCTGAAAGAAACAGAAGAAAATTAGCCACAGTAATTAACGCCATAATAACAATCAAGTCTCCAGCAAAACTTGCGTCAGTTATTACAGCAGCACCGTCAACCGGCAAAAAGGACATGGCGAAAACGATGATTGAAAAGGCAAAAATAGGCGCAAGCTTGAAAACAGTTTTTTTCGCACCGCGCGGAACAATATCTTCCTTCGTTAGCAGCTTAACGAAGTCGGCAAAAGGCTGAAGAATACCAGCGGGTCCCGTAAAGTTTGGGCCAACACGGTTCTGCATTCGGGCTTCAATCTTGCGCTCTACCCAATCGCAAAACATGGTTAAGAACAGGATGAACGTGAAACCCGGGAAAACCAACACGCGGAAAAGAAACAATAAGTCTAAAACCATGCTTTTTTTCATCCTACCTGTCTGTGCACGAAAAGCACGGGTCTAAACTTACGAAGTTCGCAGGAACATCTGCTATGCTGCCGCCTTCAGCGGTCTTAAGGAAAGCAGGAATGTTAGCAAAAGTCGGAGTCCGCACTTTAACGCGTTCTGGATAAGCAGTACCGTTGCTCTTCACGTAATAGAAAAGCTCACCTCTGGGCGCTTCCACACGGTTAACCGCCTCACCTGCAGGCACAACCCTCGGCACCCTAACCCTGAACGGCCCAGCAGGCAGATTATCCAACGCGTAATCAATTATGTTGATGCTTTCGACAATTTCGTCTAAGCGAACCATGAACCGCGCCCATGAATCTCCACTATTATACGTTATTAGCTTAAAAGGAATTTCACCATACGCCTCGTAAGGCTCCTCTTTGCGCACATCAATGCTGACGCCTGAACCTCGAGCTACTGGACCGACAACGCAGAGTTTCAACGCGTCCTCCTTTGAAAGCGTACCAACATTTTGAGTACGCATCTTCAGCGTAGGCTCATCCTCATAGATTCGCCTGTAGAAATCCATTTGCTTCTTCAGTTTCGCAAGCGCAGTTTTAATCTTCGGAAAATCTGTTTCCTTAATGTCTCGGCGCACACCGCCCACAGTTAAAGTTGACGCGACCACACGGTTGCCCGTAAGCAGTTCGGTCAAGTCCATGATGGGTTCTCTGTCGCGCCACATGTACTGAAACAGGGTTTCATAACCAATCTCAAGCCCAGCGTGCCCCAGCAACAGCAAGTGACTATGAAGCCTGTTCAACTCCAAAATTATCGTACGCAAGTATTTGCCTCTAGGCGGCACTTCAGTGCCAAGTATTTTTTCCACCGCCTCCACGAAGGCTGTGGCGTGGCACGAGTTGCAGATTCCGCAGATGCGTTCAACCAAGTAAACATCCTGCAGGTAAGTCCGCGATTCAGCTGCTTTTTCCACGCCTCTGTGCACGTAGCCAATGCGGGGTTCAACCTGCTTCACGATTTCACCGTCAACTTTCAGAGAAAACTTCTCAGGCTCTAACAGAGCTGGATGCTGAGGACCCACAGTGATGCTGACGAGTTCGCCGTCACTTTGAGGCTGAACAGCTTCAGCAGTGCCTTGTGAATTTTCAGGTTTAAATGTGGCCTCCTCTATTTTTGCATCTTTTCTAAGCGGAAAAAGGTTATCAGGCCAGTCTTCAGGAAGAACAAGTCTAGCTGGATTCGGATGTCCCTCAAAGACTACACCGAAGAGGTCCGCTGCTTCTCTTTCATGGAAAACTGCGCCGGGAAGTATATCTGCAATCGTTGATATTGTCGGGTTCTGCTTCGGCACTTCTGTTCGAATAGTGACTATTGCATTGTTACTGCGCATATGATACATTAAACCTATTGTTTCACCCAAGTCTAAGCCAGTTAGCGCGGATATGCCAGCGCTTGTATCGGTTTCAAGCAGAATTTTCAAAACATCCCGGTGGGAGCCAGCTTTAACTTGGATTGAAGCTCGCCCGAGGTGAGCAGGCTGAATTTGAGCACTGCTGCCCAGTCTACTTTGGAGAGCAACCAGAAAGTCTTGGTCACTTGCTGCCATTTGGTTTCTCCTCCTTTGCGGGTTTCGCAGGTTTCACCGAGTTGAGCAGTTTCACTACCCCGTCAATTATAGCTTCTGGCCTCGGCGGGCAACCAGGAATGTAAGCGTTCACAGGGATTACTTTGTCTACACCGCCTAGCACCGGGTAGTTCCCTTTGAACACACCGCCTGAACACGCACACGCACCTATGGCTACCACAAACTTGGGTTCAGGCATTTGCTCGTAAATACGTTTCAACCGTTCGGCACACTGTTTCGTGACGACACCGGTTGTTAACAGGACATCAGCATGCCGCGGTGAAGGCTCAAGTTTAATCCCGAAACGCTCCACATCATACCGCGGCGTTAGGAGGGCAACTACTTCAATGTCGCAGCCGTTGCATGCGCCAGAGTTGAAGTGCAGAACCCACGGCGACTTCAGCCGCGCCCACAGCACCGGGTTAGATATGCCCACTATTCTTTGCCTCCTTCAAGAAGAAGCAGGCTTGACGCAAAAATTATGGACAGATAAAGAAGCAGAAAAGGTATGTTCAAGCCTTGCCCAAGAGCAGCGAACGCGAGCAACATAACGGATGAATCAAGAATCGTGAAATATATGAGGTACTTGTATAGTGACACGTTGATTTTTAGCCTCTGAAGAGGCGCTTTCTCACCGCAAGCGTATTCTGACCGCTCGTTTTCGCTTTGGGCTGGTTTGGGCGAAGCACGACGCCCTAGATAGTATATCGCCGATACGGTTACTAGAATGAGCAGAAAAGCAATAGCGGATTCAACAAGCACAGGGAGCGCCCTCCTTGGAAATTGCTGCTACAGTCATCCTTTCACAGTTACCTCTAGTTTCCCCTTTGGAATAGACATGGGATTCAGGGTGATTATATTTAAATTTATCGCGCAGTCCACTAGATAATTGCTTAGTATCACCGCTGATTCCGGGCAATCTGTCCAAATCAAGTTCTTTCTGAGCACATTTTCCTTCAGAATTCGCCAGAGTTGTGCTCAGTACCTTATTTTCACCCATGTTACCCCGAGCTGACCTTTTTAAAAAGTAAGCCAGTGAGATTTAAATCTTACACCCATGATGACGCTTAATCCATGATTGGTAATCATAAATTCTCAGTGTTCATAAAACTGGAAAAGGCAATATTGGAGTTATTCTGTCTCCGCTGCACCATGCCATCTTCGCTCTAAGTACAGAATTAGGCTGAAGAGACCTCGACTTAGAATAATCAGTATAAGCACTGAGAACTCTTCAAATGTTCTGGTAGTCGTTGTTTTAATGATCTCCGCGCCGATAAAGAACTCGAGACTCAGCGTCAGATATCCAGACAAGTAACGTGTGACGCCTGAGGGCTTGTATGGCTCCTTCAGTTTGATCTGCAAGAAGCGGACAATCACGAGGATTGACCCAAAAAAGACGAGTCCGCCGCCGAGAAGATAGAGAACATCAGTGGCTACAGTAAGCAAGGTGTCAACTACATCCTCGATAGCGGGTACAAAACTGTCACTTGCTGGAGTAAAGATTATGCCCAAAGTCGCCAAAACCGCTATGGCCACCACCAGCGCAACCGTTAAAGTGCTTATTTTGCCAATTCGAGGCATGGTTGCATCATGGTGCGCTTCTTGTTGGCTCATAAACAAACCTGTAGGATGTTAATATGCGGATATTACCTAATAATATTTGTTCTTTTACTGCAAACTTGAGGACAACAGCAACGCTAGTTACAAACGTGCTCTAAAGTTTAACGTGTACAATGGTTAATTTTGGATGCGGAACTTCAACCGTAAGCGAAATTTATGCTCAATGCCAATAATTTGCTTTTGATGATGGCACTTTTAATATTGCTTTGTCAACGTGTGCATTAGATCTGTTTTGGTGACTATGCCCAAAATTTTCTCTGGATCAGCC
>CAZDLK010000073.1:0-6645 GCA_964506435.1 uncultured Candidatus Bathyarchaeia archaeon | reverse complement strand
GCCCGGTGGTGTAGTGGCCAAGCATAGGGGCCTCTGGAGCCCTTGACAAGAGTTCGAGTCTCTTCCGGGCTACCAACATAATACAGTGCTCGAAAACAGGGAAAACCCACATGTCAACTGCGGCTGAGGTGAGGCATTTTTGGCGGAAAACCAGCGCATTAGCATGTTGAAAACGCGAGCATATTTGGAGCCTATTAGTGGTTCATTGCAGAAACCAGTAGGGGGTAGGTCTGCAACGCTTCCCACAGAACTATATAAAGGAACTATAAATAAGGGGGCTATAGTCTTCTCCACGCGCTAGTTCCAAACGCAACTGAAAAATAGGAAAAGGGGAAGTTCAGCTTGCTAGTAGTTTTCCATTTGGTAAAGGTCTAAGTCCACGTTAAGCGGTTTCTCTGCTTCTCCGCTTTGCTCCAAGTCATACAGTTTGTGAATAGCTTTGTCCACTTTGCTCTGCACCGTGGTCACCTTCACCTTGGCAGGCGCGATTTTCTGCACGGGTTTAACTTGTCCGTCGTAAATGACAACCGCTTCATTGCATACCAGTTCAGCCGTGCTTGCAACAACTTTGTTCACGTCCTCCAATTCCAGATGCGCTTTCACTGCAATTTCATCTGCATGCTTAGTCAACGCCTTTCCGCCTCCACACCTCAGCGCTGATTAAGTCGCGAATTGCCACGCGAATTGCCTCAGCCCTGTTCGGATAGAAACATTCAGTTACAAGCTGATCCAAAGCTTTTATATACGTTTCAGGCAAATACAGAGTTATTAGTTTCACACGTTATCCCCCACACCGCGAACTATACTGATTATAAAAGTAGATTATACATCTATATATTATGATATAAATATGTGCATAACATGTTCGTGCCATCCCTTATAAAGTGTGCATCAACATTGTTGCAGCTTCCTGTAAATTCCAAACAAAGCAAGCTTTATTTTTTCATTCCCCATTACCTCATCCGATACGCCTGCACGATGAAAAAACATGCACATACTAATCAAAACCTACGGATGCTCCACAAACCAAGCAGACAGCGAAACCATAGCAGGATGCCTAACCCAAGCAGGATACACGCTGACTCATTCCGCCGCAGCTGCAGACATAATAATCTACAACACCTGCGCTGTGAAAGGACCCACAGAAAACCGCGTAATCAACGCCATCAAACGCACGCCGAAAAACAAGAAAACAATAATCGCAGGTTGCCTGCCGCTCATCAACCTTGAACGCTTACAACGCGAAACACGCTTCAACGCTGCAGTTGGACCAGCAGCAGCACAGCAAATCGCGCAGATTGTGCAACGCGTCATAAACGGCGAAAAAGTCTTGGCTTTAGAAAACGCGTTAACAGCCAAACCACCGCTAAACCTTCCCCGCCAAAAAACAAACCAAGCCATCAGCATAATCCCCATAAACTATGGCTGCCAAGGCAAATGCGCCTACTGCTGCGTAACATTCGCTCGCGGTCACTTGCGCAGCTACAGCATCAAAGAAATCACCGAACGCGCGAAGCACGATTTAGCAACAGGCACCAAAGAGTTCTGGCTTACTTCGCAGGACACAGCATGCTACGGAAAAGACAACGGCACAGACCTTGCAGCGCTGCTGAACGCTGTGACCAGCCTAGAGGGCGATTTTAAAATACGCATTGGCATGATGACACCTAACACGGCAACGCCATTCTTAACTGAGCTAACCGCAGCATTCAGAAACGAGCGAGTTTTCAAGTTCGTGCACTTGCCCGTGCAAAGCGGCGACAACACCGTGCTCAAACGCATGCAGCGATTCTACACCGCCGAACAGTTCAAAGCCACAGTAAACGCGTTCAGAAAAGCCTTCCCACGAATCACGTTAGCCACAGACGTAATCTGCGGCTTCCCAAGCGAAACACCTTCAGCTTTTGAAAACACGCTTAAGCTTATTGAGGAAGTGCAGCCTGACATCGTTAACGTCTCCAAGTTCTTTGCTAGACCACGCACTGCAGCAGTAGAAATGCGCGACGAATCCGTGGATCATGTGGAAATCAAACGGCGCAGCACAGTTATGGCGCAGCTGGCAAAACGCATTTCGCTTAAGCGTAACCAAAGTTGGATAGGCTGGAAAGGTGAAGTATTAGTTGATGAGAAAGGAAAAATTCGCAACTCGTGGATAAGTCGCAACTTCGCCTACAAACCCATCGTCATCAAGAGCTCAGCAAACTTGCTTGGTAAAACGGTGAACGTGCAAGTTACAGAGGCGTTTACCACGTATCTTGCGGGAACAATCAGCAACTGAACAAAGCTTTTTAACATGCTTTTGACGCTGAAAACAGCCAATAGCGGCCCTACCCCTATCGTTTTTAGAAAAGCGTCGAACTAACGGGCTCAAAATTTTCATTCAACCAAAAAGACTCAAGAGATACGTCAACAGCAAAGTAGCGCTTGCTCCTGCCAACCCACCCATCATGGCGGCTCTTGTCTCAGACGCGGTTAGTTTATGAGTTTCCATTTCACGATGCGCATAGTCGATGATTTTAGTGATGGTTTCAGTATCTACCTGTTTGGTGTCTGCGTATTCAAGCCAATCGGTTTTTTCCATGAATTCTCGGAAAAGCGCGTCTTCCTTCATTTCTCTCCTGACAAATTCTATACTCTCTCGGAGTTCTTGCATTCGTGAAGGATACTTAGCTAGCATTTCAAGCATCTGAATAATGTGTTTTTTGACGTTTCCAATCGCTTTTTTGCGTTGAAAAAAATTGTTCCATCGATATTTTTCTAAGTCCTTCAAGTTCTTAAATAAGGACTCTTGGTTTTCTACAAACTTATTTTTGAGTTCTTTTTCTATATCTTCACTGATCCTGCAAGTACCGTAGAAGGTTTTCATCGAATAACCAATCGCCAAATAGAGTTCTTTACTGACTTCGGCTATTGGCGCTTCTTTTGCGACCTGAACATAAACATCTTTAGACTCAGGCTTAGTCCCTTCCGAGCTGGTTATAACAAAACAGTTATGCGTTACGCAAGGGGCGATTCTTCTCGGAGAAGTTATGGGTTTTAACATGTCAATGAACCTATCTCTTGCGTCGATAATACCCATAGGTCTCTCTTCTAATGAACAAGGTGCGCTTATCATCAACAACTTTCCATCATAAATCACTTGAAATTCTTCTGATTTGAACGTGAAAATTTCCGATATCCATTTGATTCTTTTTGACAATTGCAGAGCTGAGGGTAATCTTAGAGTAAAGACTATTGGATTAAATGCGTCCATAGCTAAAAGGGCGGGCATTTCCTCAAGCAAATTTCCTATGTTTTTTATTTCCGCATGCTGATTTAAAATGTTAACTATTTTGCTCCGCATTTCTTCGCATTTCTTTGATAGTTCTTCTTCAAAATTCTCCGACTTTAAACTCTTGAAGATTTCATGCAGAATATCCAAGCCGCCGCAATAAACTGCAATTGCTTCGCTATTTGGCAATGATTTATCACCCTTGCATACTATTGATAAGAAGTATTAAAAAACCTTTGAGTTAACACAGGTTCTTCTTATGGATTGGTCTTTAGCGATGCACAGATGGCCTTCTTGTATCGTAAAAGTTTGGCGGAGGTCATATCGGAGAATTATTATTGCGCTATATTATGCATCCTGTTTTGTTGTTTTTGGGAGTAATGTTAATAGGTTCTGTTGCCATTGGGTTAGAAGCAATGATTCCGCTGCTTAACGTTGATTATAGTGGTTTTCCCTCGTTTGCCTTAGGTGACCGAGACAGCGACATACTGGCGTTCTTAAGCCAAGAAGACTTCACCTTCTTCACGTTCGAAGGACTTAAACGACGCTTAGGTTTGCATCCAGAAACACTATCGCGCATTTTGAACCGCTTGGAGCAAGAGGGCATAATAAAGAAAACAAGTGAAGGCTACATGGTTACGCGTGAAATCGCTAAGCATCTGAAGCTTCACTCGAATGGCAGTGCTGAATCGCGCGTGTCTCTGCTGCAAACGTATTTGCCCTCAGACATGCCAGTCCAGCAGTTGGTTTCGAACCTTCGAGGAAAATGGTTCGGACTACTTCGATGGCTAGGCATGGCTGAAAACAGCGAAGGCATCACGTTGAAGTGGATAACCGAAGATGGCGACATCCAAATCGACGCGAAAATCGCCGAAGCGCAACTCACTATCGAAGCCAAATTCCTGCACCACGCCAACTTAGACCGCGCATTAAAAGCTGCTTACCAGCTTATGGCTTATATTGGCAAGCTATGCGCACGTACACCCATGGCAAGACACGTAGCCTACTTCGACGACTCCAGCCTGCACTTGATGTCCGCTTAACCCCTGTGTGACGGACTTTACACATTCCTCAGTCAACAAATACCCAGTTGCAATTACTGTTTTTTCAGAGGTGAATAACAAAAATGACCCAACTAATTAACCCCTTAGAATTGTTAAAATCAATATCTGACGCCACAACCGCACTCGTCCAGAAACTTGCGCCGTCAATCGTCAGCGTAAACTCACACATGTCACACGGCACAGGCATCGTCCTAAACCGAGAAGGCTACATCGTAACCTGCAACCACGTCCTCGCAGGAGCAAACGCTGTTCGCATAGGCCAAGGAGACAAAACCTACACAGCCACCGTAGTCGGCACAGACCCATACAACGACATCGCACTGCTCAAAGCAGAACACGGCGGCAATTTTAAACCCGCAGAATTCGCTGACTCAACTAAGCTGAACACAGGACAATTCGTAATAGCCTTGGCCAACCCGTTCAACAGGCAAATGCCAACAGCAACCACAGGCATAATCACCAACCCAGACGCTACGCTTAAGCACATGCATGGAACAGCCATGGAAAACGCAATCGCAACCGACGCTCAACTGAACCCGGGCTTCTCAGGAGGACCAGTAGCAGACGCATCTGGCAAAGTGATAGGCATGAACGTGGCTTACGTGTGGTCACGCGGCATAGCCATACCCAGCAACAAAATCAAAGCTGTCGCCGACAGGCTCATGAAGGGCACGGCAATCAAACGCGGCTATATGGGCATAGTAACCAATACGGTCATGATACCGCAAGAACTCGCAGACGAAGCAGGCATAGAACAGGATACAGGCGTAATGATATTCCGAGTTGAACACGGTTCACCAGCAAAAAAAGCAGGCTTAACCATGGGCGATGTCATCGTTAAATTCAACGGAAAACCAGTCGCAGACTTCTACGATTTACCACGCTTGTTGGCAGATGATGTGGTTGGCAAAGAAACAGAAATAACAATTCTACGCGGAGAAAAACTGGTAACCCTCAACATCACACCAGTCCCAAAAGCAGAAGCGGAAGACGATGAGTAAGCAGACACTAGTGACTTTTCCGCTTGAGTTGGAACCGCCAAGACGGCTTCCGAAACCCTCCCTGTACCACCCAATTTCCCTGCAGTTCCCGCGGTCAAGCAATGAAGCAGCCGCGCTGCTATCCACCACTTTAATCATACGAGAAAACTGGAACTAGCCAACGCACTTTAGCCTGTTCTTTTTGCCCCGCAGTTCGGGCAAGTAGTCACAAGCTGATCCATCAACGTTCCACAGTACTTGCAGGGAATCATCACGACTTGGCGGACAACCTCTTTTTCTTTAATCACAGGCTGCGCTGAAGGCTGCACCACCTGCAACACTGCAGTCTTCGACACCACATCGGGTCTGCCATCCACGGCTATGACGCCTTTTATTGTCCATGTTACGCTTTGGTTCATGCCTTGAACTGTTGCGCGTCCTCCAGCGGGAATGTTGATGCTTAACTGGAGATCCCTGTTTTCGCCATTAGCAAAATGTGTAGCGCCGCTTAACGCAGGCTTCGCAGCGAAAAGCACTTGGGACTCTTGTACTTCCCGCGGCAGATAACGCCTCAACTGTGGGTCATACATGTTTCTTATGACTCTGGCGTCCTCAACGCAGGAGATTTCGCACCGAACTTCGGTTGCGTCAAAATCCTCTTGTGAAGAAACAGTCAAAGTGCCCTCTAAATTTTCGCCCAGCGTAACGCTGTATTGTCCAAGCTTTAACTGTACGTTCGCTTTAGGCGCAGAGAATTTGTTTGTGAAACTTTTGAAGAACGGCATGTTCACACCTGCGTTTTCATGCGCATTGTGTACTGTGGTGAACTATTTAACATTTTAGAATTGTAAATGCCTAATGGACAATGCAGCTTCAAGAGCTATGCTCTGAGGCTTGCGCGCTTTTCACAGCCTTCACTGTCCGCTCCAGCAGAAGCTGCACTGCCTTCTGCGAAGTCCATCCTATCGGTCCACAGTCGGGACCTGTGAACGCTAGTCTATCCGCGTATTTGGCTTTCACAGCGAGAAAACGCTTCCGTATAACCGCCTCGTCCTCAACCGCCTGCTCCTCCGTCTCTGGCTTCGCCACGCCCCTGTCGTTCAGCTCCGCCAGAATCGAGTCAAGGTCAGTCCTTGCCACGCCCACACGAATCTGCTTATCCGCTTCTTCCAGCATCTTCCGCGATATGGCGTCAATGTTCTTCGGCGAAGCACCGTACTCAAACGACACAACATCAAGGTTTTTCACGTTTAGCAATTCGGGAAGCCGCAGCGACGAGTGAAGATGAATCTGCCGCACCGCACCCTGAAAATCAAAAGCCTTCTCCAAA
>CAZDLK010000072.1:0-6658 GCA_964506435.1 uncultured Candidatus Bathyarchaeia archaeon | reverse complement strand
GCGAAAGAACCCGAATCAGCGAATCACTCGCAGACCTCGTCAAATGCGGCACAGCATTTCACCACGCTGGCTTAGCTGGCGCACACCGCCGATTAATCGAAGATTTGTTTAGGCAAGGCAAAATCAAAGTTTTAACCGCAACGCCAACTTTAGCTTTCGGCGTAAACCTTCCAGCACGCACCGTGGTGATCCAAGATTACAGACGATACGAAGCAGGTTACGGCTATTACCCAATAGCTGTTTTAGAATACAAACAAATGGCTGGCAGAGCAGGAAGACCCAAATACGACAAGTTCGGCGAATCCGTGCTAATCGCTAAAACAGCTGACGAAGCAGACTACTTGATGGGCAGTTACATTCTTGCGCGCCCAGAACGTATCTG
Source organism: uncultured Candidatus Bathyarchaeia archaeon (assembly GCA_964506435.1). Lineage (GTDB taxonomy): Archaea > Thermoproteota > Bathyarchaeia > Bathyarchaeales > Bathycorpusculaceae > JAOZHU01. The sequence continues at coordinate 6,276 of CAZDLK010000072.1, read as the reverse complement.
GTCACGTCTTGCTGTGGAGAAAATTATCCGAACCCACGTTCTCGCAACAGTAGCCTCAGACTTTGCACACACGGAAAACGGCATCTACGAGTTCTTCGGAAAAACCTTCTACGCTTACCAATATGACGTGAAAGCTATCAGAAGCATCATAGCCAAAATCCTCAAGTATCTATACGACGAGGAAATGCTCGAATTTGCAGGCGAAAACATTCACGCTACAAAACTCGGCAAACGCGTAAGCGAACTGTACATTGACCCACTTTCAGCAGTGGTAATCCGCGACGCGTTAAGAAACAAGCCTGCTTACTTGACGGATTTAAGCTTGCTGCACTTGATCGCGCACACGCCCGACATGGGACCAATAATGCGACCTTACCAGCAAGAATTCGACGAAATAGCAATGCTCATGGAAGAGCACAAGGAAGAGTTTTTCATGGAAATGCCCAACGAGTGGGAAGACCGCATAGCTTACGAGGAGTTTCTGGGCGAAATCAAAACCGCCATCGTACTGCAAAGCTGGATGGAAGAAGTCAGCGAAGACACGCTAATAGAGCGATACAGAGTGCAACCGGGAGATTTATACCGAATAATCGAAAGCGCAAAATGGCTACTTCACGCAACGCACGAACTAGCCACGCTATTGGGCGATAAGGAGATTCCGCATTTAGCGTTTGAGCTTGTGGAACGCGTAGCCAAAGGAATAAAGAAAGAACTCCTGCCCATTGTCAGACTAGAAGGCGTAGGACGCGTGCGCGGACGCATAATATTCAACGCAGGCTACAAAACAATCGAAGACATAAAACACGCACCTCTGGATAACCTGACAAACTTGCCGTTGATAGGGCCTAGATTGGCTAAGAAAATCAAAGAGCAAGTTGGCGGATTCGTTAAAAAAGACGCTTGGGAGAAACTGGAGAAAGGCGAAGAATGGAAACAGAAAGCGCTAACAGAGTTTGACGCTTAAGGTTTTCCGAAGGATTCTGCCTGCTTCACGGCAGTGCCCAAATAGTTCTTCGGGTTCAACGCTGCATCAATTTCCTGCGCGCTTAGTTTGCTGCTTACAAACTTGTCTTCTAAAAGGATTTCTCGGAAGTGGCGCTTTTCAACTTCACTTTTCACTGTCAGCTTCCTAAGTAGCTCATGGGCCTCTTGCCTGTCCACGCCTTTCCGCGCAAGCGCCATCATCACGGCTTCCGACATCGTGCGTCCCTGCGTGAAATCCATGTTCCGCAACATGCGCTGTTCATCAACGCGCAGATTAGCCACAATATTAATCATTAAATTCAGCAGGTAATCCGTCAGAATGCACGTTTCTGGAAAGATGAAGCGTTCAGCCGAAGACTGCGTTAAATCTCGCTCGTGCCACGTGACAACATCCTCAAGCGCTGGAACCGCAAGGCTTCGGACGATTCGAGCTAAACCGCAAACGCGCTCGCAGGTTTCAGGGTTACGCTTGTGCGGCATGGTGGAACTGCCAACCTGTTTTTCCGCTTCAAATGACTCAAAAAGCTCTCCGATTTCAGGTCGCTGCAACTCGCGAATCTCTGTGGCGAAATTCTCCAGCGAAGACACGATTAAAGCTAACAGGCAAACCAGTTCAGCATAGCGGTCTCTCTGCACGATTTGCGTGGAAATCTCCGCAGCGCTGATACCTAAGCGTTTCATAACGAGTTCTTGAATCTGCATGGCGTGTTCGCCTAAACCAGCTTGTGTTCCCACCGCACCGCTCATTTTTCCAACTAAAACACGTTTTCTGCAGTCGTTTAGCCGCTGGATGTGCCGTGAGATTTCGCATGTCCAAACTGCGAATTTGAATCCTAACGTAATAGGCAAAGCGTGTTGCCCGTGAGTGCGACCCATCATCACGGTGCCTTTGTACTGGACGGTTTTCTTCTGCAGAATTTCCTTGAAGCAGAGTAGTTTTTTCTCAATGGTGTCCATGGCGTCTTTCAGTTGCAGTGCGTTGGCGGTGTCAACGATGTCGTAGCTTGTGGCACCGAGATGCACGTAGGCACCGCTTGAGCCGCTTGCTTCAGCTAGTGCGCGAACTAAAGCGGCAACGTCATGTTTGATTTCTTTTTCAATGGCTTTTATGCGAGCTAATTTAACATGTTGCAGTGACGCTGCGGCTGCGATTTTTTCCGCGTCTTTCCGCGGTATGTTGCCAACCTCTGCGTGCGCCAAGGCTAAAGCTGCTTCAACATCCAGCATTTTTTGAACGCGCGTTTCTTCCTCGAATACACTGCGCATTTCAGGTGTGCCATATCTGCCTGTGTCTATGGGTAATATTGGCAATTTGTTCCCTCAACAGAGGATACGCTGATTAAAGATTAATGTCTTACCAAAAGAATAACAAGGCAGCCACGCGTTTGAAGGGGCTACAGGGACACACAAATGATAATCGCGGTGTTAGACAAGAAAGGCGAAGATGCAGCAGCTGCAGTTGTTAAAGTGCTTAAGGCATCAAGCACAGGGCGCTCTGACAATTATGGAATAGCAACCCCAACTGCATGCGTGGTGAAAAAAGATGCGGATGCCCTGCAAAACCAAAACATGCGATCTGCAGTGGTCGCAGGTTACACTTTTCCCCAAACTCTTCCACACAGTGAAACGCAAGGTACAAAATTAGAGAACGCAACACTTGTGTTTACAGGAAGAACGTACCCGCCAACGCAAACGTTTCCAGCAGCAGATTTCTTTGCCAACCAACTTAAACAAAATCATCAAGAAGCCGCTGAGACGCTTTTAAGTGAAGTTGAAGGCGACTTCGCATTCACCATAGTAAAGCCCGAATTTATTATCGCTGGAAGAGACCCAATAGGCGTTCAACCGCTTTACTACGGCGAAAACAACAACATCGCTGCCCTTGCCGTGAACCGCAGAGCCTTATGGAAGCTTGGAATAGAAAAACCGCAATCGTTCCCACCAGGACACGTGGCAGTTGTCAGCCGTGAAGGCTTCAAATTTAAACCCGTTAAAACACTTGCTTATTCAAAACCGAAACCGATAACCATGCTGGACGCAGCGGAAACACTGCAAAAACTGCTGGAAAGCTCTGTTCGCAAGCGCGTTTGTGGGTTGAAAGAAGTTGCAGTGGCTTTTTCTGGAGGCTTAGACAGCAGCGTAGTGGCGTTTCTAGCTAAAAAATGCCGTGTGAACGTTCACCTCATTCACGTCAGTCTGAAGAATCATCCTGAAACAGAAGAAGCAAAGAAAGCGGCTGATGAACTGAAACTGCCGTTACAGGTTCACTTGTTCGAAGAACGTGATGTTGAAGAGACAGTTGCGAAGGTTGTGGGGCTTATTGAGGAGCCAGACGCTGTTAAGGCAAGCATTGGTGTGCCGTTTTACTGGGTTGCCGAGAAAACCGCGCAAGCGGGCTTTAACGCGTTGCTGGCTGGACAGGGCGCTGATGAACTTTTTGGAGGTTACCAACGTTACGTCAACGAGTATTTAGCGCATGGCGAAGAGAAAGTTAGAAGAACAATGTTTGACGATGTCGTTGGGCTTCACGAGAGCAACATTGAACGAGACGCTAAAATCTGCAGTTTCCATAATGTAGCGTTGCGTTTGCCCTTTGCTTCCTACACGATTGCTGATTTTGCTTTAAGCTTGCCTATCGAACTGAAAATAGAGCGTAACGCTGATTCTTCGCGAAAGCTTGTGCTGAGGAAAGCCGCTGAGAAAATGGGGCTTTCAGCGTCAATAGCGGAGAAGCCTAAAAAAGCGGTGCAATACTCTACAGGAGTAAGCGATGCGCTCAAAAAACTGGCGAAGAGACAAAACTTGACAGTAAACGAGTACGTGCGCAAACTGTTTCTAGAATCACTACAGCCTTAATGAAGGCTTGAGTGGGTTAATTTAAGAAAATAGCAAAGTTAAAACTCGTAAAAGAAAGAGTGAGTGGATGCAACCGGTGAAACAGAGAGAGAATAGCGAAGTGTGTGGTTTCGCTTACTCGATTACCTGAATTGCGCCTGTAGGGCACTGTGCTTCGCATGCTCTGCAAACGAGGCATTCGTCTGATTTGGTTGGGGCGGATTTGCCGTCTTGCATTTCGTAGACGCCTACTGGGCAAGTGTTAACGCAGGTTTCGCATCCAGTGCATTTATCTTTATCAACTACTATTTTTACCATTTTTCCTACCTCTTATGGGTTTTATTGAAAAGTAAAGCCAGATGGATAAAAGTGTTTAGGTGCCTCAACGTGTTTTTTCACGTAGCCTAAAGAGAATTTCACGGATTGCAGTTTTCATCTTTGCACGGTTAGCCTGTGTGGATTCAGGCTCTACTGGGAACGGATATGGCCCACTTACCAGTGGGATTGTGGGTACAAACGAGGAATATGATCCGGCAACGGACACGTGGGCGTTCAAGGAGGCTATGCCGACGCCAAGAGTGCGTTTCGCCATAGGCCGCAGTGGCGCTCAAGAAGAAACACTCGAAAATTATAAATTGAAAGCAGTGTGTCAACCTTTCAAAACTTCATATAAACAAACTATTGAACAGGCAGAACTATCAGGTAAGATTGTAGATGGCGAATTAGATATAAACACAATGCGTACTCTGTTTAGCGGTAGAGGCGTTGCGTTATGACTGATGTGGTGTTTGTGTTTGAGGTCCATCAGCCGCACAGGTTGAAGCGGAACTTGTTCTGGGAAAACAAGGTTTTCGCCCGTTTGAAGAAGAGCGACTTGTTCGGTTACTATTTTGACAGGGATGTTGACAGGGAAATCTTTCAGAGAGCAGCGAAAAAATGTTACTTTCCCTCTAACCAGATACTGCTCGACTTGATTGACGCACATCGGAAAGAGCGGAAGCAGGTTAAGGTTTCGTTCAGCGTTTCAGGCGTTTTCTTTGAACAATGCGAAATGTTCAGCCGAGACCTGCTAGAAACCTTCAAGCAGCTTGCGGCAACAGGCTGCGTTGAGTTCCTGAACCAAACGTATTACCATTCCATTAGCAGTCTTTACCCTGAGAAAGACGAGTTTATGGAGCAGGTGAAACTACACAGGCAAACAGTGAAAGACCTGCTGGGTTTCACGCCGCAAGTTTTCGAGAACACGGAGCTACTCTACAACAACACCATAGCAAAAATAGCTGAAAACTTGGGCTTCAAAGGAATTTTCACGGAAGGTGTGGAAAAAATCCTCGGCGAGAAGTCGCCTAACTATCTTTACACGCCGAAAAACTGCAAAAAAATCCGAGTTCTACTGCGCAACTACAAGTTGACGGATGACATAGGCTTCCGCTTCAGCGCCAGATGGTGGAGCGAATGGCCGCTGACAGCAGACAAATACGCTCATTGGCTCGCTGACACGCAAGGACAGTGCATCAACATTTTCCCAGACTACGAAACCTTCGGTGAGCACCATTGGCCAGAAACAGGCATCCACAATTTCCTGCAGCATTTGCCTGAAGAAATCTTGAAGTGGCCACACTTGCAGATGGCTACGCCTTCAGAAGTAATAGCAAAACATGCGCCGCAAGGCGAAGTTGATGTGCCCGAAACAGGCGGAACCGTGTCTTGGGCTGACTTGGAACGCGACAGCAGCGGCTGGCTCGGCAACGCCATGCAATGGGCATACTACACAAGCTTGCGGAAGCTGGAGCCGCTTATCAAAGAAGCTGACGACGCAGAACTGCTACGGGTGTGGCGCTATTTCCAAACAAGCGACCACTTGTATTACATGTTCACTGCTGGCGGAGGACCAGGCGCTGTGCACTCGTATTTCAGCCCGTTTGAGTCGCCTATGAACGCGTTTGTGGCGGCGCAAGCAGCTATTCTTGACTTTGAAAACAGACTGCGGCTTGCAACGTTAACTGCGAATGAGCCGTTCTTGTTCTATACGGCTGCTGGCAAAGAGCATTTCACGGGCGTGATGGCGTGGAGCTTGAAAGGATTCATAAAAGCTCTTCGAACAGTTGACGCAGCAGCGGTGGAGTTTCATGATTGCCGAGGCGATTTTGTGAGCTGGGCTGAGCATTCGTTGCAGGATGCGGTTTTGGCGCGTCAGTTGAAGCGGGTAAACGCTGCAAAGTTAAGTGGAGAAAAGCTGCGGAAGGCAATTGTTGATGTGGCGGAAAAAAGGTTCAACACGTTGCACAGGCAGGTGCAGGCGGCAACGCGGCTGTTTTAAGCTGAAAAACCTTGTGTGCATGCGTTTATAAGAGAAAAATGCCATAAGCATTAGGCAACTAAGCAGTTAAGGTGTAATGTTGATGAGGGAAGAGCTTCCGTTTCCAGATAAAGTTTTGCAGACGCTGCATAACCTGT
>CAZDLK010000071.1:0-6732 GCA_964506435.1 uncultured Candidatus Bathyarchaeia archaeon | reverse complement strand
AAAAACCGCGGTGGAAGCGGAACTCAGCGGGTTACCCTTCAAACTCTCCAAAAGCATCCAATCAAACGACGCCACCAAAGCCAAAGACGAACTGCGAACGCTTGATTTGGAAAGAGAAATCCTAAGTGACGCCATAAGAAGGCTTTACGAGGCACATGCGGAAGGCAAAATCACCGAACAAGAACGCGAACGCCTGGCAGCAACATACAAAACACGAATGATGACCGTGAAAGACGCAATGGCAAAAGACGAAAGCGTAGTAGCACTGCACGAACTGGAAGGCATGCAGGAAGACTTGATGAAACTGTTCAGTGAACGCTTCGGAGAATTATCCAGCAAAGTAGAAGAACTGCGCTCAAAAATCGACGTAAAACCCATAAAAGAAGTTAAAATAGCCACGCCAACACCGCAACGACCTGTCTCAGAAGAGGAGGAAGAAGAAGAGGAAGCTGAAGAGAAAGAAGAAGCAGAAGGAAAACCGAAGCGAAAGCGGAAACCGCCAGAAAAACCAAGCGCAAAAACCGAAGCAGAAAAACGCATAGAAGAAATCAGAAGCGAAGTCGAAAAAGTCTTAGACAGACTAGGACAGATGGAAATTGAAACCTGAAACCACATGGATTGAAGAAGCCAAGCGAAACGCCGCTTTAGAAGCCGTGAAACACGTTGAAGACGGCTTCATCGTGGGCTTAGGTAGCGGAAGCACAGCCGCCTACGCCATAACAGCCATAGGCGAAAAACTAAAACACGAACGCCTAAGCGTAATGGGCATACCCACATCGTACCAAGCGTTCTTGCTGGCTGTTGAAAGCGGCATCGCCATAACCACACTGGAAGAACACGCCACGATCAACTTGACAATAGACGGCGCAGACCAAATAGACCCGCAACTGAACTTAATCAAAGGCATGGGCGCTGCACTGGCAAGAGAAAAAATCGTGGCATCAGCATCTAAACAAAACATAATCATAGCCGACGAAAATAAAAAAGTGCAAGTCCTCGGCGAAAACAACCATCCAGTGCCCATTGAAGTTTTGCCCTTCGCTCTCTCTATCGTAAAACGCAAAATAGCTGAACTCGGCGGAACACCCGTCGTGCGAGAAGCCAAACGCAAACTTGGACCAGTAATAACAGACAATGGCAACGCTATAATCGACGCAGTTTTCGGGTCCATAAGTGACGCTGCAGCGCTGGAGCAGAAGTTGAAGATGATTCCAGGCGTGGTGGAAACAGGGCTCTTCATCGGGTCAACAGACATCGTCTACGTGGGCACGCATTCTGCCGTAACGAGAATGGAAAGAAAAAGGAAATAGCTCTTCTTTTATACAAGTTCAAACTTGATTGGTGAACGGAGGTTTACTGTTGCCCAAGACTCTCTTAATCGTGTATTATTCTAAGACAGGCGCAACTGAGAAGATGGCTTTGAATATAGCGAAAGGTGTTGAGAAGGCAGGCGCGAAAGTTGTCTTGAAAAAGGTTGATGATTGTACACTCACTGACTTGGCTCAAGCTGATGGGTTAGCTGTAGGTTGCCCAACTCATTACAGCAATATAGCATGGCCAATAAAGAAGTTCTTGGATGAATCAATACTAGCTTTCTACAAAGAGGGATATTCGCTTAGAGGCAAAGTGTGTGGTTGTTTCACTTCTACAGGCGGATATGATGATGGAAAAGAATGCATCAGAATGTTAGAGTTAGCTTTCGGATATGCCCTGAAAATGAAGATGGTTCCCGGAATAATACTTGAAACTAAAGAGGCAGCAGCAGATAACCTCGCCATATGTTATGAGTATGGACAAAAACTAGCAAAAGAACTGGAAGCACAGCAACAGAACCAATAATCCCCCACAGGCGCAGCTAATGGCCTCAATAAAGCATTGCTGTTTTATGGATGAATCAAAAATAGCCTTCAGAGTAAACCTTAGTTTCCATTGGCGCCGCGTTTGCCTTTTTTAAAGAAAATCAGTAAGCTCAATCCAATTATAACCACTGCCACTATAACGCCTATTACTAGTGTTGTTGGGAAAGGCTCTGGCTCAGCTATGTTGAAGTATACCGTTTCAGAAAAGAAGCCCCTTTCAGTCCAAACTGATACTGTGATCGTATGGCTGCTGAGTGACAAATCCGCTAAAGTCACGTTATCATAAAAGTAGTTTGAGCCAATTCCATCCAGAATATAAGCCGCATAGGAGAATTTTCCATCATTTGCCCTTTCTTCTCGGCAAACAAACGTCAACGGAACCTCAGTTGTAGTGTAAGTCACGTTCTGAGGCGACAAAACCGAAAGCGGACTCGTGAAACTTGTGTCAATGACAAACTCCACTGACGCGGACATCTGCTTACCCGCAGCATCCTCTGAATAAGCTTTCAGTGTGTGGTTGCCTTCAGCTAAATTCTCCAAAACTACTTCTGTATAAAACTGAGAGCCATCAATGTGGCCTGGCTTGCGCAATGTCTCGTTCAAATCAGTCAAAGTTACATTCGAGTTTTCATCAAGACGGTAAGTGATGCTCACCACTTCCGGGGTAGGATTCGCGACACTAGCCGCTATGCTGAGTGGAACAGAAGTATTTGTATAAACCCGCGTAGAAGTTGGCGAGTAAATTAACAGGGCATCACCTGGAAAGAAATTAGCATTAGCAACCTCAGTTTGCATTCCAGCCACTATTGACGCCGACAGCAGGGCGATTACTGTTAAAGCTAATGATGTTCTCTTCACAACAGCCACCTAAACAGAGAGATTCTTTTTCGTCTAAAAGGTCTTTTTATCAAGATTTCTTGACTAACCCTAAGTCAAGTTTTCTTGACCAACATTTTCCAGCGTTCTCTGTGCTCCAAAAATTGTTTTTCAATAGGGGGCATTAAATACTCAGAATGCCCCAAGGTCTCTGTCTATAGTTAGGTAGGTGGCGAAAGCCAAGATGGGTAAAATTAAATGTGCCAGAGTTTCCTTGTGAGGAATGTGGCAAGCTAGGGTTACTTCAGATTCTAACAGCTAATTATGCGCGTTGCAGGCACTATTCTCATTTAGATGCAAACACTAGAAAACCCCAGTTCATCTACCACGGGAACTCTGTTGTGTATGCCACTGCAAAACTAGATGGGTTAAGTGAAAAATCTTTATCAAGCAGAAATGAAACTGAGGTAGTAGCTGTTAGCTTTAAGGGTGGCTCTGACCAACTTGGTCATGAAAGCAGCATAGACCAAAAACTCCAAGCTAACAGCTCAGAACATAGCAACAAGCGTTGCCGGGGTAGCCTAGCCTGGCTAGGGCGCCAGACTCATAATCTGGAGAACATAAATGGTGGCCAAACGCCCGATGTCCAGAAGTCGCGGGCTCGAATCCCGCCCCCGGCACCACCCCTTGGAGTAAGGGAAGCCTTTCGGAACACGGCGTGATCTTATGATACGAGAATTCCCAAGAATGACCGACAAGGAACACAAACCTACTGATAAAGAAATGACCGATTTTATTGGTGCTCCAGCAAGGGAAGCTTGGGACGAGTTAAAGCGATTTATTGAAGAAAACTACGATATCATCCCCGAGACTGTATTTGGTGGAGCAAAATACGGTTGGGGAGTTAAGTACCGCAAAAGCGGCAAGACTCTGTGCACACTTATGCCAGAAAAGGGAAGACTCACAGTCCTTATAGTGCTTGGCAAAGAAGAATCCGAAAAAGCTCTTTCAATGCGAAACGAACTGAGTCCCAAAATGCACAGGCAGATTCAGGATACTAAACAGTTGCATGATGGACGCTGGTTATGGATGGGAGTAATGAAGAAAGAAGATGTTGATGACTTGAAGAAACTGCTGCCGATAAAGAGAAAACCGAAGAAGGCCAAATAATCCACCCACAAAAAAGAAACAACAAACATTCAGGTTGTTTGTTCAAGCTTCACTGCTTTTCAGATTCTGCTTCAGGTTCTGGGCAAACTCTTCCGCATGTTTGAGGTCTTCAGCATTAGGTCTACCCTTGTTCATTCCCCCGAAGTATTTGAGAAAACTATTAGTGTTAAAGCCTCTGCAATTGAATTCGTCAATAATCATGTACCCTTTAGCTTGCAGTTTTTCCCTAAGCGCTGAGTGATTTTTAACGGCTTCTGCAATTCCACTGGTTGAGAAAATGAATGCTTTCTTGTTAGTGACCTGTGGTAGTTTATCGGCAAGGTCAAGCAGAGGTTTATAGTGTTTTCCGCTGTCTATCCCAGCACCGAAACCAACTAAGTCATATTCGTCTAGTTTTTCGGGGTCTGTCTGATGGGGGTTAACTATTTTTGCATCAAAAATTTTAGCGAAGACCTCAGCGATTTTCTGAGTATTATTGTGATGATACGAATAAACAACTAGTAGGCATTTCACTTTAGCTTATTCCCCCTCGATTCATTAACTGTAGTATCTTTTTAGCGTTTCAAGCGCCTTTAAGGTTATCCATTTGCTGGTTTCGCCTTTCCGCTCAATGTTGGTTTGGAATCTTCCGTTGAACGTATTTTCCAGTTTCCATTTGCCTTGAGCGTCTTGCTTTGAAAGCACTAAATCAACGGTTTCCTGCATCCGCTCATCCTTATAACCCAGCTTCGTCAGTATACCGAAAACCTCCAAAGCATCCGTCTGGTACATCAGCGGAAAGCCAAACCGCAGCCAGCCTGGCTTGGACACTTTGCTTAAATCGTGGCTCCTCTTGTAAATGTGATGCTTAAGCATGTGCTCAGAGCCATTTCTAATTGTGGCTTCCACTTCCATGGTTCTTTTGTCGGCTGGAATCTCCGCTAAAGCCTTTAGCGCTTTAACTGCACCCATGTGGCAACTGTGTTTTCCCCAGCACATGACGAATCTATCGTAAGGCCAGCCTTTCAGTGCTTCTCTTTCTCCGTCGTCAAATCTTTGGTAAGTGGCAATCCAGTTAATTCCGCACTGGACTCTCGGGTCTTCCAGATAGCCTAATCTAATTAGGCTCCAAACCATGTTACCCGTTAGGCACGGTATTACTTCACTGCGTCTGCCTCCGCCAGTTTTAGCAGATGCGTGCATGGAAAAGCCGCCTTCTGCATTCTGAGAGTTTGCAAGAATAAATTCGCACGCTTTTCTAACGCGGCTGTCACTTCCGTCTGCGCCAAGTTCCGCCAAAATCATGAGTTGCCACACTGTTCCCTTGTACTTAGCAGTGTAAAATGCTGTTGGCGTCTCCCAGTAACCCTCCTCGTTCTGTTTAGACAGAATCCGCGGGACTACCCCGACATTCATAATCGCGTTTTTGGCGTTTTCCACTTCAGAATCGTTTACTGGTTTGCCCAACAGTTCTGTTAACGTGAAATACCGAACGGACGGGTTATCTTCTTCCAACAGCCAGTTCACTGGGTCAGCTTTCAACAATGATTTCCAATCGCCCATATTCAGTCACTTCTCGTGAAAACATAGTTTTCTGTTTAAGTCTTTGCGTTTAAATGGTTTTTCTCTCAGTTACCTAGAGAAAAATGGTTCTGGTCACCAGAGTTTCCACGGTAACTCGTCCATGTACTCGTTCAAAGAGCGAACCGTGACGCCGTCGCCTTCTCTCTGCTGCAAAACTTTCACGAGGGCAGAAGCTAACTCAAGGTTCGTGATTACGGGAACGTTGAATTCCACTGCTTGCCTGCGGATAATGTACCCGTCTGTCAAAGCATCCGAGTAGCTCTTCGTCTTGCCTCCCATCGGCACGTTGATGACTAAATCTATCTTGCGCTCCTGAAGATAATCCAAGATATTCGGGTTCGCATCAGCTTCCTTAACCTTGCGGAGCACCGTCACAGTGTTTATTCCCGCTGCCTTTAACGCTTCAGCCGTATGCTCCGTAGCGTAAATCTTGAAGCCCATCTCCTCAAAAGCCTTCGCCAATGGCACAACGCGTCTCTTAGGTTCTTCGCCGCCGACCGTTATAAGCACCGAGCCGCCCCGCGGCGGAATCCTGAACTCCGCAGACTGCAACGCCTTCGAGAAAGCATCAGCGAAGCTCTCGCCCAAACATGCCACTTCGCCTGTGCTGAGCATTTCCACGCCTAACACTGGGTCTGCACCGCTTAAACGCATAAAACTGAACTGCGGCACTTTAACACCAACATGCATTATAGGCGGCAAACCGCACGTCTGCAGGTCCTTGAACTTCTTGCCCAGCATCGCCAACGTAGCCAACTCAATCAGGTTTAGCCCTCGTGTCTTGCTTACGAAAGGCATGGAACGCGAAGCCCGCAAGTTACATTCAATAACGTGGACAACTCCGTCTTTCACAAGGTACTGGATGTTGTATGGACCCTTAATTCTTAAAGCGTTAACAATCCGTTTCGTGCAATCCTCAATCTTTCCCTGCACATCAGCAGACAAAGTTTGGGGCGGAATACTCATCGTAGCGTCGCCGCTGTGAACCCCCGCGTTCTCCACATGCTCCATTATAGAGCCAATAACGCAGGTTTCCCCGTCAGAAACCCCGTCAACCTCAACCTCCTTCGCCTTGTCAATGAACTTGGAAATCACCACTGGGTGATCACGAGAAACTTTAGCTGCCAAATTAAGAAAGTTCTCCAGCATCGCCTCGTTGTACGCTACGCGCATCGCAGAGCCGGACAAAACATAGCTTGGACGCACAATAACTGGGTAACCAATTTTCTCCGCGAACCGCTTTGCCTCGCTTATTGACTGAAGTTTACTCCAGTCTGGCTGCGGAATACCCAGTTGATCCAGTAACGCGCTGAACTTTGAGCGG
>CAZDLK010000070.1:0-6751 GCA_964506435.1 uncultured Candidatus Bathyarchaeia archaeon | reverse complement strand
GCTTCACACGCAAAAACGCCGGCGCAGCCATAAACGAGTACGTAGTCATAAAACCCGCCAAAGTCAAAACCGCGTTGAGCATCACGCTCGCGCCAGTCGACATGCGGCTGAACGTTGATGAAGACTTCACAAACTTCGTCAGAAACCGCTTAATGGAGCGGACGCTGGTGGAAGGCGACACAACACTGGTTATGATGCTGGGGCATGCTATACCGTTCACAGTCTCCAAAACCCGACCGCATGGCATAGTGAAAGTCACCGCGGAAACGAAACTCACAATACTAAACGAGCCTGCGCCTGAAGCAAAAGGCTTGCCGAGAACTACCTACGAAGACATAGGCGGGCTTCATGAAGAAATTCAGCGCGTAAGAGAGATGGTTGAGCTTCCGCTGCGGCATCCTGAACTTTTCCAGCGCTTAGGAATTGAACCGCCGAAGGGCGTCTTGCTGCATGGTCCGCCTGGTTGCGGCAAAACGCTGCTAGCCCGTGCAGTGGCTAACGAGTCAGAAGCCAACTTTTACTCAATAAATGGTCCGGAGATTATGAGTAAATTCTACGGCGAGTCTGAAGCGCGGCTGCGCGACATTTTCCAGCAAGCTCAGCAGAACTCTCCAAGCATAATATTCATTGATGAGTTGGATGCGATTGCGCCTAAACGTGAGGAAGTTACAGGTGAAGTGGAGCGCCGTGTTGTGGCGCAGCTTCTCGCGTTGATGGATGGCTTATCTGGAAGAGGCAACGTCATCGTCATAGGCGCCACAAACAGGCCTGGAGCTTTGGATCCTGCGCTTAGGCGGCCTGGCAGGTTTGACAGGGAAATCGAGATTGGCGTTCCCGACAAGCAGGGACGCCATGAAGTGCTGCAGATTCATACGCGTGGTATGCCTTTGGCTGAGGATGTGGATTTGAAGAAGTTGGCGGAGATGACGCATGGTTATACGGGCGCTGATTTGTCAGCGTTAGGCAGGGAAACCGCGATGAAGGCGCTTCGCAGGTATTTGCCGCAGATAAACTTGGAGGAGGAGCGCATACCGCCGAGTGTGCTGGAGAAGATGGAAGTGAAGATGGATGATTTCGTTAACGCTTACAAGGAGGTTACGCCTACTGCTATGCGTGAAGTGTACATTGAAGTGTCCACTGTCAACTGGGATGACGTAGGCGGATTAGGTGATGTGAAGCAGCATTTGAAGGAGGCTGTTGAGTGGCCTATGAAGAGCCCTGAAATTTTCAGTAGGTTAGGCATTAAGCCGCCGAAGGGGATTCTTCTTTATGGTCCGCCTGGTTGCGGCAAAACCATGTTGGCTCGTGCTGTGGCAACTGAAAGTGAAGCTAACTTTATTTCGATTAAGGGTCCTGAGGTGTTTTCGAAGTGGGTTGGTGAGTCGGAGAAAGCCATACGTGAAGTGTTCAGGAAAGCTCGTATGGCTGCGCCGGCGGTGATTTTCTTTGATGAGATTGATTCGCTTACTCCGCGTCGTGGTGCGGGTTTCTCTGACAGCGGCGTGTCTGAGCGCGTGATTAGCCAGTTGCTTACTGAGATGGATGGCATTGTGACTTTGCAGGATATTGTGGTTATTGCGGCTACGAACAGGCCGGACATGGTGGATTCAGCTGTACTTAGGCCGGGAAGGTTTGACAGGTTGATTTATGTGCCTGAGCCAGATGAGCAGAGCAGGCTGCAGGTTTTCAAGATTTACACGAAGGGTATGCCGTTAAGCAAGGATGTGGATTTGAATCAGTTGGCTGTGGCTACTAAGTATTATTCTGGGGCGGATATTGAGTCGTTGTGCAGGGAGGCTGCGATGCATACGTTGCGGAGAGACGTGAAGGCTGCTGAGGTTACGATGAAAGATTTCATGGATGCGATAAAGGAGGTTGGTCCGTCGGTGTCGCCTGATATGGAGAAGTGGTATAAGAGTTTCATGCAGCAGGTTCGCCAGGTGCAGAAGCCGGCGACGCCTGTGGCTTAGGGGGGTGATGCTTGATGCCTGCGGTTAAGACTTGGAAGACGCGTCCTGCTCATTTTGTTTTGCTGGAGATTCTGGGTAAGAAAGGCGACATGACGGATGATGACTTGTTTGATGCGGTGCATGATGAGTTTGAGGATTTGGGTTATAAGGATTTCAATGATTTGCTGATGCGGTTGGAGGTTGCGGGCAAAATTCGGTCTTCTTCGATGGCTCGTGGAAAGCGCCGAATAGAGCTTATTCAGTAAGCGGTTTACTGTGGAATTCAGCGTGTAGCCTGATGAAGCGCTTGTTGGACGCCGTGGTTGTGGGCGGTGGACCCGCTGGTTCTTTTGCGGCTTTGAATCTTGCCAGACGCGGCGTTGACGTTGCGGTTTTTGAAGAGCACGATGAAATTGGTGTGCCGTCGCATTGTGCGGGGCACTTGAGTATTCGCAGCTTGCGTGGTTTAGGGTTGTATCCGCTTGAGGGGCGGATTGTTGAAAACACGTTTGCTCGAGCGAACTTTTATTCGCCGTTGGGCGCTGAGTTGTCGGTTCGTCTTGCGCAGCCAGTAACTTGCGCTGTTGACCGCGTGTTGTTTGACAGGTATTTGGCTGACGCTGCTGAGGCTGCTGGTGCGCGTTACTGTTTAGGTTCGCGTGTGCGTTCGTTGCTGGTTGAAGAGGGTTTTGTGAAGGGTGTGCGCGTGGAGCAGAAGGGTAAGTGTGAGGATGTTTTGGCTAAGGTTGTTGTTGACGCTGAAGGCATCTCGTCTCGCCTATTACGGCAAGCAGGTTTATCAGCGTTCAAGCGCAGCGGGCTGGTTTACGCGGTGGAGGCGGAGGTGGAAAACGTTCGGGATGTGGAGTCTGACGCGGTTGAGGTTTTCTTCGGAAACAGTTATACGCCTGGTTTTTACGGGTGGCTTATTCCGAGATTGGATGGCACTGCGAAGGCTGGGCTTGCCGTGAGGGCTGGGAACCCGAGAGTGTTTCTGCAGCGGCTCATGCACAAGCATCCTGTGGCTTCGAAGCAGCTTGGCAAGGCAACAATTAAGCGTTTAGCGTTTCATTCGATTTCGCTTGGCGGGCCGATTGCGCGGGCTTATGCTGATGGTTTTTTGGCTGTTGGTGATGCGGCGTCTCAAGTGAAGCCTACTACTGGTGGCGGCGTGGTTTTCGGGTTGACTTGTGCTGGGATTGCGGCTGAGGTTGCCGGCGAAGCAGTAAGGCGTGGTGATGTGTCTTCGGGTTGTTTGGAGCTGTATCAGAAGCGCTGCAAAGAAGCGGTTGGGTTCGATGTTAAAGTGATGCTTAGGATGCGTAAGTTTCTTGATGCGCTTTCGGACGAGCAGTTGGATGCGGCTTTGCGGTTCTGCTCGCGAATGGGCGTTGATAAAGCGTTGGGGGATGTTGAGGAGATTGATTTTCAGGGGCGCACTTTGCTTGCTGTGCTGGATAAGCCTGCTATGTGGGCGGCGTTAGCTTACTTCCTTAAGCTGTATCTGGCTGCAAATGCTTAAAATGTTGGAGGACCAAGTGTAAGCGGTGGCGAGGGCAAGGCTATGGGTGAATTTGAGTACAAGCAGGTTATCGTGTTTCGTTCTGATTTGAAGATGGGTAAGGGTAAGATAGCGGCGCAGGCGGGGCACGCGGCGGTTTCTGCGGCTCAGGATGCCTACGTGCATCATAAGGCGTGGTGGGAAGCTTGGCTTTTCGAGGGACAGCGCAAGGTAGCTGTTAAGGTGGCAAGTGAAGAGGAGCTTTTGGAGCTTGAGGAGGCGGCTAAGGATTTGGGTTTGCCTAACGCGTTGATTGTTGATCGTGGTTTAACGCAGATTCCTGAGGGCACGGTGACTTGCTTGGGAATTGGTCCTGCCCCTGAGGAGAAAGTTGACAGGTTAACTGGCAAACTTAAGTTGCTTTAGCAGAAAAGGCGCGTTGAGCTTTGTCGGTTTCCGAAATTGATAAGGCATTAGGCATTGAGGTTTACGTTACGGGCACGTTTGGCACGGGCGGTGTTATCCGTAGTGCTGTTGAGGATTTTGCTGTTGAGGAAGCGCTTGTTGACGGTTCCCGAGCAAGCATTGAAAAAGCTGCGGAAACCTCGGCGTTGCATGCTTCGGTTGATAGGCAAGGGTTTTTGTTGTGTGTTTTGGTTAAGCGGGACTGGGACACGTTTATAGCCATTAAGAACATTGCGCGGCAGCTCGGCATAAGCGCTGAGCGGATTAGTATTGCAGGTATAAAGGATGCTAAGGCTGTCACTGCACAGTACATCACGATTAAGCAGGGCACTGTTGAAGATGTGGGCAGGGTTAAGGTTAAGGATGTTGAGATTCGCCCTTTAGGCTACTTCCGTGATGCGTTGTCGCCGTATTACTTGTTGGGCAACAATTTTTGTATAACCATCAAAGCGATTAAACTTACAACATCAACAATTACTAAGCGGATAGCCGCAGCAATCCAGCAGCTTGAAGCTGTCGGAGGAATTCCGAACTTTTTTGGGCATCAACGCTTCGGAACCGCGCGTCCGATAACGCATCGGGTGGGCAAAGCCATCGTTAAAGGCGATTTTGAGGAGGCAGTTATGCTTTTTCTGGCAGCAGCCAGCGCTTACGAGCATCCGTCGTCGAGGCAAGCGCGCAGAGAACTCCAGCGGACCAGCGATTTCAAACGTGCACTGCAAAACTTTCCAAAGCAGCTTCGTTACGAACGGTTGATGCTTGGCTATTTGGTTGAGAATCCCTGTGATTTTGTTGGAGCTTTCAAACGGTTACCCGTTAAGCTTCAAGTGCTTTTTGTTCAGGCTTATCAGTCGTTTCTGTTTAACCGTTTCCTAAGTGAAAGGCTCAAAAGCGGTTTCGCGTTGAACAGGGCTGAAGTTGGCGATTACGTTGTTAGCTTGGAGCGTTCAGGGTTGCCTATGGTTAGGGCTGCAAAAACAGTTGACGCTGCGGCTCTTGCAGAAACCAATGAGGCTGTACTGCATGGAAAAATGCGGGTTGCTTTGCCTCTTGTCGGCGTTAAGCAGCGCCTTTCTCAAGGCGTTATGGGGCAGATAGAAGCGCGGATTCTCGAGGCAGAAGACGTTGCGGCAGAGGATTTCCAAATTGCTGCTTTGCCTGAACTGAGTGGACGGGGCGGGTTGCGCGCGGTAGTTTCGCCCATTAAGAACTTTAGAGTGCACAGTGTTTCGCGTGTTGCAGATGATTTGGAGACGAGTCAAGTTACTTTGGAGTTTATGCTCTTGCGTGGTTCATACGCAACCGTGCTTCTCAGGGAAATAATGAAGCCCTCGAATCCAGTGAAAGCGGGCTTCTAGCAAACTCACTTAGACTTTGTCGGTTCGATTCAAATCCTGAAGTCTGTTAACTCCGTCAATTTCCGTTATGAAGTCAGCTACGCTTTTGGGGACAAGCGCCTTCCAGTTTTCGCCCTTCAGCATCTTCTCCCGTATAAGCGTTGAAGCGTAAATTTTTCTCTCATAAAACCGTATGCTCTTGACTTTGTAGCCTGCCTCCGTGAAAAGCCTCCGCGTCAACGGCTCATTCGAGTAAACGACATTGAACCGTGGCGTGTAACCTTCCAAAGCAGCAACCCACAACATATGCAAATGCACGTCGGGCACGGGAACAATCCACACTCGCGAATAATCCACGCCTGCTTCTTGCAGTGCTCGGCGGATCATGGTTAGTCGTTCGCCAGCCGTGAACGGGTTGCTGATGTTGTGGCTGTACTGTGCACTGCCGATTACGATGACGAGTTCCTCAATTTCATCTAAAATTTTTTTGATGGCGTTAAGATGCCCCATGTGAAAAGGCTGAAACCTTCCAACATACAAGCCGCGGTTAACCATAACGCTGCGCCCTGCATTTCACGTTGACCACAACTCACATTTATCATTTACTATCCCAAAAACCACCCACAACTTCCAACCCATATATAATTACTTTAAATAAGGGGGTATAGACTGCACCGAGCACTAGAGCACAGTGCACTTCCACGCTACCAGAAGATACCACAAACAACTAGAAAGTCTCAATTTACAGTTCACAACCACGCAACACTGCAATACGTTTAATTTCCGCTGCGCCCTAGGCTTTTCCATGCACGAATGGGCTCTAGCTGAAGCAGCAATCACAGCAGCAAAACAAATAGCCGAAAAAGAAAAACTAAACCAAATCACAGAAGTCACCATCAAAATCGGCGAACTCCAACAAGTAGAACTAGACATACTCAAATTCGCCTTCCAACAGCTCAAACCAGCCAACTTCAAAAACACTAAATTCCGCATAACACACGCAAAAACAACCCTCAAATGCAGAAACTGCGGCAACACATGGCAATTCACAAAGAACAAACTGGACAAAGCCACAACAGAAGCCATACACTTCATCCCTGAAGTAGCACACACTTACCTCAAGTGCCCCAAATGCGGCAGCCCCGACTTCGAAATCACCCAAGGACGCGGAATATGGCTTCAAAACATAAAAGGAACACACCCGCCATGACAGACCCCAGAACAAGCATAATCAACGAACGCCTAAAACAAATAAACCGAATAATCGCCGTCTCATCAGGCAAAGGCGGAGTAGGCAAAAGCATAGTAGCCACCACACTAGCGCTGACACTAACGCGAAAAGGCATGAAAGTCGGCTTATTCGACCTAGACTTCACAAGCCCATCCACCCACATAATCCTCGGCGCAAAAAACGCCCAACCAAAAGAAGAAAAAGGCATAGTACCACCCACCGTCAAAGGCTTAGAATACATGTCACTCATCTACTACTGCGGAGACAA
>CAZDLK010000069.1:0-6907 GCA_964506435.1 uncultured Candidatus Bathyarchaeia archaeon | reverse complement strand
CAGTACGTGGAAAACGCGAAAGCAGACGGCATAGTTCTCGGCTTATCAGGCGGAGTTGACAGCAACACAACAGCCGCGCTGTCCAGCCTATCAATAGGCGGAGAACATGTAATCGGGCTCATGCTGCCGGAAAAAGAAACATACAACCTTAAGGACGTAGACGACGCACGACTTGTCGCAGAAAAATTCGGCTTAAAAACTCAAATCTGTGACATCACCCCTGCTCTGGAGGGCTTTTACAAGACCATACCTGCATTTGACTCTGCAGACAGGCTCTGCAAAGGCAACATTAAAGCGAGAACGCGAATGATTTATCTTTACTATTACGCAAACAAGTTCAACAGTATAGTGTGCGGAAGCTCTGACAAGTCAGAAACAATGATGGGGTACTTCACGAAATGGGGCGACGTAGCTGCAGACATATCGCCAATAATGGATTTATATAAAACGCAAGTTCGCAAACTCGCAGCGCACTTAGGCATCCCAGCGGAACTTGCATCAAAACCATCCACGCCTGCCTTATGGCCTAACCAGCTTGCTGAAACAGAACTCGGCATCAAATACGAAACACTTGACCTAATACTCTACGGACTTGAAAGATTCATGACCGCTGAAGAAATAGCAAAGCAACTAAACATCGGAAACGCACTGGTTAAGAAAGTGAAGAGCCGATGGCTCGCGGCAGAACACAAAAGACGATTACCGCTAACAGCAAAGCTTGAATACCGAACAGTAGGAGCAGACTTCAGACTCCCACGAGACACCTACTAGAAAGCAGAGGGAAAAGTATGAAAGAAAAAATCAAGTTAGCTCTTGCACAGATAAGTAGCAAGCGCGAAAACAAAGAAGCAAACTTGCAGAAAATCGAAGAATGTACTGTAAAAGCCGAAGAACAAGCGGCAGACCTTGTGATTTTTCCAGAACTTGCATTAACGGGCTACGTGGTGAAAGACCAAATCTACGAGCTAGCGGAAACAATACCAGGCCCGTCGACCAAAAGAATAGAAGCCATAGCAAAAAAAACAGGCAAGCATATCATTTTTGGCATGCCTGAGTTAAGCGGAAAGACGAAAGCAACAATTTTCAACACAGCAGTCTTTGTAGGACCGGAAGGCATAATCGGGAAATACCAGAAAAGGTACTTGCCAACGCACAGCGTCTTCGAAGAGAAGAGATACTTCCGGCCGGGCTACCAAACCGCCGCGTTTAGCACAGCATTGGGCAACATAGGGTTATGCATTTGCTATGACCTTTTCTTCCCAGAAGTATGCCGGCTAACGCGGTTAAAGGGCGCACAGCTAATAGTAGCGATATCGGCTTCGCCAGCTGTCCGCAAAAGTTACTTTGAAGTTTTAACAGTGGCAAGGGCGATAGAAAACACGGCTTTTCTAGCTTACGTCAACTTGGCAGGCGTAGAAGAAGGGCTGCAGTTCTGGGGAGGAAGCAATCTGGTTAGCCCAACAGGAGAGGTTCTTGCCAAAGCGAAATATGACGAGGAAGATTTCGTCACATGTGAAGTTGATTATAGTGACATGCGGCCTGCAGAAACGTTTATTCCCACACTCAAAGACCTGCGTCCAGAACTCTTTGAGGAACTAAAAGAGTACTCGGAAAACATCTAAACAGGCAAGAACTTGTGACAGCAGCATGTCACGAATCACAGTTGCATCACGTTCTGTGTGATATCAAAAGAATCATGTGCTGTCACACGTGATTTTCCCGTGATAAGTGACGTCACATCCGTAAGTAAAAGCTTGTGCGTTTACTCAACTAGCCTTAATGCGTACGTTAGAGGGATAGCGTACCAAGAAAACGTGGAACAGAGCGCAGTTTACGCAATGTCAAGAGGAAGCAGACAGTTGTGGCTGAATACTTTATGGGTAACGCCAAAAAAGGGGAGTGTTATTCAAGATGTATCGTTGTGCAGAAGAGGAAGAAGAAGGCACTCTTCTCAGATAGAGCTAACCGATAGCAAGCCGTAATAGGTAAAAAGCCAGTTCTAAGCTCAATACAATAAATAATGACCAAAACGAGCACAAAAAAGAAACATAGGCAGTAATACAGTCTTAAATACGTTTTAAGCGTTTTTCAAGCGTTTTTCAATGCGAAGAAATGCTTTTCGAAGGCAATCAACTGTTTCAAAACGTCTACAATAAATTTAAATTTGAAGCCAGTATACAAAAGTGTATCCATTCAGGATTATCAGGAGGAAACATGTTTGAAGCTAAAAGAAGGCGTTCAAGCGTTCTTAAACGGGGCTTTAAACGACCCCATTGTACAAATCCTCGCCAAAAACAGCCAATTAACAAAAACACAGCTCGAAACACTGCTAATAGATGTTTTAGCTGAAAATATGGCGGGCAAACAACTAAAATACGACGAAAAAGCCAGATTAAGGCTAACAAAGGCAAAAATAAGCCGCGGTGCCTTTAACAGGACTTTAAAACAGTCTAAAGAAAACGTGATAAAATCAATATACACAGTGCTACTGTTAGGGTATTTAGGCGTCTTTGAGAGCACAACTCTTGACCCCTACCTTGAAATAGCCAACAAACTGCACGAATACATTGAAGCCCACAAGGACGCCCCACAAGGGGGGGAAGGGCTAAAAGAACGGCTAAAAGTCATAGAAATCATCCGAGAAGAGCTAGAAACAAGCCTGAAAAGGCTTTCTAGTCCATCAGAAGGCTCACTGTGACGTCACAAATCACACAAAAAAAGCAGTTTTAAGTGCGGAAAGGCGAGGCAAAAATAACGGCAAATAAAAACGTTTAAATCAAAAAACAGACCTAAAAAGAGGCTCTTTTTACCATAACAGGAACATAACAAGAAGCATGCGTGAAGGCGTTAAAACTGTGATGTGTGACATCATGCAGTGCAGTCCATCAAAAACACCATAAACCTTAAAAGCAAACAGGTAAACTGTGATGTGTGATGCAACTGTTTAAATCACAGGCAAATCACAGAAGTGAAGAGTATGGTTGAGTTTTTACTCGTACTCACAGGCATCTTGTTAGCTGCAACGGCAGGCGCCGCTTTTGAATACTACAGGCAGATTCGCAAGGCACAAAAAGAGTACGAGAAAGCAAGGGAAGCCTTGGAGGATATTGTACTAAGTTTCAACCGAGAAATTAAACGTGAAGCGGATAATTTGGAGGTTGTAGCGTTTAAGGTGGAAGGTATAGCGGCTAAGGCAGATAACAGCTTTAAAAAAGCAGACGCTGTGGAAAAGAAGTTTGCGCCACTTGAAAGCGGCATCAGCAGCATAGCAGAAAGCAGTGCAGGTGTTTTAACGCGGTTAACTGAGGTTGACATGAAAATACGTGATGTTGAAGCATCACAGGAAACATTAAAAACGAAAATCACAGCGTTGGATGAGCAGCTTCAAAAAGCCACAGCCATACCTGAATTGAGAAGCGAGCCAGTTATACCGATTAGAAGAGACAAAGCCATGGCCGCACTAACGGAAACGGAGTTAACGGTTTTAGAAATGCTCTCAACTGAAGGCCCTAAAACGGCGCCGGAAATTAAAGAAAGAGTAAAGCTCAGCAGGGAACACACTGCGAGACTTATGAAGAAGTTGTATGAAGAGGGCTATTTGGAGAGGGAAACAGGTAAAATCCCATTCAAGTACAGTGTTAAAAAGGAAATGGGGAAATTCTTGAACAAAACAGAACCTGAACAGGCATAGCGGTTATAGGGAAACGTTGCCTTGGCTGCGCAGTTGTTTGATGCGGTCGTCCAGTTCGGAAAGCCGTTGTGATTCAGGAAGCCCATAGTCAACTTTAGCATGCTTGTCTAAATACTCGGGATAATGAGCAACTTTTACAGGCACCGCAAACTTGATTTTAGGCTCAGAAATCAGTAAAGCCTCGCCTACATCGAGCATTTTTATCTCTGTTTCGCTGTACTCCATGTACGGAGTATTCTCAGTCAAGTACTGCCGATCCTTTTTCAGTTCAGTCTTCATGATAACTTTGGTCCATAACTCGGCAAAAACATCAAAAGTAATCCGTGAGGGCCTAGGCGTCACGGCGTTAAGTCCCACGCGGTACTTGCGGTAAGTAAGAGCAATATCGGAAAAAATTGTCCGCGGCTTGTTAGGGTCAAGGAACTCATGGGCTTCTTCAAGAGTGATCAGCAACGTGGGAAGCTTACGCCACTCCTCATAGTTCTCTTCCCACATACGCTTATAGTGCTCCGCCACCGTCGATGCCAATAAACAAACAAGGCGGTTCTGATCTTCGGAGCGTAGACCTGAAATGTCAACTAGGCACGTTACGCCTTTGCATATGTTCTGCAGTGCACTGTCAGTGAAAGTGTAATTAGAAGCAGGAAACAAGTCAGCAGGCAACGATAAGAGTTTCTGCATAAGGGCTTCAACAACAACCTTCTGCGCACGTATACTGACGTTACCCTCAGTTCGATAGAGCTCACGTGCTTTTTCTATCCATTCTGCCCCGAAGTGCTTGTACAGCGCCCAAGCGAGCCTTCGTTGGGGAGATTGGATATCAGGGAAAAGAGTGCTCAGTTTAGCAGGAGTAATCGTGTGCAAGCCAATGGCCATTTTCCCGTCCCGAGAGGAGTAATACTGAACTTTACTGTGAAAGAGAGGATGATCCTTCAAGCCCTTTTGCGATTTAATTTCTTTTCCTTCTAGAAGCTGCCCTGCAAAATCAAAAATCAACGCCACAGCTCTCGGGCTACTGTCGATAATTTGAGCGTTCAGAATCAGTTCAGTGTTGGTTTTTCCCGAACCAGTCATGCCAAACATGCCCATCATACGCGGGATAGCATCAATGTTCACACCAACTGAACCTAAGAGTTTGTCTTCTGAACGCAAATGCCCCACTTCAAGCTCGCCTGAAAGCTTAAGTATAGAGCAGTCTTCTTCGCTGGCAGCGTAAACTTTGTCCTTGTAATTTGGGTTAAAAGTAGGAGAACGCACTCTGTCCAACCGCTTTTCCAAGAACAGTACCGCGTCAACGCTACGGTAAGCCGAGTAAGGACCAAACGCTTCCTTGCCTTCAGCCTCCCGTAACTGCTCAATCATCTCAAGAGTAGAACTGCTTTCAGAGTTAACAACCCGCGCATAAAAGGTTCTTTCACCAGACTCTATTCGCACAATTTGGCCAAAGGACAAGCATGCGCCCTTGTTTGCCAAAAAAGAAACAGAATCGCCCTTTGTGCCACAAACAAAACCTATTGGTTCAGACATAACCATCAACCATCTCTCGCTTGAATGGATATCGTACACCATGAAGTTCATCCGCAAAGCTGCATGAAAGCTCTTCGATTCGCAAGGTATTTAATATTCCAATTTCCGCAAGTCTTGTTTCGATTTGGTCAAGGTAATTAAGCAGGCTAGCATCGGAGGGCTCAGTAAAATCATGTGCAAGCCAGAGGGGAACAGGATATCCTAGGCAACGCGGATCTTCCGAGACAGAGGTTAGTTGAGAGATAAGGTCAGCTACTCCATCGTTACTTAGGTATTCCATTATATCACAACGGAAGGCATATGGGCTATCTTCACATAGTTTAATTATTGAAACATCGCCATAACGGTGTGCATCTCTATTCGCGTTCTTAGCAGGGTAATAAACCCAAATAGGATACGAAGAGAAAGCACAGGCCGTTGCTATGAAATCTCTTCCTTTTTCATCAAGCAATGTTGGAGACTGCTTACTTACACAAAGCAGATTCATATTTCTTCGAAGAGACGCCTCATAAAGTGAAACCCAGAAACCTCTTTCCCCGCCGAAGAAGCTGGCACCATCGAGAAGGATGTAGTCTCCTTTTTCTAAACTACGAAGAGAAGAGTGGGGTGTATTGGTGTTCTCTTCGTAAAGAAAATTAAGGGCAGTCTTGCTTTCTAACTCAATTCTCCGATGAGTTAGGGAGTTGCCGCGAGAATGAGCATCACCTACTTCAGTACATACTTTCTCTTCGTAACCCCAATCTACATGTCTTCCTTTTACCAGAGCATAAGAAGCGCGTAATAGGTAAATACCCCAATTATGTGCCCTCTTCAATGTTCGTGTTGAACAATCAACTGCTAAAAATTGTCCCTCGTAATTGTTTACTCTTTTCAGAGGTTTAATCTTAGATGCGTCTGGCTTGATGACAATTAGGGACTCCTCTTTTGCTTCCACAGAGCTCGGAGCTCTTCCCTTGTCGATGTATAGACTGAGACGCTTTTCCATCTCGGTTAAATCTGGTTCGATGCTTTGAGTCATCTGCGTTCTTTCCTTTGAAGAAGCGTTAGGGAGCGCTACCATAGAATTGCAGCACCAGTGCTTTATATTTTGCGAAGTTAACTGCCATTTTACGTTTAGGGATAATAGCATACTTTATTAGAATTTGTTTTTAAAGTG
Source organism: uncultured Candidatus Bathyarchaeia archaeon (assembly GCA_964506435.1). Lineage (GTDB taxonomy): Archaea > Thermoproteota > Bathyarchaeia > Bathyarchaeales > Bathycorpusculaceae > JAOZHU01. Next base: position 533 of record CAZDLK010000069.1, on the reverse strand, counting down.
CAACTTATTTCATTTGTTGTTTGATGGCTGCGTGAGGAACCTGCGTAGCAACTTTATATTTTAAATTGTTGCCTTCTCCAGCTCTTAAAAGCAAGCCTCTGCTTGCCATTCGTGCCAAGTAAGTTGAGATTGTGCTCAAACTTACGGGTTCCTTAAGTTCCTGTTCATAAACAGATTGAACATCGCGGGAAGAGAACCAAATCAATGGAAAACTTTTCTGAATCACTGAGCGAACCTTTTCGAATCTTGAAGAAGTTTTACCCACTACTGGGCTGCTAATACCAGGAGCCGGCGTTTCCCCTGGCATGCCACCTAATAATTCGACAAGGTCTAAGAGGCGTACAGCCTTATCCCTAGTTATTTGACCTTCGAAAGCGATAGTGTATCGATTGCCCTCACTATCGAAAAGCTCCACGCGCATTTTCCGAGCGGGCATTATGGTGTACACCTTCAGTGGTGTTCACAAACTTTACACTTCACACCTTATAGCTGTTATGGTGAAAAGAAAAAAGTTAAGAAGAGCAGTAAATCGA
>CAZDLK010000068.1:0-7070 GCA_964506435.1 uncultured Candidatus Bathyarchaeia archaeon | reverse complement strand
CAGCAAGAGAAGCAGGAGAAGAAAACGGGTATGAGAAAATATTGTATTTGCGGTCAAAAATTGACTGTTGCTAAAGAGGATGGAATGTTTGATGGAAAAGGCTCAATCTATTGTCCTGCGTGTGGTTTGATTCACAGAAAAAAACCAAAACAATCGAATAAACCAAAACAAACAATGGAGAAAAGTGAAAATGAGTGAGTTAGGCACATCCATTAAATGTGTACATTGTGGCAGAGAAAGCACAGTTAGATTGAAGAAGGGTATAAAGTTAGCTGAACTTTATTGCGTTTGGTGTGACAATAAAGGTTTCAAAAGATGGACTTCATGGGATAAATTGAATAATAACAAAATAACAAAATTTCAACATGGCAAAAAATATCGGTTACTTACAGATTTCAATGACGAGATTTACGGTATTGTACCCAAAGATAGTGTTCTCACATTTCTATATCCCAATCTTGGATATGCTAAATTTCGGTACAATGGAAATAATATAGCTGTTCACCCAAAATTAGCCTTTGAAATATTTGAAGAAGAAAATCAATCGGATAACTCTAAACAGTCGAATGAATCACAAGTGAAGAGGGTGTAGGTGTTGAAGCGGGCGGGTGTTGCTGCTTTGTTGTTGGCGGTGCTGTTGCCCATAGCATCCGCTAGGTTAAATTAAAATGGGAAAAACCAAAATTTAAAATAGACAAACAAAAAAAATAGAGTGACAAAGAAGGTTAAGACCACGGTGTTAGAAAGAGCAAGCCCAAAAAGTTGGATATACACGTCCACAGCTATTCTTATCTTATGCAGTTTAGCCTACTTCAAACTATACTTAAACGCGTGGCAAAACATAGGAGGTTTAATAGCAACAGCCACATTCACAGTGATAGCTTCAACTTACCTAATATTTTATGGCATCTATTTTATTAAAAAATATTTTACCGCACGACACGACTATAAAGTTCGCTAGTAACAGACTTCAAAGATTTAACTTGGTTATGCAACGCTTCAGCCGGTGTAGTTGGCGGAAAAGACCTGTTGGCCACATCATAAATCGCTTCAAAAGTAGTAGTGAAATCTCCATTTCTGTAACTATGTTCAACATTTACTACATCAAAGTTTACTGCACTAATATTTTCAGCAGGCAAAGTTAACGACAATCTATCGCCACGAAGTATGTTTGTGTTGCCGACACACACACATTGAACAGCTAAAACGCGGTCTTTAAACTGCATAAGTAAAGATTCAGCCCGCTTATCACATTCATCATTACTTAACAAGTTTTCATCAGTGTATTCTGCTTCTCTGAGCCCGTAGTTTGTTTGGCTTGTCGCATCAGAAGCGGAACCAACCCACCTGTAAGGGCTAAACCATAATTTGTCTACACCAAAAAGTAAAGTGCCACTTACAGTTGATGCTTCACCTAAAAATCTAACTGCCTGCATATTCCACCAGTTAGGCGAGCCAGTAACATGCCAACCTGTCGGCTGCTCTGTAGCGTCATACTCGTATTCAGGACCTAACTCTTTACTGAAAAAAGTCCATGTGTCAGCTGCCCCTGCTAAATCAAAATAGAAGCAGTTAGCAGCGTCAGGAGCATAAATGTAAACTTGTTGTGTAGTGTAAGTCATGGCGGGTGAGCTGCGTCCAGGGTAATAATAAAAGTTCAGTTTGTTTATGTCTCGAATATTTAATGTAGGCAAAGCAAGCTCAAAATCCACTGTCTGCTCATAATCTGGGGCGGTAGTGTCTGTATGTTGACATAATATAGCTTCTGAACCTTCGACGGGTGTTAAAACTACATGTTCAGCTGATAAGGTTCCAGATGTTGCTGTCCAGTTTGTATCTACTTCTGTTTCCTCATCTTTATCGTTAGGCCAAAACGCGGATGCTGCACCATAAACTGTTATGCTGTTTTTTACAGCAAATAAGTCATAGATTACTTTGTAAGATGTGATGTTGGCGCCTACAGTTAATGTTTCAACTCCAACTGTGCGGATTGGGCGCGATTTCCACACTAACTTGTTTTCGTTGTCAACATAAAAGTCCCTTTGTATTTTATGGTCTGCATCAACCCAGTAATCACTTATTTTCCGCAGCACATCCCAATAAGATTCAGTGCGAACCGTCAAAGTAACTGTGCTAGCTGCAGCAGATAACTTGTATAAATCATATATCCCTGCGTCTGAGGCTAAAGAGGCAACTACGGCTGTGCCAGTATCGTTGAAGTGTTTGTTTTTTACGAATTGCCTTTCTAGTTGTTCACCTAAGTCTTTGCCTTCAAAAACTCTCAGGCGTGGATCATCACCGTCGTTAGTAATCTTAAGAATTTTTCCTACAAGCTGTAAATCCCCAGCTGCAAGCGTGCCATACCCCATGTAAATTTGAACTTTATAGTTTAACCCTATATCGTTATAGAAATAGTTTCTGCCACTTTGCCCTTGCAGTACAAAAGAGAAAGTTGACGGTTCAGTTGTTGTACGCAGTTTGACGTTACAAGTTATTGCATCACTGGTTATGGTATGTACCAATGCGTCGCTAGTGTCGTAAACCTCAATTTTATAAGATGGCTTCAAAAGTTTACTCTCCTATTGACGTCATTAAATGTGCGTAACTTATACCTGCAGCTAAGGCAGTAGTGCCAGCATAAAACCACCCAACAGGGCCAGCTGCAGCCTGTACAGCACGTATCGCAATGCGCAAACTTCTCAGAGTAGTAATGGCTGACTCCATAACTCGAATACCCCGCTTTAAGTTAGGATCACCAGTTAATTGTTCAGCATAATTAAGACTTCTAACTAAAGCACCCTCTAACTTTTTAAGTGAAGTATCCGCAAGTTCAGTTTGAACAGCAAGAGTATACTGTAGAACTTGTCCGTCTGAAAAGTTACTCATCTATTTTTTGCACCACATTAGCGTTAATCATATCTGTAATTGTCGGTTTAACTTCCTCAACTGCTTGAACTAAAAAAGGACGGGCGGACATGTATTTCGTTCCTTCATGTACATAAACAGCGTAATCCACAAGTTCGCCAGTGCCAGGGTTAACGATGTAGCCGCCTGCGCGTACCTTAACTTCTCTCCAATGTAAACCTCGACCGCCACGTTCCACACGAATTGAGTCTCTTAAAGAGCCAGTGTCCACAGGACAATAGATTTTTGCTAACCCAGAAATCAACTGAGCCTGTGCAAGTAAAACCTCTTCGGCATAATCAGCCATTTTCTCGGGCAGCACAGCAAGTTTATTTTTTATGTTTGGGTCAGTTATATCTAAAGTAAAAGACATTATAGACTCAATCCGTATCTTTCGCTTAAGGTTTCATCATTTGCGTGTCCATGACGGTACTCACGCCAAACAGACTCAACTTTGTGTCTGTCACCTTGATAGTCAGGGTTAACCTCAACTAAACGTGCCTTGAATTGTTTAGCTGGAACACCTAAATCCAACCAAACCCAATCTGTACTAACACCCATTTCATGTAGGGTTTCATCCAACATGTCAGTGTTGTTATAGTCAGTTTTAGGAGTAGTACTTTGCGGACGCTTCCACGTGACACTTGCACGTTCCATATCTAAATCGTGAATAAAACGGACTTCTAAGAGGTCACTTCCAAAGTTCTGGGTTAAGTTACCACTCATACCCGGAACTTTTAAGACGCTGTCTTTAAGGGCTAAACTTTGAGTTGCCTGCTCCACGTTTGGAATCGTATAAGTTCCCGTGTACACTTGTACATAATCGTATGTGACGGTGCCTGTGGCGTCGCAGATGTATAGGTTAATGTGATCTAATGTTTTGGTGGCAGCTAAAGCGCATTCCACAACCGTAAAAGTACCCACTGAAGCAGTCTCACTCATCAGTGTACCTGTTGAGGCGTCGCTGTAGGTTACATCTACACGGGCTTTAGCTGACCCAGTTGTTTTAAATCGGACGCGCAGTTTGGGGTATGTTGCTGTAGATAAACCTAAAGCAGTGCCGTTGTATGTGTAGCTGTCCGCTGCAAACACGGTTTGAGATAACAACAAGTTTTTGTCAGATGTTATTGACTGTGCACAGGTAGAGCCGCCGCCTTGAACAAGAGTCCATGTGCCCTCTATGCCGCCGCTTGTTCTGTCGCCCTCATACGTGAAGCCTACCCCATAATTGAAGCTGGGGTAAGTAGGCGTGTAGTCGTCGTTCCATCTGCGGTAACGAACTTCTAAAGCAAGACAATACAGGATGTTATGTCCTAAATCAACGTTTTCTTTGCTAACTTGTTCTATTTCACGAATATAACCTGACCCAGAAGGGTAATCGTTGTATGCGTCGCGGATTGCTTGTTCATGCTCTTCCAGTATACGTGAACCTGTTATGCCAGTTTTGTTAACGGCATAAATGTTTATGCGCACTGTTTCATCGTAGCAAAATGGGCTTCTTGCGCCAGCATGCATAATAGGTTTAGAGTTTACTCTACTTATCACGTCTACAACGTCGTAGTCTTTGCCTAAGTCTGTGAGTAAACGGGAAACAGGAAAACTTATCACATCCAACATGCGGATGGTTGAAGCGTTTGTGACGCCGTTATCTTTCTTTGTCGCCGCTATGTAAGTGTCTATGAACAGTTTTGTGCGGTAACGAGGATCAGTTTTTGTTGTGTCTGCTTCAGAGTGCCATGTGCCTGATGTTGTGGGTGCTTCCTCAAACTGTTTTTTTACGAGTGCAAGCACAGTCCAATTCATTGTGTAGTCTGTGCGTGTACAAGGGTAAGTATGGACAAAGGTTACTGTGTAGTAGTTACCGTTGTAGTAAACTCGGTCTCCTTCATAGATTGATGTGGCTGTGTCAGTTAATCCGACGTAGTCGTACTGTGAAATGTAGCCGAATAAGCCTGTTTGTCTGCTCTGGTTTTTAGGTTGAATCTGAAGGTAAATGGTTGTGTTTGTGTAGCTTGACGCTGGTACACCTGTGTAAGTGTCCGCTGTCCCTAAAGCAAGGGTTTGAAGTGTAGCAGTGGGAAAACGAGGAGTAAGAACAGAGACGTACCAAACAAAAGTGAAGTCTACCCTTTTTGAGGGGTACTCAGTCACATTCATTACTGTGTAGTATTTGCCGTCTGCATATACTTGGTCACCTTCATAAACGGTGGATGAAGAAACGGCGACGTAGTCGTTGACGCTGTAGTACTGTTTCGCAGTGAACTGTGATTGACCCGCAACAGACAAATTCATGTATATGTCTGAGTCCGTGTATACTTCTGTGCTGCTTCGACTGCGTAAAGTAACTTCTTTTAACTCAAATAGTTCAACTTGGTAAAATTGGAAGTTATTAAGAATCGAGTAAGGTTTGGTGTGGTGCACCGTGTATAATTTGCCAAAATCATCAGTTACTCGGTCTCCTTCATAGACGTTGTCAGAAGTGTATAGGGTATATTTGTATTCAGCTTGGTTGCCTACAGGTAACTGTTTAGTTATGGCTACGTCTGGGTTGATTAAACCTTTTATTGTGTAATCTACAAAGCTGCCGTCGCTTTGAAGTGCATGTAAAGTTAAAGAAGCATCAGCCATGTTACATGTCTCCTAAGCCGCTGTTGAAGGCACCCAAGTCGTATAATTCCAAGACCCCTGAAGTTTACTATGTGCACCAGCCATGTATATTCCGTCGGGGCAGTCCCGTGCATTAATAGCAGTATAAACACAGTAGTCGGTGCTGTCGGCTTCAATAATTCCATGACTAACCGCTGAAATCCGCACGTTACAAACTGAGATGTCAGTGCAGACTCCGCCGTTTGTATCATCACTTATGACTATGCCGTCGTCGGCGCTTGTAATTACTCCGTTGCTTATCTGCACATTCGTGATGTCCTTGCCACTCTGAGAATAAATGACTATACCCTCCATCGCGGCTGTTGCAGCTATAATCGTGAAGTTACTTAGGTTAATGTTTGTGGTTGCATACGTCGCGTCAGTCGTAATGTCAAAGCTGTGTCCTGCGCAGTCACTTATTTTGAAGTCGCTAAATGACATGTCATAACACCCGTTTACACAGACCGCTGGGTCTTTGAAGCCCTCCACGTAGAAGCCGCTAAACGTACTCGAATGACAGTTGTACAGGTACAATCCGTATTCTTGTCCGCCGAAGTTTCCTTTTTCCCCGTACAAATGAAAGTTGCGGAAATGCAGTTTACTTGAACCCTGAATTAAGACGCCGTTGTAACCTGCGATTAAGGGGTTTCCACCGCAATTATCAATAAAGACGTTACTAGCCCAACCGTAGCTGCAGCCGTTAATTTTTAAGCCTTCATTAGGACAGTCAACCGCTTGAAAATTGTTTAAGTAAAGAACTTGACAAGTATCTATACATAGTCCTGCCCAACCAACTATAACATCTTCCAACAAAACTTGACGCGCATCTTTAATGTAAATACTATAATAGTTTTCGTCTTTGTTATGGTGCCAAACGTCAAAACCTACAAACCTGATCATGTGGTATTCTGTTGCGCTATCTAAGTAAATTGCGTGTGCCTCTAAAGTTTCATCTACTTTTATGACTGTGCCGCCTGTACCCCTTATTTCAATACACCTTTCCTGACCACCATTTGCGGTTAACGTGTCGGGGATAAGTATTTGTTTTGTCGCCGTGAACTCTTCACCATCCAACAGTATAGTGCCACCGCCCGCGTCAGATATGTCCTGTAGACATTCATTGATGACGTCACTGAATAATGCGCCGTCTACGCCGCCCGTGTCGTCAGGTCCACCATACACAGTTTGATACGCGGACGAGGCATAGTAGTCGGTGCCATCAAACGTGATAACATAGTCCGCAGTACTGCGAAATGTCCCCGAAGCAGTAAAACCGTTCATTAAATCTTCAAGGTCTCCGAGTACCTCGTTCATTTCGTCTCGAGTCATAGGACCAGTCGCCGCGAAACGGGCGTCCGTTGGAATTTTTCTATACATGTAAGTCATTTTTGTAGTTGCTCCAATATTTTTCTTAAAACCACATTACTGTTATCGTAACCGCCGTCTACAACGTCGGGTTCAAAAACGTATAAACCATAATCTTGTTTTTCGAAGGCATTAGCTGCTTTTTCTATTGTTGA
>CAZDLK010000067.1:0-7087 GCA_964506435.1 uncultured Candidatus Bathyarchaeia archaeon | reverse complement strand
TGCCGTAGGCTGAACCCAGCATGTCGCTCATGACGTCGCCGTCGTAGTTCTTGCACGCCCAGAGCATGCCGCCCTCGGTCTTCATTATCCTAGCAACCGCATCATCGATCAGTGTGAAGAAATAATCCAGTCCTGCTTCCTCGTATTTTGCTTTCCAGTTGTTCTGGTATTCTTCTTCGAATATTTTACGGAACTGGGCATCGTATGTCTTGGAAATCGTGTCTTTGACGCCCAGCCACATGTGAAGTTTCTGGTCATAGGCATAAGTGAAGCAGGCTTTAGCGAAGCTGGATATGGACTTATCAGTGTTGTGAATGCCTTGGATGACGCCTGGACCTTTGAAGTCTTGGATGGTTCCGCGCCACAGTTCCTTGCCAACGCTGTTCGTGAACACCATCTCAGCTTTTCCTGCTTCTGGCACCCTGTACTCGCAGTTCTTGTACACGTCACCGTAAGCGTGCCTTCCGATGTGGATTGGTTTCTTCCATGCTCTAACAGCAGGCAGAATGTTCTTCACCAGTATGGGCGCTCTGAAGACTGTGCCGTCCAATGCTGCTCTGATTGTTCCGTTGGGGCTTTTCCATTCCTGCTTCAAATTGTATTCTTTGACGCGGTTTTTGTCTGGCGTGATGGTGGCGCATTTTACGCCGACGCCATATTTCTTTATGGCTTCCGCCGCTTCAAGGGTTATTTTGTCCTCAGTCTCGTCTCTTTTCTTGAGTTGAAGATCATAGTATTCAAGGTTCATGTCCAAGTAGGGTAGAAGAAGCTTGTCTTTAACCATCTTCCACATTATTCTGGTCATTTCGTCTCCGTCTATTTCTACGATTGGTGTTTTCACTTTTAATTTATTCAAACACTTTGCTCTCCTGCTTTATCCCTTGACCGTGTACGAGAGCAAGCCGCCCTCGTAAAGAATGTCTTTCTGTCTTTGGGAAAGGCTGTAGCCGAGTTCAATTTTCAAGTTCTTGGTTTTGTCCACCAAGATAACTGGCTCGTTGCTCTGAAGTTTCTTCTTTATGTCTAATATTTCTATCTCGTCGCCCTGTTCTATTTTGTCATAGTCCGCCGCGTTCTTGAAGGACAACGAGATTATGCCGAAGTTCACAAGGTTAGCCGCGTGAATTCGCTCCACTGACTTGGCTATAATAGCTTTGACGCCGAGGTACATCGGGCACAATGCAGCGTGCTCTCTGGAGCTTCCCTGCCCGTAAGACTCGCCGGCAACTATGACTGTGGCAAGACCTTTTTGCTTGTCAGCCATAGCCCGCTTGGGGAACGCTGGGTCAATTGGTTCGAAGACGAATTCCGAGTACTTGGGCACGTTGGACCTGTACTTGAGTCTGGCTCCGGCTGGCATTATGTGGTCTGTTGTGATTTTGTCGCCGACCTTTATTCCGACATGGCCTTTTATGTTCTCGGGCATTTTGTCGTTCACTGGCGGCGTGCCAATGTTCGGTCCTCTGGCGACTTCAATGTTCCTGTCAGCATCCTTCGGGAAAATAAACATCGAGTCGTCAATTAGGAACTTCGTTGGCATGCTTGCATTCGGGTATTCGATGCCTGCTTTTCTGGGGTCAGTGAACTTTCCTGTGATTGCTGCTACAGCTGCAACTTCTGGGCTTACAAGGTAAACCTGTGCGCTTGCTGTGCCGCTTCTGCCTTCAAAGTTCCTGTTGCTTGTCCTGAGGGATACGGCGTCTGTTTTTGGGCTTTGGCTGTTGCCGATGCAGAAACCGCATGCCGCTTCCAGTAACCTAGCGCCTGAATCCAGAAGGTCGCTGAGGTAGCCGTCTCTTGCCGCCATCTGCAGAACTTGCCTCGAACCTGGCGCTACCCCGAATGATACATCCGGGTGAACTTTTTTGCTTTTCATGATTTTGGCTACTGTGGCTATTTCTTTGTAGGAAGAATTGGTGCAGGAACCAACCATCACTTGGTCCACTTTTTTGCCCTCTAGGTCGCTGATTTTGACTATGTTGCCTGGACTGTGGGGCGCAGCTGCAAGTGGCTCCAGCTTGCTGAGGTCAAGTTCTACAACTTTGTCGTATTCTGCGTCATCGTCAGCTTTTAACTCGACCCACTCTGCTTCTCTGCCCTGAGCTTTAAGGAACTTCCTTGTCTCCTCGTCGGATGGAAATATTGAGGTAGTGACACCCATCTCCGCGCCCATGTTAGTAATCGTGGCTCTCTCTGGAACACTGAGATTCTTCACGCCAGGGCCAGCGTATTCCATGACCACGTCAACGTTGCCTTTCACCGTGAACATCTCCAGCATCTTCAACACCACATCTTTGGCGCTGACCCAAGGCTGGAGACTGCCCTTCAGGTTTATCTTGTAAACCTTCGGGCAATTCATGTAGAATTCACCTCCGCCCATGGCTACAGCGACGTCCAGTCCGCCGGCGCCGATGGCTATCATGCCGATGCCGCCGCCTGTGGGTGTGTGGCTGTCGGAGCCGAGAAGGGTTTTCCCGGGTTTGCCGAATCTTTCCAGGTGGACTTGGTGGCAGATTCCGTTTCCTGCTTTTGAGTAAATGATGCCGTATTTGGCGGCGACTGTTTGGAGGTATTTGTGGTCGTCGGCGTTTTCGAACCCTACCTGGATGGTGTTGTGGTCCACATAGCTCACAGAAAGTTCAGTTTTAACTTGCTTCAAACCCATTGCTTCAAACTGCAGGTACGCCATTGTTCCTGTGGCATCCTGAGTCAGGGTTTGGTCAATCTTGACGCCTATCTCTTTGCCAGGTACGTATTCGCCTACTACCAAATGCTTTTCTAATATCTTCCGAGTAAGAGACTTGCCCATAATATCTTCATCCTTTGGCAAGCCTTGTCTTTCTCATGCATATATAAATGTTGTCAATTTATACGGCGCGTAGCGCAATTCACGACAATAGTGCTAAAAAAGTGGGGAAACACTCATTTCCATTGAAGCACTGGACTAATGGCTTATATTTGATAAACAATTTATCCTGTGAACTACGCTGTTCCCTGAAGCGTCTCAGGTTTAACCGAACTGCAAGCCACATAGTGACCTGGCGACATCTCAATCAACTCGGGCTCTTCTTCTGCACAAGCTTTTTCATCGCAACAGGGGCACCTTGTACGGAAACGGCAGCCTGACGGTATATCTATAGCTGAGGGCACATCGCCTTTAAGCTCTGTTTCTTTCCGTTCTGCCTCTGGAACCGGAACAGGAATAGCCGCCAGCAACGCTTGCGTGTAAGGATGCAGCGGATTCGCAAAAATGGTCTCTTTATCGGCTAACTCAACGATTTTTCCAAGGTACATTATGGCTATTCGGTCTGAAATATACTTGGCAATTGCTAAGTCATGCGTAATAAACAGGTACGTAAGCCCGAGCTCTTTCCTCAAGTTTAACATTAAATCGATTATTGATGTTCTAAGTGAAACGTCAATCATCGAAACGGGTTCGTCTGCGACTATAAATTCAGGTTGCAATATGAGCGCTCTTGCCATGGCCACGCGCTGTCTTTGCCCGCCGCTCATCTGATGCGGATACAACTCCACAAATTTCTCTGCCGGCGTAAGACCTACCCGCTCAAGTATCTCCAGCACTTTCTTGCGTTTTTCAGGGCCTTCAGCTATACCGTGAATCTCAAGCGGATGCCCCACAGCTTCGCCGATTCTCATGCGGGGATTAAACGATGCATAGGGATCTTGGAATATTATTTGCAGTTTTCTCTTAAGCATACGGAGTTCTTCGTGTTTAAGAGCTGTAATCTCAACGTTATCAAAGAAAATTTTCCCGCTGGTCGGCGGCATGAGGCTTACAACAATTTTGCCCGTGGTTGTCTTCCCACATCCACTTTCGCCTGCGAGAGTGAAAATCTCGCCTTTCCGAACCGAAAAACTTACGTCGTCCACTGCCTTGACAAATCGTCTCGTCCGCGTTAGCATTTTCTCGAGGAAACTTTTCTCCACGGGGAAATACTTCTTTAGATGTTCCACTTTGAGAATTTCGTTTTTGCTCATGCTTTTCTCCTCTTTTCGTACAGGAAGCATCTAGCAAAATGTCCCTTGCCAGTTTCAAAAAGCGTTGGTGCTTCTATGCGGCATTTTTCAAAGGCGTATTTGCAGCGAGGCCAGAATCGGCAGCCTTTGGGCATGTTAAGCAGGTCTGGAGGCGAACCTGGGATGGTTTCAAGTTTTTGGTCACTTAATTCGATGTTGGGAATTGATTTCAGAAGCCCTTGAGTATAAGGGTGTTTGGGATTCGAGTAAATTTCTACGCTGGACGCGTATTCAACCATCTGGCCAGCATACATGACGATGATTTTGTCGCTTCTTTGCATCACTATGCTCAAGTCATGGGTTATCAATATGAGCGCCATTCCGTAAGCGTCACGTAACGCGTTTAACAGATCAAGTATTTTCGCTTGGACAATAACGTCTAACGCGGTTGTCGGCTCATCAGCAACAACTACGGTTGGCTTAAGCGCTATTGCCAACGCTATCATTACCCTTTGTCTCATCCCGCCACTGAGCTGATGAGGATAATCGCTTACTCGTTCAGGCTGTATGCCAACATCGCTGAGTAATTTTTTAGCCCGTTCCAGCGCCTCTTGTTTGGTTACTTTGGGTTCGTGAGTTAGAATTAACTCCACAAAATGATCGCCGATTTTTTTGACAGGATTTAAAGAAGTCATAGGGTCTTGGAATATGTAGCAGACTTCCTTCCCTCTCAAGTTGCGTAAGTCGTCTTTTTGAAGTTTCAGAACCTCTTTGCCGTTGAGAATTATCTTGCCCTGTGTTATTCTGCCTGGAAACGGAACGAGTCCTATCAGTGACAGGCCCAACGTGGATTTTCCTGAACCCGATTCTCCGACCAGCCCCAGCGTTTCAGCTTTTTCCAACGAGAAAGACAGGTTCTCAACTGCACGGAGTTTTCCCTTCCGAGTCCAGTACTCCACTGTCAACCCGTCAACAGTCATCAATGTTTTCGCCATGGCGTTTTCACCTTACTCCTCCAGCTTCGGGCTTAACAGTTCGCTCAAGCCCTCGCCCATCAAAGTAAATCCTAATGCCAACAGAATAATCATCACTCCTGGAAAAGTAATGACCCACCATGCGCCGCTCGGCAGAAGGTTCCGCCCGTTTGACAAGTCCCAGCCCCAATCTGGAATATTAACTGGCACGCCCATGCCTAGGAAGGTTAAACCCGCGGCGGTGAGTATGGCGTCAGCAAAATTAACTGTCGCAACCACTGCGATTGAGGGAATCACGTTCGGCAAAATATACCGTAAAAGAACCGTGCGTTTTTTGGCGCCCGCCGCGTTTGCAGCTTCAATATAGGTCATTTCTTTTATGCTGAGCACTTGGCTGCGGATTACTCTGAAGTAGGAGGGAATATAAACCACAGCAATGGAAACTGCCATATTAATTACGCCTCTGCCCAAGACCGCTGTCAAGGCGATTGCTAGAATCAATCCTGGAAACGCGTACATGCTGTCCATGATGAGGCTGACAAACCTGTCAATTGCGCCGCCTGTGTGTGATGAGAACAAGCCCAGCGGGACGCCTATGATTAGGCAGACGATAACGGATAAGATAGCTACCTGAAGCATCACTCCTCCGCCAGAGATAACTCTGCTGAGCATGTCGCGGCCTAAATCATCGGTTCCAAACGGAAACTGAACTGTGGGCGGTGACAATTGTGGTCCTACACTCAGTGCTGTTGGGTTATAGGGTGCAATCCAGGGTGACAGTGCCGTCATCACAACAACTGCGATTACTAAGATTGCGCCGATAATTACTATCCAACCCGCTAAACCCCGTTTAGTCAAGGATTTGAGGCCAGGCAAAAGGTGCGCAAGCATGCTTCTCTTGATTTTAAGTTTCTGCATCTCTGTCACCTACAAACGTATCCTCGGGTCAAGGTAAGCGTAAAGCAAGTCAATCGCCAAACTCACGAAGGAAACAAGAATGCCGAAAACAACAACTGTTCCTTGGATAGCCGTGTAGTCTCTAAAGTTAATGCGGTCGACAAGATATCTTCCGAGTCCTGGCCAAGAGAACGTGGTTTCAGTCAGTACAGCGCCGCCTAAGAGCATGGCAAACTGTAGTCCCATCATTGTGAGTACCGGCAAAAACGCGTTTCTAAGCGCATAACCATAAGTCACGGTGGTTTCTTTCAGTCCTCTCGCTTTGGCCGCTGTTACAAAGTCATGCCTCAAGGTTTCAAGCATGTTGCTTCTAGTGAGCCTGATGAATATTCCGCACAGAACCAAACCCAAAGTTAATGATGGCAGAAACAGGTATTGCAGAGTTAACCCGAACTTGTACAGGTTGCCTTCAAGAAGGCTGTCGACTGTGAACAGCCCAGTTGCCACACGGAGTCCACCATTTGACGCGGCGTACCAACTGATTCCAGCCCAAATGAGCCAAGCAGTTACGAAAAGGGCAACCGCGATAATTCGGGCTTTGCGGTTAAACGGCTTGTGCTTTACTTTTAAAAGGGCAAAGTATGCGCCTGCAAAAATTACCCCCGCTAAGGACGCCAGCAGAAAATGCGTAATGACCCCGCCGGGGGGAACAGAAAGCGGTATGTTTAATCCTTTTGGTTCCATAGTTGGGTAGATTCTTCCGCCCACTGGCAGCCAGTGTAAGCCTACTCCGAAAATTATCTGAAAAACCATGCCTAAGAAAAAGACTGGAATGGCATAAGTCACTATTCCAAACACTCTTATCAACTGGTCTTTGGGTTTGTTGTACGATTTCGAGGATTCTACGCCTAGAAATACTCCTATTAAAACAGCAATTATCATAGAACAAATTGCCAATTCTAAAGTTGCGGGGAAAGCTGAAAAAATCTGCTGCGACACAGGAGAATAATCCTGCATAGACAAGCCCAGATTGCCACTGAAAAGACCGACCACGTAATCAAAGTACTGCGCCCACACGGGTTTGTCAAGCCCCAGCCTGATACGCATTGCCGCCATTGCTTCAGGGTTCTCCATTTTTTCGAAATGCAGCATAACCGGGTCGCCTGGCAAAACGCGCATAACCACAAAAACCGTGGTTAACAGAATGAAAATCATAGGAATCGTGAGCAGAACGCGCG
>CAZDLK010000066.1:0-7197 GCA_964506435.1 uncultured Candidatus Bathyarchaeia archaeon | reverse complement strand
GCGGATAACGTTTCAGCAGCAATATGCGGCGATTTCGTGATAGTCAAATCTTATAAGCCGTTGGAGATAGTTAATCTAAAGTCTCCACCGAACATGGCTGTAAGCATAGCCTTCCCGCACATGGCAACGCCAGCTAACAAAACTAAAAAAGCTCGTTCCGTCGTGCCTAAAACAGTGCCAATAAGTCAGCTGGTTCACAACGTTGGAAAAGCCGCCGCTGTCGCAAGCGGTTTCGCAACTGGTAACGTGGACTTGATAGGCAAATCAATGATAGATGCAGTTGCGGAGCCAGCGAGAGCTTTTTTAATTCCCGGTTACCAGCAAGTAAGAGAAAACGCTTTGCAGGCGGGCGCGTGCGGTGTCGCCGTAAGCGGCGCTGGACCCGCCATGGTCGCCGTGGTAGATAAACGGAAAGCGGACTCTGTAAAAGTTGCGAATGCCATGAAAGAAGGGTTTGAGTCTGCGGGTTTCAAGGCAACTGCGTTTGCCACGAGACCAGGCGAAGGCGTTAGTCTATTGGAGATGGAATGATGACGCATCAAGAATGTATAAACTGCGGAAGCAAATACGCTGTAGATGAGATTGTTTACTTCTGCAAGAAATGTGGAGACATCCTTGAAGTCAAATACGATTTCAAGGAACTAGCCAGAAAACTGGAGAAAAGTAACTGGCAAAACGTGCCTCTTTCTGTTTGGCGCTACAAAGACTTCATGCCTATCAGCGACATCAGCAAAATAGTTTCCTTGAACGAGGGCGGGACAGGATTACATTCGTGCCACAAACTGGGCAAACAGCTTGGTCTACTGCAGCTCTGGGTGAAGAATGAAGGCGAAAACCCAACGGGCAGCTTCAAAGACCGAGGCATGACCGTCGGCGTCTCCAAAGCTGCAGAACTCGGCGCAAAAAACGTCATCTGCGCATCCACAGGCAACACCTCTGCTTCGCTGGCGGCTTACGCGGCAAAAGCAGGCATGCGCTGCACTGTGTTGATTCCTTCAGGCAAAATAGCTTACGGGAAGCTTTCGCAAGCCATGATTTACGGCGCCAAAGTGCTTCAGGTACGCGGCAACTTCGACCAGTCGCTGGATATGGTGTTGAAGCTTTCGGAGAAGCACCCGAGCATTTACCTCTTGAATTCGATTAACCCATTCAGAATAGAAGGACAGAAATCACTGGGCTTCGAAATATGCGACCAACTGGACAACGAACCGCCTGACCGCGTCATCGTGCCAGTGGGAAACGCGGGAAACATCAGCGCCATATGGAAAGGCTTCAGCGAATTCCATCACCTCGGCTTCATCAACAAACTCCCAAAAATGACAGGCATTCAAGCGGCAGGCTCAGCACCAATAGCGCAAGCGATAAAAACGAACAGCGAAAAAATCGTGCCCGTGGAGAAACCTGAAACCGTAGCCACCGCCATAAGAATCGGCGCACCCGTCAGCTGGAAAAAAGCCGTAAACGCCATCCGCAATTCGGGCGGAACCGCAGAAACCGTCACCGACGACGAGATTCTTGCGGCGCAGAAGCTACTGGCGCGGGTGGAAGGCATTTTCGTGGAGCCAGCCAGCGCGTCATCCATCGCGGGCTTAATTAAGCTCGTTAACAACGGCGTCATCAGCAAGGACGAGAAGGTGGTTTGTGTCACCACCGGGCATGGACTTAAAGACCCTGATACAGCAGTTAAGATGAGTGAGAAACCCGTTGAAGTTGACGCTGAAATGTCAGCAATTGAAAATGCACTTGGCTTGAAGCAGCAAGTGGCAATTCTGGAGCGGTGAGCTTGCATGAGAATTATTTTAGTTGGCTTTGGCGTAGTCGGGAAGAGCGTAGCTACCGTTCTTGCCCGCAAATACGCTGAAAAGGTTAAGGCTTACGGGTTTAACCCGAAAATCGTTGCTATCGCCGATATAGATGGCGCAGTTATAAACCCGCGAGGATTAAGCCCTGAAAAGCTGGAAGTAATTAAGCAAAAAGGTTTTCCAATATCCGCTGACCCTGACTTTGGTCGCCCCGGCATGTCAGTGCTGGATGTTATCAAGTCGGTTGAAGCAGAAGTGGTTGTTGAAGTCACGCCTGTCAACATCAAAGACGCTGAACCAGCCCTATCGCATATCACGACGGCGTTCAAAACAGGGAAACACGTTGTTACAACCAACAAGGGACCATTAGCCTTAGCCATGCCAGCACTTACAGAACTGGCAGATTACAACAACGTTTACCTCCGATTCAGCGGCACCGTCGGCGGCGGAACACCCCTACTCGAATTCGCCAAGAGATGCCTCGCAGGGGACAGGATACTTGCCATACGAGGCATATTGAACGGCACAACCAACTACATACTAACGGAAATGTCTCAGAACCACGTAACCTTCCAAGAAGCGCTGGCAAATGCACAGAAGCTGGGTTACGCGGAGGCATCGCCATCTATGGATGTTGACGGATTCGATGCTGCTTGTAAAGTGGTTATTTTGGCGAATTGGATAATGAACAAGAAAATAACCTTAAAAGACGTGGACAGAACAGGCGTTCGTGATGTGTCTTTGCAGGCGCTTGAAGACGCAGCGAAGAGAGGCAACACAATCAAGCTTATCGGATCCATAGACAGTGATAAAGCCACTGCAACTGTGAAGCCTACGGAAATAGCGCGAACCAATCCGTTGTGCGTCAGCGGAGTGCTAAACGCTGTGACCTTCTATACCGAATATGCGGGAGAACAAACCGTTATTGGTAAAGGTGCAGGCGGCATGGAAACTGCCAGTGCAGTTTTAAGGGACCTATTAGACATTAGACATAAGTTAGCCACTAAACAACTAACATAAAGAAGCGATTAAAAATGAAAAAGATAGTGATGAAGTTCGGCGGAACCAGCGTGGGCACGGGCGAAAACATACGCCACGTTGCCGAAATAGTTAGCAAATACGCCAAAAACGACTGCAGAGTTGCCGTTGTGGTTTCCGCGTTGGCAGGCGTCACCAACAAACTCGTAGAAATTGCTGAACAAGCAAAAAAAGGCGACGAAAAGAAAATACAAGCGTTCACCACAGAGCTTTCTGAGAAGCACCTTGAATCTGTATCGAAAGCCATTGTGAACAAGCAGTTGCAGAAGGAGACCGAAAAGATTGTTGCAGACACAATTTCTGAGCTTAACAAAGTTCTCACTGGAATATGCTACGTTGGCGAACTCACCCCGAAATCCAGAGACTACGTCTTGTCCTTTGGAGAACGCTTATCCGCGCCAATCGTCTGCGGCGCCCTAAGAGACCTCAAGTTCGAAGCGCAATTCTTCACTGGAAAAGACGCGGGAATAGTAACTGACTCAAACTTCGGAGAAGCCGACCCGCTCATGGACTTCACCACACACCGCATAGGATTAACAATTGCGCCGTTGCTTGAAAAAAGCGTAATCCCAGTTGTAACTGGTTACATAGCCGCAGACCAAGACGGCGTAGTTACAACTCTCGGGCGCGGCGGCTCTGACTACACAGCCACAATCCTAGGCGTCGCCATAGCTGCAGACGAGGTGTGGATATGGACAGATGTGGACGGAATAATGACCACTGACCCTAAGATTATCTCGTCAGCGAAAAAGCTGCGATTGCTTTCGTATCAGGAGGCGGCGGAAATGGCGATTTTCGGGGCTAAAGCCATGCATCCGCGCGCGCTGGAACCCGTAATCAAAGCAGGCATCCCCGTTAGGATACGAAGCGTTTTCCACCCTGATAATGATGGAACGTTGATAACGAAAGAGCCAGAAATCAAACCAACAGAAGTTGTGAAGGCTGTGGCTTTGATTAAGGATGTTGCCATGTTGAACGTCAGCGGCGGAGGAATGGTTGGCGCTCCGGGAAGCTACGCGAAAGTCTTAGATGTGCTGGGCAAAAGCAACATCAATGTCATGATGGTTTCCACGGCGGTTTCAGAAGCAAACATGTCCATGGTGATTCGCCGAGGACTATTAGGAAGAGCAATCAGCGCATTAGAGATTGCACTGTTAGGCAGAGGTTTAATCAGCGAAGTAACCGCTGAAGACGACGTGTGCGTGGTAGCTGTCATGGGCGCTAACATGCAAGGCACGTTAGGCGTAGCCTCAAGACTTTTCGCTACTGCTGCCCGTGCAGGAGTAAACATCCGCATGATAGCGCAGGGCTCTTCAGAACTGAACATATCCTTCGTGGTTAAGGAGAAAGACGGAGAAAACGCCGTTCGAGCGATTCATAAGGAATTCAAGCTAGACGAAGCATAGCCTAGTGGCTGCCGTTTTTCTTGTGCAATTCACTCAGCTTCAGAATGGTTTCTTTGTAGACTTCAATGCCCTGCAGATACTCGCGTACGTCAATGTTCTCATCTCGTGTGTGGTCCAAATGCGAATCGCCGGGGCCATAAGTGACTATGGGTATGTTTATGGCTCTGCCGAGGATGTTCATGTCGCCAGTTCCCGTTTTCCTCAGCAGCGTAGCAGGTTTATCTGTGACTTTTCTGATGGCGTAGGACATAGCTTTAACCAGAATTGAGTTTTTGGCAACTTCAAACGCCTCGTTCTTGTCCATTATGGCTACTTTCACTTTGACTTTCGGGTTGGCGTCCTGCCACTGTTTGATTACGCCTTCGAAGACCTTGAACACTTGGTTGGCGGTGAATTGCGGGGGAACACGAATGTCAATGCGCATCTCGCCTGCGGAAGGAACTTTTGAGTTGCCTCTGCCGCCAGCAACCTTAACGAGGCATGCGGTTACAGCGTGAAAAGGGCTTTCCTGCTGTTCCACAGGCGGATACGTCGCTTTCAAGTGCTGCCACAGGTCAAACGCTTTCTCCAGCGCGTTCTCGTAGAACCACGGTGACGAAGAGTGCCCTGTCTCGGTTTTGCAGGTTATTTTAAGGTTCAAGCCGCCTTTGTAGCCGATTGTTATGTTTTCAACGCCGCTGGGCTCGCCAAATATGGCGTAATCCGCTTTAATTCCCTGCTTAATCACGTGTTTGATGCCTCTGCTTGTGGCTTCCTCTTCAACAGCGCCGACCAACAGCACCTTGGCTTGGAGAGCGGACTCGCGGGCAAGCGTAGCCGCAGCAATTATCATAGCTGCTAACGGTCCTTTTGCGTCAACTGCGCCTGTGCCGTAGAGCTTGTTTTGTTCAACGCGCACTGGCAAATTGCCTAAAATGGTGTCCATGTGCCCGCATAGGAGAATAGTGGGTTCGCCCTCTCCTATTTCGCCTATCACGTTACCGATGTCATCCTTTTTCACGCGGAACCCTAGCTTGCTCATTTCCTTGACGAGAAAGTCTGAGATGGCTTTTTCTTTGCCTGAAGGGCTGTAAATGCTCAGCAGGTCAATTAGAAGCTGCACTGGGTAGTCTTGCATTTTCTTCTTCTCCTAAAACCGCGTCAAGCACATTAATTGCCGTGTCTATTTGGCTTTTTTCGATAACTAAAGGCGGCAGGAAACGCACAACAGTTTTTCCCGCGTCCAAAACCAGCACGCCGCGCTCCAACGTTTTAAGCAGCACGTTAAGCACATCAAAGCGGAGCTCCATGCCCAGCATTAAGCCTAAACCGCGCACTTCCTTCACAATGCGATACCGCGCCTGCAGCTCTTCCAGCTTAGCCTTAAAGTACGCGCCCAAGGTTGCGGCTCTCTCAGGAAGCTTCTCCTCCAACAACACATCAATAGCCGCGCATGCCGCAGCACAAACTAACGGGTTACCGCTGAAAGTAGTTGAATGCTCACCCACCTTAAGCGAGGACATGACGTTTTCTTTGGCTACGGTTACGCCTATGGGCAAACCGCCTGCTATGGGCTTGGCTAAACACATCACGTCAGGAACAACACTCCAATGTTCGCAGGCGAATAGCTTTCCTGTGCGTCCAAAACCCGTTTGCACTTCATCGAAGATTAAGAGAACGTTTTTTTCGTCGCAGAGTTCCCTGAGCCCCGGCAGGAACCCGTCTGGTGGAACACGTACGCCGCCTTCACCGCGAACTGGCTCAACCAGTATAGCCGCGGTTTTGTCGGTTACGGCTTCCCTCATTTTTTCAAGGTTATCTGGAGGAACATGCTTGAACTCAGGCACTAGAGGCAAGAAAGGCTCGCGGTACTTTTTATCCCATGTTGCTGAGAGGGCACCCATGGTTTTTCCATGAAACGCACCCATCATGGCGATGATTTCGGGTTTTCCTGTGAATTTGCGCGCCAACTTCACGGCGCATTCTACGGATTCGGCTCCGCTGTTCGAGAGAAACGCCTTATCCAACCCTTTCGGGGTGATGCTTGTGAGTTTTTGGAGGAATTCTGAGCGTCTGTCGTTGTAGAAGCCCGCGTGGCAGGAAATCAGCTGTTCAGCCTGCTTGCATACGGCTTCCACGATTCGGGGGTGCGAGTGCCCCAGCAGAGCTACGCCGTAGCTGCCTGTGCAGTCCACGTATTCTCTGCCGTTTATGTCCCATACCGTGGCGCCTTTGCCCCGCGTTAGCACTACGGGTTTTTTGGAGAAAACGTTCGCCATCAACCTGTTCTCAGCGTCAATTACTTCTTGTTCATTCACGGCTAATCACTGTGCCTTGTTCATGTTTTAACGCGGAGGAAATGGGCGCTTCAGCTAAGCCTGAGGTGATTAAGACTTCGCCGACGCCCTGATTAATCGCATCCAACGCAGCGTGCACTTTCGTGCTCATGCCGTGCCCTATGCTGGAGAGCACTTCGCTAATTTCAGAAGCACTTATTTTCGACACAGGCTTGCCTGTTAAGACTAAGCCTTCCACATCCGTCAGCAGGATTAAGCGGTCTGCTTTTAATGCACCTGCTGTGAAAGCTGCGGTGCGATCGCCGTCAACGTTCAGCGGCTCAAACTCTTCGCTCATGGCTATCGGCGTAACCACGGGCACGTAGCCCTTCTCAAGCAGAAACCGCAGCAGAGCAGCGTTGGCTTCTACGAGTTTTCCCGTGTAGCCGCCGTCAATAACTCGTTTTCTGCCTCTCTCGTCAACTGCGATTAACCGTTTCTTCCGTTCTGCCTTCAAGAGCTGCCCGTCTAAACCTGATAAGCCCACTGCGGGTACGCCTTGGCTTTGCAGTGCCAGAACTATTTGTTTGTTGATTTTTCCCGCCATCACCATCGTGTAAATTTCGATGGTTTCTTTGTCAGTGTAGCGGCTTCGGAAGCCTTCAGGCGAAACAATAAACTGCTGCTGCTTGCCGA
>CAZDLK010000065.1:0-7296 GCA_964506435.1 uncultured Candidatus Bathyarchaeia archaeon | reverse complement strand
CCAGTCTGGCTGCGGAATACCCAGTTGATCCAGTAACGCGCTGAACTTTGAGCGGTCTTCAGCCACATCCACGTCTTCTGCAGATGTGCCGAGAAGTTTCACGCCGGAAGTTGCCAGTTTCATGGCTAAATTGTTTGGAATTTGCCCGCCGACGCTGGCTATGACGCCTAACGGGTTTTCTTTCTCGTAAATATCTAAGATTCTCTCAGTGGATAACTCTTCAAAGTACAGTTTGTCGGAAACGTCATAATCCGTTGACACGGTTTCAGGGTTGTAGTTAACCATTATGGCTTCTTGGATGCCGTTTTTCTTCAAAGCCCAAATCGTGTTGACCCCGCACCAGTCGAATTCTACGCTTGAGCCTATCCTGAAGACTCCAGCGCCCAGCACCATCACTTTGCTCTGTGTGCCGTCTGAGACTACGTCATCTTCGTTTCCACCGTAAGTTAAGTAGAGGTAGTTGGTTTTAGCTGGCCATTCAGCCGCAAGCGTATCAATCTGCTTAACTGCAGGAACTATGCCCGCGGTTTTCCTGAACTGCCGCACTTCAGCTTCTTTGACTCCTGTGCACGCGGCTATTTGCTCGTCAGAAAAACCAATGCGTTTCGCTTCGCGTATCGTATCTCGTGCCGTGCTGTCTTTAAACTGTAAGACTCGCAGTTTTTCTTCCATGTCGATGACATTCTGGATTTTATGCAGGAAAAACGGGTCCACACCACTCAGATAGTACATTTCTTCAATTGAAACGCCCATTTTCAAGGCTTTAACAATCTTGAACAACCGCTCGTCAGTCGGGTTCGCCAGCGCATCCTTAATTTTCTCAACTGACTCAGGCTCTGAGTCTTCTGGGTTACAAACCAGCCCCACTTTACCTGTATCGCACATGCGCACTGCCTTCTGCAACGCTTCCTCGAAGCAGCGACCAATGGACATTACTTCGCCTACCGAGCGCATCTGCGGACCAACATGGCGATCTGCTTTCTTGAACTTCTGCAGATCCCAACGCGGAATCTTCACGGTAATATAATCTAACGCTGGTTCAAAACAGGCTGTGGTGACTTCTGTGACCTTGTTTATCAGTTCAGGCAGCGTGTAGCCTATTGACAATTTCGTAGCTATATACGCCAATGGGTAGCCTGTAACTTTGCTTGCAAGCGCCGAGCTTCTTGACAAACGCGAGTTGACTTCTATAACGCGGAATTCCTCTGACTTCGGATGCAAAGCCCATTGAATGTTGCATTCGCCGATTATGCCTAAACTCCGTATCGCAGCGATGGACGCGGACCTGATGAGGTGGTACTCGCGGTTAGACAAAGTCTGCGAAGGCGCCACCACGATTGAGTCACCCGTGTGCACGCCCATGGGGTCAAAGTTTTCCATGTTGCAGACAGTTAAGCAGTTGTCCGCGTAATCGCGCATAACTTCATATTCAACTTCCTTCCAGTGACCCACGTACTCTTCCACAAGCACTTGGGTTATCCTGCTCTGAGCTAAGCCGCGCGTAGCAATTTCTTTCAGTTCCCAAGCGTCGTGGGCTACGCCTGCGCCTTTGCCGCCGAGCGTGTACGCAACTCGGATTATAACTGGGTAACCAATCTCATTTGCGACGTCAAGGGCTTCCCGCACTGTCGTGGCAGCTTTGCTTCTTAACGGCGGAACGCCTGCTTTAAGCATAACTTGCCGGAAACGTTCTCTGTTACCCGTGTCCTCTATCGCTTCAACTTGTGTCCCTAGAACTTTTACGCCGTATTTTTCGTAAACGCCGCTTTTTGCGAGTTCAACTCCGCAGTTCAGCGCGGTTTGCCCTCCGAAGCCTAACAGGATGCCGTCAGGTCTTTCTTTTTCAATTACTTTTTCCACGAACTCAGGCGTGACGGGAAGCAAATACACCTTTCCCGATAACCGCGGGTCAGTTTGGATAGTTGCTATGTTCGGGTTTATCAGGACGGTTTCAATGCCCTCTTCCTTCAAGGCTTTGAGGCATTGGCTTCCAGAATAATCAAACTCGGCTGCCTCGCCGATTTTTATGGCGCCGCTGCCCAGCACCAGCACCTTGTGTATCCAGTTGAACTTGGGCATTTCTAAGCAGTCTCCATCAACTTTGCGAATGTATCAAACAGGAACTCAGTGTCGTATGGTCCAGGTGACGCTTCAGGATGCCACTGCACTGCGAAAACTGGTTTGCTCCTGTGTTTGACGCCTTCAACGGTTTTATCATTAGCGTTCAGGAACCAGCATTCTAAGGGTGAGGTTTCAAGGCATTTCTCGTCAATTGCGTAACCGTGATTCTGAGTGGTAATGTAGCAGCGATTCGTCTTCAGGTCCAACGCTGGCTGGTTTTGAGAGCGGTGCCCATACTTCATTTTGTAGGTGTCTCCGCCCATAGCCAGCGACAGTATCTGGTTGCCCAAGCAAATGCCCATAACGGGAACTTTTTCCACAAGCTCCCTCACAGCGGCGATTGCTTCAACACATTTTTTGGGGTCTCCGGGACCATTGCTGATGACGACGCCTTGAGGTTTGTACTCTAATATTTCTTTGGCTGAAAAATCGTACGGCACTCTGACAACGCTGACGCCGCGCTTCAGGAAATTCCGTATAATACTGTTCTTAACTCCAGTGTCAATCAGAACAACGGTGTTTTTGCCGTCAACTTTGTAATGTTTCGGCTCTTTCACGGTTACTTGCTTGACTAAATCCGTCAGGTTTGGATCAGGAATATTCTTGGCTTCCTGCAGAAGGCCGTCAATATTTGGTTCTTCTCCAGTTTCGCATACCTGCAGGATTCCCAACATGACACCGTGGATTCTAAGCTTCTTTGTCAACTGTCTCGTGTCGACGCCGTATATCCCGGGGATGCCTTCGTCCATGAGCCACTTATCCAAGGTTCTTGTTGACGCCCAATGATACGGCTGCTCGCATAGTTCGTGAATGACGAGAGCTTGCACTTGGATGCGTTCTGACTCAAAATAAAGCGGGAGCCCCAAGTTAAGGTCGTACGGCGGAACGCCATAGTTACCCACAAGAGGATAAGTTAAGGTTAAAATTTGCCCTTTATATGATGGGTCAGTTAGAGCTTCAGGGTAGCCGACCATTGAAGTGGAGAAAACTACTTCGCCTGTGGTTTTTTGTGTTGCTCCAAAACCGTAACCGTTGAAGAGGGCGCCGTCTTCTAAAACTAAAACCGCTTTTTTGTTTTTGCTGGAGCTATGTTGTGTTACCAATGCCCTATTCTACCTGCAATTTGGAATTTTTAAAGGTTACGTTTTCAGGGGAACTAGTGCCGAAACAAGCTTTGATTGCTG
Source organism: uncultured Candidatus Bathyarchaeia archaeon (assembly GCA_964506435.1). GTDB lineage: Archaea > Thermoproteota > Bathyarchaeia > Bathyarchaeales > Bathycorpusculaceae > JAOZHU01. The sequence continues at coordinate 3,991 of CAZDLK010000065.1, read as the reverse complement.
ATTGCAGCTTGTTTTCTGCCTCGTCAAGTTTCTGTTTTAGCTTGGACACGCTGGCTTCGGCTAGAACCAAGCTTTTCTTTCTGGCGGCTAAAGCTCGTTTAACTTCGGTTGGCGCTGGTCCGCCAGTAACAGTGTATGTTTCAACTATTTTTAGCGCGTCAATAGCGTCTGCAATGTCTTCAGCTTTAACGACAAGCTTGATGCCTGCAGCATCTTGAGCGATTTTCTGAAGCAACGCTGGCGTGGCGTTTAAGAACGTCTGCTTAGCTTCTATTAGCTGCTTAACCACTGCACCAACTATTTTGTGGGATAATCTGAAAGGAACATTGTATTTGCGCACAAGCATGTTAGCCAATTCAGTTGCGGCTGCAAAACTTGTTAAAGCCTTGCTGGAAACATCCGATGTCACCTTCAGGTTGGGAACAAGCTCGGCGAACATGCCTAAGGAACTATTGACGGTTTCAACGGCTGCCCAAAGTTTAGGCGTAATCTCTTGGAAATCAAGGTTGTAAGTTGACGGCAAACTCTTCAACGCCGCGGCAGAAGCTACGAAGTCGCCCAGCACATGGCTGGCTCTTGCGCGGATAACCTCCAACAGTTCAGGATTCTTTTTCTGGGGCATGATGCTGCTTGTGGACGCGAATTCGTCTGGAAGCTCTACCACGCCGAAATCTGGAGAACTCCAAACAATCAAGTCCTCAGCTAATCGGCTTAAGTTCACGGCGATAAGCGTTAGCGCCGCTGTGGTTTCAAGGATAAAGTCTCGACTGCCCACGGCGTCAATTGAGTTCTCCACTATGCCGTTGAAGCCTAAAAGTTCCGCTACGCGTTCACGGTTGATTGGAAAACTTGTTGTAGCCAAAGCGCCCGCGCCCATTGGAGACAGGTTTACTCTCGCGTAAGTTTCCTGCAGCCGCTGAAAGTCGCGTTCTAACGCATCGAAGTACGATAAGAGATAATGCGCAAATGTTACAGGCTGCGCTGGCTGCAGATGCGTGTATTCAAGAATAACGGTTTTTGTGTGTTTCTCAGCCGTTACCAGCAGGCTTTCCTGCATTTGCATTACGGAAGTCATGAGGCTGAGTAGGTTTTGTCTCAGTGCCATGCGGATGGCTGTGGCAACTTGGTCGTTTCTGCTTTTAGCAATGTGCAGGTTTCCTCCTGTTTCCCATCCTACTTCTTTAAGCACGGCTTCTTCTACAGCCATGTGTACATCTTCAGAAGCAGCCTCTAAGCGTATATCAGCGTGTTTGGTTAGGGCTTTGAGGAGTTTAGCGCCGTCAGCTTGTTTGATGATTTTCTGCTCCGTCAGCATTACCACGTGTGCTTTGTTGATGGCGACTACGGCTTGGGATAGTTTAGCGTCGTCTTTTATTGATGAGGTGAACTGGGCAACGTCTTTCCGCATTGAACCTATTCTTCCGCCGTGCAGTATCTTTGACACCCTTATTCCCCCCTCCAGTTCATTTTAAGCGCGAGCGGTTAAAGTTTACTTGCTGCCTCCCGCTGCTTTTTGCTTCTGGACTTTCCGCTTCAACACGTTAGACATCTTTGTCTGCAAACCCCACAACTCAATAAAGCCTTTGGAGTAGGCTTGGTTGAAAGAGGTTTTGATGTTGTAGTTCACCAAGTTCTGGTCGTAAAGCGACATCGGCGAGGAACGCCCAACCACTTGCAGTCCGCCTTTGTAAAGTTTAACCCTTACTTCACCGCAGACGTTCTCCTGAGTCTTGTTAATGAAAGCTTCAAGGTCATCCCTTAACGGGTCCATCCATAAGCCCGCGTACGCTAGGAAAGTCCATTCTGCGTCAATCTGCTGCTTGAACAAAACCTCATGCCGCGTGAGCACCATTTTCTCCAAGTCCTTATGCGCTTCTATCAGCACGGTTGCGGCTGGGCACTCGTAGATTTCTCTGGATTTGATGCCTACTAAGCGGTCTTCTATGTGGTCTATGCGGCCAACGCCGTGTTTCCCAGCTGTCGCATTTAACGCTTCGATGAGCGCAAGCGGTTTCATTGCTTTGCCGTTTAAGGCAACTGGAACGCCTGCTTCAAACTTGATGGTTACGTATTCAGGTGTGTTCGGCGCTTTTTCAGGTGCTACTGTCCATTCGAAAGCGTCTTCGGGCGGTTCCTGAGCTGCGTCTTCCAAGATTCCGCATTCGATGGATCTGCCCCAGACGCTTTGGTCTATGCTGTACTTTTTGGCTGCTGTGGAAACTGGAATCCCATTTGCCTTTGCATATGCTACTTCCTCATCGCGAGTCATGCCCCATTCGCGGACTGGAGCGATTACTTTGAGGTCAGGCGCTAAAGAACTGAGAGATATGTCGAAGCGCACTTGATCGTTGCCTCTGCCTGTGCAGCCGTGCGCTAAGCCTGTTGCGCCGTTTTTCTCCGCGATTTCCACCATCTTCGCTGCGATAAGTGGGCGAGAGAGACTGGTGCTTATCGGGTATTTGCCCTCATAGAGCGCGTTGGCTTTTATGGCTGGAAAAATGTAGTCAGCGGCAAATTCTTCTTTAGCGTCAATTGAGTAGTGTTTTAAGACGCCGAGTTTTTTCGCTTTTTCCTCTGCTTCCTTCAAGTCTTCCTTTTGACCGACGTCAACGGTTACGGTTATGACTTCAGCATCGTATTTTTCTTGCAGCCACTTGATCAGCACGGATGTGTCGAGTCCGCCTGAGTATGCGAGGACTATTTTTTCGGTTATTGTCTGCTCCCCCATTTTCTAAACTGAATTATTCCCCTTACCTCAGGGGCAGTGTTTTTAAACTTTGCGACTTTTTTGTAACATGATAAGCTTTAAATGTCCTAACTGATACACTCGTGCATCATGACAATAGCTCAAAACGTGAGAAGTCACTTACGGAACAAACCGTACCTGCTTGAGGCACTGGAAAAGGGAATAGTTAACCTCAGCGAGTTATCACGGCAAATCCAAGAAGAACTGAAAATTGACAACACAAGCGCCATAAAAGCCGCCCTGCGCCGTTTCGCGGCGGAACTACAGCGGCGAAAGCAAAAAAGAGAAGAAAAAGTGCTGCAACTCCTGAAACGCAGCAGCATAGCCGTTTACGACAGAAAATCCGTTATGATAACAAACAGGGAAATGGAAGCAAAAAACGGAATGAAAGTAGACTTGCTAAACAAATTCGTTTACCTCATGGACAGAAGCGACGCGCCTGAAAGAATCAACGCGTTAGTTAAACATGACAACTGCACAATGGCTGTTATTCACTCGCCTGAAGATTTGGAAGCAACGCCTGGAGTTGTGGCTTTCTTGACAACGTTGCTGGCGGAGCAGAACATAAACATCATCGAGTTCATCTCATGCTGGACAGAAACAATAATCGTAGTGGAGAAAAAAGACAGTTTGAAAGCCTACGAGGTACTGTCCAATATGGTAGGCTAACCGCACCCTCAACAAATTGCTAGCTCAGCACTGAACATGCGAAGCAACAATATTAATAATTGCAGCTTCATACTGACTGCTGATTTAGAGATGGAATTATGCCGCCGCTAAGTCAAGTAACCGTCAAAGCACCTGCCACAACAGCTAATTTAGGTCCAGGCTTCGACGTTTTCGGCTTAGCCCTGCAGCAGCCAAGCGACAAAGTCACGTTAACGCTTATTCCTGAAGGCATCCAAATAGCTGTTTCTGGCTTTGTAACAGCAGTAACACGCGCCATAGCACCGGAGAAAAGCACGGCGGGTGTAGTTGCAAACTATATGTTGCGGGAGTTCTCGTTGAACACTGGTGTTCAGGTGAAGGTTGAACGGGGAATCTTTCCAGGCGTTGGGTTAGGCAGCAGCGCTGCTTCAGCCGCGGCTGTGGCTTACGGCTTAAACTGCATGTTCAATCTTGGATTGGATAACCGTGAATTGATTCGGTTGGCTGCCATAGGTGAAACTGCCTCAGCTGGTTCTGAACATGCGGATAACGTTTCAGCAGCAATATGCGGCGATTTCGTGATAGTCAAATCTTATA
>CAZDLK010000064.1:0-7535 GCA_964506435.1 uncultured Candidatus Bathyarchaeia archaeon | reverse complement strand
CCGCGTTGTCCACATCCACAGCTTCCGACCGCAAGACAGGCCCAATTAATGCTTCGCTTTCTACTTCCTTACTTTGCCTTGTCTCGTTTATGGCTCTGCCGCCGAGGAAATCGTTGAAGCTAGGCATGATGAAAATTTGCGTTGTTTGCGGCTTGAAACCGTAGTGCTTCTTCACCGTAGCTTCTGGCGTGCCCTCAATTTTTACTCCATGCTTCTGCAAAAACACCTCAGCTAAGGCTTCAGTATTGCATTGGGCTTTCACCCATATCTGCCGTGTTATTTTGAAGCCTGCAGGGTCATGGAAAACCACTACGGGATGCAGGTGCCCCATAACCAGCGTTTTACACTTCAAAAGCAAGGGCGAAGGCCACTTGTGCCCATGGAAAAACCCGACGCCGCCTACCACCGTGCCGCTTGCTGGAAGCAGCTTTATGTTTTCAGGAAGCAAAGGCTCAAGGTTCGCGTCGTGGTTACCGCGCACTACCGCTATGTCGTTCACATGCTTTTTGAGTTCAATGAAGAATTCAGGTATGTCATGCCATTCGCCTGCTTCTGCTTTAACAACCGTATACTTAACATCTCCGAGAATCAGCAACGCGTCAGGCTTGTACTTGGACAGAAGAGCCACCAGTTTCTGCAGCAGCTTGGATGTTTGGCTTGGAACGTGGATGCCTTTTGCTTGAAGCGCATTTTCCCAGCCTAAATGGGGGTCAGCTATCACAAGGGTTTTGGTTTTTTCCGTTTTTATCAAAGCCGCAGGGCTGGGCAACAGTAACTTTAACATTTTGTTTCCTTTCTTGGTTGTATTAGGCTTAGGATTGTTTTGTGAATTTGCGGGTTCCCAGAGGCTACAAACTTCACTTTCTCCTTCGGGTCCAACTTGGCATCCAACGTTTCGCCTTCTGGCGTGGTAATCATTCCGCCTGCTTCCTGCAGTATGAGAAAGCCCGCAGCTATGTCAGTAGTTCGAAGTTTGCCGCGGATGTCCACGAAAGCATCCGTTAAACCCTCAGCCACGTAGCAAAGCTCAAGCGCGTTAGCGCCAAAATGCCTAATATGCTTGGTCGCTTCAATCAGGCGTGTCACTTGCGGCGCAATTTCCCTGACCCTATACGTGTTCAAGTCTAACCCCATCAAAGCTTCATCAAGCGACACCACTGCAGAAGGCGCTATTTTTTCTCCGTCACGGTAGGCACCTTTGCCCGCTTGCGCCATGTACATAGTATCGTGAGAGAGGTCTGCCACCAAACCCGCGTAAACCGACGAGAGCACAGGTTCAGCGGAAACCGCTATGGACGAAGCATAAAAGGGTAGACCGCGAGTAAGGTTAGTTGTGCCGTCAACGGGGTCAACAGTCACATAGCATTGCTTGGGCTTTTCGCCGAATTCTTTCACGCCTGTCTCTTCGCTGACAAGCGTAAACGAAACGCCATGCTGCTGCAGCACTTCGATGATGGCTTTTTCTGCAGCTAAATCTACTGGTTTCATCTGGTCGCCGCCTGCGCCTTTGCCTAAGTCAGGCTGAGGCTCTCTAAGTGTCTTGAGAAGTGGGCGAATCCGCGTTTTCACGTTGTTTTTGCACTGGAGAAGAATCTGTAACCAGTCTTTGCGAGGTTCCATTTGAGGCTCCTTCTTGCCCATTCGTATGTGCGTCCAAACTGATAAAGACTCCACTAAACTTCTAATAAACTTAAACTGCAAAATCCCGCAAGGTATTAATATGCGCGTGCGCTTTTCGAGGGCATTGGTTGGAGGTAAACGAAACTCAAACCCACACAAAATAAGCGGACTATAGAAGAAATAAACCAGAAAATAAGAAAGGGCGATGCCCAAGTTTTAACCGCTGAAGAAATGAAAAAACTCGTGGAAAGTAGCAGCGTCGAAGTTGCTTTTAAAGAAGTTGACGTTGTTACAACAGGCACTTTTGGAGCCATGTGTTCTTCAGGCGCAATCATAAACATTGGGCATTCGGACCCGCCAATTAAAATTGAAAAAGCATGGATCAACGATGTGCCGATTTGCCATCCAGGCGCTGCCGTGGACCTGTACATCGGCGCTACTACGGCATCGGAAACGCAGTCTTTTGAGTACGGCGGAGGACACGTGATTGAAGACCTTGTCAGCGGAAAAGAAGTTGAGCTTAGAGCTACAGCGTATGGCACGGACTGCTACCCGCGAACTCGACTTAGAACGAACTTGACGAAGGATGATTTGAACCAGTTTTATCTGCTTAATTTTCGCAACTGCTATCAGCGTTACAATTGTGCAGTGAACAGCCGCGACGAAACGATTTACACGTACATGGGAAAGCTGCTGCCGAAGTTGCGGAACGCCACTTTCTCGGGCGCTGGCGAATTAAACCCGTTAATGAATGACCCTGACTACGAGACGATAGGTATTGGCACGCGCATTTTCCTAGGCGGCGCACAAGGCTACGTTATCGGCGAAGGAACTCAGCATGATCCTCAAAACCAGTTTGGAACGTTAATGGTTCGGGGAAACGCAAAAAAAATGAAGCCTGAGTTTCTTCACGGTGCTTCGTTCACGCGGTATGGCAATACAATGTACGTAGGCATAGGCATTCCGATTCCCATTTTGAACGAGGGTTTAGCGAAGAAGACTGCCATACGGGATGATGAGATTTTCACTAGCGTTGTTGACTACGGTGTACCTCGCAGAGACCGCACGAAACTGAGAAAGGTAAGCTATAAAGAGTTGAAGTCAGGCGCAATAACCGTTGGTGATAAGCGGATCAGAGTTAGCTCGCTTTCAAGTTTAAAAACTGCAAGGAAAATCGCTGCAACGCTGAAATCTTGGATCGAAGAAGGCACATTTTACCTGTCAGCTCCTGTTGAGCGGCTTCCAGTCGACAGCGTCTGCAAGCCTATGCGGCAGACTGAGGAAACATCCTTTGTGGCTAACGTGATGCACACAGCAGTAACGTGCAAAGAAACCGAGGCGATACAGGCAATTGCGGAGCGCATAGTAACGCAGTCAGTTAACCACATTGTCGTGGTTGACGATTCTGGCAAGTTATGCGGCATTGTCACTTCATGGGACATCACTCGAGCCATGGCTGAAGGCAGAAAAGCACTTGCCGACGTGGTTACTCGTCGCGTGGTGACAGCCAAAAGCGATGAACCTTTAGAGACGGCTTCTAAACGGATGGCGCAACATAACATTTCTGCTTTGCCAGTCATCGACAACGAACGCAAAGTGCTCGGCATAGTGACTTCCGAAGATGTTTCAAAGCTTTTGGGACGGTGAAAAAGACATGGTGCGAATTCTTCTCAGGTTTTCAGAGGAAAATGTTGAGCAGCCGATAACTTCGGAGATAATTCTCGCATTAAAAGTACCCATCAACATCATAACAGCGCACGTGAATTCTAAAGGCGGCGAAGTTCTAGCTGAAGTTCCCGACGCGGCACTGGAAAAAATAGTTAAAGCTTACCGCAAAAAAGGCGTTACCGTTAGCTTACCGAAGCTAATCGAGGTTGACAGCGACAAATGCTTCAGTTGCGGCGCTTGCGTAGCGCTTTGCCCAGTGGAAGCCATCACGTTAGACAAAGACTATTCCATAGTATTCAACAAGGAAAAATGCGTCGGCAGCACCTGCAGCGCTTGCGTTGAAGCATGCCCAGCAAGAGCAATAAAATCAGTCAAGCAAAACAACTCGGAACTTGCAAATGATCTGCCTTTAAAAAAGGGAAAACGGCAATAAACGATGACTCGGAAACTGTTCAAAGAAGCTTTCCAAATCAAGGAGTCACAGTGCACCTTAATCGCTGACAAAGAACAAGCCATCCAAACCGCAATAGCGTCGATAAAACGCCACAGAAAAGCACTTGAAGACTACGCAAAACGCAATCCCCTTTTTCTTGCATCGTTTGAGCCTGTTGCTGCACCTGCTGAGCCTTTAGTGGCACGGTTAATGGCTGAAGCAGCAGCGAAGGCAGATGTTGGTCCCATGGCAGCAGTGGCTGGAGTGCTGGCGGACTTAGCTGTGAAAGACATGATTGCTGACGGCTGCAAAGTAGCAGTTGTGGAGGACGGCGGCGAAATTTCAGCCATATCCGACAGCACAGTTGATGTGGCGCTTGCTGCTGGCGATACACCGCTTTCGAAGCACTTCGGATTCAGGCTGACAAGTTTTCCAGCTGGTATTGCAACGAGTTCAGGGCGTTTCAGTCACGCCTTCAGCTTCGGTGACGCTGAAGCAGCAACAGTTTTCTGCAAAAACGCAGACTTGGCGGATGCTGCGGCTACTGCAGTAGGCAACGTGGTGAAGGGCGAAGACTGCGAGGCTGCAATCCAGCGCGGCATAGATAGAGCTTTGTCTATTGAGGGCGTTGAAGGCGTGCTGATACTTTACAAGGGGTTTACTGGGACAGCGGGCAAGATTCCGCAAATAATCAAAGTTGACCCGAAGGTTGCGTAGGTAACTTGTTGAAAACTAGCGCTCGGAGGCAGTCTATAGCCCCTCTTATTTAAAGGAAGGCGGCTTTGTGGACCTACCCCCTATAGGTTCCTGCATACAACTGCTATTAGGCTCCAAATATGCACGTAAGTTGGCTGTTTCCAATAATGCAGAACAGTGAAAAACCACGCTTCAAGAGGAAACAAGGCAAGCAGTAATTTTCTGAATTTTTTCAGTTGAAACGGTGAAGGCTTAAATACGTTAGCTTCTGAAACTTGATTGAGTGTGAAGCTTGTGGTAAACGCCGAGAAAATTATGACGCAGAAAGTCATCACGTGCTCGCCTGCTGCCTCTCTTTTGCAGGTTCAACAGTTAATGGGGAACAACCGTATAAGCAGAGTAGTGATTGTCAACGGGCATAACCAGCCTGTGGGGATAATCACACAGGAAGACGTGATAAACTTTTTAGTCGCTGACAAGTCAAAACGGGGAAATGAGGAGATAAACGCAGAGGAAATCATGACGAAAAAACTCATCACCGCCAAACGCGAAACGTCCATAGCTGACATTGCAGAAACGATGGTGAAGAAAGACATAAGCTCAGTCATAATAGTAGATGGGAAAGGCGAACTTGACGGAATCGTGACGAAAACCGACATCACCAAATGGTGCGGTGCCATAAGAGGCAAATGCAAAGTACAAGAGTTCATGACCGCGAAAACCGTGACCGTGAAGCCTTCGCAGTCCTTGTTCCTCGTAGCTTCGCTGATGGCAGAACACGCTATTTCCAGAGTAATCGTTGTAGGTGACAAAGAAACCAAGCCTGCAGGCATTATTACCGTGGCTGACATGGCGATGATGAGTAAACTGCTGAAACCCGCGAAGGTTTTAACAGAAGAAAAGCCGCTTCTTGTGAAAGGCGCCATAGGGCTCCCAAAAAACGTGCATCTTTTAACTGCAGGTGACGTAATGACCGCTGACCCAATAACAGTTATCGTTACTGCTGACTTGGCTGATGCTGCAGAGCTCATGGCAAAACACAAAATCAGCGGGTTACCAGTAACGGATAAAGGAAAACTCGTGGGGATAATCACAAAATCCGATATCATCCGCGCTGTGGCGCAACAAAAATAGCATTTCAACCTCAAATCTAAAGGCATTATCAGTGTGCCTAAACGAAATGCAAGCTCTGAACCTGAGAGACCTCTCGCTGCTCCAGCAAAAAACAGCATCAGACATTCAAGTGAAAACCGAAGCAGCTCAGTTCAAGCCACAAAACCACCGAGGCAATCACTACTTCCACAATGGACAAGATCGCGCCAACTTTCAAGTAATCCTTAAGGCTTATTGCAACGCCTTTTCTGCGCATTGTTTCCAGCCACATAAGTATCGCCAAAGAGCCTAAGGGAAAAAAGTGCGGTCCAAGATTGTTTCCGATAATGTTTGAGAAAATCAAGCTTGTCAACGCATGTACGCCTATGCTTGCTGTCGCAGCCGCCTGCCTAATTGACAATAAGCCGAGGATTGTCATGGGCCAATTGTTCATGAAACTGGCACCAACAGTCACTATCAAGCTTGGAGCAAGCACTGAAAAAACCGAGGGCAAAGCAACAGTTTGCGCAAAAGCGCTTGCCAATAAATCGGGTAAACCCGTCTGCTGCAGCCCTTGAACAACAATGAAAATGCTTATCATGAAAACCACGATGTCCCAGTTGATTTCTCGGGCTAATCTCTTGAGCCCTTTTCTTTCCTCGTTTAAGCAAGGCTGGCGGTTCAGGGTTAAACGGTACACTACCAACAGAAACACTGCGCCCGAGCATATTACAAAGGAAACTGGAATCCTAATCAAGGAGGTGAAGACGTAGCCTATGTCTATGGCAACAAGCGTAGCAAAGCTGACTTTTAGCAGCTGAGGCGTTATGGGTTGCGTGCTTCCAATTAGCGTATCGACAAGCTCAACGGAGTACGTTTTGGGCACGTTTTTCCTGAAGAAAACATAAACCAACAGCAAACTGCTCCCTATAGTGGCTACTGCCACAGGCGCCATGAAGACCAAGTGGTCGATGAAGCTGTATTTGAAGAAGTCAGCGCTGACGATGTTCACAGGATTGCTCGTGATTAACGGCATAGCAGCCGTATCAGCGATTAAGCCTGCCGCGAAGAGATACGCGCGTCTGCCGCCAGAATCTATCTTCAGTTGGCTAACTATCTCCAGAACTATAGGCGTCAAGATTAGTACGGCGCTGTCGTTGGCGAAAAGTATGCTCACCGCTGCCGTTAGCAACGACACGTAGAAGTACAGTTTCACGCCGCTTCCCCGCGCAAACTTCACAACTCGAAGAGCTGCCCACTTGAAGAAGCCCATGGCGTCCAGCGTCACAGATAAGGCAACTATGCCGACGAAAGCGAGCGCAGCATCCCATATGTCGCCAAAAGACTGCACTGCATCATTAACACTTACCGTGCCCAGCAATAGTGAGGCTACGGCGCCGATGCCAGCGGCTAAACCCAAATTCATGCCCCGTGGCCGCTTAATCATCAGAAAAAGTGTAACCGCGAAGATAACTACCGCTGCTACTGAAGCGTAACTCATACTGGTGCCTTGTGCCTTTTACAGCACACCGTTCGTTCAAGTATAAAAAACTAATCAGTCAAACACGCTGTCAGCATTCATGAAACAACGTGTTTAGCAACAAAACCGCTAAGCAGCTTCAGCTTGCCGCTAAAAGTTCAAAATACACATTAAAAAAGAATGGGAAGACGCTTAGAGCGTAGCAGTTCAGCGTTTCTGTCTTTCAGGTCTCAGAGACCGCACCGTAGCGCCTGCGCGCCACATCTCAGAATTGCCCATTGCTTTCAATTCGTCAGCAAGTTTCTGCCTGTAATTTGGCTCTGCACTGCGTTCCAGCACGATGCGTGTTTCTTCTCCTGTAAGCACCAGTTCATAAAGCGAGTCAAACAACGGCTTCGCGCAGTCGCGGAAGCGGTTTCTCCACCTCAACGCGCCGATACGAGCGGTTTCGCTGCAGTTGCTGAACATCCAGTCCATGCCGTTCTCGTCCACCAGCCTTATCAGGCTTTGCGTGAGTTCTTCCACGGTTTCGTTGAAGGCTTCGCT
>CAZDLK010000063.1:0-7604 GCA_964506435.1 uncultured Candidatus Bathyarchaeia archaeon | reverse complement strand
ATTGTTTTGGATGGGATGGCGCGTGAAGTCAGCAGGATAATGATGAATTACAAGGAGTTTCTGAGAGACCCGAAGTTGTTTGTTGACGCTGTGCATTCGACGGATTGGGTTGAAGGGTGGAGAGACCGGCGTAAAGCGCTTAAAGCTCCCAGCGTGATTGTTTCGCCCGCAGGCATGTTGAAGGGTGGTCCAGCCGCGTTTTACGCGTCGAAGATTGGGAAGAAAGCCAGCAACGCAATTTTCCTCGTGAGCTATCAGATTCCGGGGACTCCTGGGAAGGAGTTGTTGGAAAAGGGCATTTGCACGATTGACGGGAAAGTGCGCAAGGTTAAGGCGCGTGTTGAGCATTTTGATTTTTCTTCGCATTGTGGGGCGAGCCAGCTTAAGGAGGCTTTGCGGAAGTTGGGCGGGAAGCCTAAGGTTTTTGTTGTGCATGGCGCTGAGGGCAACTGTGAGCTTATGGCGAATTGGGCTAAATCTGAATTGGGTTTGGATGCTGTTGCTCCGCGGACTGGGGACACGTTTGAGGTTTAAGCTTGACTGTGAAAATTGGAATTTTGCCCATTGGGCAAGTAAACATGGATATACTGCTTAGGCTTCAGGAGAAGTTGGTGCAGATTTTTCCAGATGTAAAATGTGCGGTGGTTGATGCACGGTTGCCTGTGCCGGAGAACGCTTTTGATAAAAGGCGTAAGCAGTATCGTTCGGATGTTATTTTGGGGAAAATTCAAGTTTACGCTGATAAGCGGAAAGGTTTGCGCAGTGTTTTAGGTGTTGTGGACGTGGATGTTTTTGTTTCTGAGTTGAATTTCGTGTTTGGTGAGGCTGCTTGTCCTGGTAAAGCGGCTTTGATTTCTTTGTGGCGGCTTAAACCTGAGTTCTACGGCGATTCAGGCAACGCGGAGCTTTTGGCGGCGAGAGCGTTGAAAGAGGCTGTTCACGAGTTAGGACACACATTAGGCCTAAAGCATTGCAGGCATTCTTCATGCGTGATGCATTTTTCTAATTCTATTTTTGATACGGATAGGAAGCAAAGCTTATTCTGTGACGAGTGTTATTTGCAGGCGACGTTGAGCATTAATAATTTGGGGTAGCGCTTTGACGGAGAAATTCAACGCGCAACTAGTGTATTTGCTTCCTGTGTTAGCGAGTTTACTGTTTGGATTAGGCTGCGCATACTTGCTGTTCACGGAGTCTGTGCCGTCTGTTCCTGTTACGCCTTTTCCAGACGACTCCACTTCAGGTTCGTTTGGTAACGCCCTGTATTTTGTTATAATCGTGGCTGTAGGCGCTACTGTTATGTATCTTCTTCTCAAGTGGAAAAGCCGCAAGCTGATAACTTTCTTCATAATTTTCGCTATAACAGCTGCTTCGCTGTTGCTGTCGGTGTTTTATTTCTCTGTGCTCTTTGCTTCTGTGCCCAACGCGGAAATCATAGTGATTGCCCTAGCCATAGTTGTAGCAGCGATTGTTGACGTTGCCATTTTCCGTTTAGACAGCAAAATTCGCAATGCGGTGGTAGTCGGCTTGGGCGGTGCACTTGGCGTGTTCTTCGGGGTTTCCATCCCGCTTGTAAGTGCGTTGCTGATTTTGTGTTTCTTGGCAGTTTACGACGTGTTCGCGGTTTACAAGGGACCTGTGGGTAAAATAGCTCACGCTGGGCTTGACCAGCTTAAAGGGTTAAGCTTCTCGTTTAAGGATATTCAGATGGGTCTCGGCGACTTGGTGTTCTACTCCATGCTCAGCAGTACTATGCTTTTCAACTTCGGCATGTTCTCCTACATCGCTTCGTTTATCGGCATTTTGGCTGGAACATTTCTCACCTTTTTGATGCTTGAAAAGAAGGGGATTTTCCCCGGTTTGCCCTTTCCAGTGTTTTTAGGCTTAGCGGGCGGACTCCTCGCATCACTCATATAATGCCTGACAGAAATGCGTTCAAAAACTGTTATGCGCTTTGCTTAAACCATTCTTTGAAGACGGCGCTGATTTTCTGCGGGTTTTCCAGCACGTGAACGTCTTCCATGCGCATGAGTTTTCGGACTTGCTCCACTTCTTCTTTCCTGACGCGCAACTTCATTTCTTTGCCGTTCGGCAGCTTCGTTGACACTACGCCTACTTCGTAGTCTGTTGGCGCAACGTAAACAGGCACAAATGCTTTCAGGCTCATGATTACCGCGTTAGTGAGCAACGTGTCGCCTATGCTGTTCGCGATTTTGGCTACGGTGTTTGATGTGGCAGGCGCAATTAAGAGGAACTCGTATTTGCGCATTTGCATCCACGCTGCGAGAAACGGCGCGTTAGAGTTAACTTCAACCATGACTTTAGCGAAGTTGCGTTTCAAATCGTCTTCAAGCCTATAGAATTTCAGGACTGTTTCTGCTGCTTTGGACAGGAAAACCTGTATTTCCACTGTGCTCTCGTATTCGGTTTTTATTTGCTTCATGACTTCTAGGTACTCGGCGATTTTGTCGCCTGCACCCGTGATTCCCCACGCGACTTTTCGCTTTTTGATTTGCGTTTTTTCCGCGGTCATGCCTGTTTTTCTCCTTGCTCTTTTTGGCGCTTTTCCATGTACTCAGCAAATCTCTTCAGTGTTTTCTTTAAGCTTCTGAAGCCTTCTTCATCCTGCATGACGCTTTCTAACGTGTCTTTGCTCCAGAACGTGGCGCCCGCGTTTGCCCCGAAGTATCCGCCGCTTACAGGAATCATGCCGTTTAGAATGTAGAATGTGTGGATTTGCATGAGCGCGAGTTCTTGACCGCCTGCTCTGTCGCCGCCAACTGCAATGCCCATGCCAATTTTGCCTTTAAAAATATTCTCGTCCGACGCTACTGCTGCACGTGTTCTGTCCATTACAGCTTTGATTTGGGCGCTTACGCCGCCGTTGTACACTGGCGTGGCTAGAATTATGCCTGACGCTTTCGTAAGCAGCACATAAAGTTCTTGCATGTCATCTTGGAGAACGCACTGTTTTTCTACGAGGCAGTAGTCGCAGTGCGTGCAGAAAGCAATTTCTTTTCCCCGAACAGTCCACAATTTAGTTTCAAAACCTTTCTTTTCCAGAAAAAGAAGCGCCTCCGAGAGAACATGCTCGGTGGCTTGCTGCCGCGGACTACCGCAAATGCCAAGAATCATAAAGGTTCACCTGAAAATCAATAAGAACTGACATGCATAAAGCGTTATTGGTAAACGCAGCAAACTCAAGAACTCACCAGCCGTAACTCGCCAAAAGAGGTCTGCAACGATTCCTCCGCAACTATTTATAGTATAAATAAGGGGGCTAAAGACTTCTCCAAGCAACTAGTCCACGACTAAACGAACGGTTTAAGTGAAGATGCTCAGAATTTAACTTTAAAGAGCGTGAACGAATTGAGGGAACTCGTCTTCGTCGGTTTAGGATTAAACGACGAAAAAGGCATAAGCCTTCGCGGTGTCGAAGAAACAAAAAGTGCAGACGCTGTTTTCTTGGAGCTTTACACAAGCTTGTTGCCTGACTTTTCGCTTGAACGTTTAGAAGCGTTGTTGGGCAAACGGGTGCATGTGGTTTCGAGGCGTGATCTTGAAGAAGAAAACGGCGCACTCATCTTAAGCGCGGCTGAAAAGGGCAAAACCGTGCTGTTGGTGCCAGGTGACCCTTTCATAGCTACAACGCATGTGGCGTTGCGTGTTGAAGCGGAAAAGCGCGGCGTCAAAACGCGCATAGTTCACGCTGCCAGCATAATCTCCGCGATAATCGGCTTAAGCGGCTTGCACAACTACAAGTTTGGAAAAACAGTTACAGTGCCGTTTCCAGAGAACTTTTCTGAAACGCCCTACAACGTTATCGCCCAGAACAAGAAGCTTGGGTTGCACACGCTGTGCCTGCTGGATTTGAAGGCAGATGCGAAACGCTTCCTGAGCGTTAAAGATGCGTTGGCTTTGCTTTTGGAGGTTGAGCAGAAAAAGGGGAAGCATGTTGTCACTTTGGGCACGTTTGCTGTCGGTGTTGCCCGAGTTGGAAGCGATGCGCCAGTTGTGAAAGCGGATTCTGTGGAAAAGCTGTTGCGGTTTGATTTTGGTGAGCCACCGCAAAGTTTGATTTTTCTAGGCGAACTGCACTTCATGGAAGCCGAAGCGTTGGTGGCTTTTGCTGGGGCGCCAGCAGAGTTAAGGAGGCTTGCCAAATGAGTTTGGAGGCGCTTGTGGACAGGTATATTGTTTCTGCTGAGAAGGTTTTGAAGGAGATGCAGCGAGTTGAAGGCGCATTAACGGTGAGTGAGGAAAAGGTTAACACGATTTTATCGTATGTTGATGCGTATTTGGAGGATGCAAAGTATTATAAGGCTCAGAAAAGGTTTGAGACAAGTTTAACTTCCATCGCTTATTGCGAGGGACTGTTAGACGCTTTAAAACTGTTAGGAGCAGTGAAGTTCGAGTGGCCAACAAATATGAAAAACGCAGAGTAGTCTTGGCTTCAGGCGTGTTCGACCTGCTGCATTTGGGGCACGTGAAGTTTCTGGAAGAAGCCAAGAAAGCAGGAGGCAAAAACGCTGAACTCATAGTTATCATCGCCAGAGACAGCACCGTGCAGAAGATTAAGGGCAGGAAGCCTGTGATGCCTGAAAACCAACGTTGCGCACTGGTGGAGTCTTTGAAGGTGGTTGATGAGGCTGTGCTGGGATTTGAGAATTTTGACATGGGCGAAGTTATTGAGAGAATCAAACCTGACGTTATCGCTTTAGGCTATGACCAAGCAGCCATGGAGAAGCAAGTATGCGAGTACGTTAACAAACACAGCTTAAACGTTAAGGTTGTTCGGGTGGGCAAGTTTGAAGAGGATGAATTGGATAGTTCTTCGAAGATAAGACAGAAAATCGTTGAAAAATTCGCCAGATGAAACAGCCATGCCTAACAGCCAGAAATTTAAGCCCACATACATTCTTATCGCGTTGAACATTGCAGTTTACATTTACACCTCGATTGCAGGCGGAAACTTTGTTGAAACAAGCGACATAATGATTTGGCAGTACGGTCAAGTCAACGGGTTAATCCTGTATGAAGGGTGGTACTGGCAGCTTTTCACGTCCATGTTTGTTCACGCCAGCATCACGCATTTGGTAGGCAACATGCTTTTTCTGTTCATTTTCGGGTTGCGAAGCGAAGAAATGTTCTCGCTGCCTGAATACTTGGCAATTTACTTTTTAGGCGGCTTAACTGGGAACTTGTTGTCGCTGGTGTTTTTGCCCATTGCTGTTCCTTCAGCTGGAGCTTCAGGCGCTATTTTCGCGTTGTTCGGAGGTTGCACCATTTACGCTAGACGCGCTGTGGGGCAATCGATAATTGGCGCGTTGATTTACGCGTTCTTCCTGCTGCTGCTCAGTTCAGGACCAAACGTGAATAATTCAGCGCACATAGGCGGACTCATTGCAGGTCTGCTGATTGGTTACGTGTTAGCCATAAAACGCAAGCCTGCTGCCGTGTACAAAATACGTTACTCATATTCGCATGGTTTTTAGTTTCAGGGAAGAGTAACTTCTACCTTCACTTTATGCCCATCTTTAAGGTTAAGGTGTCTCCTGACGCAGACAGGGGCGATTATTTCTAAGACAGAGGCATCGTAGTGACTGCGCAAAGCAAAAATCAAAGCGCCTTTAATCTTATTGCCTATTATCGCTGGGTAACATTTGACTACGCCGAAGGTGCGGTCTTCGTTTTTGAAGCCTTGAATTTCAATTGCTGGGTACGCGTCTAATTCGCTGCGTGTCTTAAGGTCATAGTCAGTTGTAAGCTTAAGGTTAAGCGTGCCTGGGTAAGGCGTGAAGCCTAACTTTTCAATAAACTGCTTGAGATAATGGTCTTTTGAGATGTAATATGCTCCTTCGCCTAGTCCTGTGAACACTGTGCCTTCAAGGGTTACAGAAGGCGGATAAGCAGTTTCCATTAAAAAGCGCAGATTTGAGTATAGCTTTTTGAGTTCGCCTGTGCCTGTGTCGTTGATTTTTATGAGGCTGCCTTCAGGCGTTATGGTTCTTTGAATCCACCCTTTGCGTTCAAGCTCAATCAAGTAGCGTGATGCGGTTTGCTGGGAAATTCCCAGTTTCTCAGCTAGGTACTCGGTTGAAATTTTGGCGGTTCGCTTATGCGCACCTATTTCCGCCAGCGTGACGAGCGTGCAAAGGTGTTGCCACGCGTGTTTTTCAGGCAATTCGCAGCTATTCTCCATTTGTAGTTATAGAGTATGTGGCGGGTTAATATTTAAACGGCGCTGCAACTTCTGTTCGCGCAGAATGCGAACTGACGTGCTCTCTGCAGTCTATAGCCCCTCTATAAATACTATAAATAGCTACGGAAGAGCGGCGCAGAACTACCCCCTATAGGTTCCTGCAAAGAGTTTCTATTAGGCTCCAAATATGTTAGGGGCTTGGCTGATTATGTTGGGGGTCTTTTTTGGGCGTATTGGTATCTGCGTGGTCTGCCGATGCGTGTGAGTATGTTTTCCTTGACTAAGTCCACCAGTGCGTGTGCTACGGCTGTGCGGTCGTAGTGGAATCCGCGTCGCGCGAGCTCAGTGTGTACGTCGTCTAAGCCTTTGGGTGTGTTGAACCAGCTTTCTTCCCAGAGTTTTTGGATTACGCCTTTGCATGTTTCTGCTCTGGGCGGCGGCGCTGCTCTTTCGGATAGGCGCGTGTCCTTTAGGCGTTCGGTGACTGTGGCGAGTATTCTGTCCACGGCGGTTTGCAGTTGGTCGTCTTGGGCTTCGATTTCGAATTCGATTTCGCCTATTTTCATTTTTACGCGTATTGGGGGTTTTTGCTCGGTGTCTGGCAATTTTTCACCTGTTGCTTATTGTATTGTGCAAGATGCGCATGCACAACACTTAAATATCCCACCATGACTTATTGATTATTGGTGAATTTGGTGATTGAACAATACACAATAACAACAACTCCCAAATATAACTTTCCACAACCCACAACCGACACAACATTACCCCAACGGTTTCTAGAGCTAAGCCTCCACTCGCTACGGCAAGTGCACGCCCAACCATTTCAACTAAATCAACAATTTCAACAATTCACCAACATAGAACAACACCCATCAAACCTGCAACTCAAACGCACACCAATACCGCTCAAACCAGACTACCAAGAAACCACAATCGCCGCCATAGACACATCCACCATAAAAATCGGCGAAACCAGCAAAGGCATCATAATCGCCATCCGAGGCGCAACCACATGGAAACAAAACCGCAACTACCACTACACACGCCTAGGACCATTCATTTTTCACATAACCGAAGACAACAAAAAAGACGTCTACAAAACGCTGGAAGCAGCATACTTCCACACCCATTACACAACCAATCACCAAGCAACACCAAACCTCATGCAAATGCCCACACGCCTCGCAAGCCTACTCGAACGGTGGCTACAAGCCATGCTTGCAAAAACAGTAACCAACGGACTAATCCTCTTTGATGGATCATTAACCTCAGGCACATTCGACACGCCGGTACAACGCATGCGGGAAATCCTGAACTCAGCAAGAAAACACGGCAGCACCGTGCTCGCGTTCTCCAAAATGACCAGCCTACGCGTCAACGGCTACCTCATAACCGACCA
>CAZDLK010000062.1:0-7861 GCA_964506435.1 uncultured Candidatus Bathyarchaeia archaeon | reverse complement strand
TACTACGTACATGCACGGTTGCGCCCATATGCTTGAGAATATCCACTATGGCTTTATCGCCTTGTGCTGTCCCGCAATCAAGATTCTCAACTTGCACTTGGGAAGTGGTTATGGCTGCCGCAGCTAAGAGAAACGCAGCAGACGAGAAATCGCCTGGCACGCTGTGGTCACGCGACTTATACTCTTGGTTTGCAGGAATGTGCAGGCGGCTGAAATCCTCTGAAATCGACACTTCGATGCCGTGCTCTGCGAGAACCTCCCGCGTCATTTGAACGTAGCCTTTAGATTCAAGTGGCGTCGTCAACGTTAACTCGGTGTCCATCCGCGCTTTGGGGCAGGCGAACATTAAGCCTGAGACAAACTGGGAGCTCACGTCGCCGCGCATTGCTGCTTTTCCGCCAGCTATGCCGCCGCCTTCAACCTTAACAGATGTTCTGCTGCCTACGCTTTGGATGTGCGCTTCGGCGCCCAACTGCTTAAGGCTGTCCAGCAAAGGCTCAATGGGTCTCTTTTCCAGAGCGCTGCCGAACACGAAGACTGAAGGTTCCGCTGCCAACGCGGCAACAGGTATCATGAAGCGTAAAGTGGCGCCCGATTCGCCGCAGTCCACAGGCTCCTCTGTGCCGCGCAGCGGGTTTGCTCCTGTAACCGTCCAGCAAGCGTCTGCCACGGTTACTTTTGTTCCTAACGCTTTGACTGCGCGCAGCGTCGCTTCTGTGTCCTCGGAAAGCAGCGGCTCAGTTATTTTTGAGGTTCCAAGCGACAGTGCTGCGGCAATCAGCATTCGCTGGGTGTAGGCTTTGGACGGCGGCGCATTGACTTCGCCTTTCAGCTTTTCTGCTCGTTTGACGGTAACCTCTGCCATCTCTACGGCATCACCTTGGCTTTTTCATGGTTCACATGCGCCTGCAGAACCGTACCTTCGTGGCGTTGCAGCGCCTGTTTTACTGAGTCAACTTTGTCGTCGGCTACGACAGCGGTTACTGCTGGTCCTTTGCCGCATAAGCCCGCAGCTACTGCGCCAGCAGCCAACGCGTCCAGTGTGGCTGAAGCGTCGTAGCCTAACGCTGTTGAGTAAACTATGCCGTTAAGTGACAGCGCATCCCATAAGTTGCCTTTTTTTGCTTCTTTGTAAGCGATTTCAGCAAGCGGCTTAACCAGCTTGAGCCTGTTCACGTCTGAGTCAGCAGTGTAAGCTTTCTGGGCGGGAACATGAAACAACACCGTTAAATCCGCTGGCAAAGTGAAGCGTTTAACGATTCGCCTTTTCAGGTTGTCGGTGACACAGGCACCTCCAAAGTAGGAGGCACAAGCATCGTCGAAAGCGCCTGTTACTGTGACTTTTGCGTCGAAGGCAGCTTCCACGCCAAGCTTAACAATCGCTAAATCATCCAGCGTTTCACCTAACGCTGCGGTTGCGGCTAATGCTACAGCGTTTGCTGCGGCGCTACTGCTTTTTAAGCCTCGTGCAATTGGAATGTCTGACCACGTGCGTACTTTGGCGCCGAACTGTTGTTCAACCTTGAAACGCCTGAAAACTCGCGTTACCGTCTTTTCAATTAACGCGGTGCTTTCAGCGGGGTCTGAGGTAATTTCTCCCGTGATTACTGCGGGTTCGTCGGTTAGTGTGACTTCGGCTTTTGTTGAGAGGTCTACGCCGAAGGCGGCGCCTTTGCCCAAGGCTATTGCGTTTACGATTGTTGCGGCGCCGTGTGCTATGGCTTGGGCTTTACCGTTCATTTTGGCTTGTCCCTGCCGAGTTGTTTTAGCGCTGCGGCGCGCATAACTTCAACTGGGGCTGCTTGTCCAGTCCAGATTTGGAAAGACGCCGCGCCTTGGTAGAGGAGCATTTCGACGCCGCTGATAACGCGTGCGCCTGCGGCTTTGGCGTCTCGTGAGAGTTTGGTTTCAACCGGGTTGTAGACTATGTCCATTACCGTTAAGTTTGGTTTCAGCCATTGGGGTTCGACTGGGCTTTGGTCGAGGTGCGGGTGCATGCCCACCGAAGTGGCGTTAACCAGTATATCCGCGCTCTGCAGGGTCAGCGGTAGAGTGTTTGGCGAAAGAGCGTCGCCTACGACTGGCCTGTTGAATATGCGGCTTAGCTTATCTGCCAAAACAGCTGCCTTTTCAGGTATCCTGTTCAAAATGCACAGCGCCCCAGCTTCTTGAGCAAGCGCGTAAGCTATGGCTTTCGCCGCTCCGCCTGCCCCCAACAAAAGCACTTTTTTGCCAGCAGGGTCTGCGCCGTTTTCGCGTAGGGCGTTCACTGCGCCGACGCCGTCAGTGCTGAAGCCTGAAAGCTTGCCAGCGTCGTTGAGGATTGTGTTGGCTGAGCCGAGGAAACGCACGGTTGGGTCTACCGCGTTCAGATAGCGGAGTATTTTTGTTTTGTGGGGCATGGTTACGTTTAAGCCGCGGACGCCTAAACCGCGCACGCCGCGCATTGCACTATCCAAATCAGCAGGTCGGACTTTGAAGGCAAGGAAGACATAATCAAGTTTCAAGTGCTGGAATGCCGCGTTGTGCATGATGGGGCTTAAAGTGTGCTCTATGGGGTCGCCGATTACACCGCAAAGCTGTGTTTTGCCTGAGATTACCATTTTTCACTTCAACCCCAACAGCTTGTAAGCCGTTTGCATTTCTTGAATGGTCATCTGTCCAGCAGCGGTTTCGCTTCCCTGCTCAAGCGAGGCGAAGGTGAAGTAGCCGCCGAATAGCGGCGACAAAAACCTCGAGACCTTGCCCAACTCGCCCATGGCAAAACAGACAAGCGATGCCTTGTTGCAGGCTACGGCTGTGAAATTTAACAGAGCCAAATTATCCTCGATGCGTTTGGCGGTTGTGACGATTTTGCAAACGTCAGCGCCTAGCGCAAGTTCCTTATCAAGAACACTGTCCAGCAGCGCGGTGCTCGGCGTTTCGGCGAAGTCATGGAAAGAAACAATTACTTTCGCGCCTAACCGCTTCAATTCTTTAACTGTCTCATTCAGTTTTGGCTGGGTCAAGTCAACGTCAACATACGCGAAGCCGCTTTTCGCTGCGTTAAGCAACAGTTGCTGCTGTTCAGTGTCGGTTCCAGAAAACTTGCCGTGGCAGCGGGGCGGTTTGCATGCGGCGATTTTCAGGGTTTTTCCATGTGCCGCCACATCCACCAGTTTATCGTAATCCTTGAAAGAGTCTAATCGTACTTCGATTAAATCTGCGTGTGCTTCTTCTGCCTTCTCAATTAAGCGCAACGCTTCGGTTGCAGTTTCAGGGAGAATGGACACGCAGATTCGCGGCTTCAACGCTCTATCACCCTTTCGTCAGCCACGGATACGCCGAAGTGTCTGCCGCCTTTCGCAGCCAAATGCACCAAAACCTCGTCACCTGCCTTCAACTCCGTAACTGGCTTTGAGCCTTTAGCGGTTACGAGGCGTATGGTTTCAGCGTTTTGGAGAATTACTTTGATTTTTGCGCCTTCAGCTTCAGCCTCTATAAGCAGTAAGGGTCGAAACTCGATTTTTGACCTACCCACGTTCGTGCGGCGCACTTTGCCTTCGCGGCTAATCACTAGGACTTCGTCGCCTGCCTTCAACTCTGACAGGTAACGCGTGTTCTGCAGTGAAGCTAACGCGTAATTGGATGAAGCGCCTGCGTTCACCCTGAAAGGTCGAGATTGCACATACGGGTTTTCGTGCACTTCAGCTTCGACCAGAAACAGTCCTGCAGATTGGCAACCGATTAGCATTCCTTCGCCCGTGGCCATGAGGTCGCAGGTGTCCACGCAAACGCGTGCTCCAGTGTCAATCTGTTTTACTGCAGTAACTTTTGCAGTGGCTAATTGGAGTTTTGGCGCTTGCTTCTTCGCTATAGCCGCGGTTTTCACAAGCTCGTTCACATCTGCGGTTTTCAGCAGGGCGCCGTCAGTGCCCAACTCCAGGGCCTCCAAAACCAGCTGCGCGTCTGAAGCGTTTGCGACTTCGGCGATGAGTTTGCTTTTGCCGCTGGCTCTCGCAATAAGGTTTTCAAGTGGGATAACTCGCCAGTCCAAGCAGTTTAGAATGACGTAGTCAACGCCCAGCTCCGCGGCTTGGACAGCGGTGTTCTCGTCTTCTTTGCCTTTTATGCTTATTCTCAGGGCGACTTTTTGGTTGTCACGTTTCAGCTTAGCGATTTTAGCAGCATCAAAGCTGGTCAACACGCTTATGCTGCCTGTGCCTGAGCGGGGTTGCGCTTGTGCGGCTTCAACCGTGACATCGCAAAGTTCAGTGGCGAGTTTCAGCAAGTTTTCTCTTTCAGCAACCGAAGCGGATTGAGCGATTTCAAGCCAAA
Organism: uncultured Candidatus Bathyarchaeia archaeon; assembly: GCA_964506435.1. Lineage (GTDB taxonomy): Archaea > Thermoproteota > Bathyarchaeia > Bathyarchaeales > Bathycorpusculaceae > JAOZHU01. Next base: position 3,544 of record CAZDLK010000062.1, on the reverse strand, counting down.
GTTCCTTCATTACGCTTCGCCTAGAATTCCTAATGCTTGCTCAACAGTGGTGCCGTCGTGAACAATAGCCGCTAAAGCTTTCACCATCAACGTGGGGTTTCCATGCTGGAACACGTTCCGACCGATGGAGAACCCAGCACTGCCAGCTTTCACCGAGTCATATGCCGTCTGCAAAAACTCCTCTGTTGTTTTGCATTTGGGACCGCCTGCGATTACCACTGGTACAGGGCAGCCTTCGACAACTGTTTTGAACGTTTCGATGTTGCCTGTGTAGTTGGTTTTGATTATGTCTGCGCCAAGCTCTGCGCCTAAACGGGCTGCGTGCGCCACCACATCAACAGCGTGTTCATTCGGGATTTTTGGTCCACGCGGGTACATCATTGCCAGCAACGGCATACCATAAATATCGCATTCGTCAGCGACTTTACCGAGTGTTACAAGCATTTTATCTTCGTCTTGAGCGCCTACGTTGACGTGCACTGAAACTGCGTCTGCGCCTATGCGGATTGCTTCAGCCACGGTGCAGACTTGGACTTTGTTGTTGAAGTTCGGTGTCAGGTTGGATATGGCTGAGAGTTGCACGATGAGTCCGGTGTTGCCTGTGTTTACGCGTTTGGCTATGCCTTTGTGCACTACGATTGCGTCGACTCCGCCTGTTAGTAGCTGGTTGATTATTTCTTGCATGTTGCTTATTCCTTTGATGGGTCCTATGGTGACTCCGTGGTCCATGGGCACCATGACGGTGCGGTTGTCTTCTCTGAGTATTCGTTTTAGTCTTCGGATTTTTCCTTGATTCATGTTTTCTCAATTCCTTTTTACGTTTTTATTTTTAGTAATTACCGTGATGCTCATGCCTGGTGGCTTCCTAGTGAATTTCTGATTAACTGTAAAGCTTTTTCGCGTTCAGTCCAGTCGACGAATACGAGGATGCTGGACGCGATTGTGAGTATGCCGGCAATGTTTATGCTGTTGACGCGGAGGGTTTCCGAGATTTTTCCGATTATGCCATGCGTCTCCTCTAAGCCTACGCCGCTGATTTTCAGGAAAGCCAAGCTTTTCTTAACTGCCATGGCTAAGGCTTCCTCATGATTCAGCACTGTTTTGTGCGCCTCGTTGAATAACGCGTCAATGTTTTTCTCTTCAGAAACGTACAGTATAGCCGAGTTCGTGTTCATGCTCATGCCCACCAGCGTCGCATGCGCCTTCGCCTTTTCCACCATTTCACTCACAATCAGCGGGTTCTCAGATAAGTGATTTCCCAGCACAGTTATCTCAGCTATCGGCGAAGGATAAGCGATGTTTACGCCGAGCTCCGTTGCCAAAGCACCGGTGATTATCGTGCCTTCTCGTGTTAAGTCGCCGTGCGCGCTGTTAATCACGCGGACATTGATGTCACGAGGCTTGTACTTCAGCGCTTTAGCGTGAATGAACTTAGCACCTGAATCAGCTAAGCCAACAAGCCTGTTAACATCAATCTCTGGAAGTCTCCGCGGTGTTGTGACAACCTTCGGGTCGCCGCTCATTATGCCATCCGCGTCAGTAACCAGCACAACCTCATCTGCGCCTAAAGCTTCGGCAAGTATGAACGCGGTGGTGTCGCTTCCGCCTCTGCCAAGAGTAGTTATTTTGCCGTCTAGGGTTCTGCCTATGAAGCCAGCGATAACTGGCACCGTGCCTTTTTCCACAATAGGCAAGACGCAGTCTTTTATGCGCTGTTTACAATCGTCCAAAAGCGGATTCGCGTTAGAGAAAGCAGCGTCAGTTATTATTGGCCAATCGGCATCCAGCGGGTCGAAGTAGCGGGACTCCACACCGTTAGTTCGCAGTGCAGCGGAGAATATGCGCACGCTGGTGCGTTCGCCCATTGAGAGTATGTCATCTAACTCGTGTTTCGCTAATTTGCCGTTGGAAGTGTTTTTCGCCGTGCTCATGAGGACGTCGGTGGTTTTGCCCATGGCTGAAACCACCACAGCAACGCATGTGCCTTTTTTCGCTTCGTTAACTACTGCGACAACTGCTTTCAGTAACTTTTCATGGTCAGCTAGGCTGGAGCCGCCGAATTTCACCACAATTTTTCTGCAACAATTTGTTTTTCCCATTAACACAACCATCCTGCGCCCAGAACTTCAACCCAAAAAATTTGTTCAAGCTCTGGGCTGATTAAAAATAATAGTAATAAAACCAATAGCCGAAGCTACCGAACTGCGCTGCGGAACTTTCTTTCTGAGCATTGAGATTGGTCATGTAGCTTCGAACCGACCACAAGGTTGTGGAATCCAAAATAAAAGCGTTTCGGAGAACTAACGACAAAATGGGCAGTTCCCAGTCGCCTATTTTTCCGCAACCGCGGCAAGTCAGCATATTTGGAGCCTATTAGAAACTCATTGCAGAAACCTATAGAGGGTCTATCCAGTAACGCTTCTTGCAGACTATATAAAGAGGGGGTATAGTTTTTTCCACGCGCTAACCCCGCGTCGCAACATACGAAAAATTAAAACCAAACTAGCACCGTCATTAAGCTTGTCACCGTGAAACAAAAAAGGACGCGATGATGTGCCGACCAGTTTTGCAGAGTACGTGAAAAGCCTCAATATGGAAAAGTTCTTCAGCAAGTTGGGCGCAGCAGACTCTGAAACATTAGCTAAAGGCGTGCAGCACTTCACCGTTAAAGAAGGCGAAAAACGCGACGCAATCGTGCAAGGATACTTCGGCGACGAAGGCGTAAATCGAATCGTCGAAGCAATATCCGAACGCTTGCTCGCACAGCCTAAACTTCGAACAAGCTCGAAGGTGCTAGATATCGGTGCAGGCTCAGGCTTTTTCACAGCCAAAATCGCCCAAAAAATAAACCGTGAAGTGTCCAATGTTGCCTTCTACGCCATGGATGCAACACCCGCCATGCTGCTTGCACTTGAAAAGAAAAACACAAGCATCACACCCTTCCTCGGCATAGCCGAAAACATCCCCCAAAGCATAAACGCTGCAAAAGCGTACGCTGCGATTCCAGCAAAGTTTAACGCCGCATTCTCCACTTTGATGCTGCATCACAGCGTCAACCCTGCGAAAGTCTTCGAAAGCCTCAGCAAAACACTGACAAGCGACGGCAAAGCCGTTATCCTTGACCTTTGTGAGCATAAATTTGAAGAGTTCAAAACAGAAATGGGCGATGTGCACTTAGGCTTCAACCTCAGCACAATCCGAGAAATGGCTGAAACGTATTTCACAAGAGTGGAAATCGAGAAAATAGCGGGAATAAACTGCTCACACTCAGGACGCAAAGCCGAACTATTCGTTGCATCAATGCAGGGCACAGCGTTAAAACCAGTTATATAATTTATATATACATCGTAACCAATGAAATAGAGAGGATAGCATGGCTTTCGACGACCCCGTAACCATAACAGCGATAGTTATAGTGGTTATCGTAGCCTGCGGAATCGTCATTTACGCCATGAGAAAACGCGCAAAAAAACCCGCGAAACCACCCGAAAAAACCGCGGTGGAAGCGGAACTCAGCGGGTTACCCTTCAAACTCTCCAAAAGC
>CAZDLK010000061.1:0-8014 GCA_964506435.1 uncultured Candidatus Bathyarchaeia archaeon | reverse complement strand
TACACTAACCCGTCAATCTCAAGACGCGATTTTTGCCTCACATAAATCACTGGCACACTTATATCTCTTAGCCTCCTCCTCAACACTTTATCATTCGTAAACACCACCGCACCAAGCTCCCGCGCCGCCCCAACAATAACATCATCCGTCAACCCAGAACCCCCAACATCAACCTCAACCAACCGCAAACGCCCAGCCAACCCCAACGCAAAACCAGCATCTCTGCGCACTTTAACCGAGCCTTTCACAGCCAAAACCTCCAACTCACGCTTAACAGCAGAAAGCAAAACCAACTCAAACCGCCTCTTCAACAACCGCTCCAACTCACCAAAAACATCAAACCTAAACTGCAAAGGCACAAACAACGCGTTAGAATCCAAAATAACCCTCAAAGGCTCCCTCTGCACTGGCTCAACCATCACATCACTGCAGATAAAATGGCAACTGCTTATTTTTAAGACTTTAACCGCCACTCCGCTCTCGCCTTGCTTTATTGTGATGGGCAGTATTTTTAAGTAATTAAACACACTTAATAAAGCAAACAAAAATACAAGTTGTGAAAGGCTGTGTTCAACGAAAAATCCTGCGGCGCCGTCGTATTCACCAAAAACGGCCAAGTCAACTACCTCCTCCTGCACTACGAAGCAGGACACTGGGACTTCGTAAAAGGAAACGTTGAACCAAACGAAACCGAAAAAGACACAACAATACGCGAACTAAGAGAAGAAACCAGCATCGTCAACGCCCAATTCATAGACGGCTTCAGAGAAAAAATAACCTACTTCTACAGAAGACAAGGCAACACCATCCACAAAGAAGTCGTCTTCTTCATAATCGAAGCCCACACCGAACAAGTCACAATATCCAACGAACACGTAGGCTACGCATGGCTAGACTACCAACACGCCATGGAAAGACTCACATTCAGAAACGCCCGAGGCGTACTACAAGACGCACATGAACTTTTGAAGAAACAAAAAATAATAAAAGACTCAGACTAACCGCTCACGTAGGCTTGCTGACTAGTACCCCGAAACCTATTAGCCGCCATCTCGCGGTGATTTTCCTGCTTATCGCAACCCTCGTACTGGGCTGCGCACAAATCGGTCTAGTAAGCTTAATTTTAACAGAGTTGCCCTTCACAGCAGTGACCTTTCCAAGATTCACAGCCGCACCCACGTGAAGCAGCAAAGTCTCGTCAAGATTGATCCTCTCAACCTTCACAAGCTCTTTTGTTCCCACAACCCATTCTAAAACATGCGTTTCCAAAGTCAACTCCGTCAATATAGGCGGAAGCAAACCTGTTTTCCCAGCAATGTTCCCAGTTAAACCATCTGCCTTTGAATACGAAGGATCCAGCAAAGTGCCCACGCCGACTAAACCTCCGCAATGCGCCTCTTTCACGTTCTTTTCGCCTGCACGTAGACTAACGATTTCGCTGATCAACGGATTATACACGGTTTTGCCTTCCCGTTCGCCGCTGATACCGGGGCGAATTTCTATTTCGTCACCTACCTTAAATTTGCCTTGAGCTATTGTACCGCCAATTATGCCGCCTTCCAACTCTGCAATTGCAGTGCCCGGATTGTTAGTGTCGAAGGAGCGAATGATATACATCAACGGCGGCTTCGTTTCATCTCTTTCCGGCGTAGGTATAATTTCCTCTATCGCGTTAAGAAGCACATCAATGTTCAATCCTCGCTGAGCTGAAATGGGGATTATGGGCGCGTTTTCAGCGATTGTGCCTTTAACAAAAGTTTTGATTTCCTCGTAACTTTTACGTGCTCTCTTCTCGTCAACAATGTCGATTTTGCTTTGCACGATAATCAGGTTTTTTATGCCAATTACTCCAACTGCTGCCAAGTGCTCGCGTGTTTGCGGTTGCGGGCAGGGTTCGTCAGCGGCTATTACGAGTATTGCGCCGTCCATTATGGCTGCTCCTGAAAGCATAGTTGCCATCAGTGCTTCATGTCCAGGCGCGTCTACGAAGCTTACGGCTCGGATGAATTCTGCTTTTGCTTTGCAGTTTGGGCAGGTTGGCGTGGTGGAGTAGCCTTGCGGTGTTGCGCATTTGGGGCATTTGTAGATGGGCATGTCGGCGTAGCCTAGTTTGATTGTGATGCCGCGTTTGAGTTCTTCGCTGTGCCGTGAAGCCCAGACGCCTGTTAACGCCTGCACTAACGTGCTTTTGCCGTGGTCTACGTGACCTATGGTGCCGATGTTTACTTCTGGCTGTTTAGGCAAGGCTTTGCTTTCTTTGCTCATGCTCTTTTGTTCCACAAATATTTATTGAGTTAGTGAAGGATTTAACTGATGGGGCGTTAATAAGTTTTAAGCGCTCAGCTGCTGCTTGCAGCTTGCGCTTTTTCCTCAGTTTTTGCTTTTTCTTCTTTAGGCTTTTTTGGTTTTTCAACGATTTTGGTGTTAACTTGGGTGATTTCGTCTGTTATTACGTTTCCCCGAACTGTTTTTCGTTTCCTTTCGCCTTTGTTGTGCGGGTTAAATCCTACGCCACCGCTTAGCACAACGCTTCTGCGTACGCCGCCGTGGACGCTGGGGCGCATGGGTACGCCGTCCCTGTCCGAACCGCCTACTATTTGCACTTTGTGTGCAGGTAAATCCACTATTGCGCCGTCTATTGTTTCTCCGATTTTTCTTCCGAGGAGTGGGGTGGCGCGTGTTTCTTCAAGTTCAACTACTTTTGAAGTGCCTGTTTCAGGGTCGGACACTATGACTTTGAATTTAGCCATTTAACTGTTTACTCTCCAGCGCAGTAAGAAATTAGCATCTCTCTATTAAGGATTTATGGGAAAATAGTTGTGTCCAGACCACTAAATTGCTTAGACTACGATAGGAATGTGTCTGGCTTGAGGTAAGATTTCGTGTTATTGCAATTTACTGATGCAAAAGGGTTGAAAAGGAATCTAAAATACTCGAATTCTTCAAACGTAAACTAGGTGAGGGCTGAGTGGCTTTATCTTGTTGTGCCAACTGAGGCAGTAACGCTTAGTGGTTCCGTTCCGTTTGCAGTTACAGATGCGCCATTTGCTCCGATTGTTTTAACTATTAGATTAAGCGATTTCTCCGTGCAACTTAGCAGTTCGTGTCCTTCGTTTGTGAGCGAGTACACTTTTCTGGGTCTTTCGCCTTCCATGTTCCAGGCGCTTGAGACTTGTCCCTTTTTCTCAAGTAGGCTTAACAGTGGATAAACTGTGCTTGGTCCGAAATACACGCCGAACGACTTGCGGATTTTGGTGATTACTTGGTATCCGTGCATGGGTTGTTCGTTCAAAAGCTGAAGGACTATCATGTCTAAGAGCCCTTTTGTCAGTTTGGTTTGAACTTCTTTCTGATTGTTGTTGATCATTTTTATGTTCTTCCTTTTTAGTTGTGTACAACACGTCTGTTTAGGGCACGTATCGCACGTCTCTATATACCATAAATCAATATTATAAATGTACAGACATATTCCAAGCATACAGAAGCATACGAGTTTTCCAACATTTTCACCAGCAGTAACATGTCCAAACGGGAAATAAACGCAAAAAACGAACATTAGGCGTTCCAGACTAACTGCAAAATCCAGAACCTAAACTGTACAACACGTATGCCAAAAACTCGCATTTTCATGGACTACATCTACAGAAACAATACACATTCAAAAGAAGAAAAAAAGGATGCTACAGAAGCTTTTTCCATGATTTTTCTCATAAGGATTCATCAATAAACAGCCACACTAGATAAAACTCGGATTTTCTCAGGTAAACCTTTTAATTCACCTTCAACCCGCCTTTCGGGTTATGTGGCGACTGGGGTTCTTCTTCCACGAAACAGCGTTCGGTTTGCTTTCCGTGTTCATCCCATTATACGTGATAACGCTCGGCGGAACGTTAGTGGACATAGGCATCCTAACTTCAGTCGCTCTGTTCGCTGCGATACCTGCATCGCTATTTTGGGGCTACATCTGCGACAGAACAAGACGCTACAAACTCTACATTCTTCTCTCGTTCATATCCATGGCAATTCTTCTCTACCTATTTACCTTAACCACCAGCGTAACTCTATTCATAGTCCTTTACGCCGTTATGTCCGCGCTCCATGTGGCACATGAATCGCCCAAAAACGTTTTAATCGCTGAACATTACTCCCGCGAAGACTGGGAAAAATCCTATGCCTTCTACGAGGGCTTCACAGAAATCGGGTGGCTCCTCGGCTTACTTCTCGGATTCCTAGTCTCAGCTTTTAGCTTCAGCTCAAATTCTATACTGCTTTTATGCAGCGGCTTAAACCTGATCGCGTTTATTTTGTCAATATTTCTAGTAGCCGACCCTATGTTGATTTTTGAAAGAAGGTTGGTCAGCATAGAAAAGAAGATAGACTATGCTTCCAAAAGCGTATGGGCTGCATCAAAAGTTTTAGCTGGTCTGCCGCTGCGCGGAAAGCTAAAAAGCGAAAGCTTCTTCGCCTTCGGAATAGGTTTGCTGCTTTTTTCGTTGGCTTCAAGCATATTCTTCACTCCACTGCCCATATTCTTCTCCCAACAACTTGCCTTGCCCACAAGCATGGTTTTCGTAGTTTACATGTTGAACTCTGGCGGCGCAGTTGCAGGCTACTTCCTCGCTGGAAAAAGCACACGCGCAGAAGAAAAAACACATGTGCAGCGAATAGTGCTTTTCAGAGGTGCACTTGTACTGCTGATGGTTGCGTTCGTCCAGTTCGCCGTGTACCCAACGCTGGCATCAGCCGCAATCCTAGTTTTAATGGGCTTTGCCTATGCGCTTTATTATGTTTTCACGCTGTCACTTTCAATGGAACTCATACCCGCTGGAAGAACAGGCTTGTTCGACGTTCTCGTAAGCATCGGAGGCGCATGTGGCTCCTTCCTAGGGCCATTTCTCGCGCAAATGCTCGGCTTTCTACCTCAATTCCTAATTGCAAGCGTAATTTTCTTCATAGCCTACTTGGTCTTCAAAGTTTTCACTTAAGGTTGCAGAAGTTTATTACTAAAGAAAAAAGAAAGAAAAGGGTTTGTGCGTTCTATTCCGTGTGAACTCTGAACAGGTCGATGTCTTCGCGCATGCTCGGTGTTAACTCAAGGAAGTCTCGCACTGCACGCTCTATGTCTTTCGACTGAGTTACGTATCTGCCAACTATGAGCACGTCAGCGCCTTTCTCTAAAGCTTCTTTCGCGGTTTCCGGCACTATACCACCTGCAACTGCGATTAGGAATTTTTTGCCTTGGAAAGTTTGACGCAACAATTGTATGCGTTCCAACCCTGAACTTCGCCCAGTTTCCTGATCTATGCCCCTGTGCAGTATAACCATGTCTGGGAACTCTTTCAACTGCCTAAGTTTACCAACAGGGTCATCCACATTAAGCATGTCTACGACACCGTATATTCCCAGCCTTTTCGCTTCATGCACAAAAGCGTCTAATGTTTCAGGCGGCGCTAAGCCCGCGGCAACCACAGCGTCTGCAGTGTCCTCGTAAGCTATGTCCACTTCAACCTTGCCCACATCCAGCGTCTTTAAGTCCGCAACCATGAACGCGTCTTTAGCAGTTTGCCTCAAATCGCTTATCACTCTTGTCCCGTAGCGTTTAATCAGCGGCGTGCCCACTTCGATGATTAACCTGTCGCTTCCAGGCAACTGCGCAAGCACTTTCTTGCTTCCTTCCAACGTTGGCGCGTCAAGCGAAATCTGCAGGTACGGCGGTCTCCACAAACGCGGAACCTTGAAACCCATTATCGGGTGCTTCGCGCGGTCTTTGTCATAAAGCATTTTCTCAACCGACGGATACTTCTTCAACGCTCTCTGCAGTGCCAGCTTCGTTGCACCGTAGTTGTACTGGTAAATCTTGCGGTAATCGCTCGCTTGAGGGTGAATGAACACGCTGCACACGATAACCCAATCATCCACTTTGTCTCTTGGGATAACGTTCTCTTCAACAGCATCCGCAACAGCTTTTGCAACGGCAGCCTGCGCTGGTCCAAAGATTTTTCCCGTGTCCTCCATGTTCTTAATTGTAACCTTCGGCACCAACAGCGTGTGAGGTTTAGGCGGAAGATTCGGTCGAATAACCGCCAACAACGGCGTGTGCCCCGCTGAAAGATTCGTTAAACCATTGGCAAAGGCTTTTCCAACAGGTCCGTTTTTGTCGCCTACCAAAAGGTCTATGTGCGCAACTTCGTTGCCTTCTCCCAACAGAGCTTCACCTATCAGATATGCAGGTTCTGAATCGTTTGCAGCTTCAACCGACGCAGGTGTCGGCATTTGATCTAAAACTTCTTTGAAATCGACATTAAACTCTTTTAACCACGTGTAAAGTGTATCTCTGTGAATGTTAAGTGCCTTAGCCATCGCAGATATTGTCGGTTTTGTCGGCTTACGTTTCAGAGTAGACTTGGCTTCTGCCGATTTTCTCGCAGTTTCTGTTAATATTCTTACAAACTCTTCTTGCGTTTCAGGTTTTTTCGTGTCTCTTCCCGACATTTTGTCGCCTCTGCGTTCTCTGTGTTGCATCTTGTATATAAAACTGTCGGATGAAATGTGCTTTCTGATGGCAACAATGGGTGTTTTCCGAGGACAAGTGTCGGTAAGAGGCGATATTGCATTTCGCGGATAGGCATGGTGCTGTCGCGTTAGCGGGGGATTTGCACGAGGCTTGCTTTATAATCGGTAGCTCTATATATTCTGAGCGTATAAGAACTGAGCATTTAGCCTTGCGCGGGTGTCTGAATGTTACGAACCACTTGGGCTTGCTTAGGAACAGTAGTGTTAGGCATTATACTGTTCTTGTACGGCGCCAACTACTACGACGCTGCTGTCGGCTGGACTGGCGTTCTCCTCGGCGTCGCAGGCATTCTGGCTTTCCTAATTCTCTACATTTACAGAGAGCTAAAGAAAACTAGCGCTCAGAACCCATAGAGCGCACTGTACTTTTCCCCAAGATACTTCAAGTAGGGTTCAGCGTCCAATGGCTTGCCAGTTATTTTCTCAATAAGTTCTGCTGGGTCGTACAGGTCTCCTTGGCTGTGAACGTTTTCGCCCAGCCACTGCTGAATGTTTTGCAAGTTGCCTGCTGCAAGTTGGCTGCGCCAGCTAGGTATGGCTTCTTTGATTTTGGCTAGCATTTGCCCGCTGTAAATGTTGCCTAAAGCGTAGCTTGGGAAGTAACCGTACAATCCGCTTGCCCAATGCGTGTCCTGCATTACGCCTTCTGAATCATCCGCGATATCTACGCCCAAGAGTTCCTTGTATTTCTGGCGCCAAATATGCGGCAACTCAGCGACTTCGATGTTGTTTGCGAAGAGTTCGCATTCAATTTGGAACCGTATTATTATGTGAGTACAATACGTGACTTCGTCTGCTTCGATGCGGATTTTCGAAGGCTTAACTTTGTTTATGGCATGCACAAACGGGTCCAGCTTAATGCCTGACAGGGTTGGGTTTGCTGTTTTGAGTTTCGGGAGGCAGCCTGTCCAGAATTCTCGGGAGCGCCCAATGATGTTTTCTAGGAATCGAGATTGCGATTCATGTACTCCATAGGAGCAGGTTGAGCCGATAGGCTGGTATTTCCATTCTTGCGGCAAGCCCTGCTCGTACAATGCGTGCCCCGCTTCGTGAAGTGTTGAGAAGACTGCACTTGCGAAGTTATCAACGTAATAATGCGTAGTAATGCGTACATCATCGTAATAACCAGTGGTAAACGGGTGCTCAGTCTCGTCAATTCTTCCTGCAGCATTAGTTGAAGCCGTGTCGTATCCTACTGCGTCTGCAAGACTTTTGGCGATTTGCCGTTGCGTTTCCACAGGCACGTTTAAGCTGAGCATGCTGGTATCCGGCTGGTTAGGCGCGTTCAGGATTTTCTCCAGAAGCGTTGTAAGTCCTTTTTGGAGTTGATTGAAAACTGTGCTGAGCGTTGCGGTGGTCATTTTTGGCTCAAAAGCATCTACGAGCGCATCGTAGGGTGTGGCTGTCGCTTTGACTTTCATGAGTATTTCTGCTGCTTTTC
>CAZDLK010000060.1:0-8808 GCA_964506435.1 uncultured Candidatus Bathyarchaeia archaeon | reverse complement strand
TAAGCGTGCTTCAGCAGGAGCTTGAACGCATATTGAACGGGTTAAAGCAGCCCGTAGTCAGGAGCGCGTAAACGCTATGGGCATTGTTCCAGACGCTTACTACCAGTTCGTGATGGATTACGCGCCTTACGTTTACGTTATTCCTGCGTCTGGTCCAGACCCTGTGTGGGGTAGGGCAGCGTTCGCCGCGGCTTTCGCCGTGGATTTCCTCTTCGAAGCCTACTTCGACCCCCAGTTCGACGACCGAAGTGACGAAATAGAAGCCAAAATCGTGGCGCTCGCCGACTGGATGCTCACGCAGCAATGCACTGACAACAGTAAGCAGGCGTACGGCGGATTCAAAAGCGCTGAAGCCAGCGTGGAGTACCACAGCGTGGACGCGTGCCGCGTGGTGTCTGCACTGCTGAAAGCCTACGAGCTTACAAGCAACTCAGCGTACTTGAACAGCGCCAAATTGGCCGCTGGCATCTTCCTCTACAACATGCAGCACAAGCCTTGCGAGTTGGGCGTGCACGACCAGTATTATGGCGGCTTCGCAAGAGCCATAACGCTGTCGGACACGTGGCTCAGCCAAATGGACACAGAATGCCTCTACGCGCTTATTGCGTTGAAAATGCTTTGTGAAGTGGACGCAGCCAACAAGGACACGTACGCGATGATGATGCTGGACGCCGCGGGTTTTTACCGCGCAGGCTTGGAAGGGCTTTACTTGTATTTTGATGCGCCGCCCGCTGGAGACGCAATGTGGCACCGCGTAGACACAGATGGCAGCACTGTGTTTGATGATTCGCTGGCTTACGCGCTGCGGGGGCTTTACACGTGCGAAGGCTGGAGTGCCACCGTGCAGAAAGTGTACAAGTTCATTAACGGTATAGGTGCTTCGCCGCTTTATCCCGCGTATAATCCTGCGGTGTGCTGGGCAGGCTACATCAACGTTACGGCACGGTTGCCAGCCTGCGACTATTACGACTGCGTAACCGCGGGTATACTCGCGCAGTTGCGTCGAGACCACGATAAACCTGTTTACGACTACAGCGCAAAAACCATTAGCGCGCACGCTGGCGAGTTTATGTTTTGGGGCGCCAAACACGCTGATTACACTTTTGTTGAGAGCAAGCAGGCTATGGCTACGGTGTGCTGGCTTGCGCAGTTGCTGCTGAGTTATGAGGCGCCGGTCACGCGGTTCATGCAAATATTGAACAGCAAAGGCGAAGATGTGACGCTTTACCCAGTAGTGGCAGGGGGCGAACGCGTTGCTTACGGCGAAGGCATAAGCGTGAAAGCCATAGTTTTGCCTGCGAAAGCTGAGGAGGTTCTGCTGGAGCCAGGCTACGCTGCAAGCGAGTATCTTGTGCTGCACGTGTTTGCGCCAGTGCGATGCAGGGATAAAATCTGCAGAAACGGCGCAGACTACGAAGTCTTAACCGTGCAAGAATTCACGTTTAGAGGCGAAACGGCGTACCGCAGAGTCATGTGCAGGAGGCTTGTCGGCTGATGAGCGAAGTGGAAGATGCTGCGGTAACTGTGGCTAGGCTGCTTAGGCTGGGGATGCGCGTGGTGAAAGACGACGGCGGCTTAGCAGCTGTTCCAGTCACCAGCGAGTGGCAGAACAGTGAGTCGTTGAAGGGTTGTGATGGGCAGGTGGCTGTTGGCTTAGCTGAAAGCAGTGACCAGAAGTTGGAGTTAACTGGCAGGACCCGTAGGCGGTTGTCGTTTTTGAGGGTTAATGTGTGGGCGGCTGATGTGACGAGCGCAAGCGAAAACGGTAGGGTTATGCGCGGCAAAATGGTGGAGGAAGTCAACCGCGTCATAAGACAAAACCGCAGCAAGCCCAATGAAACTGCTTACGATTTCTTTAACGCGGGTCCAGTGTCGCAGGCGCACAGGGCTTACGGCGGCAGCAGCGAAGTTTCGCCTTACGCTTCTGCGTGGCTTGAAATGTCAAGCGTGCAGTATCAGCAGTTGTGGTATAGTGACGACGAGCGTTGTGAAGTGAGGTATGGCGGCGATGGCGGATACGCGGTTATGCTGTTCCGCTTCAAGATTGAAAGCCGAGCGAAAACCGTGAAGAAAATAGCGTTAGGCTTCGAAGGCTACGGTACAGCGCCAAGTGGCGACGGTGTCGAAGTTAAAGCATGGAACAGCGTTGCAGCGGCATGGCAGAACGCGCAGGCAGGTGGCGCTGGCGGAGAAGACGAAGTCATGACCGTAACGTTGGTTGCGGATTTGCCTGATTATGTGGATGCGGATGGTTACGTTTGGTTTCTTGCGAGAACGCTTTACGCCAGCAACGGCGCGTCGCCAGCCACGTTGCGTTGTGACTACGTACGTTGCACGGTCACGGTTAACGGCGTAACCTACTGCGACATCCTCAGCTTCCGCAACGTGGACCGCGTAGACGTTAAGCCGTTTGTTTTCAGCACGGAGTTCACCGTGAAATCATGGTTCTTCGAGAACATAGGAGTGTGAAAAAAGAAAGATGCCTGAAACATACAGTGCACATGAAAGCCGAATCTACTACGTGGAAGAAACCGCGTACGGGCAAACGCCTGTGAACCCGCAGATGCTGAGCGTGCCAGCTGAAAGCATAGAGCCCGCCGTGAACCCGAGCAACATCAAGCTCCGCGGAGTAGGCTCAGTTGACCTGCAAGCCATTAAGAAAGGCTTACGCGCGCCAAGCTTGAAAATTGCTTATCCGCTGCCAAGCGCCGCGCCCATAAACCTCCTCCAATACGTGCGGGTGGAACTGGAAAAGTCGCTAAGCATCCAACTGCTCTACTACAAAGGCGCTTTCGCTTCGGCTACTGATGTGCTTTCGCTTGTGTACTCGGGCTGCAAGTTCCAAAAAGCCACGGTTGAATGCAGTATAGAGGCTGTGGTGAAAGCCATCGCTGAATTTTTTGCGCAAAACGTTGCCACGGGAACCGCTAAAATAGAGGGCGCATCCTACACGGATTACGCTGGAGCCGTGCCGTTCTACGAAAGCTACATCAAAAAAGACGCCACAGCACTGGAACGCGTGACTGACTGGAAATTCACCATCGAAAACAACCTTAAACAAGTGCCCGTGATCCGCACATCAAACGGGAACGTGTTGAAGTATCTGCCGCATAGGCACCGCGACTTAACAGGCGAGCTGGTCTTTGAGTTTGAAAGCAAGGAAGAGTTTGATGATGTGGTCAATGATGCGGAGTTCACTTTGGAGTTCGGCTTAGGCGAAGGCAGCAAGGCTGTATTCGGCAATTGCAAGTGGGAAAACGTTGCCGCGCCAACACGCATCGAAGAGCTAATCAGCCTGAAAGCCACGTTCGTGGCTAAAACCATAGCCATAAGCTAGGCAGGTGAACAACGCATGCGAAAAGAAACAGTTGAAATCGGCGCTGAATACGGCGGCGAGTACGCAGGCAAATACGTTTTCCAAGAGCTCACGTGGGCTAAGCGAAGCCGCATAATCCAAAAACACACACGATACCACCCATTATCAGGGCAAGTGGTAAACAGCGACTTCATAGCGATACAGGCTGAGACTATATGGGCTGCGCTTAAAGAACAGCCACAACACACGCCCGTGACGCTGGATAAGCTGCTCAGCGAAGAAAACGGCGTACCCATCCCCTTAGGCGAGTTATTCTCCAAAATCGTCAACGACTTATGCGCGTTAACGCGGGAGGAGACGACTTTTTTATCCGAGCCATCCGCCGACAAAAACCGCATCCAGCCATCACAGACTTCCGACTATGCAAAGAATTCGGATGGACACCCAAGCAGCTTGCCAAGCAGCCCGCCCGAGTCATCCACCAGTTCACCATCATCCTCAACGAAATAGACCATCAAACAGAGGAACAGCAGAAAGAGGCAAAAAAACATGAGCGTTGAAATAGCCATTGACGTTGTAGGCGCTGAAGAGTTCAAGCAGGCGATTGCGCGTTTTGACGCGGAAATGCAAAGCCAACTCACCGCAAGCTTAGCCAACTGGGCTGAAACCGTGAAAGCAGAAGCAGCGCGCCTTGTGCCCGTGCGGACAGGCTACTTGCGAAGCAGCATTTACGCGCGAACCAGCGAGTGGCAAGCGGAAATCGGCGCGGAAGCAGCGTACGCGGCTAACGTTGAATTCGGCACTTCTTACGCAAGAGCCAAGCCGTTCATTCACCCTGCGGTGCAAGCGCGTTTGCCGGAGCTTGAACGCGTGCTGTTGGCGGGTTTGGATTTGGCTAAAGCGGAGGCGGGCTTGTGAGCTTCAGAGAAATCGCTGTGACTATAAGGGCGGTTAACCGTGCCAGCGCCGAGTTCTCGCGTATTCAATCTGACGCTGAAAGCCTTGCCACTCGTGTTAAGAGTTTAGGTTCTGCGCTTGCAGGTTTAGGCGCTACGGGCACGGCTGTAGGTTATATCGCGAATCAGTTTGGCTTGCTGAATGACGCGCAAACGCGCACGTTCAATTCCGGTATGATGGTGGTCACGGTCATGGGCATGTTCCTACGTACAAGCACTGGATTAGCTGTTGCGCAAAAGGTGTATTCTGCAGCTTGTTGGGTGGCTACTGCCGCGCAGAACGCTTTAAACATCAGCTACGGCACGTTTTTGGCTTTGACAGGCGTAGGCATCGCCGTTATCGTGGCCGCAGCGGCTGCCATGTGGAGCTTCGCCAGCAGCATGAACGCGGCAACTTCAAGCGTGCAGAGTTATAATGATGCAGCGGCTGAAACGTCTTCTCGCACTCGCAGCGTTCAGCGTTCTGGCGAATCAGCGCTTTACCGTCGAGGAGTGGAGTAGCACTGTGAGCGTGGAGGTTCCGAAGCTTGCGGTCAACTTAGGCGGGGTAGGCGTTCCGCAGGGCGACATCGTTGAAGCCCGCGTGCATCTCGGCGCCACAAAAGAGGTGAGTAGCTGGGAGCTTTTGCTACAGAACTGGGATTGCAAGTATGGTCCAAGTGGCGCTTACCCGTTGAGTGTTGGGCAAGACGGCTACGTATGTATTGGTCGGGGCGTCAATGTTCCTCAAATCATCACTACGCGAACAGAGAGCGTTGAGTACGAGTCTGCGCCTGCGGAGAATTACGTGCGAGTAAGCGGGCGATGTTGGGGTGAGAAGCTTTTCCGCCGCGTCGTCACTAAAACCTACGTTAACCAGAAGGGCGAAGCGATAGTCAAGGACCTGCTGGATTATTATGTGGGATTGAGCCATAGCCGTGGTGGCGTTGAGCTTGTGGAAGACACGGATACCACGTACATGAAGTTGGAGTACGCGGATACGCCTGTCTGGGATATCCTAAGGTACATAGCGGAATCATCGGATGAAGCAGGTGCTATAGGTTTTGATTTTCGGGTGGCGGCTGACGGCAAATTCGAGTTTTTCCCCCAGAACAGCAAGTCCTCATCCGTTAGCCTGAGCGAGAAGATTGAGCAGAGCACGTACCGCAGGGATATTCACCGCGTACGCAACAAAATAATGATTTACGGCGTTGCCGACAAAAGCGTGCCGTTGGATAAGGACTTGTGGACTGAGAGCTTGCTGCCGTCGGATGGCGTTTGGACAGCCACTTCAGGCGTGGTTAGCTTTGATACGGTTGAAAAAGCTAAGGGCACGGGCAGCATCAAACTGTACGCGCAAAACCTCTACTACGGCAGCGCCTTGTTCACGCTTAACGCTGGAAAAGAAGTGAACTGCAACCTCTACCCGACCTTGGAGTTCTTGGCGTTCCTTGAGAAAACGTTCAACGGCAACGTCACCATCCAACTCTATGACACGAGCAGCCGAGAGGCAAAGAAAAACCTCACGGTGGCGCCTGACGAGTGGCGCTTAACTTCACTGCGCGTTGGCGCGGGCAATGAGAGCGATTGGGAGGAGGTTGCTGCGGGCTTTGATTGGACACAAATCAAGCAGGTGCGCGTAAGCTGCGATTTCTCGGGCGCTGGCACAGGCAGCTTCTGGGTGGATGGGCTATATTTTGGCGGGCGACGTTACGCAGCTGTCCGCGAAGATGCTGCAAGCCAAAGCGCTTACGGATTGCGTGAGCTGTCGGAGACGGATGAGGAGTTGTGGAGCGACAACGAATGCGACCTGCGGGCAAAAGCGCTGCTGGCTTACCTGAAAGACCCAGCGGAATACCTCACGGTCAGCAGCACCGTCATCGATTACGGCTCTGAGCCTATTTTGCCTGGTGATAAAATCCATGTGGAGTTGCCGAACGAGAACGTGGACAGCGACTTCCGCATCGAAAGCGTAGAGTACCGCGTGGACGCGAAGACGCAGACGCTGGAGTTGACGCTGGAGCTGGGTAAGGTTCCGCCGCAGATGGCGGATTACCTGTATGGATTGCGCACTTTTACTGTGAACGTGGAGAAACTCAGCCGCACGAAGCTGGGCAAGAAGGGCATTCCAAGCGTGACGCAGAGCGGCGGCGTCGGCTCGCATCATGTGGCGCACGAAGCAGGCGACGATAATGGCGCTGTGTGGTCTTCGGTTGATGATGGCGGCTGGGACAAGATAGCAGGCTGGATAACGCCGCAGTTCGTAGGTCCGTTCAGTGATGAAGCTGCGATTGTGCAGTTCCGCACTCGGGATAAGGCTGCTTCTGCAGTGCTGGATCATCAGTTTGTTCCAGCCGATAATGGGCATGGCTTGTTGGGCAGCGAGGCTAAGAATTGGAAGGAAGTGCATTCGGCAGCGTTCTTTTTGCCTGGTGCGGGCTATGTGCGGTGTAGGGTTCCAGGCGAGAACGCGTTTATGCAGCTTACGAAGGAACTGCTTGAGTTTGGTGCTGGCGGAGCTGAGGCGCCTGACGTTTACTTGAAGCGTTCTGCTGAAGGAGCTTTCGAGGTGAAGGCTGACGTTTTCAAACCTGCCGGTGATAATATTACTGAGTTGGGTTCTGCGGAGAAACGGTTCAAGAAGCTGTGGCTTGCTGACTTAACGTTAACCAGCGATTTGAACGTCAACAAAACCGCGCCTGTGATTAACATTAAAACCAGTGATGCTGTTAAAGCGATGTTTGGTTTTGACGGCGTTAACGCGTTTTTAAGTGCGCAAGCGGGCGATTTGGTTTTTTCCGCTGCCAGTGGCGTTGTGAGACCTTACGCGGATGCCACGTACGATTTGGGTAATGCGAGTTTTCGTTGGAGCGGCTTATACGTGGCAGGCGTAGGCAGGGTTGGTTGGCTGAACATTGATGTGTACACGGTGATAACCAGCGGCAGGGTTTTGCAGAACGTTACCGCAGACGCGGCTATAATCACAAGTGGCCAGTTTGGGTTAGGTCGCATGCCGAGGGGCACAGGCGGTTATGTGTTTGAAGCGCAAGGCATAGGCTATGATCCCGTGTACGTGGATCCGAACGGGCGTTACACGCCTGCTGGGCATGGTCATGCTGCGGGGGACATCACAAGCGGAACTATCGCTGAGGCTAGGTTGCCGAATGTTTACAGTGGGCAAGTTACTTTTAACGGCGGTATCGTCACCAGCAGTGTGAACTGTGCGAATTGGCAGTTGGCAGATGCTGTTTTTGCTAATGGTTTTTGCATAACTGAAGCTGAGAAAGTTGGGTTGGGAAACGGTTTAGCGTTTTTGAATCGAGAAGGCAAGGCAGTGATGGTGTTGGCTGAGAATGGTGATTTGCAGTTAGCGGGTAAAGTCAAGGCGTTGCGGGTGGGTTAAGCGTGGGTAAGAACAAGCGTGTGGTGGTGGAGGTCAGCGAGGATTTGCATAGGGAAATCCGTAAGCAGGCTGTTCTTAATGATGTTAAAATTTACCAGTTGACAAGTGCGATTATGGAAGAGTTCTTGAAGGATGAGGAACACGTGAAAGCAGTGGTTAAGAAACTGAAGAAGATGAGTTGAAGCGTATAGGACGGTTAATTCAAGCGTGCGCGGTATCGTGTTTCTCTTTGGTTAGAAAGTAGGTTAGTGTGCCCCCGATTATTGAGGTGATTCCTCCAGCGATGATTGCTTCTTTTTGGGCATTTTTGGATTCGTTCTTTCTCAATTCGTAGACCAAACTGCCTACTGCCAATCCAGATGCTCCTGCAGTCATTATGGACAGGGGTAGTTCAGGCGCGTCAAACAGTAAATGCGCTAGAAGGCCTTCAAAGGTGCGTGGGTCGCCGTGATCTCTGTGAAAGGCCCAGTGAGTGCTGTACTCGTGAACATGAATTTCGTCTGGTCCTCTGTATTGTGCCAATGCGCCTTTCCTGTGGTATCCGAGTGTAGTTTTTTTGAATTCTTCGGGGAGGCGCGGGAGAATTCTTTTTGAAATGATTATGTCTTTGTGAAGCGGAATGTGGAACTTTTCCATTGGCACGTTCCTTCTTGTCACAGGAATATAGCTACCGCTCAATAAAAGCAGTGACTTCTGAAAGAAGAATATTGGACATAATGAGACAAAAGAACACGTGAAACTGCGAGCATGTTCGCTGTTGGTTAGTTGGGTATTTGTGTTGGTTGTTCAAGCGGGATTGCTTTCAGGTGCACATTGTCGCTGGCGGGTTTAGCGGTGGTTTTGCGTGGCGTTTTTTGGCTGCCTATCCATGATAGGCACCAGCCGACTAGGAATAGTGCTGCGGCTACTGGGAAAACTAGTGCTTTGAATGCTCTGCTACGTTTATGTTGTCTTACGATATGCAATAAGACACCAAGACAATATTACCTACACACAGTAAAAAAGCTTTTGCTGTCCCAGAATACTGATTCAAAACCACCATACAGATTCAGCAAAACAACAACGGACTCTTTTTATAATAGCAAACACATTCAAAAGGGCTAACGAGGCACAATAAGTGACAATAGTCATCGACGACGCAGGCAGCGGAGACT
>CAZDLK010000059.1:0-9574 GCA_964506435.1 uncultured Candidatus Bathyarchaeia archaeon | reverse complement strand
TAGGGTGAAAATAGGGAGTGCGGTAGCGAAATGAGTAACCAACCACATGGGTAATCTCAGAATTGGGCTTCACAAACAAAAAAGCTTCTAAGAACTTCTTTGGCAAAAGATTCACCGTATCTCAGGAATCTACTGTAGAATGCGTAGGACATGCCAACTAAGACGAATCCAGTGATTGCTAACCAAATATTTTGTCGGCTGTAGGCGAGATAGAAAGTAAAGACCGATTCGATTATCATTGTGACCATCATATTTCTCGAAAATGTGTAAGTTCTCAAAAATTGAGGAACACGTTCGCTGACCTTGTTTTGCATTACGAAAGTGTAGCACAAGTCAAACATGTGCTTTGGAGAAGAGTTCATTGGAGTGCCAAACTTGTTGTTGAGTATTTCCCGAATTGCGGATTTAAAATACATTGGAAAGGTTTCATCCTTATCGGTAAGATATAGCGATGACGGATAACCGCCATATTTCTTTTTGTTGATGTATTTTTCCATAAGGGCGGAAACGCTTTGTATCGCTAATCCCACAACGAAAGCCATGAAGGCGACAGCAATTACTAAAAGAGTTTCGGTTACTAATGTGTTGCCTGACAAAAATGATGAAAAATCCACAGCAATTAGAATCGGCAATATCATCAAGGTGCCTGGGATTAGGTTAGCGAAAAACTCGTAAATACCAAAATATGTTTGATTAAACACATCACTCGCCATCACTCTTGCCCCAAAAATGACTATGCTTTTAACTTGTATTTAACTCATAGCCGAACAGTCTCGTTCATTTAATATACTTAGTCAGCTCAAGTGTTCTTTATGAGTGGGGGAATGAAGAGAAAATGCTGAAACTCCATTTCCTGAATGTTGGAAAGGGAAACTGCACAATTATTGAACATCCAACAGAGAGAATATCAATGATTGACATTAACAACTTCCAAAAAGAGGATGACGAAACTCTTACAGACCCAATCAAATATTTCAAAGACAATTTTCCAACATCCGCTATTCACAGATTCATTTTGACGCATCCAGATTTAGACCATATGTCAGGACTCAATTTATTAGCTGGCAAGGTAGAAATTGCCAATTTTTGGGACACCGACAACAATAAGAAAATAGAAGAAGATACATGGAAAACTTCCCCCTACGACAAACGCGACTGGGACAGATACCAAAAGCTGAGACAAAGCACAGAGAGCCCAAAATGTCTAAAACTGTACCGAGATGCAAAAGCAGACTACTATGCTCAAGATGGAATTACGATACTATCTCCAACTCCAGAACTTGTCGCAGTCTCTAACAAGGCTTCCGAAACTGACCCACAGCAACATCATCATTTATCGTATGTTCTTTTGCTGGAATATCAGAAAAAGCGAATCCTGTTCGGCGGAGATGCAAGTGTGGATGTTTGGGATGATATCCTGAAAGCCTGTGGGTCTGCAAGCCTGAAGGCGGATATCTTTTTTGCCCCCCATCATGGTAGCAAAAACAATGTTAATGCAAAAGTTTTCGAAGAAATTTCTCCCACTTATGTAGTTGTATCCGTTGCAGAAGGCGTTGATTACGATTATAATTACTATAGCAAGATGGCTCGTAAAGAAGTACTTTCGACGAAACACTATGGAAACATCATTTTCAGAATTAAAGACGATGGCACATTTGATACGATTATCGTGGACAGAAATGCATAACAAAAGACTGGTTCATTGCATATGAAGACAAAACTCAGATTGAAATGCCCTAACTGTAGCCATTGGAACAGGATAGAAGTTGAAAAGGTGTTTCTTAATCCTGAATGTTCGGAGCCTAAAGTCCAAGTCCTAATTCCTCATTACTTACCGTTAAAAGAAGAGAAGTGCAACAAGTGCGGTAATGTTATTGCACAACAAAAAGAGCTAAAGCGGATTGTTAAGACTGAATGAGACTTATTCATGTAAATCTTAAATCGAGGATGCGATAAAAGGTTGCTATGGAACACAAGCCAGAAACTTCTGAAGAGGCAACGGCAAAACTGCTTGAGAAAATTGACCTCAAATTTGAAAAAAGAGTGTGGAGAACGTACTTTTCAACAAAGCTCAGTTCTCGTCACTATTTCGTTTTCATTAATGCAGCCTATTACATCGCCTTGTTTGTTATCATTGCAGTGCTATTAGCTTCGGTAGTTAAACAACTGCCAAATATTTCCGACCAGCCCCCAAACATACAAATAGCGATTGAAATTTCGATTACAGCTACCTTTATCGCTCTTGTAAGTTTCGGGATAAACCTACAAAAAGGCATAGAACCCATAAATGTAAGCGATATATTACTGGAATACAATTCTGAAAAGTTGAAGGACAGCACTTCCGACAAGTATCCTGCCTTGTTCAAGGCGTTGGTCAAACTGAAAAGCAAGAATCCCGACCTAAATCTGAAAGACGTTCTTGAGTTGCCCATAGCAAAGGAAAAAGTATTCCAAATACTCTATACTGTTGATTAAACACTTTGGTATCTCAATGTTGCGTTCAAACAAACCCCTTTCCGTAAGCCTTTTCGACTTTCAGACAAACTGCCCCGTTCGCGGGTCTTTCTGTCCATACCAACCTCTATCTCCGCCAGAAGGTGTGCGTAAGCCTTTAGCGAACTGAAACGGTGGTGGCTTGCTTCTTGGGCTCTTTGCTTCCTCAACATACTTCTCGCAATAACCGCTCTGGATGTTAAGGTATTTGCACTTAGCCTTAATGCAAACGGTGATAGGAACTTTTTCAAAGACTATTCTACGCACGCAGTCCTTATCGCAAGGCTGACGGATTATCATAGGTTTAGCTCTAAGCTTGCCGTAGTCACGGTGTATCCTATCAGCCTTTGAACAATGTGGTACTTGGCAGATTTCCTTAGTGTAACATGGAAAAGGTATAATTTTTCTCTCAACAACCGTAAACCTCTTTTTCGGCGGCTTGACTTCATCGGTTTTCCGAAAGCGTAAACCTTGATAGCGTATGAAATCAGAACTCATACCTTTACCCTCTTGTAAGCTTTTTTAACGTACTCTTCAAGGCACTTTTGCCAATTAGAGCAATCAGGACACCTTTTCCTAATTGTACAGTTATTCAGCTTTTCCTTCAACCAATAAATCAAAGAAAATCCCTTACCCTAAACAGTTTCACGGTAATCGTAACAGGCTTCTCTGGTTCAGGCTCAGGCTTGCGCTCAACACGCTTAACCACAGGCTTATTGTTATGTACAATGTATCTTGGGGCTTCTGAAGAACCTAAGACTTCGATGAAACCGTGATTCCCTATAGGGTCACGGATGACGATTTTAGTGCTTGTCTTCACCCTCTTCTTCCCTCTTTGCAAGTATCATGTCCTTCTCCATTTCCGTGAGGCTTTTCAAAACCTGCTTTTTCTCCTTCATCTTTTCTCCCAAAAAGTAAACCGTTCCTGCTTCGGTAAGGGAAATGTTATCGGTGTACGGGTCAATCTGGATTAACCCTCTTTTAGCCAAGTACTCAGCGTCTGCTTCGGTAATAATCCCGTTCAACAGTTTGGATTCTTTCGGCTCAGTATGCTCGGCTATCAATTCCCTCAATTTTTCAACGTACTTGCGTTCTTGTCTTCCGTGCTCTTGCCCCGCGAAACGCTCCTTCACCTTATCGAGTAAACCCTTCTTTTTCTGCTGTGATTCATCTATCGGAAATGTTTGACCTATTTGGCGGGGAGTCCCATGTTTACGCCTTCTCCACTGTACCAATTCTTTCACCTCTTTTTTTGGTAGAAAAAACCTTAAGAAAAAATGCTTATTTCTTAGAGCCAAAATCTTTGTGTCGGTTTAGAAAACTCACGTAATCCCGTATTCCACGCATATCTCCATTAGCAAAGAACTTGAGAATCTTGGGCGGTGGAATTTTATCGTTCTTTGCATTAACTCGGATAGTTATGTATCCGAACTCTCTGAGTTTGGTAAAAGCTCGCTCTATCATTCCGAGTCTTCTTACTTCTGTAATGTGCCATTGAATTTCTTCCCAGCCCAGAGGTCTACCGAAAATAACAAGAAACTTGCCCAAACTATTGCCAAAAAGGTCAGTCAGATAATCTTCAGAAGATTTTAGTATCAAAACACTTCCTAATTTATGAAAATTAGTGTACTGTATCGCAAACTCAATGACAGCACTTTCTTCTTGAAAATCTATGTCCAACATTAGATAAGTATTTGAAGTAAATCCTAAAACTACGTTGCCGTCTTTAGAAGGAGCTGTCGTTTCCATAGCCCTATTCCCGAGAAGGTCTGCATGATACCAATCGAGACCGCTTAGAGGATAACCTTCGTCCAAGTCCCTGTTAATAATCTCCGCAGAATAGGAACCATCCTCACTTCTGATGAAGTGAACGGTAGCCTTCTTGGGTTTGAACAGCGTTTTCTTTCCGCTAAGGGCAAGTTGGTACGCTTTCAGCTTACTTTTCATAATGCATTCCCGCTTTGTAACTTCGAACTCGCCGAACTCTTATCCAAGGAACACCATGAAGAAAATCCCCAAAGTCATCGAACACATGACCATTCTTGCACAAAGGAATCTGGTTACGTTTTCCCATCCTTTCGCTTGCGTATTTTATTAGTCGTCGAAGAACTTCATGATTCTTGTTAGGGTCAACTTTTACTTGGCAACTGCTACGTTTTATTTTTCCTACTTTCGTTTCATAGTTTGCATAGAACCTTGCGTATTGCTGAGGCGTTACTCTCCTACGCTTTCTCAGGTTAGTAGGTATAGGCTGAAACTTGAATTTAGGAATGTTTCTTGACATGTTTTTTCACCTCACCACATCTCCATCCTCTAAACTTGGGTCTGAATCATCGATTACTAAGGGTCTAAACTCGCCTATCTTGAGCTTCCGAGACTTACCTGTCTTCAGGCTCATGGCAACAAATCCAGCCATGTTTGGCTTGTTCAGTTTAGTCTTCAACAGATTCATCTCTCTCTCAATCTCATTTGGTTTGTTCTTCATCCAATTCTTGCACAGTTTTGTTAGGGAATTGTCTATATGAGAAATCATCGAATATACTCCCTTAGATGTTTTTCATTTTTTTCAGAAATATCAACGCATTCGGCGTACATCATGTCTATTACAGTTTCACGAACGCCTATTTGGTCTTCGTAAACTTTACGTATGGCGGTAACTAATGGATGCTCTTTGGGCTTACGTTTTGCCTTTTTTCTTTTTGTGCTTGCCATGTTCGTACCTCTCGAAAAATTCTGAATGGTTTTCTTTGAATTCTTCGAACCTGTCATTTCTCGAAGAAATTCCCAAACGTATTCTTGCTTTGCGCCGAGTGGTCGTATAGTTGTCTTTTGTTTGCTTCAACAACTTTTGATATTCATCATGAGATATTTTGTGGTCGAGATACTCCCTTGCAATTCGGTTAATCTTGTCTTTTTCTTTCTTAAAAGAACCGATATAGTCTCCAGTTTCCCTTTCCCTTTGTTTTGCTTCCCGCTCTTCCATCATCCCTTTAAATCTCTCAGCTTCTTCCTGCAAACCTTCAAGTGGATTATTCGAAAGCCAATAAGACCAAGCCTTTAAAAGGAGACGGCTAACACTTATTCCTGTCTTCTTAGAGACCTTTGCTAATTCTATTTTTTCGCTGTCTGAAAGGTACAACAAAAACGTAGCCATATTTTTTTCTCCTTGAAGATACTATATTCCTAACTCAAGCTTCACACGTGACTTTTCCTCTGAATTTTGGTCATAATAGACTTTCCACCATGCGAGTATTAGGAATACCATGCCAAGGGGAACCCGAAGCCTTTTGTTGCATGAGGGACAAATGATTATTCTTGCAGGATTGTCGGTACCCATATTCACCAATCGTCCTCCAGATACTCTCCACTTGTAAGGCTCTGGTGCCCAGACGAAACCGCAGTGGTCGCACCTTAATTTGGGCGCTGTTTCTTTTTGCAATACTGTTTTGTTCAGCTCTTTCTGAAAAGAGCCATAAGCAATCTTTCCGCTGATTTCTTTTTTACTTTCTTTCAAATGGTTTTTCACATCCTTTTTTCTAAAAAAAGACGTTTGGAGTAACGTCTTAGGCGAGTTCTATATCCGTTAGGAATATAGGGAAAGGACTATATATATCTATCTACTCTATTATTATTAGTTTTCGCTAAGATTCTGAAATGTCTTCGGAATAATAGCTGAAAGCCTAAAGGAAAAGGAGATGGTGGAATGAAAGCGAGCAAAACAATGAAAATAGAGTTAGAGGGTTATGGTTCCTTTTTTGGAACCAGACAGGGAACCCTCTTA
This sequence comes from uncultured Candidatus Bathyarchaeia archaeon, assembly GCA_964506435.1. Taxonomy (GTDB): domain Archaea; phylum Thermoproteota; class Bathyarchaeia; order Bathyarchaeales; family Bathycorpusculaceae; genus JAOZHU01. The sequence goes on along the minus strand of CAZDLK010000059.1, from coordinate 3,300 downwards.
GTCAGGAACAAGGATAAGGAAACAACTTATCCATTGTTCGAAAATGAAATCGGAACGATAGTCCTCAGAACGGGAAATCTTGCGAGCGTTGGAGCGTTAGCCACCTGTGGTTTCTGGGGAATCGACGTTTTGATATTGACGCAGAGAGGAAATCCCGTAGCTATCCTAAGGAGCCTTGAAGATGATTCAAATGTCAAAACGAGGGTACACCAATATGAAGCTCTGAAGAACGGAAAAGGCGTAGAAATAGCAAGGACACTCGTTATAGCTAAAGCTGAAGGATACGACCACGTCTTAAAGAAGCATGGATTAAAGCCTATTGGCTTCGTTAAGGATGATGTTAAAGCTATTGAAGCGGATGACCTGAAAACATTTAGAAGGAAGCTTATGAGCTACGAAGCAAAGTATTCGAAGGAGGTATTTTGAGCAGATATTCATGCTATTTGAAGAGAGGATTAGACCTCAAAGTAGAAGTACGTTTATGGCATATGACGGATTAAACAACACCTTTAATCTTGCCTACGAAATCCTTAGATGGAAAACTCACGTAGCTTTACTCAAAGCTCACCTCGAACCGTACTTAGGCTTTTTGCACAGCCTTCAACACGGTAAGCCGAGCCTCGTTTGCGATTTCATGGAAATTTACCGATACCTTATAGACGACGTGATAATTTCCTTTTGCCGAGATGTTGACTCTAAGGATTATGTTTTCAAGAAAGAGAAACGCTCGAATAGACAAGGCAAAAGACAATACCTAAACAAGAAAATAGAAAAAGCATTTACCTCTAAATTAGACGCTCTCTTTCAGAGCACAGTTGAAATACCGAGATTAAAGGTAGGCAAAAGGCAAGAAGTTGAATCGCTAATTAATGAAGAGGCTTTGTTGCTCGCTAAGTATTTGAGAAATGAACAAAAGGAATGGATTCCTCGAATAGCCAACCTAACTTGAGGTGGTCTCTATGCGGATACGGATTCCTCGGAAAACAATTAGACAGGGGTTCCTGATAATTTACGAACTGAGAGGAGCCCAGAAAGCGGTTGACTTCCTAAGCGAGTATTATGGAGTTAGAAGGATGAGAATCATTCTTAATGGCAGGAAGGTTGGCAACGGTGATGATGCTTGTTATTTCGAGAATAAAGCGTGCTTCACGAAGAGAGGGTTAAACAAAAGAACCGTTTTGCACGAGTTTTATCATCATCTTGTTTACTCTAACGAGTTGGAAATACTCGAAAGAACTGAAGAGAGAGAAGCAAATCACTACTCGCAAGCATTTCTGAATAGTGCGTGTTAGAAAGAATTTTTACACTCTTTAGTGTTGCCTCAGCAATTATCGGTTAACTTTCACAAGAGCAGATGCTACTTCTTCTATTGTTTCCAATAAGAATGTTATGAATAAGGTAAAGAAGACACCAACCAGAAAAATGTTTAATTCTCTCTGTGATTGACCTGAGGGATTCTCAAAATTGCACACTAAAGTCTGTGCATACCGCCCATCAAGAAAATCTAAAGAAAACATTATCCATCGGCTATCTTCATTCACAAAGTACTCTATAGGAGCTGGCTGACTACTTGAATAATAGTAAGAATAAGGCAATGCTATCTGGACTACAAACGGTCTCCAAAGGGTTTGCTGAGTTAAAGGTGTTCTAAAGGCGCCCATTTCTTCAGTCCAATTGACATTACCGCCGAAAAAAGTGTAGATAACGGATTCCCTTCCAGCTTGCGGGTAATAAATGGCAAGCAATGAATCATTGACTTGGATATGTGCCCCAACCGTTATTTGGTCTCCAGAAAAAAATTGAACAGTTGGTCGGATTGACGCATTAATGACTGCCAATCCTTCGTGGGTATTCAAGAAATGGTTGTCAAAAGTTCCTATTTCTTCCCAATAGTCTGGATAAACAGGATTGTATATGTAAAGAGGATATTTTATGCCATCTCTAATCGCGTATGACGAAACATTATACACTGTAAAGGGCAAAAGTGCATACAGAAAGTATACGTCAGGCTGACTTACGTTTAGTGTCACTTCAATGTCAACTACCTGATAAGGAATGTTGAAAACCACATTGGTTCTGTCTATTGTGGCATTATAAGGATTCCCTGCTCCAATTATTATGGGGTTTTTTGGTGGAATTTCGATTGGAACTGTAAAGGCTAATCCATTGAAAACAAGTGTAAGAACTAAGAAAATAAGCATCAAGACAATATAGAAAAATGTTCGTGCCCTATGTAGCCTTTTCTTAAGCCTCATGTAATAGATTAATAGTGAACATTTAGTCGCCCACATTAAATCCTTCAATGTCATAGATAACAATATTCAGTACTTTCTTTAAGAATTTTTTTAATGGACTTTTTTTCCACTTTCTGCACGCCCATTTGTCACGTTTTTTATTCAAAATACAGTATTTAAAATTTGAATTGGTCGCATCAATATTTCATTTAATGGTTTCTACCCAAAGGCGTTTAAGAGATAAGGAATTATCGCACCAACTAAGGTTCCTGCGAGACCGAAAATAACAGTATTTCGATTAATTTGAGAAAGGATTCTTTCAAATCGTCCTTCCAATTTACCGTAATTCTTTGTAATCCGAATTATCTGCTTGAGATAGATATGCGCCAAAGGGTCGTCACCCCTAACCAAAGCTAAACCAAAATTTCGCAGGAGACACGGCACACTTTCTTCTGAAAAAAGTAACATTCGTTTGAATGAGTTCTTTCCTCTGACAAGGGCTTCGACTTCATCTCTATAACTCCTCCTCTTTTCATTGAGTACGTCTTGAGGAATACTGGAAAGGTGATAATCCAAAAAATACTTAACGCGGTTCAAAGCTTTTTCTCTTTCATTTTCATCCAAGAAACGAGCCATAATGAAACATTCTGCAAAAATCATCTCTTCACTACTTGGAAACCCATATTTCCCAATGCGCACTTTTCGAACAATTGCCTCCCATTTAGAGGCAAACCCAAAGGCGAAGATTGCGGAAAAAAGTGCAGATAAGCCTAATGCTATGTAGGCAAATTGTTCCTTTGTTAGTTGGATAGTTTTTAACCAGTCAATAAAAGGAATGAGGAACCATAATAGAAAAATTGAAAATATGCCAATACTTGTGATAAGAGATACAATAGGTAGCTTCCAATAAGACAAATTAAGTTCTTTAGCCCTTTTCCATAGAGCGTCATTATTTTCTTCGGTAATTTCGATTGGATATTGATACTTTTCTGGACTCATCCAAATCAATACCCTATATACAACTAATCCGCTTTTTTAGCCTTTTGAAGCTTTTTCTATTTATTTT
>CAZDLK010000058.1:0-10497 GCA_964506435.1 uncultured Candidatus Bathyarchaeia archaeon | reverse complement strand
ATGCGGTCAAGAGAACTGCATGGCTTTCGCCACCAAAATCGTTAACCGCGAAGTGGTGATTGACGAGTGCAAGCCGCTGTTCAAGAAGGAATACGAGAAGGCTTACAAGCAGCTGAAAGAGATGCTGAAGCCCGCGGTCAAGGAAGTGGTTGTAGGCGCTGGCGACAAAGTTGTGAAGCTCGGCGGAAAACTCGTCATGTACCGCCACGAATTCACGTACTTCAACCCGACGGCAATCGCCATTGACGTGACGGATGAAATGCCTGAGAATGAGGTTGTTAACCGCATACAGCGCACTGAGCAATTCAGCTACGAGTACATCGGCTACACGCTTAAGCTGGACATGATTGCTGTCCGCTCAACATCAGGCGACCCTGAAAAATTCAAGGCTGCAGTCAAGAAAGTTGTTGAAACCACCAAACTGCCGCTGATACTGTGCTCGTTGAACTCGAACGTTCTTGAGGCAGGTTTGATGGCGGCGCCGAAAGCAAAGCCATTATTGTACGCGGCGACGGTGGATAACTGGAAAGACATGGCTGAACTGGCTTTAATGTACAATTGCCCGCTGGTGGTTTCCGCGCCGAACGACCTGAACCAGTTGGTGTCTTTAGCTAAGACGTTATTGGCTTATGGCATTCAAGACTTAGTTTTGGACTCTGGCACTTTCCTGAATGAAGGTTTAGCTGACACGTTGAACAACTTTACGATGTTGCGCAGGGCTGCGTGCAAGGGCGGCGAAGAACTGGCTGGTTTTCCGCTAATGGGTGTCCCGATGGTTGCTTGGATGGACAAGGGCGAAACAGCTGACGAAATCATCAAGTGGCGTGAAGCCTACACAGCTGCTATGCTGATTGTCCGTTACGCTGACATAATCATAATGCATGATACTGACGGGTGGGCGCTGTTGCCTAACACCGTGTTGCGGCAGAACATTTACACTGACCCGCGGAAGCCTGTGGCTGTAGACGCTGGCTTGAAAGTGTTCGGTACTCCAGACGAGAATTCGCCTGTGTTCTTTACGACGAACTTTGCTTTGACGTACTACACTGTTGCTTCAGACATTGAAAGCTCCAAACTCAACGCTTACCTCATAGTTGTAGACGCTGAAGGCTCAGCCATAGACAGCGGAGTTGCAGGGCGCAAGTTGACGGCAGACAAAGTTGCAGACGCCATAAAAGCTACGGACATTGAAAGCAAGGTTAAGCACAGGAAACTCATTATTCCCGGCAAGGCTTCGCGGATAAGCGGCGAGATTGAAGAACTCAGCGGCTGGAAAGTCATGGTTGGACCACGCGACAGCAGCGAAATCCCGAAGTACATAATCGACAAGTGGCAACCCTAAAACTTGCCCCTCTCTTTTTTATAGGAATTTTCTCCATATTTTTGCTTGCTAAATGGCAGCATTTTAACCCTTCTAACTGTAGGTAACAGAATTTCCACGCAAATTAGACATGCCGCCTTTAAATAAGGGAGGCTATAGTCTCCGAGAGCACAACAGAAATCTAACTATCCGCAACATTATTGTTTTCTGCGTTTGTACCTATCGCAATACGCCTCAGCCGTCGGAAAAACTTCTCTCACGCGCTCAAAACGTTTCTTCGCGTTAATCTTGTCCTCTAACGCAATAACATCCTTGGGCTTGCTGAATTTCTCTGTTGTGCCGTCTTCTCGTTTCCGCTTTATCTTTATGCAGTCGTCAACCATGCAGATTAAAACGCAAGCGTTACAGTGCACACATAAGTCCTCTGTAACGGCTACTTCGCCTGTTTTCCAGTATAACGCGTTAGTTGGGCACGCTTTGATGCAGAGTTTGCATTGTACTCCTACGCATGTGTGCTTGTCTATGCTGATTGTGCCTTCTGGAAAGAGGTCTTTGACGCCTGTTGCCGCTAAAAGCTCTTCTCTTTGCTGGTTTTTTGCCTTTTTTCCGCTGTCCGACAATAAGCCAAATATGTCAAAGTTAGCCGAGCTTTCTTGAGGCATCGTAGTCATCTTTAAACTGATTATAATTTAAAGCGTATAGTAGTTTTGCATTATAATTACTTATCCCAGCTAAACTACACTTATCCTACATAAAACCGAACCTCTTCGGTCTTCTGAAGAGCATTCTGCCACTTTTCGGTGATGTAGTCAAAGCCAGCACTCAGAAAAAAGGGTTTGCTGAGGCTCCGGACAGAGCATACAAAATCAAGGAGAAAAGGAAAAAATGCGGTAACGATGAAACCATCGTTATTTCTGCCCGTAAACCTTCTCAGCCCTGTTTTTTCTTCTATTTCAGGTGTTACCCAAAAAAGAGGGGAAAATTGTTTTTGGTTTTCTTGCATGCTTATCGCTTCCTTAGCATTAGGATTACGAGAGCGCCGACTATGATGATTGCTATGATGATGCCTATGGACATGGGTATGAAGTACATGTCAGCTGCGGATTGCGGCGCAGGCGTTGGTTCTGGAGTGGGTTGTGGTGCTTCTTCTACAGTTATGGCAGTTTCCGCGTATGAACCCCAGTAGGAATCAGACCCAGCGAAGCTAGCGATAACAGTGTAATCCCCGGGGACCAGTGGATCAAATGATAGCTTGAACATCCCGTTCGAGTCGCTTGTGGTCCTGTCGACCTCGTAACAGTTGTTGTTCGGATCAAGCACTGTTATGACCACTTCAACGCCCGTAGCGTCCGCCGGACGTGCTTTTTGCATGTAAACGTAGGACATCCACTTACTCATGCTTTCGTCAGATACCGCTGGAACTCCATATGGAAAACGAGTTGCCTGCTCCGTCTGCTTTGTTCCCAGCGAAATATCCATTACCGTGCCTTCAACCAGTACTTTAGTTCCGTGCACCGAAACTTTTGGAGATGCTGTAACGGTTGTAGCGCTTGGGCCTCTCGCTACGGCGTACACTTGATGGTCATAGTTGTTCCAGTATATCAATGTCCCATCCGCAATAGCCATCGTTTGAGGATGAGCCCACCCATCCATTTCCCATATGGGTTCTCCAGTAGTAGCGTTAAGGCAACGAACTTCAGCACCTTTGAACAACGGCGTATCAGCAGAGTGCTCATGCGTTCCGACATAAACTTTTCCGTCAGCGATGGTGCCTACCATCACGGTGTAATCTCTAAAGATAGTTCTGTTGGTAGGAGCTTCATACTTCCAATCAATGTTTCCGGTTTTAAGGTCATAGCATATTACATGTCCTGTGTAGCCACTTGAGTAGAGCTTGCCGTAAGCGATGGAAGTGCAGTGCACATGCATCAAACTGACATATCCAAAGTATCCAAACGGATTGAGGTCTGTTTCTGGCTTGCTTTCCCATAACTTGTTGCCACTGTACATATCGTAGGCAACCCATTCCAGTGTAGGCATCTTAAGGAACATGAGGGCTCCTTGTCCGCCGCGTTCAAACATAACGTTTTTGTTGTCTGGTGTATGAGTTTTAATAGTCTTCTGCCACAAAACGCTGCCTACACTACCGGTTCTCAAGCTCACACCTGTCAGCGTTAATTCCTCTGGATAGAAGTATGTTTGCGAGTTTGTACCTGAAGGATTACTTCCATTAGCAATGACCGCTATGTCATTATATTCCGCTGCTATGATTCGGACGTTTGGTGCACCGAAGAAACCGCCAACTGAGGCATGGTCCATGTCATTGGTCCATGCCATTGAAACATTCCAGTCGTATGCTTCTGCTCCGCTTCTGGTTCCTTGATAGTCATCATCAAAGGTTTTTGATGCGTTCCATTGCAGGAAATAGTAGTTGGGATGCGTGCTGTTACCAGCGTTTTCCCAATAGAGGCGTAATACTTCGCCTTTAGGCCCCATCATTTCCCAAACATCATCGTTTCCATTGCCACCGTTATATGAGGGGACGTCCACGATTTTGAGAGGTGTGTCGAAGCCGTATCGGGGGTGAATTGTCGTTCCGAAGTTGGTTGAAAACAGGTAGCCAGGGGTTACGATTCCGTGGTTGTTTTGGTTGTCTAGGTCATAATAGTAGCCGAATGATGGGTTTGCGCTCATGGTTCTGTTGCGCCATACTTCTTGGCCAGTGCGCAGATCCACACAGACCCAATCTCCGCCTGTGCCAGTCCAGTAGCGCGATTCTTGATAGTAGAGTCTGCCCCACATTATTATCTGATCCGTGAATCTAGTCTGGTATTGATGTCCTGCGTTGAAGACTTCACCAGGAGTTGAAAAGTTGCCTCCACCAACAAGCCCGCCGTCCTCAGTTGTCTTGGTCCATATTATGTGCCCACTTTCAGGAGCTATTCCGTCCATTTGAAACCTGTTTTGAGCGCCGTAGTTGTCGCGGTCCTTTGCGTTATTCAGCCAATTTGATGCTATTTGGTACCACGGTGTGTTCTGTCCTTCTATCGGTCGTACCCAGTATTCTGATGGTGTTTCCATAATGTCTGGTGCAACTGGTGTTACTGGTTCTTCCTGAACGGTGAGGTTGTATGTCTTGCTGCTTGCTAGAAACGTTGTGCCATAATAGTCTCTTGCGGTACTTGAATCATACCAGCGATAGAATAACTCCTGAAACTCCACTGTAATATTCCAGTTCCCTACTTGATCAACCGTCCACAATGTAAAGGTAGTGCCCGTAGAATCAGAAACAAAAGTGCCAGATGAAGGAAGTATTTCCACATCTCCATTAGGCTTTTCGAGTTTAAGCTTGTATTCATATCTGATGTCATTAGTATAGGATGCGTCCGGAGGTTGCATGAAATTGTAGAAAATCATTGAAACTTGCTGACCAACACCAACAGGTGTGGGCGCTAGAACTCCTGCCGTAAATGTGGGAATCTTGTCTTTAAACCGTTCCCACAAAAGTAGCCTAGTATCAGAGGCGTTTTGGTCAGGCATCCCTGGTGGGGGCCACGTCATTCCCGCCGCTACTGCTGCTGCTGTCTTGTCATCAAATCCCGCTTCAACAGCAGGTATGCTAAAAATCATTGCAGAAATGCTCAGCAATAGAATCAAAGCAATTGAGATAGCAATAAATTTGCTTTTTTGCAGATGCGTTTTCTCCTTTATTTTTTATTACGCATTCCTGCGCAAAAAAATGTAGCACAACATTGCTAATATGAACTAGTTTAGAGCGCTACTATACACAATTCAAAAATATATAATAAGAATAACGCGTAATTCTTTACTGTGGAATATAAAATCGAACCACAATTTTCGGATTTGCAAGTTCTAATCCATCTAGGGTTAACTTTAAAACAGGCAAAAGTGTACTCCACTATAACCAACTCTGGGATTTCAAGCGTATCGACAATTTCAAGAATCTCCAAGGTTGCTCGTCCAGACGTTTATAGAGTTCTCCTAAAACTCAATAAACTAGGATTAGTTGAAAAAGTAATCAGAAAGCCTGTGTCTTACAGAGCAATTCCAATGGAAATAGGACTCAGAAATTTGTTGAGATTAAAAACAGACGAGTACAGAAAAGTAAAAGCAGAAACGCAGATATTACTTGATACCGCCAAAAAAAAGGAGCAAAAAAGCAACCATGTAATACAAAATCAAATAGAGCCCCAGTTTATTTTGATTCCTGAAGGAAAAAACATTATTGATAGAATAAAAACTGCCATTGAAACGGCTCAATTAAGCATCAATGTTGTTCTTTCTTGGAAGAGGTTCTCGCGGGGAATAACAAACGATTTTGCTGAAAGCATCGAAAAAGCTTGGTCCAAAAAAGTAAAAATTCGGTTCTTGATAGGGGGAGAGATTTCGAATACTGAAACGGCGAAGCAACTCATACAATTCTGCAAAGAAAAGCCTTTTTGCCAAATGCGATTCATCTCTGGCTACCCTGAAACGATTTTCGGAATATACGACAAAAAAGAGATTTTTGTCGTAGCAAAATTGAAAACAGATTTACATGAGTCTCCTGGGCTCTGGTCATGCAATGATAGTCTAATAGGTATGGCAAGGCAATATTTTGAAATGCTATGGCTCACAGCAAAGGAAAGCCCATAGGCTTTAAGTTATCTGTGATTATTTTCTTTTCAGAATATTCACATATTCAACAATCTCTGCCAACAGTTTTCGGTATGCAATATACTTAAGTACGAAAGTGTCTGTTGTCCACTTGGTATATAATAGTAGTCGTAAAGCCGGAAAAATATTTGGTTTGCGGACGGCATCTCCACCTGATTGAGGGTTCAACCAAACTCCCGTCTTCAATGCAAACTAAGTTGACAGTATATAAAAAAAGAAGGGTTGCGCGGGATTTCGCCAAGCTTTAATCAATAATTACTTATCCCAGCTAAACAACAAAAACCGCCATGCCAATGCGCATAACCGAAACAAAGTCCTTATAGCACAGTTAAATCTCTTAACTCTTCGGTGAGCGCAAATGTGCGAATTTAACGTAATTCTAAACGGGAAAACAGTTTTCAAAGACGTGGTTTACGCGAAAACCGAAAACAACAACGTCATCGTGAAAAGCATACTGGGCGAAGCAAAAGAATTCAAAAACTGCAAAATCACCGAAGTCGACGTAAACACAACACGCTTAGTGTTAACCGCCATAAAACCCTAAATCCACGCAATCCCAGTTTTCTGTTTTCAAACTCTCTTCGTATTCCCTGAACAAACAGGGTAATTCTCTCGGGGACCTGTTACTTAGTGGGCACAAGGTCGCAATAGTAAAAGCGGTTTTCCCGCAGTACAATTTCGCCCTTTGTAAACTGCACTCTTTCGCTGAATATTGGTCCATCGTACACGAAGGAGTGAAATTCTCCGTTTTCGCCGCATGGATCAACATTAGCTGGAAGATCAGCTAAGAATTGCCTGTCAAACTCTCTCCCAGAGAACTCTTTTCCCAGACTTTGGGAATCCACACACGTAATTACCGCCTTAAATCCAAGCTCTATAAATTCACGAGCCAGTTCCACGCTGTTCGTTTTCCATAAGGGATAGATGCCTTTCATCCCTATCTTCGCTAACATCTGGTCTCGGTACTTTTTTACGTCTTCCAGAAAGATGTCCCCGAAAACCACAGAGAAAACCTCGTTATCCAAATGTCGCTTAAGAACTTGCAGCATTTCCCGTTCGTACACTGCATCAGAAGAACCCTTCGGGATAATCATTTTCTCAAGCGGCAAACCCAACGCGTCAGCCTGCTGCTCAAGCAAAACGCGCCGAACGCCATGTATGTTGATTCGGTCATAATCCCGCGTCACTGTTGTCAGCAGCTCCAACACTTCATATCTGCCCGTTTTCAGGGTTTTGTAAAGTGCAAGTGCGCTGTCTTTGCCGCTGCTCCATCCAATAATCAATTTTTCTTTCATGAGTTACACATCTCCTGAAGCCACGAATCTTTTTCCGCTTATTCAGCCAATTCTCGTAGCTATTAGTGTTAAGCCTAACTAAAATAGTTGCCAATTTAAAAGGAGGCAACCTGCAAGCTAATCTAAATATATTCGGCTAATCACTAAGCATCTGCAGGTACAACCGATGAAAGTGCTGCTCATAAACCCGCCGCAGATTTTTTATCCAGGCTCAGACGCTCCAGCAGGCAATCTTCCATTAGGCTTAATGTACATAGCTGCAGTGCTTGACAAAGCAGAGTACAAAGTGGAGATTTTGGACGCGTTCATGACAGATGCCTCCTTCCTGAAAGTTGGCGACACACTGCAAGTAGGCATGCCATACGGAAAAATAAGAGATGAAGTGCAAAGGCGAAAGCCCGACATCGTGGGAATAGCAAACCCCTTCACTTGCCAAACAGACAACGCAGTTAGAGTAGCCAACATCGTTAAAGCTGTAGACTCATCCATTTTAACGGTTGTTGGCGGTCCACATGTCACTGTAGTGCCCGCAGAATTTTTGGAAGAAGCAAAAAGCGTGGATATCGCCGTGATCGGCGAAGGAGAATACACGATGCTTGACATAACCAGCTTCCGTGAGGGGCACAAAGACCTGAGCACTGTGCAGGGAATCGCCTACCGCAAGAATAACAAGGTAGTTTTGAATCCGCCGAGACCTTTCATTAAGAACTTAGATGAGCTTCCTTATCCTGCTTACCACTTAGTGGACATGGAACAGTATCTAAATCCTAAAAATGTAGAATATCGCAGCTTCAAGAACAGGGCAATATCCATGATAACCAGCAGAGGCTGCCCTTTCAACTGCTGTTTCTGCTCGGTTCACCTGCACATGGGCAAGATGTTCAGAGCGCACTCTGCAAACTACGTCATAAACCACATAGAGCACGTGGTAAACAAGTACCGAGTTAAAACCATATTTTTTGAGGACGACAACCTCACTTTTGACCTAAAACGTTTCGAAACAATCTGCGACAAAATAATTGAAAAGGGCATTAAATTCGCTTGGGAAACCCCGAATGGAATCAGAGCAGACTATTTGACTTTCAATCTTCTAAAGAAAATGAAGAAATCAGGATGCCAAAGCGTATTCTTCGGCATCGAATCTGGCGACCAGTACGTTTTAGACAACATCATCGGCAAAAGCCTCAAGCTAAACGACGTTGTTAAAGTTGCTAAAATGTGCAAAGACATAGGACTGAAAACAGGCGCTTTTTACATTATCGGGTTCCCAGGTGAAAAAAAAGAAAACATGCTGCGAACCGTTGAGCTCGCTCTGAGGCTCAAGAAAGAGTTTGATGTTGGGATGCACCTGTTTTTTGCCACGCCGTCATATGGCACTAGGCTCTACGAGGAGTGCAAACGGAAAGGCTACATCAAAGGTGATTTAACGCCACGCGCTTTCGCCGAAGTGCGGCAAGCTCGAGGAATGCCTCTAATAGAAACCGAAGATTTCATGTCCAGTGAAGTGAAAGAAATCGCCACGATGGCAACTAGAGAATACAAGAAATTATCTTTAATAAACCACATGAAAAACCCTGTGTACGCATTAAAGACGGCGCTAAATTACCCAAAAATTGTTATAAAATACCTTAAGAACCTGCAGCCTTCTTAGGCGTTACTCTTTTTCTTTCCTTAACGTAAGCGATTGCTGCTACCGCTACTGCTAACAACATTGTTAACTCGACGTAAGGCGTTAACGACTCAAATTCATCTGTTGTGCTCTCTCCGTCATCTGTTGGTAGCTTAGGCTGGTCCAGAGTTTCAGTTTTCAAATCTCTGAAGGCTATGACTGCGTCCTTATCATAAGTCATCAATATTCCAGATTTACTGATGCTTATAGCGCTGCTTTGGAGAGCTGTTTTCTTCAGAAGGGTGCCGTTTTCATCGTATAATTCAGAGGTTACTTCGTCCTCCGTTATCTTTGCTGTGACCTTGTACCACGTGTTTTCTCTTGTGTTTAGTGTCGCGTTCATGAGTGCTGTGTTGTTTCCCTCAAGTTGCGCTGTCATCTGAGATATGTCATCGCCACTTAGTACTTTAACGGTTGCAGTGTAATTGTTTCCGCCATTATGCTCCAGTGTAAAACCGAACTGCTTTGTTGTTTGCTCAATTATCATTATCGTTTGTTCATCGTTCCATATTGTTACTGTCCCTCTGCGTCCAGGCATTTTCAGTGTCTGCTTGCCTCCCGGTATCGTTATTGTTTTTTTGCTCTCTGATTTTGTCGTGTTTTGTCCGTTGCTCAGTATGATGAATTCGCCGCTAAGCAAGACACCTGTCCCTGTCAAGTTGCTTTGCAAAAATTCTTTGCCATGTTGACTTAACGAAACTTTGTAGAGCACAGCAGGGTTCGCCTGCATGAATGCACCGTCAGATCCAGCCCAGTAGTAGTCAAACATCTCACTTGCCATCGGCGGTAGATAGAACCCCATAAAAACTGTCAATTTTTCGCTGTCTGAGCCACTATAATTCGAAAACCCGCTTAGACTTGTCCTGACATGAAACGCTCCGGTTGAAGTGAAATTCCAAGTAAGCGAGTAATTTCCAAACTCGTCTGTGGAAACGTTTCTAACAGCAATGCGAGAAGACCCGTCCTGACTAACATACACAACGACGTTTTTCTCTGGTTGCGCTGGGGAAATAGACCCCGCAATCGTTAACGTGCGCCAATCCTCTCCAGTTATCGAGTTTTCTGAAGACACCGTAAGCGATATGGCCGAGGGAGACAGCGAGCTATCCAAACTTGATGAAATATGTGCTGGCGATGATTCCTCGCAATTTTCAAGGGAAATAATGCGCGGCTTAGAGCCAGCGAGAAGACTAGGGAGGTCGCCTACCTTCCACGCTCCTATGGACGTGCATTCAGCCATCCAGTAGGTTTTGTTGTGGTATTCAAAGCTTGCAGACGTCATCCACCATGTCTGATAGACAGGCGTGTGCGGTAGGTAAACTCCCACATTCATATGACTAGGACTTATGTCTTTATAGTAAAGTAAAACAACATCTAAGCCTCCCGCTTTCATAATTGAAGCAGCAAGAAGCGACAGAACATCGCAGTCTCCAGAATTCTCTACGATTGCCTCAACAGGATACTTTACGTTACTTTTAACGTATGATACTTGCCGAACCAGCGTCAATACGGTATTGGCGAACTGCTCGTCACTG
>CAZDLK010000057.1:0-10709 GCA_964506435.1 uncultured Candidatus Bathyarchaeia archaeon | reverse complement strand
AGAACTTGCTGGCGTTTAAGCACAAGGTTGGCAGAAAATACGGCAAGCGCTTGTTCACGGTTATACTGCGCAACGTTGAGGCGTCTGAGAGGCTGGCGCAGTTGGATGTTGAAAAGTACGGTGTTGCCAAGGTGAAGTTTTCAGGAACCAGAGAAAAACCCTTCTACGCTACAACACGGCGCATGCAGCTTCAAACAGGCAACTTTCCATACATTCCATCGGAGGGATTGGAAACGGAGCAGAAGTTGAAGGGCTTGAATGCTGGAGGCAGCTTGAGCATAATAGAATTAGATGAGAAGCAATATGCGCCAGAGGAACTCTTGAGCGTGACGAAGCAGTTGGTTGAGAAGCAAACAGTGGAGTTTTTCACTTACAACCGCAAAATCACATATTGCAGCAACTGCAAAAAAAGCTGGTTCGGCGCCTTATACAAGTGCCCTTCATGCGGAGCCATGAGCACACTGGTAAAATTCGACAGATTCAGCTCCACTTAAACTTGAGCTTATTTAACAGCGCCTAAGACTAGCGCTAAAAGCGCCATGCGGACTACGACGCCGTTTCGCACTTGCGAGAAGTAGCGTGCCTGCGGTGTGCCGTCAACTTCAGGGGCGATTTCGTCCACGCGTGGAAGCGGATGCAGAATCGTCAAGTCTTTCTTCGCGGTGCTTAACGTGTCGAGGTTTATTTTGTAGACGCCTTTTACTCTAGCGTACTCTTCTGGGTCTGGGAACCGTTCTTTCTGTATCCGCGTAACGTATAGCACATCTACTTGCGGAATTACTTTCTCCAAGTTTGAGTCTTCAGTTACTGGGATTTTGTTTTGTATTGCCCTGAGCACTTCGCGCCGCATGCGCAGGGATTCAGGCGAGATCAGATACAAGTCAATGTTGTACAGCGAGAGCGCGTACGCCAACGAGTGCACGGTTCGCCCGTACCGCAAGTCGCCGACCAAAGCAATTTTTAACCCATCAATTTTCCCTTTCTCTTTCTGAAGCGTGTACAAATCCATAAGCGCCTGCGTCGGGTGCTCTTCTGACCCGCTGCCACCGTTTATTATTGGAACTTTGGCGAGTTCAGCGGCAAGTTTCGCTGCGCCGTCCAGCGGATGCCTAAGCGCGATTACGTCCGCGTAGTTTTCCACGGTACGCACAGTGTCTGCTAGGCTTTCGCCTTTTTTTACTGATGTTATGTCGGCTTCGGCGAAGCCTATGACTGCCCCGCCGAGTTTATGCATTGCAGTTTCAAAGCTTAAACGCGTGCGAGTACTGGGTTCAAAGAATAAAGTGGCGAGGATTTTTCCTTTAAGCATGTCTGAGCCCTGCGTGGCGATTGGCTCCATGGTTTTGCTGATGTTCAGGATGTACGTGATTTCTTCGCGTGAAAAGTCTTCGATGGAAATTATGTCTCTTCCCTGAAACTTCAAACGGGACACCTAAGAACATGAAAGCCTGTAACTGCTAAATAACACTTTTTATCCGTGTTTCCCGCGTAGCCAATACTAAGGTAGTTTAAACTTGAAAACACATCTGAGCACCAGAGGAAAATCACATATACAATTCGGACATAAACTATGGCTAGCCGTTTAATCTATGTGAGCAGGCATCAAGAGTCGGGAGTGATTGTGCTCCGTGGCATTTGACCTCAATATAGAATTGAAAAATCCTTGCAGAGCACGGAAAGAGTTTTGCATTAACTGCCATAGCCATTTCATGGCAGTCAGACCGAACATAAAAAGCGTTGTCGTCACAAAGCATTTCGCCAAGGATATCAAAGACGCTGACGAAGTGCAGTCTATAGTGCAAGCAGTGCTTGACTGCTCCAATGCAGACTTCTCTGAACTTCACAAGTTTGAAGAGCACATAGCTGGAAACATGATTTTCAGAGCCAAAAAAGAAGGCAGGCACATAGTCTACTGCGTGGACAAAAACAGGCGAATAATATTCTTGCGCGCTTTCAGAAACTTCAAAGAGTATAAACGCTTCTTGGACGACAAAAAAGAAATCCAGAACCTGATTATTCACAGTTAAAGAGGGCAGCAATTTTGAGAGAAGAAACTGAACCAAGCATAGAGAGCCAAGCTGAAGAAATCCAAGATGCCGAGTTAGAACAAGAAGAAAACAAAAAGAAAGGGCGACTTAGAAAAAGAGGACCTTACAGGAAAGCACACGCCAACTGGTAACTTCGATAAAAAAACCCAGTTTTTCCACGCGTCCTTTCCAACGACTTCACTCTAAAAAAATGCCTTTTCAGTAAAAGAAAGGACTATACTCGCCGAGAAGACACCCTTTCACTGAGGAAAGTTTTTATTAGCCTATTAGGCTTACACTTGACGCGACAAAACAATAAGATGATTTACAATGGCACTACAAAAAGGAGATTTCATACTAATCGAGTACACAGCTAAGGTGAAAGAAACAAACGAAGTTTTTGACACCACAAACGAGGAAACAGCCAAGAAAGAGCACCTTCACAAGGAAGGCGAAATCTACGAGCCGAAACTCATAGTAGTCGGTGAAGGCTGGATGCTGAAACCTCTCGATGAAAGCTTCACAACCATGGAGCCAAATAAAGCGGCGACTGTGGAGATTTCACCTGACAAAGCCTTCGGAGCCAGAGACCCAGAGAAAATTAAACGCGTTCCGCTTAAGCAACTTCTTGCAAAGGACATAAACCCCGCAATCGGAATGCGGATTGAGTATGGCGGAAAAAACGCTACCATACGCTCAATTGGCGCTGGCAGAGTGCTTCTGGATTTTAATCCGCCTTTAGCGGGCAAAACCCTTGTTTACGACGTTACCGTGCAGAAGAAGCTTGAAACTAAAGAGGAAAAAATCGGCGCCCTCATCCACCGCAGGATTCCAATAGCGGAAGCAGCTAAATTCAAGCTTGCCTTTGAAGCAGACGCGTTAACTGTGGAGATGCCTGAGGAAACCTTCTATTTGGAAGGCGTCCAAGTTGCAAAAAGAGGCGTCTCCATGGACATGCAGAAGTTCTTCCCCGACTTAACAGCAGTCAAATTCGTTGAAACCTTCAAAATCGAGCCAAAACCAGAAACGAAAGCTTAGTTGATTACCGCGGTTACCCGCGCAACTTTTTCACACGCTTCGCGGTTCAACTTCAACTTGTGGAGAATAGTGTACCTTTCAGGCCTAACAGTCGCCGCCATCTCTAAAGCTTTAACCACATCCTCATCCCTGATGCCTAATTCATGGGCTGTGGTAGGCGCACCAAGCTGCTTGAGCGTACCTCTGATTTGCTGCCAATTCGCATTGTGCAGATACGCAGTTAAAACGGAACCAACACCGCACTGTTCACCGTGCATTGCGTGATTGCACTTAAGCATGTCTAAAGCGTGACTAAACAGGTGCTCGGAACCGCTACATGGGCGACTGCTTCCCGCGATACTCATGGCAACACCGCAGCTTACCAACGCTTCAATAAGCACATGTAAGCCTTCATCGTTGCCAGGTTGGATAATGTCAGCGTCCTGTATAACCAGTTTAGTGCTCATGAGGGCTAAACTGGCGGCGTATTCGCCGTAATACTCGTTTTTTTCAGCGTGCGCCAGTTGCCAGTCTTTCACCGCGGTGAACTTGGAAATCACGTCGCCGCAGCCGCTTACAACTGAACGCCAAGGAGCCTGTACTATCACGTCAGTATCTGCAATTATCGCTAAAGGCGCCTGCGCCATGACGGAGTAAGGTTTGTCTGAACCTTTAATAGAAGCCAACGGGCTGGCGATGCCGTCGTGTGAAAGTGTAGTGGGCACGCTGATGAATGGTACGCCTTGGCAAGCAGAGCTTAGTTTTGCCGCGTCAATTTTGGCGCCGCCGCCAACCGCGAAAAGTACTTCTGGCTTTGAAGTTTCAATGCGTTCTTCAATCGCGGTGATAGACTCCTCAGAAACGGTTTCAACAAGGAGAGTGTCAACCGCCATGCCAGTTGATTCAAGCAGACCGCGAACCGTTTTCCCTGCAACTTCGTAGCTTTTCTTGCCTGCAACTATCAGCGCTGACCCGCTGAGGTTTAATCTATGCGTGACCTCGGGAACCCGCTGCAGGGTGCCTTTTCCAACTATGACTTCTCTTGGAAGCTGCATGTAATGATAGGACAAAGTCAAATCTAATCACTGCTATCTTGTAATGATTAGTTTGTTGCAGAAGGTTTAAACTTTTTGACTTCTGAATCAGACGTTAGCGTTCTGGCAGAGACTTCTCACAGCCTTTTTTATAAAGACTCACGATATTCTCAGCTTAACGTTAAATGGGACACGCTGATTTGCATTTTTCAGAAAAATCAAAGATAAATAGTTGTATTGCACTTTTCTTAAAGTGATTGGAGGATAAAAGATTGTCTGTAGCACAGAGAAAATTTTTCACCGAAGTTGCGGCACTGGTAGATAAGACTGTGAGTGTTACCACTACTACGGGAAAAACGTTCACGGGCACGCTTGTCGGCATTAACCCTGACAGCATGAGCCTTTGCGTGGCTGAAGCGAAGGATGAAGCAGGCAAAGTTGCCCACAGGGTTTTCCTCAACGGCGCCATCGTTGCGCAGATACTAAGCACCGAGAAACCTTTTGACTTGAAAGCTTTAGCTACTCGCCTTGAGAAAGTTTTTCCAACCATGGTTAAACTGTACGAGGACAAGGGCTTCATCTGGGTCATGGACAAAGTTAAGCTGACCGAGCGAGGCATCGTAGAAGGTTCAGGTCCAGCAGCCGAACGCGTGCAGCGCGTGTACGAGCAGTTCATAGCCGAAGTTAAAGGCTAAATAAACCAGCGCAGTTGCTGCTCCTCTTTCTTCTTTTCTTCTGCTATATTCTTTATCAACCCGAAAGCTTCGAGCACCTGTTTTATGCTTTCTGCCGAAGCCTCAAGCTTCGACAAGTCCACGTTCAACGCCAAGTACTTGTTCAAGGCTGTTAACGCGTAGCGTGCAGCATTCGCGTCTGGGTACATGCCCAGCGTGTCCACGAGAAGTGCGAAGCCTTTCAGTTTTCTCAGCCTGCACATGCCGATGAGGATGCCTGCGACACCGAATATATGCCCCACCATTATCTTTGTGCCTAAGTCTAAAGCTTCCTTCAACGTTTCCTGATCCGTAGCTGCACTGTACATTACTGGAACAGTTGGCGACTCGTCTTTTTTGAAGCCGCCTATGGACATAACGAAGCGGCAGCCCAGTTCTTCAGCTATATCCAGCACTTTGCCGCAGAGCTCATACTGCCCGAAAGTGGTTAAGGCTTGGGTGTTACCGTGCCACAGTATTAAGTCGCGTCCTTCATCCTCACGTTTAACGTAGTACAGTTCGTTTAGGGGCGTGTAAGCGCCGCCTGTTTTAGTGGTGACGGCGAAATCTTGGAAAGAAGCGGAAACAATCGTGGCAAACCGCTTTGCCTTCAACTCGTTAATCAAATGTAATGTGGCAATGTTGGCTACGAATCCTATGCCCGGCAAGCCTTCAATCAATATTGGGTCGTTAAGCTTAGGTTTTTCCGTGAATTCAACTGTTAGGACCATGATTCAAGCTTCCTGATGTTCGATTGGGTATTAGGATGATACTTATGATATAAGTATGCCTAGTTCTTTCAAGGTCAAGGCGCACTCAGCATGACGCGGAGAAATGTCATGTTTTTGTCAGTTATCTTCTCCACAGGCTTTAGTCTGAAGGTACTTGAGTACAGCGGGCTTTCGATAACTATTGTGTGGTATTCGCCGTTCTCGCCTAAAGGATCTGCTCCTTGCGTTTTTGACAAGAATGTTTCAGCTGTTTCGTTGCTCAGAGTGAAACCCAGCCACTCTTCCTTCAAGCGTTTGGTGTCTACGCCGATGATTACGGCTTTGAAGTTGGAACCTGTTTTTCCAAGGAACATTTCCCTGAACAGAGCCAACGTGTCCTTTCCCCAGAGCGGTTCAAGCAGTTTTATTTTGCCTGCTCGGCTGCATTTGTCGTTGAGCCATGTTATGTGTTGTGGAACGTTGATGTCTCCGGCAACAACAGCATCAATGTTGAGGTTTTTGAGAACTGCAACAAGTTCATCGCCATCTTCATGGAGATTTATGGTTGTGAAGTGTTTGTTCATGGATTTTGCGAGGATTTTCACGGCTTCCATGTTAAGGGCATGAGGCGACGGGAAGCTTGGGACCTCATAGATTAAATGTTTAACCTCGACACCTTGCTTTTGAGCGGTCTGTATGGCATAAACAGATTCCTTGCCACCAGAGAATAGGCAGGCAGCTATCACTTTTCAACCATCCTCCGTTAATTACTTCTTATTGTCAATAAACGCTGCGTTTGAAATCAGGATTCCGCTGATTACTGCTATGGCAAGTGCCAGCACTATAATCAGCCAAGGAGCCGCCAACTGATAAATGTCAAGTGTAGCTTTAACGGCAACTGCATTTGCGATTAGCGGCGCACACACCGCAGATATCGCTAAGGTTTGGTTTTTCTTGTTCATTGCCATCACGCTGCCCACAAGCCCAAAACCAAAAGAACCTATTCCAGTCACGCCCAATAACGCCCAATCAAACCCATGTAGTGCGCCGTCGAACGCAACAATCCCCCAGTAAAGGCTTATGAACGCGGCAACCGCCAGCGTAACTCCTCCGAAAACGGGGCAAACCGTTTCACGGAACCCAACGGCGCGGTTTGATTTTCTGGACAAAACAATGTACAGCGCCAATGCTACAGCGGCACACGCTACGCAGAGTATTATCGCTGGCGTCCATAGGGCACCGTTAGCATTGTGAGCAAAACTGAAACCCTCATGCACTGGCACCCAGTTCTCATGTGAAACCTCAACAAGAACGTATGCTGTCGGCGACCACGTGGCGAAGCTTGCAGTGTAAACGCCGGGCACAGCAGTTTCTTCCGCCTTAACCCCATTGATAGTTACGTTTGCTCCGTGTACTATCTTGGAAACGATGTCTTGCTGAGAGGAATTGGATGTTTGCGGCAAGGTTAAGCCTTCTTCAGGAACAAGCAAGTACGTAACATTCACCGAAACTTCAGTCAATCCCAACGTTTCTGTGTTGGTGCTTACTAATGCAGCGTCGAAAGTATCACAGTAAACCGCAACCGATTCTGATTGAAAATTGGTAAGGCTGGTGTTCCATTCTTTTTCATCCTGTGTAACCGCCTGTATAGGCGTGAACGTTAGAATATCGGGTATTGTGGAGGAATAGTTGAATGCGGCGTAGCCTGTGGCGTTTGTTGTTTGCGTAATATTTTCCACGCTGTCGCCTTCTGCGTTTTTGATTTCTACTGTGATGTTTGCGTTCTGAACGGCTTCCATGAGAAAGTTGCCTGAAGCCCACATGGCTTGGAAAGGAACAGAAAAATTCTGCGCTACACTTGCATGCATTATGAGCGTTGGTGTTGCAGGCTTCACAGCGACCTTATCCCAATGAGAGTTGGTTATCTGCGCATTTGCGTTTCCAACAAATGTCGAAACCAACACAAGTAACAACAAGCTTGCGAGAGTAACCCTGACAGCAGAATTTTGGTTCAAAGGCATCTGGCTCGATTAATCAAACCAATCATATAAGCATAACTATGACGAAAGAGTTCAAGGTTTCTTGGGCTTACCTTAAGAAGTGCTGTGCCGCGGAGCTAACATTTTTTATAAGCGCGTGAAATGATTTGTTTAGGTTCACAATGAGCTTTGAAGTTAAAGAGAAAGACTTGCTTGCTAGAATCGGCAAGCTCAAAACCAAAAGCGGCACAGTGGAAACTCCACTCTTGTTCCCAGTGATAAACCCCAACATCCAGCCTGTTCCGCCGCGCAGGCTAAAAGAAGATTTTGGCTTCGAAGCCGTAATCACCAACGCGTACATACTCAAGAAACGTTTCCAGAATAAGCCAGTTGAACAAGGCTTGCACAAGTTCTTAGGCTACGACGGCGCCGTGATGACGGATTCAGGCGCATACCAAATTCTCGTTTACGGCGAAGTAGACGTGACCCAAGCGGAAATCGTGGCGTACCAAGAAGGCATAGGCAGCGACATCGCCACGATACTTGACATTCCCACAGGCTGGAAAGTCACCAAAGAAAACGCAGCCAAAACAGTAACCGAAACCCTGCGCCGCGCCAAAGCTTTTTTCCAAACCAAAACGCGCGAGGATATTCTCTGGGTTGGTCCCGTGCAAGGCGGAAGACACTTGGATCTTGTGGCAAAATCCGCCGTAGCCATGGGCAAGTTGCCCTTCCAAATCCACGCTTTAGGCAGCCCAACAGAAGTTATGGAAAGCTACCGCTTCGACGTGCTGGTAGACATGATAATGACAGCCAAAATGAACCTGCCACCTGAAAGACCGCTACACCTTTTCGGCGCGGGGCATCCGATGATGTTTGCTTTGGCTGTGGCTCTGGGCTGCGACCTGTTTGATTCTGCCGCTTACGCGTTGTATGCCCGAGAAAACCGTTACATGACTGAAAACGGCACGTGGCGGCTAAGCGAAATGGACTATTTCCCTTGTCAGTGTCCACGATGCGTCAGCCAAACGCCGCAGAACGTAACGGCTATGGCGCCTAAAGAACGTGAGGTCTTCTTGGCAGAGCATAATTTGTATGTTTGCAAGGCGGAACTAAACCGCATTAAACAGGCTATCCGCGATGGCAGGCTTTGGGAGCATTTGGAAATGCGGGCGCATGCGCATCCTGCACTGTTAACAGCCACTAAAAGGCTGGGTGCCTACCGCGACTTCCTTGAAGAGCATAGTCCCACGACTAAACCGAGCGGCCTCTTCTTTTTCAGTTCTGTTGGGCTTGCAAGACCCGAAGTCACCTATTATAGACAGCAGTTGCTGACGCGGTATTGCCCGCTAGAAGATGCAAAAATTCTTTTGCTTGTGCCACAAACGCGCACGAAGCCGTTTCATAAAGCGAAGGAATTTAAGAGATTCAGCAAAGCTGTCGCTGATAATGTGCACGTTTGCTTTTATGCTGCGCCGTTCGGTGTGATTCCGTTGGAGTTGGATGAGGTTTACCCGCTTTCGCAACATGAGACAGCGCTTCCGCTTGACAAAGAAACTGTTGACTACGTGGCGGCGCAGGTGGCAGACTACATTCAGCGTACGCGTTATGCTGCTGTTGTATTGCTTCATGACCAGCAGTTTTGGGACAGCAACATCAAAAAAGCCTGCAGCAAAGCCTGCCAAAAGAAAGGCGTAAGCTTTGAGCCTGTGGATATTAGGGCGGAGGGAACCAAAAACATTTTAACTCGTTTAAAGATGATTCTGAAGAAAAACTTGAGCGAATAACCTTGATTCGAGCTGACTTGCATCTTCACACTACGTTTTCTGATGATTCGTCGATAACGCCTAAAACGCTTATTGAGCAGCTTGTGGCGCACGATTTCATTAAAGTTGCAGCTGTAACTGACCACGACACCGTTCGCGGATGCAGCATGATACGGCAGTTAGCCGCTGCTTACCCTGACATTCTGATTATTCCCGGTGTGGAGATAAGCACTCCAGAGGGTGATATTGTGGTTTTAGGGGCTGAGGAAGTTCCGCCGCAGCCGTGGACGGTAGCTAACGTGGTTGACTTCGCCAGAGACAGCGGCTGCGTATCGGTGGTTGCGCATCCTTATAGAGAATATGGTATGGGCGATTTGGCGAGGAACTACAAGTTTGACGCTATTGAAGTCTTCAACGGCGCGTCGACGCCTGAAGCTAACAAGTTGGCGCATGATTTGGCTAAGTTTATGGGATTACCTGGCGTAGCGGGTAGCGATGCGCATCAGCCTGCGGAGTTGTGTACGGTTTACACGGAAATCCAAGCGTCTTTAGATGTTGATGATATTCTGAAAGCTGTAAAGAAGGGTTTGGTTAGGGCGCCGGCGCCGAGGAAGTCAATACGTTTTTAAAAGAGCACAGGGCATGATTATTTTGGTTAGCTTTCAAATTAAAGGACTGGTTGTAGTTGCAGGTTAGGTTTTTAGGCGGAGCCCGCGAAGTTGGCAGAATTGGAATAGCGGTTAAATCTGAAAAATCTCAGGTTCTGTTGGATTATGGCGTTATGCTTGACCGTGAACCGGGCTTTCCCATGCATGTGCCGCCTAAAGAAGTGGACGCGTTAATTTTAACCCACAGCCACCTTGACCATTCAGGTGCGTTGCCGATTTTTTACATCGACCAGAAAAGACCTTTGTACACGAATAAGCTTAATTTGGAATTAACGCAGCTGTTAATCCAAGACTTCATTCACTTGTCCAGTTACTATTTGCCTTTTGAATATTTAGAATTGAGAGCAATGATGAAAAGCAATAAGCATTTGGATTATGGCGTTAAAGAAGCCGTAGGCGACATGGAAATTCAACTTTTGAACGCTGGGCACACGCCAGGCAGCGCTCATGCGCTGATTGAGACGGAAGGAAAACGGCTGCTGTACACGGGTGACTTTAACACTGCGGATAGTAAGCTTTTGGCGGGCGCCACCATGGACTACGGCGACTTGGATGCGGTTATCATGGAAAGCACTTACGCGAATGAAGACCACACTGAGCGGTTGATACTCGAAAAACGTTTTGTCGATGCAGTTACCGATGTGGTGGAGAGCGGTGGAAGCGTCCTTGTGCCTGCTTTCGGGGTGGGGCGTGCCCAAGAAATCATCTGCGTGCTAGCTGCGCATCACTTTGAGTATCCTATTGTTTTGGATGGGATGGCGCGTGAAGTCAGCAGGATAATGATGAATTACAAGG
>CAZDLK010000056.1:8402-10753 GCA_964506435.1 uncultured Candidatus Bathyarchaeia archaeon | reverse complement strand
ATCTCAGACACAGTAATAGCTGTCAATGTTCCTGCGTTCCAAGTTGCAGTCCAAGCTACTCGATATGTGCCTCCGCCTGGGCTTGAATTTGCGCCTGCCTGAGAGTCAGGACCAGTTCCAACCGGAGTCGTCAAGCCTGTCGTAGTTCCTTGGGTAACGTTTCCGCCTGTGCCAAGCCTCATGTAAGAATAGGTTCTGCCTGTCCAATCACGTGAAAAAAGATAGTAAGGTCCTGAGCTGCTTGTCTGTGAAGCACCTAAAGCATTAATCATGTGGATTAAGCCTTGGTTGACTATGTGGCCTTTGCTTGCGAATTTGAGCTTCTTGCCCTCGTAAACCCGAATTTCATCAGTAACTGTTACGACGTCGCCAAAAGTGTTTCTGCGTCTAAAAACATCCTTGACTTTTTGTTTTGAAAGGCAGAGTCTCCGCTTCAATGCGTTGTATTCTGCCATTGATAGTGGTCTTTTTGGTAATTCCATTTTTGTTTGACACCTCCATTAACTGTTATTTATCGTCCATGACTCAGAATAACTGGGGAAATCATCTCCAGCTTCGCCTTGGCTATAGAGCAAGCTTTCAAGCAGACCATAGGAGTCTTCAAGCGCCCTTGAATCTCCAAAATTCAAGACCTCTTCGCGAACCGGACTGTCACCTATGCTACCCCGCATGTAAGCAATGAAACCGCTCTCTTGCCCCATGTTCCAAGAGTTTTCAACTCCAACTTGTCCTCTTACTATTTCAACCGGCATTGTTCATCCTCACTCGTTAGTTACCTCCAAAACCTCAGCGAAAACAGGAGAATCCACTCCAGCAAAATTTTCATTCATGCCCCGAAGATGAGACTCCATATAAGAGCAGAATTCGCCAACCTGCCTTGTCCCACCATGATTAACAAAGAGCGATTCAACCATCCGAAACTCAAGCTGACGCCTTTCATCTAAAAGAGAAGCCTGAGGCACCAGATTACACAAGACCTCATCCTCAAAACGAGTCAGCTCCGCTGTTTCAAAGAGTAAGCTGTCAGAGAAGAGAGCTTGCTCAAGGCTCTCAACATACCCATCAGCCAAATTAATTGTTATGAAGCCAAATTCCTCTTCAGGCAGCTCTTCTTCCTCACCGCCTGTTCCAAATCCAGCATTGTTTAAACCAGAATCCTTCGCAGTAAGCGCCTCTTGATATGCCACCAAAGCATCAGCAAGCTTGAAGCCCCGGTTCTGAAATTGAACAGTGGTCCTAACTCCTCGGGCGGAGTAGCTGAACTCTACGCTTTTAACTTCACCACTGTAATTGCTTAAGCCAACTTCAGTGTTAGTTATCGACGCTATACAGTAAAGGTCGATTGGAACAATATTTTTGGTTGTTAACGCGATTTCTTTGGTGAGTTCTTTATATTTCTGCAGAAGCCCTTCTGCCTTCGCTTGCGTAGCCGCCTGCGTAGAGAGACTCACGTCTTTGAAGGTTTTGTCTCGACGCCAAAAGTTGCCTTCACTAGTCGAGTCATGAGCAGTATACTCATAAGGCGCACCTGAGCTGGTTTTGCCAACTTGATGAATGTAGTTTACAACTTCGTCAATGTCTCGGTTGCTAATATCAAACTGGTCACTTTTGCCCTTAAACGGTATGCTGCTTTGGCTTCTTGCCAGGCTAAACGGGTAGAAGTAGACTGTCTTGTTAAAATCCACACCCCAAACAAAAGCATTAGCGTCTGCAAGCTCCTTGATAATCTTAGAAACAGTAACAGCATTATATTCAGCAGAAGTAACCAGACCATCCAGTACATTGTCAGACCAGAAGACATCTTCAAAATAAGTCTTAATCAGGTCCTTGATTATGTAACCGCATGTTTTGTTGCTGTAGACCTTGTTGTATGCTTCCCGATAATCCAGCCGTTTAGCATAGCCTTTGCCACTGTCAATCTTTAGTCGTGAAGGCGGATAGGTCCTCTCGGGAGCTTCAATGTAGCCTCTAAAAAGCAGATACAAAACCGCCTCTGTGCCTGCCCTGATCTCAATTTCTGACTTAACATTAAGCTCATCATACTTGTTGCCCTCATTCTTCACCGTAACCGAAGCCTGAGGATGACTACCATCCCGCAGTAAGACACGAAAATCAATCACATCATCGGTAATCACCCGCTTATCAGTTCCAGTGACAGCGCTAACGATTGCCTTGGCTTTTCGACTCTGATTTCCAAACACAACCAACGACTTAGCATAAAACTCGATCGAGTCTGAGGCTTCTGCCTTGGCACTAAAAGCACACCGTAACGTCTCAGACAGGCTTTGGTCACACCAATCACTTATCTCCCAAACGGTTGAGCCATCTGAAGCCAACTTTACTAAGAGGCT
>CAZDLK010000056.1:0-8302 GCA_964506435.1 uncultured Candidatus Bathyarchaeia archaeon | reverse complement strand
TCTTTGAAAAGCACATTCTTATACTGACCCATGCTACTCAAAGCCTCCCACGTCGTCAACGGCGAAAAAGTAGTCTTGAGCCTGAGACTTGGTGACTGCAAATTTTATCTTGCTAATATGCCCCCAGTCCAAAGCACCATAATTAGAGAAGTCTGTTTTGCGAATTCGAAGCCTAAGCCAACAAGACGCCTCAGTAATCAGCGCCTTAAAGTCATAAACTGCCTCATTTAGGCCTTCACTGAACGTGACAACGGCACTGCTAACCGATAAGATGTTATCCATTAGCCAGGCAAAGCTGAGCCAATCAAAATCTTCCAAATCAATTGAGTCAACAGGCTCATAGGTTACGTTTACCTCTTCAGAGGCCTCAGCATCGTGGCTAACCTTTAGGCAACCTAAACCTTCCAAAGGAACAGGCGAAGTGGCAACTATGGCAACGGTTGCTCCTGCAGTCGAGCTGGACAGACTTGTTATGTTATCGCATGAATTGACCTGCTTGAAGAGGCTCTCTTTCAAAGACAAACTGTACCTAAGCACGTTCACAGATAGCTTGGTCAACCTGACTTCTTTTATGAAAACAACAGTTTTTGCAGCGTCAGAATCCAGTTTTAAACTGTTTCCCAAACGCTTGAAACGCTGAAGCTGCCGAAAATCATCAAACCTACTACTTCCTTGGAGAATGCCAGACAGTTCGATTGTTGAGGCAAGCTCCCCTAAGTCCTGGCTGCTGGATCCTCTTGCAGCAGGTAAATCCAAGTCTTCAAGCCTCTTAGGGTCTGAGTAACTTAGAGCATTCACGATTCCAAGGTTAAGGTTGCCAAGCGTTACCGTCATCATTTTCACCTCGGCACAAAAAACGTCTGAGCCTTAAGGTCAGAACGCACGATCCTGCTTAGATGGTCATAGACTGCTTCAGCGAACTCTCTTGGATCCTGATTCTCATTCACAGGGCCTTCGGGAAAGTTGAAAGTTGGAGCCAAAACCAAAGTCTGAGACATTGAACCTGAATTGCCCTGCAGTTTATCAAGTGGAACAACAGCTTCCGGACCAGCTTCCCCGATCAACGCAACAGTGGGCTGAGTAACTATGCCGCCTTCAGCTAGCCCAAGCATTTTTCCAATGCTGCCTAAGCCTCCGCTGATAGCGTTCCCAACACCGCTAAGCGCATTCCCTACACTGCCAAAAAAGTTGCCAATAGGCTTGAGAATATTATTGTAAGCCCAACTAAGCGCATCAACAACCGGCTTGATTAGCGTATCATAAGCCCACTTGAGACCGCCAGCAAAAGCGTTCCAAGCACCAAGCAAAGCTCCTCCAACAAACTGTCCCAGAGGCACAAGGACATTATCCCAAAGCCACTTCAACCCATTGTACACTGCCGAAACAGCAGCTGACAGCACATTCCAAACAGCAACCAGCGAATTCCAGTAACCAATAAAAATTCCTGCAACAAATTTCCCAAGCGGAACCAGCACGTTGTCCCAGAGCCACTTTAACCCATTGTAAACCGCGTTGATAGCTGCACTCAAAGCGCCTCCGAGAACCTGTCCAATCGCATTTATAGCGTCTCGAAATGGGGGACAGGCATTGTATGCAGCAATAAGAGCAGCAACAATCAAACCAATAGCCATAACGACAGCGACGATTGGGTTTGCAGCCAAAAAATTCAACGCACCACTTAACGCTCCAGTTGCAGCTGTAGCGGCACCCTGAATAGCTGTCCAGCTTCCTGTAATCGTGCTTAAGCTGCCAACCATAGTTATAACCGAAGGTATCACCTGAAGAGAACCGCTAATCATAGCCTGAGTCTTGTTTTCTTCAGCCTGTTTGACCCGTTCTTCAGAGACTCTTAACGCATCCTGGGCGATTTGCAGCTGATTAGACGTGTTCGTGTACTTCTGAGTAGCATCGTCAAGCTTTCGCTGGGCTGCCTCCGCTTCTTTGCTGCCTTGTCCATACTGCTCAATTGCCTGCTCAAGAGCAACTTGCGCCTTCTCCAATTCACGCCCAGCCTTCTCAGCATCCTGCTGAGTTTTAGTTAAGCTCTGCTGGCTCCGCTGCAAACTCAAAGTAGCCTTATCAACGCTTAACCCAGCATTCTGGACACGATCATAAGCACCATAAAGCGAAAACGCAGAGGTTGCCAAACCGCTAAAACCCAATGCCAAATCTTTAGCGCTAGCATCAGTCTGCTTTTGGGAAGATGTTACCTGCTTACCTGCTGATTCGACGCCTTGCATGCTCTCAGTTATGTTGCGTCCAGCTTCCGCTACAACTTCGCTTGCCTCATCCGTAGCTTTGATTGTAACATTTATGTTGGAGCTCATTTTCTGCTTCTCTTGCTATTTGTGGCGCCAATTCAGCCAACTTATCAGGAAAGAAACTTGGAAAGGAGTCAAAGAGGCGATATAGTCGAGGGTGTAGCCGTATTCATGCGCTATGAAGCCAATGACTTGGGCTTCTGGAGTGGCATCGATCCAATCCGCTGTTGGATGTGCAAAAAACGCGTGAACAACTGCGACATAACCAGAGTCAAGGCGCCTCGAACATCAAAGGGTATGGCTTGGTAGTCTTCCCAGCTTAAGTCTGGTTGCGCTTTCTGCAGCATCGCATGGATTACACGCTCAGCTTTCTCCGTGTCGTTTTGGATTGTTTCTAAATGTAGAGCTGCAAATTCGCTTTGGGAAAGTAGGCCGTAGCGGATTTCGCCAAGGTCAGGATCCACTATTTTTTGGGTTTTTCTTGTTGACTCTGCAAGGGCTTTGGCATCAAACCTCTTTGAAAGCTCAGCCTTCGCTTGAGCTTGTTGTGCCTCATGCTCTTCGAGCTTCTCCCGATATTCTGCAGCTTTTTGGTCTTCAGTTTTCTTAGTCATACTTCTCACGTTAAGGTTCCTAGTTGTAAGTCGTCGCCTTCGCCTTCCATGGACTGCATGACAACACCGCTCTGTTTTTGGTCAAGCTTCCAACTGGTGAAAACAACGTTCTTGATAGTGATTTTGGGCTTGCCAGTTCCCGAACCCGCTGGATCCAGCTCGATGTCTACGGCGTCGCCAGTCAAAACAACTTGAGCATACGCATTATCGATGTACATGCTTTCCACTGAGACTTTGTAGCTTTGATTGCCGTCTTCAACGATTGCAGGTTTGTTGCTGTCCATTGAATAATCCTTGATCAGTTCAACTCCGATGGATACAGATACGCCTTTAGCATAGCCAATTGCTGAGCCGCCTTTCTTGACAACTCCACTTCTTCCAACTATTGGTGTACTCATTTTTTCACCTCAAAGTTTGATCTTGTATCTCGGTTCAAACTGGACTCTCCAGCAAGAACCGTGACGTTGAAACTAGACGGGATAGAAAATCACTCCCTGAAAGCGGATTTCGCCGCCGTAAAACAGCTTGTTTTCAAATTTGATTTCGCCCGGAGCAAAATTCGTGGGTATGCAGTCAGCAACTTTACCGCCCAAAGTTCTGTCAGCCAAAACCGCATCGATTACATCTGCCATAACGACTATGATGTCAGCAAACCAATCCTTCGGCTCATACTCATTGATAACTAAAACGACGCTGAAATTGATTTTAACCTCTAACACTTGCCCAAGCGCTGCTTGAGAAATCGCTGAAGGCAAAGCGTTGATTACTGCTTTGGGCAAAGCATCGTAGCTAAATTGCTCGCCAAGTAGCACTGATTTTATCGAGACCTTCTTCTCAATGGCAGCTTTAACCTTGTCAAAAACGTCCTTGTATGGTGTGTAGAAGCCCATTAGCTAAGCATCTCCAGCCACAACTCGGCAAACGATTCCTCAGCTTTACCACGAGCATCCTCGACTGCCCGCTGCATGAAAGGATTAGGCTTCGTGCCTGGATGCTGAACTACGGCAGTGAAAACCATCTTGCCTCCAACTTCAAAAGCTAAAACTCGAGCGTTAACAGGCCTGATCTCATGAGGAGCAGTGCCATTCACCACGTACACGGCGTAGGGCGCCAAAGCCTGAATGCTCGCCTCGCCATCACCAACTTGCTTAACTATTGAAGCTGCAAGTTTACCCGTTCGCCAAGGCGCACCGAAAAACGCAGAAACATAAGCAACATCTGCCAGCTTTTCGATAAGCTTCTGCCTAAGCGGACCGCTAAGCTTCTGCACAACCTCATCAAACTCCAACCCGCTAGTGCTAACTTCAACCGATATCATGCCTGACACACCCTAAACGCTGATTCTCCCTCGGTTTCACCGTAAACATCAAGGAACCTGTTTGCCTCTTGCCAAAACGCTTCGGCCCCAACTGGATCTCTGCGACGCCTAAAAAGCCAAGCAGAAAAATACACACTCGCGTCAACAACATTCTGAGGGGTAGGCGAAGGAACGCTTAGCCCCCTCTGCTTCAGCAAGCTATCAACCAAAGCATCAGCCGAGATAACGCAGCCTGCAAGCTCCTCATCGTATGTTTCAGTTTCATAGGGAATCTGCAGGACAAGCTTCACAGCGTCAATTTCGCAATACCCCATGATGCTAGGCTCCTGTAACCTTCTTTTGGATCATTTCAAAAATGGCAATTCGATTCCGGATAGCCGTATCCATATCATCTAAGAGGATGGTTCGCATCCACTCTGGAAACTGGCTAATGCGCTCCCCCAGCTGCTTCCAGATGCGGAGCCATTCAGCTTCCTCTGCGCTGAGGTTTCTGCTCAAATAGTTAGGCCTCCGCAGCTGTGACTACAGCGTCAAAACTAAAGCTGCTCACTCCCTGAATCGAAGAACTAACCTGCAGCGTCAACACTGCTGAAATGATTTCACCCGGCGCCATACGGTAGCCTTCTCTGTTCCAAGAAAGCGAAATGTAGCCTCCTGCAATAGAGGGCTCCCAGTTTCCATTCGAGAGGAAAAGAGAGGCATTCACATTCGAGAGACTCTTCAGATAGAAGGTGAAACTCTTGCTTTCTCCAGGAGACATTAATCCCCAGTCAATGCTAGACAGCGCAACACTGCATGCCTGATCGCTGAATACCCCTATGTTGACTGCTTTGACGTTGCCTGTTGCAGGAATTCTAACTTGAACCTGCAAAAGCCCATAAGCAGCCGCCAAAGAAAGCATGATTGCTAGGACAGAAACGCCAAGAAACTTCCTTTTCAACCTGGCTGCGCCTCCGGCTTCTCAAGAAGGGTCTTAACGGAAGCGACAATTTTCTGAAACTCCTTCTCAGTTACCTCATCATCTTGCGCAGCTTTGATTATGGTCGTCAGCAGTGCAGTAAGCTGTTTAGCCTTGTCCTTACCAAGCTTATACTTCGCACCAAAGACAACTGAAGCCGCAGCTAACAAAGTTCCGACTAAAACGGCAACAGATGAGTATTCCATGCTTATTTGAGTAAAATCAGCCTAAATATAGCGTATTTTGCCAAAAAAGGGCTATCATTTAAGGATTACTAATAAGGAGCATGCTTGAATCGGGTACGAGCTTGAAAAAGTCTGATTTATCTTCCAAATTGCAGCAGTGCTGAATTTACGATATTTTGCATTTGTGTAAACGCTTGTTGGCAGTAAGCTAAGGCGCTAATATCCTGACGGTCTTGGAAGCGTAACTCAGTTCTGGTACCGGTTGTTGTCTGAGTTATCTGCGGCGTAACCAAAGGCTGACCATTTCTGGGCACTGCTGCAGCAGTTGGTATAGCACCACCAGCTGATCCTGCTTCAGCCCCCTGTGCTGTTGTTAAGGGTGCATTGACTTGTGTACTATGTAAGTAAAACGAACCCGACAATGCCATCGAATCCGCTACATAAACGGAATGCACGTGCATCATCTCAGGATACCCCCTGTGAACAATGATGTTTCTTTTTCTGGAAAGGGGGTTGTTGCCTAAAATGCCCAATTGTTGTTTGAACCAAATTACGAATTGAGACGCCTGGGCATTATTAGCAGCTCTGGCAGCAATCTCCAAGTCATGATCTGTAATAGGCTCATCTCTTGAAAAGCCAAGGTGAAATTTATCTGCAAAGTCGTAAAGCATGACATCAGTGACGCTCCGCCATGAACTAAGAAAGGCACTAAGTAGGTACATGAACTCTGTATCATGTCCAGCATCTTGGGGTGTTAACTCAAGTTTTCGTAGAAAGAACTCTGCCTCACCAAGCTTGTCTTCACATTGCATAACCGGTCAATCCTAAAAGGCAAGTAATTGCGCTAATTATGCAAGCAGAGACTTATAGCTTTTAACAGCCAACCATTGATTCTTACTTGGCAACCGTGGATTACCCTTAGCTTGTTCGCTCGAGTACGTCCAACAGCACTTTAAGTAAGGAGCAACAAACTCTACGCATCATAAATTAGCATTTTATAAAAAAGCTTACCCTTATCAGTCATTATATAGGGAGAACAATAGTTTTGACCACTTTTCTGAATAAATCCGCGTTGCCGAAGCCAATAGAAAACAGTTATCGCCTTCTTTATCGAAACTGCGTTTCTTACTGCATATTCGCAAGCTTCGTGCTGACGCATAGGCTTAGCTATAAATCTAGACAGAATTATCTTTGACACATATAGTGTCTCATCGGCTGTCGTTCTCAAACTGAGTCCCTTCACTTAAATATCCAGTCTGCAAAAAAGAAAGAGAGGGAATGGCAGGCTTAAGTTAAGCCTGTTAGCTCGCATATTGAGGTCGGTCTTTTTATTCGAGGGGCCAGGACTTCGTGGACTTTGCATTGCATGTTCATATCTTCATCTTGTTTCGCGAAGAAGGACATGTCTCTGCCAATCACCGCTTCAAAGTTCTCCTGGCTCGGCTCCACCACTAAAGCACTGGTTGTTGCTCCGGCACTCGTGAAGAGGTTATCGCTAACGTAGATTCCTGCTGGGAACAAGTCCCTAACGACATCAATCCACTTCGTAGCCGTGTTGCTTACCAGGGCTCTTAGTTTGGCCGCCCAAGTGCTTCGTAGAACTGCAGCGTAAGGTCCCATGTGTCCATCTGCCTCGAGTTCGCCGATGCATGCGCTAAGGTCTGTTAGGCAGTTTGCTGGCCAGGCTCCTGCACTGGCTTTCGTGTTGCGTCCTGTTGCCGTGGCTAAACCTTCGA
The DNA here is from genome assembly GCA_964506435.1 of uncultured Candidatus Bathyarchaeia archaeon. Classification (GTDB taxonomy): domain Archaea; phylum Thermoproteota; class Bathyarchaeia; order Bathyarchaeales; family Bathycorpusculaceae; genus JAOZHU01. The sequence goes on along the minus strand of CAZDLK010000056.1, from coordinate 1,230 downwards.
CACCAAGAGCTTTCCAACCAGAGTACTCACCCGTCAACAGCAGCTTGTCTTCTTCTTCTGCGCATTGCCTTGCAGCGTTTTCTGCATCCTGCAAATCGATTGGAACCCCGTTTGCTCTGCTTGCCTCGATTTCACGCCAGTAAATCGTAAACTCCTTATGAATCACTGGAACCGTGATGTCAAATGGTGTCTTTTCGCTGCGGTCCTTGTTCTTGCCTTGGCCATGGAGGCTTATTCTTGCTTGACTCATGTCCGTGCGCTTATAGCCGCGAACAGTCAAGAAACCTGCATGTGGCAAAGTGAAAACTGGAAAGAGCCTTCGCCCAATAAGCAGAGGACGCACTGTTTCCACGATGCGGTTGTCAACGTACATTAGCTCTTCGTCAGTCATGTGTGCCGTGTCCATTCCAACTCGTCTTAAAGTCTGCATACTCTATTGCTCCTATGCAGCTGCTGCAGGTTCAGCGCTTGGCTTCCAATGCACCAGAATCTCGGCGTCTGTTGCGACGTTGCTTGATTCCCACGCTTCAGCGACCACACTGCCTTGCCCACCCATAGCTCCAACAGCTAATTTAGCCAGTTTGCCATCCGCTGCGGTTACAAGATAATCGCCGCGAACCACAGACTCGTTAGCCAACAAGGTGAGTACTGCGAGGCATTCGCCTACAACCACTTTTGCCTGGTCACCGACAGCGTAAGCATCCGTCTTCTTTTTAGCCGGTGCAACTTCCAAAAATCCAACAACGCCGTCAGCTTTGGCGCCAGCTTCCTTGACTGTTTGATCTGCATCATCGAAAATAACAACTCGTCCAGGCAGCATCTTGGCAGCGGTAGCGTTTGCGCCTATTTCCATCTCAACAGCCAGAGGATCGCCACATGCGACTATCTGGTTTGAGGGCTTAACAATTCCTTGCGGCATATCTATGCAACTCCTTTACGCTTTGCAGCAGTCACAACGCTTAAGTCGCCTACGGTGAGGCCTTTCTCGCGGTCACTTATGTCAGCACCAACAACGCCAAATCGCACACTGTTAACTCTTGGAGGCATCGCATGAGACAGCGTAGCATTGATATTCTTTAAGTCTTCAACACTCTTGCTTACAAGCTCATCCATTTTGAATTGGCTTCGAGGCAAGATTTCACCAATTAGCCTTGCCTTTTCTTGACTTTCCAAAACCTTGTTTGCCTCATCAAGCTGGTTTGTCAAGTCACCAATCAAAGAATCCTTCTC
>CAZDLK010000055.1:0-11380 GCA_964506435.1 uncultured Candidatus Bathyarchaeia archaeon | reverse complement strand
TCATGTTGGACTTATCGTGTTGTGTTGGACTTTTGGGCTGGTGTATTGGCCGTAACCCGCCTCAATTGGCTATATCTCCACGACTCCCAATTTTTTCTTCTTTTTTATGGAATTCAATAAAGTCTTTTAAACAAGACTTAACAATCAATGTATTGGCGAAAAATTAATGAAGAGAATGATTTTTGCATTTGTATTTGTTTTTCTTCTATCGTTTGGATTAGCGGTTGTTAATGCGTCTCAAGTTGAATATATTGATGTTGATGCTTATCATATGAAATCTTTGACAATGGAATCTTTGAATAGAGGAGACAAAGTTTCTGGGTATATATCAATAGTAGGAGGTAGTGACAATGACATTGATTTTAGAATTACTGACCCTCAAGGGGGAATAGTTATTGATTCAGGACGAGTATATGGAGGCTCGTACTTTTATTTTGTCGCAGATTTATCTGGTGCATATACTCTTTGGTTTGACAATTCTTTTTCCACTTTCAGTACAAAATCGGTTACACTTTCTTTTGATGTGGAACAACAAATTTTTGGTATGACCCCTTCCTTGTTTATTTTACTCGTAATTGCGATATCTGTGGTAATTGGTATAGTGGTGGTAATACTAGTCTATTTTGCTACAAAGTCTTATAAACAAAAACAAACAAGGGGGAATCCTACTATCAGCTCGCCGCAACTGACAAAGCCTTCGCCTCAGCACGAGACTCAGTCAACTGGTGAAAGAAATCCGACGGAGCGTCTCAAAAACCTCAAAGAAATGCTGGACAACAATGTCATAAGCAAAGAGGAATACGAGAGAAAGAAGAGTGAAATCCTCTCTCAAGTGTGAGTTGGATACATCACCAGCAAATCTCAAATCCTTTTATATTTTCCATTTTTTGTTGTTGATGTGGATAAAGAATTTTCTTTATCTCCAATAACCGATTATTTACAAACATCTAAAAAAGTCTCTCCGAAACCGAAGACTTGACAGAAACGAAAAACCTTGAAAAGAAATTCAGAAAAAATAGGGTTTTAGATGTATTATTTGCCTGAAAAGAGAAAATATACTTTTAGAAAAAATGAGCCGATACCGTATAAGTCAGGTAATGTAGAAGTTATAAGTCTAAACTACCAAAAAAGTTAAAACCTAAAACAAAACAACAGGGGAATTAAAGGGTTAAAAAAATGAGAAAGAGCTTGGTTGTATTATTACTGGTTCTACTAATTTTCATAGGTTATGGAATATTGTCCTTTTTTAACCCATATATTTTATCAAAAACTGAAACCGTGCATGGATTTGATACATGGATAGATGGAAATACTCAAGAGGCATATTTCTATTTCAAATTAACATCAGACGCATTCATTAGCACTAATTATCCTGTGACTGTTCATGTAAAAGTAGTAATCTTCAATCCAGACCTTATTCCTATAATTAATAGTAAGCAACATCAAGTTATATCAATCACTAACAGTGAATATTATCCTCAGAGCTACAGTTCACTTAATGGGTTACCTAATACGGGGCAAATAGAATTAAAATTTGATGGTGACCGTACATATGAAGGAGAAAGAATTTTGCTCTTTCCTTATTTGGGTGATGTTTATCGCTATACTTTTGATACTCGTGATGTAGATGGAAGTATCGTAGAGGATTATCTGCTAATTTATGCTGAAAATAGAACTTCTCCTAAATCGTCAGCAACGCCTCCAATTATTATACAAGAAAGTTACTCAGCTAGAGCAAGTTATGAACAAGCAAATCAGACCAATGGTATTTCCTTTGCAGCGTTAGGAGTTGCTGGAATTGCTCTTGTGGCATACTATCACTTCGAGGTTGAAAAAAATAAGGTGCACAGATAAAGAGTTAAAGGAATTTCTTGATACTTGGGAAAGGAATATTTCTGAAGTAAAGAAAAAACCGATGGATACGAGAGGAACAAGTTTAATTTACACTGAATTTATGGTTAATAAGAAATTGTTAGTAATATCTATGGATAAAACCCAAAGAGATGATTATTTTTTTAAGTTTAAAAACTTAGAATCAAAGTTGATTATAGCTTTGGAATCTTCACGTTGTATGTATAAATTGCAGAGTCATAGTATTTGGGTTAGAGTTGTTGAAAGTATAGCTTCGATGACTATTCGCAGATTGCCAAATAGATGACTCTGTAAGATAGCTTATTTTTGTATAATTTTAGAATGGGAAGAACTGTTTTGTTGTTTTGTGTCTTTTTTGTTTGTTTGTTCTTTTTGTGGATTTGCGGTTATTGGGCGTTTCATCGTGAAATTTTTTTGTTTGCGTTGCATGTAAAGGTTTTTTTATGTTTTCCTATGGTGTTTTATGGTGTTTTACCATGTTTTTCCTTTATTATTTGCATGGGGAAATGTCGTTTCCTTATATGTTTTGGGCTTGCGTTGCTTTTTTGAATAAGCTCATTTTGGGCGTATTTCCAATAATACGCATTGTTCCATATATGTAGGGTATATTGCGGATTATAGTTGATAATACGCACATATAGAGCCATTTAGTGTTAACACCAAATGAGAAATAAGCCTATAAAAAGCCTTAAAACCATTACCTAAAACCATATAGGAAAACTTACATGAGCTTACATATATAATATCAAAGGAAATGATGTTACGAAGCATTAAAACAATAAATCTGTTTGTTGAACCAATTTGACCTTTACAGAATTGCCTGTTGTGTCCAGTCGGTTTGTATACGACATCTGAAAACTCGGATACTATTCTAGAAATCAAAAGCTCTGTTGTTTCCCTAATGTAATCATTAGTCTGCTCCAGTTTCTCTTCCTAAGTAATAGGTTGTTTTTGAGAGGTATCATTTGTAGGTTGGTCATTAGAATTATCAACAGTTAAGGACACCTTTTCAGGTGGCTCAACAATTTTAACTACATCATTTCTGGGTCTTGACCAATTGCAAAATCGATGTGTTAATCGTGCGTTTTCTGGTATGGTTTGTCCACCAGTCCAGTATTGTTTTACATGGTCTACTGCCGAATCATCGATATGTTTAATCTCTTGACCACATATAGCGCATGTTTGATTATTCTCAAAGAGTTCTTTTTTCAATTGATTAGTGAAACATCTTGGCTCTTTCTGGTCAATCCCTATAATACTATCAACGGTATGTCTCCACTTGTCAAACCGTTTTGTTACCGCTTGAACGCTGCTTGTTGACAGTTCAATTGAATCGATGAATTCTTGGTCAGATGTCATTAAGTCTATGAGAGCTTCTTTAATCGAGTCAAGGTTCTGATATACCTTGTTCTTGTCTGCTCTAGCGAAAGTGTACGTCATGATGTCATATAGTGAAGCGTTGAACTTCTTTTCTTCCCATCGTCCATTCTTATTCTTGTCGTCTGTTCCTCTGTAGAATCTTTTGAAGGCATGTTTATCGAGTAGTGACCTAATAATTGTAACAGTGTTTTTGAACGCAGTTTTTAATTCAGCTTCATCTTTGTCTGATATGTTCTTGTAGGTTTCCATGTCTTTGTCCAAGAATTTCCTCATAGGAGCGGTATAATTTAGATAGGTTGAATGATAGAATGAAGCGAACCTAAGTACAAATTCAACGTCTCTCATTCGTTTTTCTTCGCATTTTAAGCCTAATAGGTATCTAAAGTCAGCGTCTTGAGCTAATTCTTTTAGCAGACTGTTATACTTTCCTCTATAGACGCAGTTTCTTAGCTCTTGGTCATTGAGTGCAACTGCGCCAGTGTTGAGTCTTTCAAATATTGAATACCTCAAGAGGGGGTCTGATTCTTTCTTGAAGGTAATTGTCCTTATACGGAAAGTGTTAATCTTGTCTTGCAGTTTTTCGCCTAATTCTTTGAAGGATTTGCCATTCAAGTCATTGTATATTTTTAACCCATAAAGTTTGAAGTCTTTTCCGTTTGGATATTCACTGGTAGGTGGAAACTTTCCATCTATAAATGAAAAGAGTGAGGTCAATCGTTGCTGACCATCTATTATGTACTCTTTTTCATCCTTGTCTTCTGTAATGTAGACTATAGGTAAAGGGATTTCTAATAGTGCTGATTCTATTAGACGACTTGCTTTTGTGGAATCCCAGACAAAAAGCCTTTGAAATTCGGGTTGAAGTACCAGTTTTCCTTTTTTCCATTTTCGATATAATGAGTCAACCTCTGGGTCGCCTTTATCAGTGAAAATTTTGCGGTTTGATGCTATTAGGGTATTATCTTCTTCATCTTTTTGTTCTTCAACAACTAGTTCTTGTTGTTTGTCACAGTTTTCAGCACTCATGCTATCATTTCCTTAGTGATTTGTTGTTAAGTCATAATATAGAAGCTTTACTACAGTTCAATATTATTTGAAAACCTACACTTTCTACACATTTGCTGTTTGAGATACTAACTTCTTATACTCCTCATCTGAGAGGTAGCGACCTGAAGGAGTGATGCCAATGAATTGCAGAGGTTTCTTGTACCTTCTGATATTTTTGAGAACGAACAACACAAGCTCAGTGTTGACCCTGTTCTTCTTTTCTACTGATGACCAACTTGTGTACTTTTCATATTCCTCTTGATTAAGAAAAAGTTCTTTGTTATACTTACCCCATGCTTCTGTTGGAGACATTTTGTTGACACTTTTTATTGCTCCTTCTCCAAAAAGCGCTTTCTCTCCTTTGACGTAGAAGATAATCTTCGAGTTAGCCTTGAAGTTTGTCATATTCGTGAATTTTACGAATACCGTCTTTCCTTCATCGAAGAATCGTGTAGTTTGTAATGCTGTTATTGGATAAATAGCACCGATTACCTTCTGCGAAGTCAATTTTGTTCTTCCTCTTCAATTCGGAACTTCAAGTCAAAGGTCTTGATGAATTCTTTTTCTTTTGGAGTAAACCCAAAGTAGTCTGCGAATAAGTCATCTATCTGGTCGATGATTGCCTTTGACCGCTTAGGCAATATTTCCCTAATTCTTATCGCATATTTTCCGTTGTCTCTGGTATTCATCTTGATATTTGAATTGTCAAAGTAGCTCTGCATCAGTTGATTGACCAGAGTTTGAAGAGTTGCGTTCTTATCGCTAGGTAAGGCTTCAATGGCTATAGGGAAGCTGGTGACATGTTGATTGAGTAAGTCCCTTCCATCAGACCATATTACAAACCACCAGTAAAATAATGATGTGTTAAGTAGTCCATTAACTATGTGTGCGTACTTATCATCAAGTGTTAAAGCCTTGTAATGTGTAGAAATCTGTTCTTTTCCAGTTCCTATAGGTATAATGTTTTTTCCATCCATTCTGAAGTTGTCAAAGTACTCGGTTCTAGGAATGAACTCTTGAGTGTGTGCATGTATCCAGTTTGATGTTGCGTTGAAATACCAGATTTTTGTTCCTGTAGACTTGAGAGCGTCATTGACAGTTTTTCCACCAGAACAGTCAGTAAGCTTCTTGATTATATCACGTTCTTCAACTGTGCCTATCTTTGGAACTCTTGCTCCAATATTATCAATCTTCCAATTGTAATGTCTCGAGTTTCTTCAACAGTTCGGGTCGGTCTTCAGCTTTCCACTTCTGGAACTTGCTCGTTGTTACCTTCTGAACACCTGTTCCTTTTTCCGTAATAACAATGGTTGACCTGCAATGCTGTATTCCTCTGAAAATCTTTGAAGGTCTATCATCAAAATTAAAATAAGACACACTTGAAGATTTACTATGAAGGATTTCTCGAATACTATTCATCCTTTCTGTAGACACTAAAGCCACAGGTACAATAAAGCCAAACTTTCCACCATCTTTTAACACTTCAATTGACCTTTCGATGAAGTAGGCGTGAGTATTGCCACATTGATTCGATAAGTAAATCAAGGGTTCATCTGTGTAGTTCCATACACCATTGTCATTCCGAGCTACATGGCTTTCAATCACTTTCAATTCTTGTTGATTGTACTTTCCATCTTCTATGTAGGGTGGATTTCCTACTACGACATCGAAACCATTGTTCTCAAAGACTGCTCCATAGTCTACCTTCCAATGGAAGGGATTGCGTATTTTCAAGGTAGAGACTAAGTCTTCGAATTTACCGATGTCTAACTTTCTTAGGTTACTATTTTCATGAATGAAGTTGATGTATGAGTTAGTGTATAATTCATAGAGTTTAATCCTCATTTGGGCTATTGCTTCACGTATCTTTACAGCAGATTCTCCACTTTCAGAAGAGTATATCCGAATTAATTCTTCATAGGCTTTAATGGTGTCATTCAAATTTTTCTTATCAAGATATTTCTTAACTTCAGTAACCTCTTTCGGATGGGTTGAAGCTATACTTTCAAGACTTGCAACTACTGTCGGGTCTTGCAGTAGTTCATTAAGTGGGTGAGTTCCAAGATGCTCATTTAACCATCCGATGAGTGAGTTACCTGATACAATGTTGAAATCAATGTTTGGTAGCGGTTCTACGTGATTAGGGTTTATTTCTTCTATGAGAGAAAGCCACAGTCTTAGTCTTGCAATTTCAACTGCGTTTTCATCAAGGTCTACACCGTAAATGTTGTTAGTGATAATTTCCTTCTTTAGACGATACCTGTCAACCTTTGCATCTATTGAGCGCAAAAGGGTCTCTTTTACTCTTAGAAGTGTGGGTAACATAGCGGTTAAGAAGTGTCCTGAACCGCAAGCTGGGTCAAGCACGCGAATTGCGTTAATGGATTCAATTATTTTTCTGATAATAATCGGATTCTTTGGTCTATTGTCCTCATCGCTTAACAGCGATTCCAAACTGCTATATTGATTAATGTCTTCTTCACGCCATTTGCACTTTCTTAGTCCTTCCTTTATCTTTTCAAAAATGACTGGTGTTAGTGTTTTGTCGATTATGAATCCAACTATGTCATCTGGTGTGTAGTATGCGCCTTTTTCTTTCTGTTTTCCCTGTCCAGAGATGTAATTGATTGTTTTCTCGAAGATGTACCCTAGCATGTCTGCGTTGATTTGCTGATTAGAACCGAACTTGTAGTTCACAAAAAAACTATTCAGAACTAAGGATATGCCTTCATCGCTTACGCTATAGTCTTTTTCTCTCTCGATGATTGGTCTGAATAATCCACCATTGAGGTACGGCACTTTTCTATAGTGTGGGTCATTAGCTACTTTTGCTATCCTTTTGTCTTTGCTTGTGTTTAACACTTCATAGAAGAGAGTTTTCAGGTATCCGTAGAAGCTGCCCGAGCTTGAACCTAAATAATTCTTCCACAAGTCGTTTAGTAGAGTTTTTGAAACAATTTTGTTTTCTTCTAAGAACTTAATGAATATGAGTCGGTTCATTAACACTACTGAGAACAGGTTTGATTGGTCTTTCACTATCTTCTCTGGTGGAATTACCTCTTTTATGAGGTATGTTCCATCTATTTGATTTCCATTTTTATCTTTTCCGAAGACGTATTTCACGTAGTCGTTGTAGAAGTTTTTAGAGATTTCTTCTTTTTCGTCTTCGAGATATTCGATTGTTTTTTCTAATGATTGATTAACGGTCTGAGAGTCTAAGTATAGAAAACTGTCTTCGATTTCAGCAACTTCTTTTAATGCTTCATTTCCCCATATGTCCTTTTCTTTGTGAACTAGAAATGTAAATACTCGTTTTAGGTCTACTTTGTGGATAGGTACTGCCTTTGATTGTGATTCTTCAAACTTCAGCACTACCCAGATGAATCCATCTGTTGCTATTCCGTATGAACTTTTTGAGGTCTTTGAGAGTAGCCAACTGTTGACTTGTGCGATGCCTTCTTTGTGTCCATAAAGGTCTTTGTTGAATTGTTCAGCTTCTACGTAGAAGAGCGGTGTATTATCCTTGGGATTCATCATTATTATGTCTGGTTTCTTGTCTCCTGATGGGGTTTGTATGTTCGTTAATGATGTGTATTGGTATCCTAAGAAGCCGATTAATGGTTTGATTAGGCTTTCTACAGCCATTTCTTCGGGATTCTGGTTGTTTTTTAGGTGATTTGAAGTGACGGTTATCCCGTGTGCGACTACATCTTGAAATTTGCCAAAGTCGTTGAACCTGTTTCTGACTTCATTATAGAGTTCTCTGAGTTTAATGTGTAGTTGTTCCCTTCTTTCTTTCGATACATTAAGGATTGGAAGCAGGGTCTGTTTTGACTTTGGCATAGTTTTCTTATTCGTCAGTATCATTTAAATTATTTTGCACATTATTCAAATCAGCTTCTATTGCTCAAGCTAGTTTAGGGCGTGTAAATTCTACACATGTAGAACCAAACGCTTATTTTAACAAAAATATCATTGAGATTTTTCTAAATTAAGATGTTTGAATAACTCTTAGTATGTCGTAGTCTTGTTCTTGGCAGAACTTTGTAAAGTCTGTAGAAAGAGCAAGTTATAACATCAAAAACTCAGAAACACCTCCCGTGATAACCATATATATCTCTTTTTAAATATTGTGCAGGAAATGAAATTCGGATTCCAATTCATACAAAACAAACTCTCTCGATAGCAGGTATCTGCGTTATAATGGTCCTGAACAGCAGTCACATTTACTCTTTAGTGGTTCGTCTCTAAGTTTCAATGTTTCGATAAGTGCGTTTACCCGCTCTAGAAATAGTTCCATATTTTCTGATTTTGTTAAATCTAAATTGAAAATGTCGGAATACCCAGATTTCAAATGTTGAAGGGCATACTCAACGAAACTAGGATTTGGAACTATTTCACCTTGCATAGTATACCTTCCCCTTTCCGCAACCACAAGGAGACCTGAAATAATTTCTTTTATATGGTTTTCGTATGCACGTCGTGATGCGCCTTTAGGTGGTTCCAGATAGTAGTGACCTTTGTCTCTGAAAATCTTTTTTGACCTAAGGAGTCGATTCAATCTACGAAAAGAAGCACTTTTTCCTATGTGTATTTTTTCTTGAACTTCTATTAAAAGATGCTTGGTCTTTATCCCTGGACTATTTCCTATTATTGTCCGAATTACTTCATCAGAGTCCATTGTTTTCCCATTGGACAATTTCCATCACAATCCATATGACAAGTCCGACATATTTAGAATTTGGTGAATAGTATGAATGACAGAATATGTGTAAGGATATCAAAAAAAATGCTTAGAAGGATTGACCGTGCAATAGTTGATAAAAAAGCAAAGACAATCAGCGACTTGGTACGTGAATCCTTGAGCGAGTTCTTGTCGAAAGGAGCGTAACAACACTTGGGTAGAAAAGACGGCGCAGAAGCAAGAAAAGACCGCATAGCAAAAATGCTAAAACAAATAATGGCAGAACTATACAAAGCAAAACAGCAAGGCTTAGACCATATTTCATTAAAGCAAACAAAGGTGTGTTTTCAAATAGACCTTGGGCTAACAAAAGAAAGAATTGACGAATATCTCACTCTCATGCAGGAAGCAAACAAAATAGAACTTGACTCGGAGAAAGACCAGATACGGTTTGTAATGTAATTTGTGTTGGGTGTGTATATGAGAGTGTATATATTATCCAAACAAGGAATCATTTGCATTCTTTGTGAACATTCATCAGGCACAAAAGGATATCATGGCATCCAGCCAAACCCTAAGACTTTTCAGAATCTAAAGTTCAGGGAAGAATCATTTTTAGAAAATTCTTTGGATTTTGATATTAGTTATTAGTGAGTGTATATGTATGAGTATGAGTGTATGGAGTGTAAAGAAGAAAGAAGAAACAAACAACATTCATATACACTCACATATACACACCGCAACTCAGTATAACAACTGCTCTGAATGCGCTTCAACAATTCTCTACAAGAAGGGTATGCGATACAGCAAACAAAGAAAACCAATTCAGCCCTACCTTCGCCGAGCCTACATGAACCGCTTCAAAATCAAAGTCGCACAAATGCGTAACCGCTATGAAATCTTCGAGTTCACTATACACGAAATCAATTACTCTCAAGTGTTCAAACGGGTTAAAGCTCGAAAAATAATTGAAACACGACAAAGGTAGGAAGCGGTTTACATTGTCTGAGTCACTAACCTGCCCTTGGTGTGGTGGAACCCGCTTCTGGAAAGCTGGAAATCGCAAACTTGCAGACGGGTCAAAAATACCAAGATGGTTATGCCTTAGTGAGGGGTGTGGGCATCGCTTTTCTCAATCTAAGAAAAAGGTCGATGTCAGGAGCAAGCTCGGTGTTATGTCTCATTCGGAATCTAATCATTTTGAGAAGGTTGTCACTGTAAGCGAGTTTTCCGTCCAAAAAGGCTTGGATTCTAGCACGTTCAGTCGGAGTGAAGATTCGGGAGTTCATAAAGTAACAGATGTAGGGAAACCCTTTTATTGTTTTCTTCCCTATAACTGTAACCAGCGAATATACTACTCCGAGAGGAGCTCAAAAAACTTGATAATCTCACCACAAGAAGCAGAATTTGTGGGAGATATAAGCCAAAAAAACCAACCTGAAAAAAGTTCAATCATTGAATTCCTTTGGAATCTGAAGAAGCAAGGACGATACAGCAACGCAACCATAGAGACACGAGGAAAAATCCTGACACTTATGCAGAAAAGAGGTTGCAAGCTTAGCGACCCCGAAGGTGTGAAATCGTTCATTGCAAATAGCAAAACATGGAGCAATGGACACAAGCAAATTGCAGTATATGCCTACGAACAATATGCAAAGTTCCACAACATTAAATGGACACCGCCATTCTACGACAATAATAAGACATTACCTTGGGTGCCAACCGAGAAAGAAGTGGATGCACTAATAAGCGGCACCCCAAAGAAAATTGCGACATCACTCTTAGCTCTCAAAGAAACGGGTTTCAGAATAGGCGAACTCTGGCGATGTAGATGGATAGACTTAGACGAAGAAAAAAACACGCTAAAGTGCATAGCTGAGAAACACGGCAACCCGAGAGAAATCAAAATTTCAAGCCGACTAGTCGCAATGCTCTTGGCTCTGCCAAAGAGAAACGACTACATCTTTGGTGCCACAAGCCTGAATGCACATCGCTGGAACTATGACCAAAAGAAAACTGCTTTGGCAATGAAACTTCAGAATCCACGACTGAAACGGATAACCTTCCATACTTTCCGACATTTCAAAGCATCTACAGAATATGCAAAGACTAGGGACATCCTTCATGTTAAGGAAATGCTTGGGCATCGAAACATAAACAGCACTTTGGTCTATACACACATTGTACCCTTCGATGAAAACGCTGAGGGTTACTATCACGCAACAGCCAAAGACGATAAAGAAGCTGGTGAACTATACGACCAAGGCTATCGTTACGACTGCACAACTCCACAGGGAATTATGCTGTTTATCAAGAAAAAGTAAGCACCAAAATAAGGCGGGTTAGTAAAATAGGCTGGTGTGTTGGCCGTAATTCGCCTTTTTTGGGGAAATCACC
>CAZDLK010000054.1:0-11445 GCA_964506435.1 uncultured Candidatus Bathyarchaeia archaeon | reverse complement strand
CCAGCCTTATCAGGCTTTGCGTGAGTTCTTCCACGGTTTCGTTGAAGGCTTCGCTTGGGCTGTGTCCATGCTCGCGCAGACAGTTATACTGGGCTTCCATTATTCCCGCTAAAGCGCCCATCAAAACGCCGCGTTCGCCTGTTAAGTCACTGAAGACTTCTTTCTCAAACGTTGTGGGAAACAGATAGCCTGAACCGATGGCGATGCCCATGGCTTTAACTCTGTCCATGGCTTTGCCCGTGTGATCTTGGTAAACGGCGAAGCTGCAGTTTATTCCGCTTCCAGCCACAAAATTCCTTCTCACGGAAGTTCCAGAGCCTTTCGGCGCAACCATAATCACATCAATATTCTTCGGAGGAACCACACCTGTGATTTTCCCGTAAACAATGGAGAAGCCATGCGAAAAGTACAGTGCATCACCTTCTTTCAAGGTGCTTTTAACCAGCGGCCACATTTCTTTTTGCCCTGCGTCAGTAAGCAGAAACTGTTTGATAGTGCCTCGTCGTGCTGCTTCTTCCATCGAGAACAGCGTTTTGCCTGGAACCCAGCCGTCTTGCACGGCTAAATCGTAGTAAGCCTTGTGTACGCCAGTGTTTTCTTGGCCTATGATTACTTCGATGCCGTTGTCTCGCATGTTCAGCGATTGAGCTCGGCCTTGGATGCCGTACCCAAGCGTAGCGATGACTTCTTTTTTCAGGATCTTTTTGGCTTGTTCTAGGGTGAACTCTTGTCGTGTTGTGACATCTTCTTTTATGCCACCGAAATCTAACTTTGCCATGTTAATTCCTCAAATCAGACTATCTTCTACCGAGAGGAAGTATTTAGGAATTACTTAGCAAAAAATAGGCAGGCATGGCTTCGACGGCGGAAGCCTGAAAACGCGTAGTTGCTTTAAATTTTATATACGTTTGGCAACCGTATTAGTTATTATGTCTGCTTCTAAACGAGCCATTTTACTGCAGAGCCTAAACATCGCCGCGTTCATCCTGACAGCCGTGGTCAACGGCTTGGCAAGCACAGTTACTTTGAACGGCAGAACAACAGCGGAAGTCTCAGACTTATACCCTACGTTAGTGACGCCTGCAGGGTACGTTTTCTCAATATGGGGCATAATCTACGCGTTGCTGCTGGTTTTCGTGGTGTTCCAAGCCTTGCCCAGCAAAAGGGAACAAATGTTTCTCGGGAAAATCAGCTTCCTATTCATATTAAGCAGCGTTCTCAATGTTTCGTGGCTTCTGCTTTGGCACTATGACCAAATAGCGTTGTCTGTGGTGCTGATGTTCGCGTTGTTGGCGACTTTAATCGCGATTTACCTGCGGCTGGGCATCGGCAAATCCACGGTCTCTTGGAAGGAGAAAGCTTGCGTGCACTTACCGTTCAGCGTCTATTTAGGTTGGATAACAGTCGCCTCCATAGGTAACGTTGCAGCAGCTTTAGTTTCAGTCCAGTGGAACGGGTTTGGATTAACAGGCGACAAATGGGGCGCTCTGGTGATTGCAGTAGCATTGCTTATCACTTTAACAGTTATAGCCACAAGAAAAGATGTTGCTTATGGCCTTGTGCTGATTTGGGCACTGGTGGGCATAGCTGTTAAACAGAGCGCACACCCAGATGTTGCGGTAACAGCAGAGGTAAGCGCAGTTATCATAGCAATTGCATTGGTCACGACTGTTATAGTTTCTAGACTGAAGCGATAAGGATTTGCAACTGCAGTCTTCACAGCGAAAAAAGAGCATTCAGTGAGAGCATAGGCTAAACATTAGTCTTCTTAAAACGCGGTTTCACTTCTTTCGGCGCATAACAAAAAAAGCCACCATCGCCACTATTACTATTGCGACCCCGATTACAAGAACGTAAAAAACCGTTGGTTCCAACCCGACTGTTTGAGCTTGCCACATATTCGTCGCATCCAATTTCATGTACATAGTAAACTCAGTGTACGAAGAATTGCCTTCAACGAGGACACCCGTGGCTCTGTCCCAGCAGTACGTGCTCTCCGCTGTAGTTCCGTTCACGACTGCGCGCTTAACGCCAGCATATGTCTTCTCTTCAGCCCCGCTGATAGTCAAGTTGCCTTTGAAGTCATCGTAGAACGTGTCGCCGATGTTCAGGTTTGCAGGAATTATCAAATCGTCTCCAAGCTGACCTGCCTCAAGGTTCAGAATTAGAGTTTGATTCAGCCACGTTCCATTGACAAATTTCGATGCAATGGCAAGATTGACGCTTACTCCTTGAACATCCACAACTTCTATCCTAGCCCATGAAACATCATGTCCAGAGTCAGGGGTTCCAGTGAAAGTCACCTGATACTCTGCCCAGTCGCCCTGTTTCACGCCAACAGAAATCTCAGCTGAAACGGCAACTGGAACCGAAACTGCGAGAGCAAACAAAAAAGCAATCGCCAACACAAATTTCCTATTCATATAAGACTCGTATTCAGAGTCATTGTTTCAACTTATTAAACTTGCCATGACCAGAAAAACCCCGTTCAACTGGGTGAATGCAGTTTTTTGGCAATTGTCTCCGCGAAAAGTTGCAAGCTGCTCAGGTTCGATAAGTCTCCAAAAAACAACATGAAATGCGTCACGCCTAAATCAACATACGGCTGCAGTTTCCTCAAGCATTCATCAGGAGTGCCGCTGAGAGCAGTTCGCTCAAAATCGCTTAGAGCAACGCTGTCTGGCTTTTCACGCATAATCTTCTCATTCAACTCGCCACTATTTCTGGCAATGACCACTTGACTGCCAGGCCAACATGACTTCTCAATCTCCAGACAATCCCTGCCCACCGCGCTGCAGTGACTTTCCAAAGCCTTCAACTTATGCCGGTACAACTCTAAAGACGGTACGTAACCCCAGTCGAACCTGTCAGCATGCTGCGCCGCGACTCGCAGCGTCAACTTTTCTCCGCTGCCGCCTACCGTGAT
Source organism: uncultured Candidatus Bathyarchaeia archaeon (assembly GCA_964506435.1). Lineage (GTDB taxonomy): Archaea > Thermoproteota > Bathyarchaeia > Bathyarchaeales > Bathycorpusculaceae > JAOZHU01. Next base: position 8,519 of record CAZDLK010000054.1, on the reverse strand, counting down.
GGGCGGATGCGGCTTCTGCAACGGCTTAGGCTCACAAAAAGCCTCCTTTACGCTATACTGTTTTCCCGTGTAACTTGCTTTTTCTTCAGTCCACAGTGCCTTGATAACCTCTACTGCCTCTTTCATGCGCTCTATTCTGGCGCGCGCGGCTGGAAAAGGAAAACCGTACGCACGATGCTCAGTTTCATTGGCGCCTGCGCCGATTCCAAACTCTAACCTGCCGCCTGAGATAACGTCAACTGTAGCTGCGATTTTGGCTAGCAATGCCGGCTTCCTAAAAGACGCGCAAGTTACCATTGTGCCTAGCCTTATGCGCTTGGTCACAGTTGCGAGTGCCGACAAAGTTGCCCAGCACTCAAGCAGTGGCGTGTCTTTGAACATTAAATGGTCGTCCAGCCACACTGAATCGTACCCTAAACGTTCACATTCCAGAGCCACATCTCGAACGCGACTGAACAGGGATTCGGGTGATTTTTCGTTTTGGAAGGCGTAGAAAGGAAGAAACACGCCGAAACTGATTTTTTTCGCCACCATCAATTTCACCTAAATCCACAATAGCAACAATTACTAAACCAGCTAATAATAGACATTAGCTTATAACTGCCTATTTCTTTTTTCGCATCTCCATTTCACACAGCGCAAGCACTGCATTGCAGTTAGATGCCGAAAATGTTATTTTCAGAACAAACACTATTCTAGAAAACTGGAGAAAGGCGATTACACATGAAAAACGACCGCTATGCTTTCGTATTGATTGCTGATGAGAAGTACTGGAACAGGCTATGCGACCGCAACAGCGCGGAGAGGGCAGTTCATGTTTTCGTGCGGAAAAATCAGGTTGGACCCCGCACAGCGCAAAAGCTGTTATTCTACGTTAAGAAGCCCATTATGCAGGTGCGCGGCGCTGCAGACTTTATTGAACGGTTAACTGGTAACGGTGAAGAGTTGTGGAAGAAATACGGTGCAGAAAGCTGCTTCGAATCATATGCTGAATACGTTGCGTTTGCTGAGGGCAGAGAAAAAATGACTTTCATCAGGTTCAAAAACTTCCGTGCGCTTGAGAAGCCGAAGGACACGGAAATTGCCCGTATGCTTCTAGGTCCCTTAAGATGGTTTAGACCCAAATACTTGAGTTCTGAGGCAGCTCAGCAGTTGATAACGTGAAATCTGATTAGTATAGGTTAAATCTGTGAGTTGCGTATTCCTTTCTGCGAGCGTGAACCAGCGTGTTTAGAGTTAGAGTCAACAAAATAGAGTCAAGCCGCGACTTAGACGGCAACCTTGGAAAACGAATAGAACTAGTCGAAGAACGAGGAACATCATCCTTCGTGGTTAGACCCCCAACCGAAGAAGCAAAAATGGCGCAAGACATCCTTCAAGCTTTGCAACAGCAGATGCCCATTTTCCCACAGCGAGCCCAATTCGCCATACCGAAGATACTGTTGTTCCTAACTGAACAGGAATACGACAGTTTAGGCATAGACTTCGACGTGAACCAAGTTTACGAAGTAATGCTAGAAAATCAAAGCATAAAATTCACGAAAATCCCGTGAGACCTTTCCGCATGTGCCGCAGTGCTGAATGCGCTGGGTGGAAAGACAACACAAACATCATGCTCTTCAAAGTAGCACCAATCTCGATTGCGTCGCTTGTTTTGCCTTCGTCGCAGTAAATCGGAATAGGCTCAGCTCCGCCGTTTTCATAGTAAACGTAAATCTGTGAGAAACTCTTTCTGAACCTGACCACTTCGAAGCCTAATTTCAAGCGCTTAGCCGTTTCTTCGGCTGCTGTTCTTACTGATTGCAAGCGTTTCCTGTGCGGCGCCGTGGTTGACGTGTACACCATCAGTTTTCCACAATCGTTTTTGAGCATTTGTGTTCACCGTGATTCTGTCAGTGTCTATGTGCTTTTAACATGCGCGCGCAAGCGACAGCGCAACGTAGTGGAGAGGGGTGAGTTAAAGTGAAAATTCTTAAACCGCCAGTCATGTTAGATTTCTAGGCTGTTATCTTCGAAGGCAAAAACATGAACGTCCGAGCTCACATGTGGGTAAGCGGCAGAGTCCACGGCGTCTTCTTCCGGGCGTACACAAGGCGCAAAGCTGAGGCTTACGGCGTGAACGGTTGGGTCCGCAATTTGCCAGATTCCCGCGTAGAAGCAGTTTTCGAAGGCGAAGAAGAAGCCGTTAAGGCGCTTGTGGAATTCTGCAAACGTGGACCGCCAGACGCAGAGGTTACGCATGTTGATGTAACGTGGGAAAACTACACTGGAGAATTTGTTGGCTTCAAAATAAAATACTAAAGGTTTACCGCGTAACCCTGAGTTTTCTTTGTATCCCTGCATTTTCAGATAGTTGAAGACATAAATGGAACAGCCACTATCTCCTCAGCGTGTGAGGCGGTTAGATGCTGGTTCTTGGTTTAGTTGGAAGCCCCAGAAAAGGCGGCAACACAGACTTGTTGGTCAGCAAAATTCTTGAAGGCGCACGCGCAAGCAACCACTCAACAGAAAAAATGTACCTTTACACTTTGGATATTGCGCCGTGTATTGACTGCAGAAACTGCCAAAAAGGCAAATTCCAATGCGCACTTACCGATGATATGCAACTGCTTTACCCGAAACTTGAAAGCGCAGACGTGATTGTTTTCGGCACGCCACTGTACTGGTATGGGGCTTCAGGCAAGATGAAGCTGGTGATTGACAGGCTCCGCCCCTATGTAGCCTCAGGGAAGTTGAAGGGGGAAAAAGCCATAGTGGTTGTTCCATCTGAAGAAGGAGCCGACGCATGCGACCACCTGATTGGAATGTTTAAACTTTCGTTCGATTACTTGGGCATCGCACTGGCAGATAAATTGCTGGTTAAGGCTTACGAAAAAGCAGAAGTAAACGCTCAGCCTGAAACGCTTGAAAACGCGTTTAGAATAGGAAAAACGCTAAAATAACGCTCTTGAACCCACTCTGGCTTCAGCGATGCCCAGTAGCGGCTAAGGCTGATTTTTGTACACTCTGAAATGCGAGTCGCGCCCAGCGCTTATGTATTCGCCGCCCATGCCGCGCACTGCAGAAGCGATTTTTGCAAAGTTCTCAGATCCCAAAAACTGCTTGGGCTTAACCATAATGTACTCGCCTTTATCTTCGAAGCTTAACATGTGCTCTAAGTCTTCGGGGAACGCCGTGCGCACATCGTCCAACTGCTTCGTTGCAGGGACTTCAAGGGTAACCTGCGCAGGCGCCTGCGGTGCTGATTGAGCGCCTTGCGGTGCTACAGAGTTTTTTATTGAATTGGTAACGGCTCTTAAGTCTTCAGAAATCTTGCTTAAAACCACGAGAAGTTCGTCAATTCTCTCTGCAAGCTTGTCCAGCTTCTCTTTCTCGGTGCTCACTGATAATCTCTCCCTTGAATTCTAAAATACTTAAAGGGCGCTTATTAATTATTTGCAACTCCAAATTTACACAGTAAAACTCAAGTTGCCGTGGAGCGGTGAAACGCGTCTTGTTTGAAATTGACGGAAGCAAAAAAAGCGGAAGCGGCACAATTCTGCGGCTTTCAGTAGCCTTAGCCGCCATAACCAAGCAACCGCTACACATTTTCAACATCCGCCAAAACCGCCCCCAACCAGGCTTGAAACCGCAACATCTTGAAGCCGTGCTAACCGCAGCTAAACTCTGCAACGCCGAACTGCAAGGCGCAACGCTTAACTCAAGAGAACTCTGGTTCAAACCTCACAAAGTGAACGGCGGCAACTTTGAAGCAGAAATAGGCACAGCAGGAAGCATACCAATGCTCCTGTTAACCGTGCTGCCGATATGTCTTTTCGCTAACGGCGCAGTGCGCGTGCATGTGGCAAAGGGCGGAACCGATGTTTCTCACTCGCCGACAATCAACTACCTGCGCAACGTGTTCCTACCTGCGCTGAAAAAAATGGGCGTTAACGCGTCAATAGCCGTTGACAAGTACGGGTATTACCCGAAAGGAATGGGCGAAGTAACCCTAACCGTTACGCCTCAGCGACCTTTGCAGCCGCTTCGCCTAGAAACCTTCGGCACGCTAAAAAGCGTAAAAGGCGTTTCAACGTGCACTTTTCTCGCTGACAAAAAAGTTGCCGAGCGCCAGGCTAAAGCCGCAACTGCATACCTCTCAGCGAAAGGTTACGCTGCAAACATTCAAATCGTAAATGATACGTCGAATACGCTGCAGAAGGGCAGTTCAATCGCGTTGTGGGCTGAAACTGACGCAGGCGTAATCATAGGCGCTGACGCCATAGGCGAACTTGGCAAAACAAGTGAGGCAGTTGGCAGGGAAGCCGCTGGAAAGCTTTACGCGGAGCTTCAGGCAAAACCCACAGTGGATGCGCACTTGGCAGACATGCTTGTTCCCTACGTGGCTTTGACAGAGGGCACATCAGTTTTTTCGGCGAGACAAGTTTCAGACCATTTGGAGGCTAACCTGTGGCTTGCAGAAAAAATGTTAGGCGCCCGATTTAACGTTGAAAAAGTAAATAACCTCTACAGGATAAGAAAAGGCAGCTGATTCCATGCCTACAAAGTCGCTTTGCATCAAAGTTCCGAAGATACACGGCGAGAAAACCCTATTGCTGACTGGCAAGCTGGAGATACGCAACAGGGAACTGGAAATACAGAAAAACGCGCAGCACATTTACGTGCCCCTTACTCGCCGACCTTCAGAAACAGAATTGACCACACTGCAAACGCAAATCCCTCAATTCCAACTGGCAACGCACACTTTTCCAGAAAGAAAACAACAAGCAAAAACGCTTGCCGAAATTCTTGAAAACCAGCTTCCGCCTAATTTACTGGCTTTTCTACCGCACGCATTAGATACAGTCGGCGACGTAGCCATCATCGAAATCCCACCTGAACTCAACGCTCACACCAGCTTAATCGGCAAAGCTGTTCTTCAAACGCATAAGAACATACACACGGTGCTAGCGAAAGCTGGCGCAGTCAGCGGAACCTTCCGCATACGCGAACTAACCGTTATCGCAGGAGAGCCAAAAACCACTGCCATCCACAAGGAGCACGGCTGCAGCTACTACGTTGACGCAGCAAAAGCGTATTTTTCTCCTCGGCTTTCACATGAGCACAACCGTGTAGCCTCACTTGTTCAAGCTGGCGAGACGGTGGTGGACTTGTTTGCTGGCGTTGGGCCATTCGCGGTGCTCATCGCCAAGAGCGTTCCAAGCGTAAAGGTTTACGCTGTGGACATAAACCCAGACGCCGTTGAACTGCTGAAACGAAACGTTAGGCTGAACAGGGTGGAGAACAGGGTTCACCCAATCCTAGGCAACGCACAGCAGGTCGTTGAAGACAAGCTTTTAGGCGTTGCAGACCGCGTGATTATGAATTTGCCTGAAAAAGCCATCGCGTTCGTTGACGCCGCCTGCAAAGCAGTAAAGCCCGCTGGCGGTACAGTTCACTTTTACGGGTTCATACGCCTGCCCGACTCCATAGAAAACATGCAGTCGCGTTTTTCAGAGGCCGTGGCGAACGCGGGCAGAACTGTGGGCAAGGTTCTTTTCGTAAAAACTATCCGTGAAACTGCACCCTACGAGTGGCAAGTAGCTTTAGACGCCAAAATCCGTTAAAAGCTTACGGTTAACGTGATTTTTACTTGCTGTTGTGGATTTTTCAGTTTCTCCACAAGCGCTCTGGGTAGGTCGATTGCGGCTTTGTCTGCGCGTACAGCCAAGGTTCTGCTGCACATGTAATCGCTTTTGCGTACAACCGCGTCCGTGGAGTGAGCTAAGCTTAATTGTGGTGTGCCGTGTGCTTGGACTTGTGCTGTGGCTCCGTCCGCTTCAATGTGCATGGTGAGTTTTGCGTTGGGTTTTCGTAATGCTGCCTTGAATTCGGAACTTAAATCTGCTAAGGCTTTGTCTGCAGCCACGGCGATTATGCAGTCGCCTTTTCTGGATAAATGCGTGTCCTTCGTGAATTCCAGAGTTGCCTTATGCGTGGCTTGGATGTTTGGGTGTCCGAAGCCGAAAACAATTTCTTGAACCTCAGTTAAGCGCAATTCTATTCTAGAACCTCTACAGAATCTACTTTTCCATCGCCGTCCAAGTCGAAGCCTTGAATGACAACTGCGAAGTCGCCTTCGCCATTGTACTCCTGCAAGGTTTTTTTCCAGAAATTAGCCAAAGCTAGAACGCACGCTTTGGTGCCGACGCCTTTGTTGCCCGCCAAAACAATAATGCGCTTATCCGCGTCCCATGGGTTCACAATCTTCGCTATCAGCCCCGCGGCGTCAGCAGTGTACACGCGTGTGGTTTTTCTGGATACCATGCCGCCCAGCAAGAAGCCTTCATTTGAAGATTGCATGTTAAACTTGACGGGCAAGTGCTCGTTTATCTCCTGCGTAAGCAGGTTCGTGCCAGGTCCGCCCACAAGAATCAGGTTGTTTTTTTCTTCTTTTTCCGCTTTGACGTCTACGTCTAGTTTTATGGCGAATTCCTGTGGCATCTTGGCGAACTGCCCTAAGAAAAACGTCAAGTGCGCTGCGTAATGCCCGTCTCTGGAGCTGGTTTTGAATGGGCCGTGTGGCGTGGGGCTGCCTACCACTATTTTTCCGTTGAAAGCGCCGTTCTCGTTAATGAATTCGTGGAAGAAATTTTGGATTTGCTCGCTTGCTGCTAGCAGTGAAGGCGTCTGCAGTGTTTTGTATCCTTGTGGGAACTCGATGCCGAAGGCTGGCGAGACGGTTTTATAGTATTTTGCGGTTGCGCCTTTCTTTTTTTCTTCCCTTGCAACGGTTATGGCGCCTGCCTTTGCGAGTTTTCTAATGTGGTAGTAGACTTTTTGTTCGTGGATTCCGAGTTGCCGCGCAATTTCAAGCGGGTACATTTCTTTTTCAGCGAGCAGTGATAGGATTTTCCAGCTTAGTTTGCCTAAAATCATCTTTAGCTTTTGTTGGTCGCGCATGATGCTGATTTCTTTGACTTTTTGCGTTTTGCCGTCGTCTTGAAGCAGCAGTTTTTTATCCATTGTTTCCCCCGCAACATAGTGTGCAACTACTGTTAAAAATTTTGTTATAGTGATTGGTTAAACGGCAAATCTCGGCTTTTTGTGTAGCGCCAAGCACGGTGCAGGCATGGAGACGCCTAAAAAAACTTTTTCAGAGGTCAAAAATATCTCCTAAAAATACTTATTAGTAAACAAAAAGCTTGAATAGCCTCCGTAGAGCAAAACAAAACCAAAACTTGAGGCATCTGGAAAATGTGCGGAATCTTCGGTTGCGTCATAAAAAATGGCAATGCGGCACCAGTAATTCACGCTGCATTGAAGCGGCTTGAGTACCGCGGCTACGACTCCGTGGGCATAGCCACAATAGCCAACAGTGAACTCCACGTGAAAAAAGACCAGGGAAAAATAGACGAAGTTCACAAAATCTTGAATCTTGACGATTTGCCTGGTAACGTCGGCATCGGGCATACAAGATGGGCTACGCATGGTGCGCCGCTGCAAGTCAACGCGCACCCACACACGGACTGCAGTGAGCAGATAGCTGTGGTTCACAACGGGATTATTGAGAATTTTTCTGAGTTGAAACTTGAACTGGAAAATCGTGGTCACGTTTTCCGTTCAAAAACAGACACTGAAGTACTAGCGCACCTTATAGAGGAAAGTCTCAAGCAAAATCCTTCGTTCAGTTTTGTTGATGCTGTGCTTGACGCCGTCAAAAAAATCGACGGGTCATATGCGTTAGCTGCTGTTTCAACTAAAGAGCCTGATAAGGTGATCTGCGCTAGAAACGAAAGCCCCCTTGTCTTAGGCGTAGCTGAAGACGCGGTTTACTGTGCATCGGATATTCCCGCGTTTCTGCCAGTAACCAACAAAGCTGTTTTCGTGAACAACGGTGAACTTGTGGTTCTTTCGTCTGCAGGCTACGAGATCAGGAAAATTCAAGATTCCAGCGTTGTCACGCGTGAGCCTACAGTTATTGATTGGACGTCTGAAATGGCTGTTAAGCAGGGCTACCCATATTTTATGATTAAAGAGATCCATGAGCAGCCAGCGACATTGCGGAACACGCTGAGGTTTCAGGAGCACTATCTGGATTTGATTTCAACGTTTCTCGACCGCGCCAACGAAGTGTTTCTAGTCGCATGCGGCACATCCTATCATGCTTGTTTAGCTGCAAGCTACATGTTTTCGAAGCTCGCGTTTCTGCCCACTTATCCTGTGTATGCTTCAGAATTTGTGGAGCAGCATGGCAAGTCAGTGAACATTGACAGCACGATTCTAGCCGTAAGTCAGTCGGGCGAAACTGCGGATACGTTGGCGGCTGTGACTTGTGCACAGCAGCGGGCGGCAACAATTCTCGGTTTAACTAACGCGATTGGTTCGACTTTGACGCGTGTCTCGCGGGTTTACATTGGTCAGCAGTCGGGTCCTGAGATTGGTGTGGCGGCGACGAAGACTTTCACTTCGCAGTTGTCTGTGCTTGCGCAGTTGGCGTTGCGGTTGTCGAAGAAGCGTGGCAAGATTTCGCAGGATGA
>CAZDLK010000053.1:0-12045 GCA_964506435.1 uncultured Candidatus Bathyarchaeia archaeon | reverse complement strand
TTGGGGAAAACTAAGGCTGTACTGCTAAAGTAGCAAAAGAAAACTATAACTGAGGAAAATGGAGCAAGACAATGATGAATAAACCAATAGTGCAAGAAGGTTATGTACGAGTTCGTTTGGCCATAGCTATCACTACTGATGGCTCTGTTTTTACATGCACCATACCAAATGAAATTGAAAATGTAGCAAAATGGGTATGCGATAAGTTTTCACATACTCCTAAGGGCACCAATTTTTACCCAGTGGAAACCTACATAAAAATTCCGGTAAAAGGAAGTATCTATGCTAATTAAAATCCTGGCAATCGGCATAGTATTTATACTTGTACTATGGTTTTTATGTATGGATAAGGAGTAGCAATGGATAGCTTATGTTCAGCAATTGCCGCTATAGTGGTAATAGTCGTTTTCTTACTGGTAATCTTTAACGCTTTGTTTAATGGAGGACTATTATGAATCATTCTAAGTACAGCCCATCTCGTTTGGAACGCATTTTGCGTTGCCCAGGTAGCGTAGCTTTATGTGAGACTGTTCCAAAGCTACCTACATCGTCATTCGCAGCGGAAGGTACGTTGCTGCATTCTTACACGCAACAAGTACTGGAAACTTGGCCCGAACCTGTAGCTATTGAATATGCGCAAGAAGAGCATCCTTACCTGGTCAAGGATGTCGTAAATTATGTTCAAGCGGAAATCGATTTCACACATCCTGGAACAAATAGGTATCAAGAGCAATTTGTAACACTTAAAGATTTTCCAAGTGTGTACGGCACCTTGGATTTTGGTGTTGAAACTCCCACTGAAATCCATGTGATTGACTTTAAGTTCGGCAAAGGAGTTTTTGTTGACGCCTATAATAATTCACAACTACTGGCTTACTTAGCCGGGTTCATTGACTTGCTTTATCCCCAAGCTGGCTATAAAGCCGCTGAAAAAAAATCCTGGTTTGTGCACATTGCGCAGCCCCGACTTAGCAACTATGCGAAAGTTCAAGTTTTTCCACAAGACTTAACCACATTTTTCGCTCGTCTGGATCAAAGCTTAAGAATGGCCGAAAGTAATAATCCACCTATTGTACCTGGTGAAGTTCAGTGCCGATGGTGCGACGCCGGTGGTATATGTCGTGCTCGCCTTGACCAGCTGGCTTTGACACGACAGAGTGCTTTACTGGCTTTTGCAGACATGCAAGAAAATCGTGCCACTCTTGAGCAAATTATAGCATTACTTGAGCAGCAAGACGAGGTTAAGCAGGCATTCAAAGCGATGGAAAAATACGTATTTTTAGAACTGGCTAAAGGACAGCCGGTTCCTGGTTTTAAGCTGGTTCGTGGCCGTAGTAACAGGGCTTGGCACCCAACTACAACAGTAGAATCTCTTATTGAGGAGTTTCCATGCCTCGAAGACGTGACAGATTTTCTTCTCACAGCACCAGTACTTCGCGGACCAGCACAAATTGAAAAACTGCTACCGCGTAAAGAACGTGTAAAGCTTGAAAAGTTTATAATCAAGCCTGAAGGCACTCTTACTTTGGCTAAAAGCAGTAGTCCCAAGGCGGCGGTTAACGTAACTGATCCACAAGAAGCTTTCAAGGATTTCGCTGACAATCCAGAGTAAAATTGGAATAATTTCTATTTACAAAAGTAATACTTTAGCTTATATTAATATCTACAAAGGTGAGCGACTGTAGTTAACTTTAACACAAGGAGATTAACCATGTCCCAGGGAAATGTTGCCAAGAACAAGCAGACCATCATCCTCGAATGCATCCGCGCTGGCGGCGCCACTCGCGCCTCCCTGATGGCCGCGGCCGACGTCAACAAGGCGGGTCTTGCTAGCCAGCTGGCGTATCTGAACGCCCGCGGTCTGGCCATGGCGGAAGTCGATCCGACTCGTGCCGAGTTTCCGATGACCAACGACGACGGCGTGTTTTTCATGGGCACCGCAGAGCAGTATAACGCCAAGCGCCGTGCGTTCGGCACCGCGGCCAAGCCCAAGACTGCCGCCGAGATCCTCGAAAATGCTCAGAAGCGCGAAGACCGTGCCAGTACGGCCTACTCCAAGGCCGAGGAGAAGTCCAAGGAAAGCCCGGACGACGCCATTCTCAAGAAGGTCCTGGAAATCCGCAAGGCCGAAATGGAGCTCGCGAGCATGAAGCTGGCGCGGGTGCAGGCCGGCGATTACTCGTACGAAAACGTCGTTCTGGCCACCGGCGCCAACGCTACTACCCCTGCCACAACTGAGGCCGAAGATGCGGTCGAAGGAAAAGCGAAGAAGAAGGTCATGCTGTAATTCATGGCCACCGACAAAGAGTGCCGCCCTCAGCTGGGGGCGGCACTTGATGAAGCTAAACAGCTAATCTGCGGAGACCGCAGAGATGACTATGGAGATGTAGAAGACAGCTTTGCAGACATAGCAACTATGTGGTCAGTTCTGTTTGGTATTGAAATTCAGGCGGACCAGGTAGCTCTTGCTATGATTCTGCTTAAAGTCTGTCGGGAAAAAGTTCGGCGAAAGCACGATAACCGTGTGGATATAGCCGGATACGCAGCTCTGGCTGATGTCTTAAAAGACTAGCTAACGCGGCACCAATGTGCCGCGTTTACGTAAAGCTCTAAATACTAGGGCTTTACGTAAGCGCAAGGAGGCTAGTATGGTAAAGTTGCTACCATATGACCCACGTGTCGACGTGATATGGAGTACACCTAACCCTACAGCGGTAGTAACTGAAGCAGCAAACTCAACGCAAAAAGGTATATTCACTAGCGCAGTAAAACCTAGTGAAGCCTTAATCAGATTTTTATACGAAGCGCAGCATGGCTCGCCATTAGAGCATGCTGTTATTTGTTTTCGTATTTCTCAGATTTCTCGTGCATGCGCAGACCAGCTTCGTACTCATCGTATTTCAAGCCCTACTATGAGTAGTACCCATTATCAAGACCATAGAGACGTACCACATAGAGTACCTTTGGAACTAGTTGGCGAGGTAGAAGAAACAGTTTCACATACCATGGAAACATACATATCACTTATTGATAAAGGAATGGATAAAGCCCACGCTCGTCAAATTTTACCATTATCCATTGAAGTCAGATATATGCTAACCATCAACGCTCGTAGTCTAGCGCACTTGATAACGCTTCGGAAGTGCTATCGCAATACAATAGAAACTGTTTTAGTTGCTAGAAAACTGCATTTTGCTGCTCTTACATGGTTCCCTGCTCTTTTTAAGTATGTTGACAGGCCGTGCGAATGCGGAATGCAGTGCCGTGAAGGCAAGATGAAATGCAACTACCATAAAATGCATAATGAGGTGGCGAAATATGTGTAAGCGCCCGACATTAGCAGAATGGTGTATGAAGGTAGCCAGTACTGTAGCAGAACGTAGTACATGCTTGCATAAGCAAGTGGGCTGCGTTTTAGTTACTAAAGAAGGAATTATTTTATCAACTGGTTATAATGGCCCGCCAAAAAAAGTTCCTCACTGCACTACATGCATTGCTCAAGAAACAGGAAATAAGTGGTTATGTCCTGCTGTTCATGCAGAGCAGAATGCTATGTTATACGCAGACCCAGCTAAAATATACGCTTGTTATTGCACACTAGAGCCTTGTATACATTGTACAAAACTTTTAATGAATACAACTTGCAAACTTGTAGTATTTCAGCAAAAAACTGGAGATCAAAATTCGGGGCGGGCTTTATGGGCGGAGTACCATGATCCCTCAACTTGGAGACACCGTGTGTATCTATAGGAGGAACACATGAGTCAAGACGCTTTTAACAGCATTTTCAAAGCGATAGAGGCGTATCATAAGGACCTTGGATACCCGCAAATGCAGTTGCGTAAAACTACACGAATGGCTGTGCATCGCGATTTGTGTTTAGCTTTACATGCGGAAGTAGCTGAACTTCTCGATGCAGCTCCGTGGAAGCCTTGGCGCCCTGAGGACTACAAGCCCATGGACTATGATAACCTGCGTGAAGAACTTATAGACGTGCTATTTTTTCTTGGAAGTGTATGTGAGCTGTGGGGCTTGTCGCCTTCACATCTCGCTATCACTTTTGAGAAGAAACTCGAAGAGAATAAACGTCGCATTCTCGCCGGGTATAATAAACCACGCGACGACATGTGAACCAGTGAATGGTGACACAGGAGGATGTATGATTCTTGGAACAAAAGCTACCCCGGTCCGTTTTTCATTTGTCCAGGTGTGGGAACCCAAAGCCGTGGAGGATAACCAACCTCCCAAATTCAGCGTGCAAGTTATCATTCCCAAGTCTTGCACTGACATGGTGGAACAGGTCAAAGCGGCGATTGTCAAAGCGACAAACGCGGGTGTTCAAAAAGGCTTGTTCAATAAGATCACGACCCAGAACAAAGATTTTCGTCAGCCATTGCGAGACGGAGATCAAGAAGCGGCGGAAGCTGAAGACGGCAAACGAGACTATCTGAAAGGCGCCTTCTTTTTTAATGCTTCAGCGCCCATGGATAGGCCTCCTGCCATCGTTGATCGTTTCGCTCGGCCTATCATTCGCCGTGATGATTTTTACAGCGGCTGCTATGGCATCATCGACGTAAACTTCTATCCTTTCAAGTTTGGTAAAGGCGGAGTAGCCGCCGGCTTGAATTCCATCATGAAACGCGAGGATGGAGAACGGCTGGATGGCCGTATTCCGCCGGAAGAAGCTTTTGCTAGCGTGATCGATAGTGAAGCTGACGGCAACGAGTCTCCCAACGCTGAGCTGGTGTAACTATAGAAGGGGCAGGGAAACTTGCCCCTTTTTACGCACATCTTTATACAAAAAGTGTAGAGATATAATGGGTAAAATAAAAGTAGTTGTGGATTATGAAACACGGTCATCTGTAGACTTAAAAGCAAGAGGTCGTACTAACTACTTAAATAGCCCAGACGCTGACATACTTATGATGGGCTATCAATACGTAGGAAATACTAACCTGGTTAATATGTGGTTTCCTGGAGATCCTATTCCAGATTTCTGTAAAAATCCTAATGACTTTACCCAATATGCTTTTAATGCTGAATTTGAGTGGGCAGTTACCAACATACTCGGTAAAAGATATGGTTTTAAGCCAACCACCTTTAATAACTATATCTGCCTTATGGCCTTATGTGGACGTTATGGTTTACCTCAATCCTTGGAAAAAGCTGGCGCGGTACTAAAACTAGAGCATCAAAAATCTCCAGTAGGTAAGCACTTAATAAAACTATTTTGCACGCCAGCTTTAAGCTTCGGTAGAGATAAAGCTGGTACTATTTTACCTACTTTGCAGCCGATGTGGTTACAATTTATTGACTATTGTAAACAAGACGTACGAGCTGAGCATGAGTTATTACATGCTTTACCAGCTGATCACCTATCTGAAACAGAATATAAAGCTTGGGTGCATTCATGCCAAGTAAATGCCCGTGGTATTCCAGTAGATACCGCGGCTGTTAAACAAATTCGCCGAATATCTGAAGCTTACCGTGAAGCTCATTTTGAACTACTTCCAGAACTTACAAATAATGCCATAACAAAAATCACACAAACTCAGCGTATAGTTAAATATGTACAGCAACGCGGCATCACAATGGAAAATTGTCAAGCTGATACAGTATTAAAAGTACTAGAGCGAGATGATTTACCAGATGATGTTATTATGTTGCTAGAAATGCGTTCGCAGCTAGGGCTATCGTCCATTGGTAAGTATATTAGATTTCAAGATATGGCCTATAAAGGACGGGTATATGACAACCAGCGTTATTACGGCGCACATACTGGTCGTTTCACTGGCAACGGTGTACAGCTTCTTAACTTGCCTCGTGCTTCTATCAGAGACTCTTTTGCCGAGCAACAGTATAAACAAAAGCTTATCACAAAAGAAGAATACGATACTCTTTTGGTGCAAGCAGTTGATACTGAGATTGCTCGTTATTTCGACGGTTCTATTGTGGATGATAACCCTGTTAAGTCTGCCAGAGCACTAATAAGGTCAATGATTAAAGCACCTGCAGGATATAAAATCGCAGCTGCTGACTACGGATCAATCGAATACGTAGTACTTGAGTGGCTAGCAAAAAATCAAGAAGCATTAGATAGATTTGAAGCAGGACATGATCAATATGTGGATCAAGCAGCTTTTATGTTTAACGTGAGGCCAGAAAACGTAACTAAAGCTCAGCGTCAAAGCGGTAAGGTTGTAATACTTGGCTGTGGTTACGGCCAAGGTGCTAAGAGATTAGTTATAACTGCTGAAAAGCAGTGGGGTATGAAACTGACTTTAGAAGAATCTCAATTCATGGTTAAAGGGTATAGGACTAAGCATAAAAAAGTTGTTGATATGTGGTATAAGTTGCAAGAAGCAGCTATAAGAGCAATACAATCGCCAGGAATTACTTTTGAAACACATAGAGTATCTTTTAGAATTGTAAACGATAAGCATGCACGTAAATGGCTAGCGATGACTATTCCTAGTGGGCGTGTCATGTATTACTTTGCCCCATTTGTAGATAAAGGAACTTACGGTTTAGTTCCTTGCCACTGGGGGTTTTATCAAACTTCAAAGCAATGGATGCCAATGCAGTTAACTCCAGGACGTATAACTGAGAATGTCGTGCAAGCCCTTGCTAGAGATCTCTTAATTTATGGTATGGAACAAATAGAAGCTAATGTAGGACCTGTAATTATCTGGTCAGTGTATGATGAAGTAGTATGTGAAATTCCTGATCATGATGCAGACAACACTTTAGAACGTATATGTGAAAACATGTGCAAGTCAGAAGAATGGGCTAAGGGTATTCCATTAACGGCGGATGGATTTGTAGGTCCCCGCTATAAGAAAATGTGAGGTATAATATGCTGCAGACGCAAAACATCATTCCTGAGACTGTAAGTGATGAAGTCATTAAGCAGTATTCTCGCACTCTCGGAAACTGGACGTACTTAAGCGGGTACTTAAGTATGCATAACCCAGACAAAGAAACTATCGGCGTACTTATGTATATAGAACTGCATAGCCATAACCGCTTACATATTTTACATCGGCTGTTATCACGGTATATTTCATCGCTGCGAAAAGAGGCAATGCATGTAATAACTGACTTAAGTAGACAGGTATATGCTAAAAAGCATTGTAAAGCAGCCCCTAAGCCCGCGTCAGTTGAGGAGGAAGTCCATGAGCCTGCTAAGCCAAAAAGAGTGCGTAATAGAAAAACATCTTCAGGACATGGTTCAGAAGAACAACGGGGTGTGCTGGAAACTGACGCCTCCGCCTAAAGGAATACCTGATAGACTTGTGCTTTTACCAGGTAGATTTTTAGCTTTTGTTGAAGTCAAGCGCCCATCTGGTGGAGTAGTTAGCGCGTCACAGCAGTTTTACACAAGCTTAATTGCAGAACTAGGGCAACGACACTATATAATTAACACTAAGCAAGGTGTAGATAAACTTTTAGCTGACTGGAGAACTAGCCATGAATAGCGATCAAATGTATGATGCCGTGCAAATCATTAGAAACACTCGCGGGCTAAATGCTAAAAAGGCTGTATTATCTGGTTTTCCGGAACTGAAAAACATGCTACATACAACGTATAACCCATATATGCAGTTTGGTCTGACGCCTAATACTAAATGGGTAACGGGCGTAGGTACTGAGCATTTTAGTAAAAAAACTGCCCAGTTGCTAACAGACCTGGTTAATCGTCGTATAACTGGAACACGAGCAAAGCGTGCGGTTACTAAGCACATACAAGAACTGTCATACAAATCTGCGTATCTTCTTATCCTTATTCTCAATAAGTCTTTAGACTTTGGCCTGGGTATCAAGTCTATTAACCAGGTATTCCCTGACTTAATTCCTGTGCATCCACTTCAACTTGCTCATTTATACACACCTAAAAAATGTAAGTTTCCATGCTATGTTTCTCCAAAGCTTGATGGCTTGCGTTCCATATATAAGTGGAATACATTCTTTTCCAGGAGAGGCCACGTTTTCCGCGGCTTGTCTTACGTACAAGAAGAAGTCCGCGCGATTTTGAAACTTATGCCTCCGGACACTGTGTTAGACGGAGAACTCATGGTTGATGGCGAACATTTCGATGAAATCAGCGGACAGATCCGAGCTTTTACAGAAGCAGATAACGCTAGGTATAACATATTTGATGTACCAAGTTTGCATGATAAGCCGTTTTTTCAACGTAACCAGTTTTTAGAACATTGGGACACACAAATTGGTAAAGAATTTTCTCATATTACTTTTATAACTCATACTAAAGTACAAGATGAAGAAAGTATCCATGACAAGTATGAAGAGTACAGAGAATACGGATTTGAAGGAGTTATGGTAAAGCAAGCGCATAGCTTGTATCAAAGTGACAGAACTTACGACTGGATGAAAATGAAACCAACTGAATCTGTTGACTGCAAGATCATTGGTATCTTTGAAGGAGATGGAAAATACATGGGTATGGCAGGAGGAGTTATAGTTGATTTTAATGGTGTACCTGTACGTGTCGGTAGTGGTTTATCAGACTCTCAGCGAGCTTTCTGGTACCAAGATCCTGATGAAATTATTGGACGTACAGCAGAGATCTTATACCAAAATGTAACTCCTGCTGGGAGTCTACGTCATCCACGATTAAAAGGACTGCGAGGTGACAAATGAACGTAGCACTTACCATTTGGTAGCTGGAATTATAGCTATTGAATCAACTTTTCTCTTGGTACTTTTAATGCTTGAACGGAGGTAATACATGCGAGTGTCTAAGAATTTTTATAACGAGGAAACTTTTGACCGCCTGGATAAAGTTTTACATATTACCCAGGTTTGTTCTGCTATAGAACAGGCCCCGGATAGTCGAGCTCAATACCTCATAGCTAAAAGAGTAAAAAGCTTTTGCCTGCGGCATTATAGAAAGGCTAATGCTTCTCCATCTAGGTTCTGCAAGCAGTGGGAAGATGATCCAAAGGCTTTTATTGATTGGGTGTTGTCTAAATATCCCGAAGGTGATTGCGTGATTATGCGACGGGATCCAACACGAGATTTTGAACCGTCTAATATAAGGCTCGATTTAATTGCTTAGCGCAAAGCTTAAAAGCGCGCGCATTAGACTTTTTTTAGAAATTCAGTTAGTAGTCTTAGTTAAAGTTAGGTTTAATGCGCGCGCGGGAGTTTCCAGCATGACCACACTTAGACCATACCAGGAAAGAGCTGTACAAGAAGCACTTGAGAACATGATCCATTACGAAGCATTTGATATGGGTCTAGGTAAGACTTTAATTATTTTGGAAATACTTCGCCGTGCCAAGATGAAAGCTTTAGTTGTGGCACCGCTGCTAGTGGCTACAAGAACCTGGCCAGATGAAATCAAAAAATGGACCTCTTTTTCTTTTACTGTTCTTCATGGATCAGATAAAGATGACTTATATAAGCAAAAGCCTGATATAAAGATAATCAATTATGACGGAATAAAGTGGCTACATAATAAAGTAGAGAAGCATGGATCTGTGGACTTAAAAGATAGGGTTCTAGTATTAGATGAGTCCACGGCTATTAAAAGTCCTAAGTCTGCCAGATTTAAGTACTTAGCCCGGCTACGGCACTTCTTTAAGCATAACGGTATATTTTGCTTGTCAGGCGAGCCGATGCCCAATGGATACTTAGACCTGTGGTCACAGTATTATATGCTAGACGGTGGGCAAGCACTGTACCGCACTTTTAACGACTATAAAGCAGAGTTCTTTATACAAAATCCATATAACAGGTTTGACTTAAAACTGCGAAAGAATGCAGCAGAAACTATCCAGCGTAGAGTTGCGCCAATAACATCAATTTTACGTGCTTCTGACCATTTGGATATGCCAGAAGCTGTATATATTCACGTACCAATTAAACTGCCTCCTAATGTCCGGCAGCAATATAACCAATTTAGAAAAGACTATTTAGCGCAATTTGGTGCTAATGCTGAGTACATGGTTAAAGCTGATACAGCTGGTGTACACTCTGGTAAAATGCATCAAGTAACGCAAGGCGCCATTTACCATGATGATGGAGACTTAATTGTTAATAACCGTTCATATACTTTTATTCATTCTGCAAAACTTCAAGCACTAGCAGAGCTGTTAGAAGAAGCTAATGGGTCTCCAGTACTGTGCCCAATTTATTTCAGTTTTGAGTATACTGAAATAGCGGGTATGCTAGGATATTTACCTCCGGCTATTACTGGCCAGACTACAAGTGCTGAAAAACAGTCTATATTGGATAAGTGGGATAGAGGAGAAATACCATTACTTATTGTGCAGCCACGTGCTGTTAGTCATGGATTAAATATGCAAACTGGTGGGCATATAATTATATGGTATGGCCGGCCTTGGAGTCTTGAGCAGTATAACCAGTTAAATGGTCGACTTATTAGACCTGGGCAAAAGTATCCTGTACGTGTGTATTTTATTTCTGCGGAAGACACAATAGATGATAAAGTGGCGCAGGTCCTTATGACCAAAAGCGCCACTCAAGAAGAGTTTAAGCAAGCTATTTTGCAGGGTCTGTTTGAATAGGCTGACCCATAGCATGGCGAATAGCGTCAAGGTTTATATTACTGCGTTCTACCATTCCTTCAAGAATACTGATTTGCAAAATTAAGTCTTCAACTGTTACAGGATCACTCAGATTGGCCGGAATCGTTTGCTTGCGAAGAAACTGTTCCGGCACTTTCTGTTTCGTGTTTATAGTTTTTGTAGCTCCGCAGGCCGGCAAGAGCATCAGGAGGAATAGTAGCAGAAAGAGCGGCGAGAATTTCTTTATTCTCGCGCTGAAGACGCTTAAGGGATTTTTGAATCCCCGATAAAATTTGGTCTTGTTCTTCATAGCGCTTATCTCTTTCGGCTGTGGCCTCTGTTTCACGTTGGGTTTCTTTTTGCTTTTCCTCGAGGACAAGCTGCTTTTGCTTTAGCTCTTCTTGCGTCAAGTGTAGTTTAACGCTAATACTATTTGCATAGTACAGTAAACCCACAATGGCTAAAGCGCAGAGGCCATAACCAATAGCATGTCTAAGCAAGCTCATAGTGCGGGCCGTCCACAAAAGTTTTCCAGTCTCCACCCCAGATAATCTGGACACCAAGATTAGACGCTGCCTGTTTCATAGCTTTAGATATTTCCTTAAAGTAGGAAAATTCTTTCCAGGGTATCTGGCCATCGATGATAGGTGCTAAATCTACGGCATGAGAGAACCCATCTTCCTGCCGTAGATGTTTTGAGTTCATTGTGCGGCTAACTTTCTTAGCCACATATTCACGTTGTTTCTCGATAGTACGAATCCCTTCAACTACGATAAAATCTATCGTAGACAGTTTGATAGCTTCTTGTACTACCAGTACTAAGCTAGGATGCACTTCTTTTAACCTATCTAAAGACCGTTGACTCAATTGATACATTAGCCTTGCCTCCTGCTTTGAAGTTCTTCTTCGAGGACCGAGTCATACTGTTTTTGTTGGTATAGCTCTGTTTCTTGCATCATTGCTGTTTGGCATTCACGAGCTCGACGCTCTAAGTCTATTGCGTATGTTAAGCGCTGATAAGCCGTTTTACTTACCAGGTTAACTATGGTTAATACAATTGGATGTACAGGAAGTCCTGCTTTAGCAGCATTACGTAGTACAGAACTCATTTCCATTGCTATAAGTAGAACGAGCATAAAATTTAGAATAGGTACGACGTATCCAAAGCCGACTGACACTGTAAATGTTATAATACCTACTGCTATTATTGTTAAGCAGTGCGTAAGAGTTTTAAGTACCCACCTACCTACTAGTTCCCATCTAAATGTTCCCAAGTTTATAGACGCCCAAATACCAAAAAATAAGTCAGCAAAAGAAGTAAGGAAAAAGATAGGCACTAAATACCAGTTGCCAAAGAAGTAAGTAGCATAAGCAGTAGGAAGGCCAAAAATTAAAGATTTAAGTTCTAAGCAATCACCGATATTAGAAATATAATATACCATTGCCCGGCCAATATCACGAGCATTGTACTCCACTTTGATCTCCTACTTAA
>CAZDLK010000052.1:0-12765 GCA_964506435.1 uncultured Candidatus Bathyarchaeia archaeon | reverse complement strand
AGTCTGTGCTTGTTAAGCGGATTCGTGCTTTTCTTACCATTTCGCCCGTTCAATCCCTTAATGTGTTTTTATCCAGTGACTACCTTAGACATTTAAACCGCACATAAAAACCTATCGACGCGTTTTTCGAACTTATCTACCCTTCTTCAACCTTAGTCTTTTTGAAGCCTACAAAGCTTTCGAGCCAGATTTTTGATTTGGTAGTGTGCGCTATTTTTTTAAGGGTTTCCCCCACTATTGTGGTATTAGATACAGTATTACAAGAGGCGTATTAGGTGTGAATAGCGAAGTCACAAAAACCCTGACTGAGAAAGCTTGTGCATCGATTCGATTTAGAACAAGAAAGGAAATCCTAGAAGAAAGCCCTGATATCGCAGAATATCTTGATGAGATACTCGATGACAAAAGAGTTAAATATGTATTTACATGGCAAAAAGCCAACGGCTATCTGGGACAGAACTTTCATGCCGGCTGGATACCAGATGCCAAGCTAAAACGCTATAACACCGGTGCCGAGACAGCTTTACTGTTTCTGTCGGAGATGGGCGTACCTGAAAGTTACCCTGTAGTAGAAAATTGTTTGAATGCATTGTTGAAGGATGACTGGAATCCCGACCCTTGGAAGTGGTCAACAGTTTATGAACCTGAAATTGGCTTATTCGGGGCGAATTATGTTCGTGCAGTGGTTTTTTCATATTTTGGGATTGAGGGACATGATTTTATAAAGACTGAAATTCAGCGAGCTCTTGAAACATTCAACAGAGTAACAGAAATTTCATCCATAGAAGATATAGTCAGCACATATCAAAATAAATTATACTTCAGTAGGGGCATCGCGTTGCCAGACAGTTACCATCTGAAATTGTTGGCGTTCACTAAAGGCTGGAGGAATAGCAAAAATTCCAGCATTGTAGCCAAAGCATTAGAGAAGCTCATTGAGTTTTCGCCGATGCCGCATATTTACATAAGATGTGGAAGTCAGCTAGTTGCTCCGGCTGAAATAACTCCGCGGGACTTAAAGCAGTCCCCACATAACTTACAGGATAAAGACTGGTTCTGGTGGCTGCATACCATGGAGTCACTTGCAAGAATGGGTATAGTAAAGCAGATACCAGCTCTCATACATCAGGCAAACGATTTGAAAGAAATACTTCAGGAAGGTGATGGCTTTTTCCCAGTCAAGCCACATAGTTCCTATTTTAAGAAGTGGAGTGCCTATGGCGGTCTGGCTCTGGAAGATAGCTGGAAAAACAACCGATGGAAATATGACATGAGCTTCAGAGCACTGTTAATATTGAAATACGCTGACATGCTTTAACGAGATAGTATAGCGAGGTACTACTCTGGGAACAGGCTTCCCACAAATCATACAACGGCAAATTCCGCGACTCAGCAAGAAACTGCCTCACAACAATTTTAAACCAATAAAAAACTAAAGAAAAAGCGGAAAGTGGGCGGGAGACATCGCCACTTTGAGAGGATAAATACTTATCGACGGAAACATGCGCGCTTGCACAATGCTTCTGGCTGTTGTAGCGCGTGAACCACTGCCGCGTGGAAAACCTATACCTCCTTAGATAAAAGCAGTTTTAAATAGCGTTGAAAGAAGCGGTGCAGACCTACCCCCTATAGGTTACTGCAATGAACCACTAATAGGCTCCAAATAGGCTCGTGTTTTCAACATGCTAATGGCGTGAAAACCAGCCAATAGTGACCCCTCCCCTCTCCTTTTCTGCAATAATTGACTCTTAGGCTCCAAATATGATGGTTGCGCTGGGATATTCCAAAACATATATAAATCTTGTTAAGCGCCCGCAATTTTCTTCTTAACATAGTGATAATACTTTTCAAACTTCACTTTAAGCGGTACTGCTGTTCCCAAAGGCTGGCAACGCCCAGTGGCAATCGCTTTTACGATTGCGTCAACGTTTGGTTCAGCGTCCACAAGCGTGTAAGCATAACCAACTGCAGGCGCATAATGTGCGTCGGTACCTGCAACTCGCGGAAGCTTAAACCGCGCTGCAACTTCTTCAGCTTTTCGTACGCTGCGCTTGAACGGCGAAGCAGAAGCGTTGATGGTTTCTATGGCGTCGAATGTGCCGTTGGCGTGTTTGCCTAAGCTGCCCTTAAAAAGCGCAAACGGGTGGCATGCTATTGCTATGCCGCCTGCGGCGTGAATTCGCTCTACAGTTTCCTCAGCGCTGAAGCCTCTCGGAATTACTTCATGCACGTTAAGCCCGACTATGTGGCCGTCTCTGCTGCTGACTTCAGTGCCGGGGATAATCAGGAAATCCGTTTCCCCAGCCATCTTTAATGCGCCCTCAACACGGTTATGGTCTGTTACAGCAACAGCGGTCAATCCGCGCTGCTTAGCCCAAAAAACAAGCTGCTCCAGCGTAATCAATGAGTCAGGCGAGTAAACCGTGTGCACGTGAAGATCAACTTTAACCCGCATTTCCGTTTCATTTCGCATTTGCCATTTTCTCTCTAATTATCACTAACTTTTCATCAAGCTGCTCGGCAGTGGCATCTATCTTGCGAAAAAGCGGCGTTGCCTTAGCAATTTTCTGCCCCGCCTCCAGCGGCACAAGCGCATCCGTCCACCTGCACTCGTGAACGCTACCCGCTAAGCCAAGCGTCTGCCACATCTGCTCCGCCGCGTTAGGCATTATCGGTGCTGACGTAACAGTAAGCGCTTTCACCACTTGTGCTGCCACATACAAAACAGCCGCTGCGCGTGGCTTATCGGTTTTAAGCAGATTCCAAGGCTCCTTTTCGTTTAAGTACTGGTTTCCCACGCGGCTTAGGCTAATCAGCGTGTTTGCAGCAGACTGCAGCTTAGACGCTTCAATCTCCTCAGCCATAGCCTCTACTTTTTCACGGATGCTTTGCAGAACAGCCTCGTCTTCCACTGTTAACTTCTCAGCTTTGGGCACTGCGCCGTCAAATCGCGAATTGATAAAAGTCAATGTTCGGTGTACAAAATTTCCAAACGTGTCATTCAAATCTGCGTTGATCTTATCTGTGAAAAACTCCCATGAGAAATTGGCGTCTTTAGCTTCAGGGCGCGTGGCAACTAGAAAGAAACGCCAGTAATCCACTGGAAACATTTCCAGCGCTTCGTCTATCCATATGCCAATTCGCCGGCTCTTAGATGCTTTCTCGCCTTTGAATTGGAGAAACTCTGTTGCGGAAACGTTCCAAGGTAAATTATAGTTTTCGCCAGAAGCCAAAAGCAACGCAGGCAGAATAATCGTGTGGAAGGGAATGTTATCTTTTCCCACAAAATACAGCGTCCGCGCATCCTTGTTGAACCAGTATTCCCGCCATAACTCAGGCTTACCTACATGGCGGCAATATTCTATAGTGGCTGAAACGTAACCTAAAACCGCTTCAACCCACACGTAAATAGTTTTGCCCTCAGCGCCGGGAAACGGTGCGGGAATCCCCCAATCAACGTCACGCGTAACTGCCCTAGCTTTCAAGCCTTCTTTGATCCAGTTTAAGCTGAAGTTCTTCGCGTTAGCCGGCAACTGCTCATTAGCTCGGATATATTCGCTCAGCGGTTCAGCCAACCGCGATAAATCAATGTACCAGTGCTTGGTAGCTTTAACCGTGGGCGTGCTTCCGCAAATCACGCAGCGTGGCTCCACAAGGACTGCCTCTAGTAACCTGCCGCAACGGTCGCACTGGTCTCCGCGTGCATGCTCGTAGCCGCAGTAGGGGCATTTGCCCTCCACGAAGCGGTCAGGCAAAAACCGCTGGTCACGCTCGCAATACAGCATCTGTGCTTCTTCGGAGAAAATGTAGCCGCGCTCGTAAACTTTCATCAGAAACTTTTGCACAAACTCTTTATGCACAGGGTTCTCAGTCCGCGTGTAATTATCAAAAGATGCGTCCCAACGCTTGAACAACTCAGCCACGTACGCGTGGTTTCTGTCAGTTAACTCTTTAGGCGTTATCCCCTGCTTTAGAGCTTCAACTTCGATGGGTGTGCCGTGCTCATCTGAGCCGCTTACCATTAGCACATCGTCGCCTTGCAACCTGTAATACCGCGCAACAACATCCGCAGATAAAACTGACCCGACTAGGTTGCCTAAATGCGGTGTCACGTTAATGTAAGGCCATGCTGATGTAACCAAGATTTTTCCCGAGGCTAACGGCACTCTCCAATAGTCCAAGTTTGAACGTGGTTAGAAATATAAATTCTATTATTTAATATGTAATCCTGTTTTTGCTTTTGATGTTGAGTTCGGAGGTAAATCTCTGCAGGTGTCCATTAGTTTTAATTCCATATAATCCCATCAACCATGGACACTAAAACGATAATGAGCATACTTAACCCTTGTGTTCTGTTATTGTTGCTTCTTCTGGATGAGCAGCACTATTTCGCAGCGTAACACATGCACTTAGAAATTCATGCTGATTTTAATCTATCAATTTCCAATACTGTAGCAGGATATAATTCCTTCGCAAATCTTTTTCATATCTTTAAGTAACTTGATAGGATTTTAACTCAAAAAAGCGTATGTGGAGAAAAAGTTATATAGCGACATTGAACAAACAGTTTTTCACTGAAACAAGGAGAAAAGAAAAATGAAACTTCAGATAAACAAAGAGGCAGAAGCATCGGTGAAATCAACGAAAATTTTGACAAAAACATGCACTGCGATCTCTATGTTTCTAGTTCTATTAATTGCCGCTACAATCGTTACCCAACCACTGGCAAGAGCTGACGTATATTTTCCAGCTGGAACGCAAATACCAACCTATGCGTACATTAACGTAGCTCCAAACCCAATTGGTGTTGGTCAAACAGTTAACGTCAACTTTTTCCTAGCAACAGCAGTACAATCCGGTGAAGGACCAACAAATATGACGGTTAAAATCACTGATCCTGATGACGTAACTACAACGTACGGTCCCTATACAGGTGACACCACTGGCGGTTCATTCTTCAATTTTGTTCCAGACAAAGTTGGCGAATGGAAATTCCAGTTCTTCTACGGTGGACAAACAACAACATCAGCTAGCATGTTCGGCTTTGGATATGCAGACCTTGTGATGATGCCTAGCGAAAGCAAAGTTGCAACGCTTACTGTGCAAGAAGAGCCGGTAACGCAGACAGCGTACCCGATAACTCCTCTTCCATCAAACTATTGGGAGACTCCAGTTAGCGCGCAAAACGTTCAAGAATGGTACAAGATCATGGGACCCTGGCTTGGGCTCGGAAATATTCCATTCGCATATACTGGACTTTACAATTGCACCAGCACTTGCAATCCTTACACTGACTCAATACTGTCTGGTCACATTCTCTGGACGAAGCCTTGGGGTCCAGGTGGTGTGGTTGGCGGTGATGCAGGCGGAAATGAAGTGACAGGTAGTTACTGGACTCCTCGTCAATACTGGCCTCAATACGCGCCAGTGATAATGGACGGCAAAATGTACTCTCAGTATTATCCAGAAGCCACAAGCTACTCAAATGGCATTGTTTGCACTGACCTGTTCACTGGTGAAACGCTGTTTACAATAGACACCGATTCCACGTTGCTGTGCGGTATGATTACTCAGTGGAAAACAGCTAACACCTACGGTGCTGTCGGTCCATACCTCTGGACTTTTGGTGATATTCCTGCATCCGAGACTGGTGGAAATGAGGTTGTTAGTGTTGGAACTGCATACCACCTGTTTTCTGCTACGACTGGGCAGTATGTCCTTAGCGTAGTAAACTGTTCAATGTCGCATAACTACATGCCCCCCAGTGCCGTGTTTAAGGCAGATGAGAATGGAAACTTGATCGGCTACTTCATCAACAGCACTGTTGGCAGCATGAGAACCTATAAGCCTGCGTCTAGCGCGTTTGGCGGACCCGAGCTCAAAGAAGTGGTAAACATTACTGCCACTACTCCTATGCTGTGCTGTTTCAACATGTCGATGGCACTCAGCAGTGCTTGGGGGTGGTCCCCAACAGAGAATAGCGTTATTGACTTTGCTACTACAGTGATGTGGGCGAAACCAATACCTACCGAAATTAACGGTGTACCCATAGACCCTGCTCTCTCATACGCAACGTATGGAAACAACTACCTCACTGGAAATGAGGTGCTATTAACATCAGGGGAACTTCACACTTCGGAACAATCAGCTGGATCGATGGTCTTTTGTAGCATGGATCAAACCACTGGCGCCGTGGTGACATGCAAGAACTATACCTACCCAACATATGGGTCACTGTTGCCCTTCACGAGATACAGAATGTTTGCCATAGATGGAGTCAGAATCATGATCAATTATGTCAACTGGAAATGCGACGGTATCAGTACAAGAACTGGCGAAAAGCTATGGGAAATGACTCTCAAAACTCCATATGGCGACGGCACGCCAAACATATACGGCACAGTGGCAGGCTGCAGTCTCATGGGAATCGCTAACGGCAGGTTGGTAATTAGCAGTTACGGCGGAGACATATGGGCCATTGATCCAAAGACAGGAAACCAACTCTGGTACACCAATACTACAACACTAATCGGAGACCCAGGCATCGAAACACCCTACGGTATTTGGCCGATATGGGAATGGTCCAGCCATGCTTTCACAAAAGACGTTGGCTACATTACTATTGGCCACGAGTATAACCCGCCGCTGTTCCACGGCGCACAAATCATAGCTATAAACCTGACTAATGGCGAACTGCTCTGGAACGAGTTAGGTACCTTCGTACATTCTACAGCCATTGCTTACAACACTATGCTGTCGCTGAACTGCTATGACAACCAGATTTACGCTTTCGGCAAGGGCCCAACCGCTATGACTGTTTCAGCTCCCAACGTTGGAGTAACCACTGAAACTCCGATTACGATCACTGGTACTGTCATGGACGTTTCCGCCGGCGTAGCGCAAAGCGAAGTTGCTAAAAACTTCCCGAATGGGTTGCCCTGCGTTTCTGACGAGAGCCAGAGCAAATGGATGGAATACGTCTACCAAAACCAACCCTGCCCAGGCGATGCTACAGGCGTTGAAGTAACCTTAAGCGTCCTTGACTCTAACAACAACTTCAGGGAAATCGGTACTACCACAAGCGATGGTAACGGAGTGTACATTTTCACTTGGACTCCAGACATACCTGGCCAATACACTCTGTATGCAAGCTTTGCAGGTTCCAACTCGTACTATCCGTCGTCTGCTAAAACAGGCTTCTACGCAAGCGAAGCAGCAGGACCAACGGCACCACCAGAATATCCACAGCCAATCGACCCCACTGTGACAATCATAGTCATGGGAATAGCGATAATCATCGTAGTCATAATCATCGGCTTGCTGATATACAGGAAAAGGTAATGCAACACAAGAAAAACACTACGATTTCCCCCTTTCTTAGTACATCGTCCATACTCAAGGAGAAAACGCGACGACAGGTGCTGAAAAGGCTCTGGACAGAAAAACGATGGTATCATCGTTACCGAATTTTTCCTTTTTCTCCTTGAATCTGTATGCGCTGTCCAGAGCCTCAGCAAACCAATCGGCAGCATATTTCGTAATGTTTTTCCTAAACGCTTAAAACTTCCGTTACTCTCTTACATTACATTGGACAGGTGATGTTTTTGACAGAAAACCTCAAAAAATTCACACTTGAAGAACTAGCCGCGTATGATGGAAAAAACGGAAAACCAGCTTACATAGCATACAAAAGCAAAGTATACGATGTATCTGCAAGTTCATTCTGGTTAGACGGCGACCACTTTGGCTCGCATCAAGCAGGAAAAGACCTGACTGAAGAGTTGGAGCTTGCGCCTCACAGCGGCGAAGTGCTTGAAAAAACTAAACAAGTAGGCGTGTTAACCTAACTGTTCATGACTTTGCCGTGACTACGTAAAAGTTGCGTCCAGTAGATTTCACGCTCTCTACGGTGAAACCTGCAGTTTTGATGAGGTCTGCGGCTTGCTCTTCGCTGAACCTGATATGCAATGGCGGACCAAACATTGTGTGCTTCTTCTTCCAATCCAAATTCACCAGCTTCCCAGCGGGCTTAAGCATTTGCTTGGCGTTGAGCAAAACTTTTGCTGGATCTTTGAAGTCGTGGAGCACTCTGCTGCAAAAGACAATGTCCGCGCATTCCTTGCAGAAAACTGTCTCCTCCGCTGCTCCAATCTTGACGGTTATGTTTGTTAAGCCTTTTTCCGCAGCTTTGTCTTTCAGTTTTTCAATGGCAGCTGCATCCCTGTCCACGGCGTAAACCGCGCCTTTTTCTCCTACACGTTGCGCCGCTGGGATTGTGAAGAAACCGTCTCCGCAGCCTATGTCCATGAACACCATGCCCGCGCGCAAGCCCACTTGTTTAAGTGTGGTTTCTGGTTTGCGCCACTGCCGCCTTACCTTTTCCTCGTCAGGGTATCGGAGAATGCTCATGTGTTGCACCTTTTTGTTTGTTGCTGAAATAGTTGTTACTATGCATTCTGGTGAGTTGCGTATAAAATGTTTCGGAAGTTCATGAATAACAAGCAACGCAGCTTTTTAACTGGGAAAAATGCTGGAGCACGAAAAATGGTGGGGAGTAAATTGTTGTTTTGGTTTATTGTTTTTCTTCTTTTTCTTTTCTGCTCTTTACCAGTTCAGGCAAGGCTGCGGTCATCTTGTTTATGGAGTCTTTCACTGCGTCCATGAGTGGCTCGTTGACTTCCACTTCGATTGTTATTTTCAAGTGTCCTTTTTTCTCTTCAGGCATTAAACCACCTCCCTTAACTTTTTAATTTTTTTAGTCCAGCCATCAAGAATGTAAGCGGTTTGTTTAGAGTTCAAGTCTATGTCAATCTGCGTTTTGTAGTGAAATTTGCCGAGCCGTTTGGTTCGGGTTTTGTACTCCAGAATCAAATTTCGCTGCTTCCGTTTCTTTAACGCTTGTCCTACGTAGTAGGAGATAAGCCGCGGAACTGCCGGTTCAAAGGCGAAGGCAACTTTTACGAAAAGACGTGAAATTTTATTTTTAACTGCCTCGGCTATTTTACGTTTCCTCCCACATAAGCGTCTGCTCTAAAACCGCCCTCTCTCTTGAAGGCGACAAGAACTGCAAATAATAACGTAATAACCATTTTTTAATGTTGTGTATATAGTTGTTTTAGTCTATCTGCACCATATTCAGCATAGTTTTTGCGTGCGCGCTTAACAAAAAATAGAAAAAACAAGGTGTTGTCTGCTCTACCATTTTTGGGCGTATCGCCAGCCGCCCTCAAACGTGCCTGCCATGCACTTGACGCATTTGCTGTATTCCATGGCGGAAACGTCTAGAATTTTGTCGTCTCGCCAGATGACGCTGAAGTTGCGGTTGGCAAAGCTGACGGAGCCCGAGTTTGCTTCCTCGCCTCTGTAGTCAACGTATATCCGTGCTTTTGTTGTTGCGATTGGTGCAAGCTGTTTCAGTTCTTCCGTTGGTTTTTCTCCCAGCGGCAGAATAATCATGAGGTCTTTGTCCTTCAGCAAAGGTTTCAGTTTTTCCAGCAACTGCATGGGGATGCCGCTTATGCGTATGCGCCGTGACTTCTGGATCATGCGTTTTATTTCTTCTATGCCCTCTTCCACAGTGGCAAAGGTGGTGCTTATTTTTGCCTCGTACTTTCCATCTACAATCGGCATGTGCACTGCACCTCTATGTTTGGGCGTCTGCGTTCCAGCCCATGTTACTCCATTCTGCGAAGCATCGTTGGCATTCGTCGTACAGCATTTCGTCTATGATGTATTTGTGGTCAACTGGGTCTTGGAAAGCCGTGAACGTTCGCGATTCGTCAAGAACAATTGACATCGATGGCACTTCTTTGTTTCGTATGATAGTTACGATGGCTATCTCAGCCTGTTTGCACTCTAAGTTCGGTATGTTGTTGGGTTTCATTTCGCTTGGAAACATGAGCATGCGGATTTTAGCGTCTGGTTTGAAGGCGCCGCTTATTTTTTTAATGAATTCTGTTGTGGCGTTGTTTATTTCCACGGTTTTCGCTTTCTTAATTTCTTCCTTTAACCCTTCCAATCCTACGTCGAATCTTTTTATCACAAATTTTTCACACATGTTGTTCACCTCTTCCTTAAGCGTCATCTTGACGGATTCCAAGAACTCAGCGTAGTCTGCCTTAGCCTTCTCGAACACGCGCAACGGCTGAATGGCTTTGAACAGCAACGGCACGCCCGAGTACACGTGCACCCAACCCTTGTTCCGCAACGCTTCCAATACCGCGTAAATTTTCGTGCGGGGTACGCCTGACTTTTCAGATGCCTGTGTAGCCGTGCTCAGATGCGTGTTCAGCAGTGCCAAATAGGCTTTGGCTTCGTACTCGGTTAGCCCGACTCGCTTGAGTTTCTCGACGACGCTCTCCATAACGCATCCAATGCCCTCTATGGCGCGGAAAAAATAAATAGTTACTGTAACCCGCCACAGTTACCCCGCCCCGTTAGCCCGTGTAACCGCGCAAAGTTACGCTACCTATTAACGTCACGGCGGAGAACTTGCTTACGCTGGACTGTGAGAACACATGAGAAAGCTAATCACTTTGCCGCACCGAGTCTGCGACTCCACCTGTTTCTGGAACGGCTTAGAAGACATGTTCGAGTGGAAAGACACAAACTACCCAGATTTTCTGCTGCCGTCGGTTGGCGGAATGTCGGGTTTTGCCTACCTCAGCTTCAAGAAGGCAATCCCGCCTCATCAAGTGTACTGGGGCGCCTGCCCAAAATACCTGCTACATGACCTTGCCCAAATCATCGGGTTCAACGAAACCGTGGTTGAGGGCAAGACTTTCAAAAGCATGTTCACGCAGCTTAAAGAGTTCATTGATGATGGGCAGCCGGTCATGGCGGGGGCACTTGACATGTACCACCTGCATTATTTTCCTTATCTCTACCAGAAAATCCACGTTCCAATTCATTACGTTCTCGTCGTTGGGTACGACGACGCGGAAGAAGTCGTTTTTGTGCAGGACTGTTGCTGCAAAGAGGTGCAGCGCGTATCATATGCGGAGTTTGAGCAGTCTCTAAGCGTAAGCACACCTGGGATGAGCAAGAAAAACACGTTCAGAGCATTTGCTTTCCCTGAAAAAATTCCATCCGAGTTCGAAGTCGCAGCGAACGGCTTTCGCTTCAAGGCTGAAAAGTTCCTGAAGCCACCCGTGAGCCTCTTCGGTATTCCCGCAATGCACAAAGCAGCAAGCGCAATTCTTGAGTGGAATGACAAGCAGTGTTTTGAGCACATGGTTGCTTACGCAACGACGCCGCCGATGTTGCCGCGAACATACGAAAACAGTAACGGCATGCGTTTCAGGCAGGCAGCTGTTCTGGAAGCCTTGGGACGCAAGTACGCTGTGGACTGCTGGACAAAAGCCTCTGTCATGTTCAAGAAGTCTGGCGAGCTAATCATTGAGCTTTGCAAGGCGGCTGTGAAACAGAACAGGGCGGAAGTATCAGCTATGTTGTTAGCGGTTGCTGAAATTGAGGAAGAAGCATACAAACTGCTGCTCAAACCTGCTTAACGCGCATTTTGTTTACTGATGCAAAGGCATAAGAACGAAGCGCGGCACTATCCACGGTGTGAAAGCTGCAATGAAAATCAGCCATGTGGCAATTGGCATCTGCGGTCTTTCCTGTAGACTGTGTCCAGCATACCATAGGGAAACAAAAAGCAAATGCGGCGGCTGCAAAAGCGAATACCGAATGGGCGCTGCATGCCCCTTCCATAACTGTGCGCTCAAGAAAAAAGGCGTAGAGTTCTGCGGATTTTGCGAAGAAAACAACACCTGCGCAAGGTGGAGCAAGCACAGAGTACTGGGCAAAAAATTTGATTCAATTCTCTGCTACCAGAAAGTTGAAGATAACATAGCCTTCATTCAGAAGAACGGAATCGCAGCGTTCGAGAACGAGCAGAAAACAAGAGAGCAACTGCTCAAAGAGATGCTGGCAGAGTTCAATGAGGGGCGCTCAAAAACTCTCTACTGCATAGCCGCATCCGTCTTGGAAATTGGAGAACTTGAAACGGTTCTGAATGAAGCAAGAGCTAAAGCGAAGGGATTAGACCTTAAAGCGAAATCCGAAATCATGCATTCGCTGCTAGACGAAGTTGCCCGTGAGAAAAACTACATACTGAAACTAAGAAAATGATCAGCCGCAAGAGCTAAGCGCTCATAACCCTGCCTTTAGCGAAGGGCACAAACTCTCTAACCTGCTCAATGGACGCTTTCCCAACTTTTTCGCGTTGCTCTTTCGGCAACTTCACCATCAACGCCCGTAGCACTTGCTTCAGAAGCTCTTTTCCAGCAACATCACCTGGCTCAAGAACAACGTAACTTTTCGCTTTAGCTTTCACCGCGTCCACAGCACCACCCACAAAGCTCACTTCGCCATCCTCAACTACACCAACGGCAGTTCTAAGCGGCACATTACGCATCCAGTTTCGTTTACCATTCACAGCGAAAGCGCCATGCGGCACGTACTCGCCTGAAGGACCACTCTTGCTTAACTGCTCAGGCTTAACCCAGTAAACATCCGCAGAACCAAAGCCCTCACGCCAAGCTCTGGAAAACGCCGCGGCAAACTCGCCTGCCTCACGCAACGCCTGCTCACTGGGTTGCTTGCCTTCCGTTTTAACTACTACGAATGGTGCACCTGTGATGTCAGCGTGAAAAACCGCGTCATCCGCAGCAGTGTACTTTTTCACGAGAACCTCATTGCTAACCGCGTCTTTTCCCGCAACTATCAAGAAGCCGTCGGATGAAGTGAACCAGCGGAACT
>CAZDLK010000051.1:5952-14087 GCA_964506435.1 uncultured Candidatus Bathyarchaeia archaeon | reverse complement strand
CAGCGGAAGCGGACGTTAGCAACAGAATCCAAGTAGTCAACGGCGACATGTGCGCCTTGAAGTATGCAGATAATAGTTTTGACGTGATATGGTCTGAAGGGGCAATATTTGTAATCGGCTTCGAAAAAGGTCTCCGCGAATGGAAACGACTGCTGACCAGCAACGGGTACCTTGTGGCTTCGGAGCTATCTTGGTTCAAACGTGAGGCACCAGAAGAAATTCAAAAGTTTTTCGCTGAAGTGTACCCCCCGATGAAAACTGTGGAGGAGAATTTGGCGATTGCCCGAAAAGCAGGCTACCACGTAATCGGCTGGTTCCCTGTCCCAGAAAGCAGCTGGTGGAAAAACTATTACACGCCGATTGAAGGGAAGCTGCCTGCGTTAAAAGTCAAGTACCAAGGCAACCCTGAAGCGCTGCAGATTCTCGCTTGCGAGGAGTTGGAGATTGAAATGTACCGCAAATACGCGGCGCACTACGGCAGCGTATTCTATATTCTGCAAGCAGAAGCCTGAAACTGGCGTTTTTGGCATTATAATTAAAATATGCCTCCTGCGCATGTTTGGTTTATGAGACTGCTGTACAGCTGCTCCGAACTGGGCTTAGGACACGCTTCACGTACTATGGCGTTGGGGAAACGCTTAGAGCGGAATGGGCATGAAGTGCATTTTTTCTCAGGCGGAAGAGCCTATCAGCTGCTCAGAAAAGAGTTCAAGAACGTTTACCCGTGCACGCCCGTGGCTTGGTACGAAAACGCGCGTGGAATAGACACTGCCGCGTCGCTGCTTAACATTTTGTTTCCGCTGCCCGTTTTCAACTATGAAAAAAAAGCGTTTGAAACCAAGAGTTCAAGCGCGATGGAAACCGCGCACCGCTACTATGACCTTAGACAGCACATTAAAAAAATAAAGCCTGACGTGATAGTAGCTGACGGCGACATGCACGCGCTGCGATTGGCGCACAGGTGGAAATTTCCAGCTGCGTACATAACGAATCTCATACGACCAAGTTACGGTTTTTCGTCCTTTCTTAGTCCTGGAGAACGGTTCACTGAACGCTACGTGAAACAGTGCGCGAAAATAATTATACCTGATGTTCCGCCGCCTTACACGGTCTGCGAGTACAATTTAACCAGCGTAGACAGTATGGGCATAACGGAGAAGGTGGAGTTTACAGGCGGGTTCCTTGACATGACGCCTGTGCAAGGCGGAGAAGAGCATATTTTCGCTCCGATAAGCGGACCATTCGGCACTCGAGCAAAGCTAACGCAGATGATACTTCCAGTTTTGAAGGAGCTTAAGGTGAAAAGTGTGGTGAGTTTGGGGGTGCCTGGCGAGAAAAAAACCGCGCGAATCGGCAACTGCGTGGTGCACACGTGGTTGTCTGCGCAAGAGCGGCAGGAATGTATGCGGGATGCGCGGTTGATAATTTTCAGCGGTGGACACATTACATGCTTGGAAACGGTGAAGTACGCGAAGCCGAGCATTTGTGTTCCTTCGCAGCCTGAGCAGTTGGGGAACGCTGTGAAGCTGCAGAATTTAGGTTGCTCGATGCTTGCCAAAAATAGCAAGCAGCTAAAGTTGGCGGTTCAAAAAATCGAAGAGCAAAAGCAATTGTTCAAAGGCAAAGTTGAGGCATTAAACAAATTTGCTATCAAGTTTGACGGTGTGAACCGAGCAGCTGAGATCATTGGAAATCTTGGAGAATAGCTGGGCGGTTTATGTTTCGTTGAGGTGTAGTTGTTTGATTTTGCCTTTTGGTGTTTCTTCTTCGAAAATTATGGCTTGGAACTTGTAAATTTTGACGCCTTTTGTCAGCCAGCTGTCCAGTGGAAGCCCTGCTTTGACGCAGCATTGGCAGAGAAATTCTTCTTCGTCCCATTTCCATTCCACTGGCACCTGAGGCAGCAGCAGCCCTTTGTACATGCCCTTTTCAACGATTAAGCCGTCTTCGCCGATTTTGACTTTGGTCACGTACTCGTCTGGTTTCTGCACCGTGATTAATTCGGGTGGTGTGAGCACGCTTACTTCGAAAACCACGTTGTCCAACTCGCTTAGTGAGAGCGGGTAGAATCTTGGGTCTTGGGTTGCCGCGTCTATGGCTGATTCTATAACTGCTTCCACGAGGGGCAGCGTCGGGTAAGGGTAGCCTATGCAGCCGCGGAGTTGTTTTTCGCCGTGTTGTACGGTGTTCAGGGTGACGAAAACTCCGCATTGCTCGAAAAGCTTCTTCGGAGTGGATTGTGGCGCTGTGAAGCGTTTTCGTGTTTTCAAGTACTCTGTTACGGTGTTTCGCGCAAGTTCAACTAGAAATTTTCCTTCATCTAAGCTTAGTTCGAACGGCAAGCCATGTTTCCTCCACGTTGCAGCCTCAATGTTTCTGCGAGAGGCTGTTGTGTGGCTTCTGTTAAGATTCTTTTAAAAAACTGTTAAATTTAAAATTTTGTTGATTCTTCAGCTACGCCGTCTTTGGTTATTACCAGGAAGTCTACGCCGTCACCGCTCATTGCGTCTCTGCTTACTGCTGATTTTACGGCTCTGGTCACCAAATCTTTCGCCTCGTTAAGCTCCATGCCTTCCTTGTAGTTTTCTTCCAAAACGCCAACGGCAATTTCTGCTCCAGAACCCACTACCGCGTACTTGTCGGGTATCAGTGAGCCGAGGACATCCAGCACGTAAAGCGATGTGCCTTCTTCATCTAAGCCTGCGACAATTGTCTGCGTAATCAGCGGAGCGTATCGGCGGTTGAATAGAACATTCGCCAGAAGTTTAGCTGCGGCTCTAACTGAAATTGGTCTGCCCACGTCCATGCTGAACAGGTTTGCTTGTGCTTCAATTTCTCTGGCGAGTATTTGCATGTCGCCAACCAGCCCTGCGCACGCTACGCCTATGCGGTCTGTCACTTTGAATACTTTTTTGCCGCCTTTGCTCATGATAAAGTTGCCGTAGGCTACGCGTTTTTCAGCTGCTAAGATGATGCCGTCTCGGTAGATGACGCCGATGGTTGTGGCGCCTGGCATCCACGCGTACCCGCCTGGCTGTGACTGGGAGGAAATGCCTTCCATGTTTTCACCTTGTCGTTGATATAGGCAAGGGGAACCTAT
Organism: uncultured Candidatus Bathyarchaeia archaeon; assembly: GCA_964506435.1. Taxonomy (GTDB): domain Archaea; phylum Thermoproteota; class Bathyarchaeia; order Bathyarchaeales; family Bathycorpusculaceae; genus JAOZHU01. The sequence continues at coordinate 10,987 of CAZDLK010000051.1, read as the reverse complement.
TAAGCTTACTTATGGCTGTTCTAAACCTGAGTGACAGCACGATGAGCAGCGATAAACCGGTTAGATGCCAAAAATGCGGGAAACCTGTGGGCTACGTGACCGTGCTCGCGAAAGGTTTGATGGGTTTGCAGCAGCCGCTTCAAAACGTGAAAGTAGTTGCCATCTGCATGGAGTGCGCTCAGAACAAAAAGTAGCGCAAGACGGGCTTTAGAAGGCGTAAACCCGCAAAGCTTTTACACTTATCAGCCTCCAAGTAACTTGGGGAGCGAAATAAACTGATAGGTCTATACGCCAAAAACGTCGGCGACATGTGGTTTGCAGTTGCCTGCGACGACAAACGCGTTTTCGCCACATCCTTTGCCACCAGCGAACAGAAAGCGCTGAAAAGTCTCCTTGACAGCATACCCTTTAACGTTCCTTTTCAAGTTTTCTCAAAGCCCACGACATTCGCTGATGAAGCGCTTGCAGTGGTGCAAAACGTTTACGCTGGGAAAGGCACTTCAAGCAGTTTTCCCCTAGCCACAGAGCATTTGCCTGCTTACACGCGGAAAGTGCTTGAAGTAACAGCGCAGGTTCCAGTGGGCTACGTGACATCCTATGGCGCAATCGCCAAAACAGCAGGAGGCAGCCCGAGAGCCGTTGGCAACGTCATGGCTAAGAATCCTTTTGCGCCTGTTGTTCCTTGCCACAGAGTTGTCAGCGCAGATTGCACATTAGGCGGTTACGGCGGAGGCTTAAAAATGAAACTGGAAATTTTAACACGCGAAAAACGCGGGTACACAGCGCACATGGAAATTCCTGTAGGCGACAGAAAACTGCAGGTTTTCCCTGTTGAGTTCGTGCTAAAGAAACTTGACAACGCTTAGTGATGCACGTTTTAATGTTGAAAGCTTCTTTATTCGCCTTCCCAATGGGCTTGGTAGTAGATTCTTCCGTTGCCGTACTCATGAGTGAACGAAAAGACTGCGCCTGAGTCCCAATGTGCTATGGCTTTTGCGTCGGAATCCAAGGCAGCAAATCCAGCAGCGCCATTTCCCGTTGTGAAATACAAGGTATCGCCGTTCAAAAGTTGGGTTCCAAACGGGTTATCCTGAGTAACCCTTGCAGTGCCGCCTGCGTTCGAATATCCGCCGCAACCCAACCAATCTTGTATCGCAGTAAGATTTGTGTCTGTACTCAGGTTTTTGCTGTAGCATGTTAAATGGCAAGCAGTGCCAGATATAAGAACTATACCGCCACCATTGGAAACATACTGTCTTATGAGCGGTTCATGTTGTGGCTCAATCGCATAGTATGCCTCAAGAACCACAAGAGCATAACCGCTTAAATCGTTTGGAATATCGCCAGCGCATACCACGTCAAGACCCGATTGCTCTAGTGCGCTGAGGGTCATTGATTTTCGATGTTCAAACACGGATTCTGAGACACACCATTCCCAATTTGCCCCATCAGCAAAATTGTGAGCATTCCAGTTGTCTTTCCAGTTGATGTACAATGCTTTTGTGCCATTGCCAGCAGCCCATCTGGCTCCGCTGCCCAGAAGAGTTAGAGAAGGAGCTAACGAAGTTGTTGGAGACGGCGCAGGTGAAGGAGAGGGAAGTTGTGTGTCTGTTTTGCGGTCAATTGTTAAAATCAAGTTTGCTGGTGGAGCTGTGGGTACGATTGTTAACCACGCCGTGAGTTTTTGTGTTCCAGGCACTATGCTGTAGTTATAGTTGCTGAAGATCACATATCTTGCCTGATACGCTGTGTCGTTCAAGCGGAAATCAAATTCTACAAAGTACGTCACAGAAGCCGAGTTCTGAACGGTTATTTCGAAAGTTTCATTCTCGCCGGGATAAAGACTGAAGCCTGATGGATAATCTAATATTTCAAGAGGTTCCTTGACTTCAAGCGGTATACTCACAGGTTGCAAAGCGTAAACTACAAAACTTGCCGCAAGCACAGAAGAAAGCAGCAATGTAACCATAAGAAAAGCTCTCAACGCACTCCGCTTTCTTACAGATTCAAACATGCATGTTCCCCATTGTAATTTCAGGCTATTTCCGCGGTAAAAGAGTTTTTATCAAGGTTTCTTGACTAAACAGGATTTTTTCCAGTCAAGAATTCTTGACAAACTGCATATTTAGAGTCTAAAAATGTGATTCTATACAGAAACTAGAGGATCTATCCACACAGGCGCTACAAACTATTTATAGTTTAAATAAGTGGGGGTATAGTCTTTGAGAACGCTTAAGTTCCACGAAAACTCTTAAATTCGACCTTGAAATAACTGAATCAAGGTTTCATTCATGTCAGCCACCAACAAACTTCAAATAATCAATTATGACGAAGCAGAAAAAGTCTTCACGGTGAAATCAACCGCCACCGGCAACACCTGCAAAATCGCAGACACCTTCGCCGAAATGTTTTCTCTTTGGGTTGGACGCGTTTTAATCACTGCAGAAAACGAAAAGTGGGCTTTAACAGCAGCAAACGTGACCACAGGCTTCGCCACAAGCGTAATTATGGCTCCAGCGGAAGCCGCAACCGAACGCCCAGTGCCAGCAACTGAAACCCCTGACAAACGCCCTGGAATACTTGTCCAAATTTACAACCGCGACCGCTTCGCACTGAAACATCAGCTCATGGAACGCATCGGCCAATGCATAATGACGTGCCCAACAACCGCAGCGTTTAACGGTTTAACGGGCAAACGCGTACTCAAAGTCGGCAGCAGCCTGCGCTACTTCGGTGATGGCTACCAGAAGAAAACTATGGCTGGCGGAAGAAAATGCTGGAAAATCCCAGTTATGGAAGGCAACTTCATAGTGGAAGATGGCTTCGGAGCACAAGAAGGCGTGGCTGGCGGGAACTTTATGATATTTGCTGAAACGCAAGCAGCGGCGCTTAAAGCGGCAGAGGCAGCTGCGGATGCCATACGCGCCTATGCGCCAGACGTGATTATGCCGTTTCCAGGCGGAATCTGCCGTGCAGGCAGCAAGGCTGGTTCGCTTAAGTACAAGATGAAAGCTTCCACGAATCATCCGTATTGTCCAACGTTGAAGACGCTGGTGCCCGATTCAGTGGTTCCAGATGGCGTGCAGTGCGTTTACGAGATTGTGATTAATGGTTTGTCGCTTGACGCGGTGAAAAACGCGATGAAGCAGGGTGTGACTGCGGCTGCGAGTACAGCAGGCGTGGTTAAGATTTCTGCAGGCAACTACGGCGGAAAGCTTGGTCCTTACAAGGCGTTTTTGAAGGAAACGTTAGAGGCACAATAGCCTTTTTAACGTGGCAACTTTTATTTGGTTCACCACAACGATAGTTATGCTAGGCAGTTGCCAGTGACAAATATTGAGCACCGCAAAGAAAACTTCCCTTGAACTGTTCAGGCTGCGAAAAACACTGGACACGCTGGCTCGCAAAGAGGGCAGCCACACAGAGCTAATTACGATGTATGTTCCGCCTGGGAAGCAAATCAGCGATGCCGTTAACCTGCTCAGGGATGAGTATGGTACAGCCAGCAACATCAAATCCACCACTACGCGCAAGAACGTGCAGGAAGCCATCGTGAAAGTGCAGCAGCGGCTTAAGCTTTTCAAGGATTCAGGCGAGAATGGCATTGTGATTTTCTGCGGTGCCATACCTCAGGAAGGTGGTGGTCCTGGCAGTGAGCGGATGGAGACTTATGTTATTGTTCCGCCTGAGCCGATAAAGATTTACTTGTACCGCTGCGACTCGCGTTTTCACACTGAGCATTTGCAGGAGATGCTGCGGGAAAAGGAGACGTATGGCATTTTGCTTATTGACGCTTCTGGAGCTACGATTGCGACGTTGCAGGGTAAGCGGTTGGATATTGTGAGGCAGATGAATTCGGGTGTAGCTGGGAAAACTCGTGCAGGTGGACAATCAGCGCGGCGTTATGAGCGTTTGAGGGACATGCAGCTTAACGAGTATTTTACGCGTGTTGGTGAGCATGCGAACGAGATTTTTCTGCCCATCGACACGTTGAAGGGTATTATTCTTGCGGGTCCTGGACCAACAAAGTACGATTTTGAGAAGGGCGATTACCTAAATTACATGCTTAAAAACAAGATTATTGACACGATTGACACAGCTTACGTGGAAGAACAAGGCGTTAAGGAAGTGGTGGAGAAAGCGCCTGAAATCATGCGTAAAGTGCGGTACATTGAGGAGAAGCAGATTATGCAGCAGTTTCTGTATGAGGTTGGGCATGATACGGGTATGATAACTTATGGTGAAGCGGAAGTGCGGAGAGCCTTGGAGGCTGGTGCGGTTAGGATGTTGCTGATTTCGGAAGCCGTTGACCTACTGCGTGTAACTGTTAAGTGCAGTGCATGTGGTTATCAGGAGCAGCATACGGTTAAGGCTCAAGCGCTTGTGGGTTTTGAGCAAGGGTTGGTGGGGAAGCCGTGTCCGAAGTGTAATGCGCCTTCTTTGGCGATAGTGGAGAAGCAGGATATTGTGGATGATTTGGCTCAGATTGCGGAGTACAGCAACACTAACGTGGAGATTATTTCTGGTGAAACTGAAGAGGGACAGATGCTTAAGAACGCTTTCGGTGGCATAGCTGCTATTTTGCGGTTTAAACAGCAAGGGTAAGCTGCGCTGTTGTGTGATTTTTTTCTATAGCCCCCTTATATATAGAAACTTTAAATAGTTCGGAAGGGAGGCAGTAAATGTTAAATATTTGTAAATATATTTATGTTTACAGTGAGGGAGATGAGCCCAACTTATTCTTTATCTTCGCCGCTTAGCCAGAAACAAAAAACAGTGTGGTCGCTGGTCAGCAGAGGCTTGTCCGTGGCTGTAATCGCTGACAAGCTGAGAACCACGCGGCAATTTGTTAACCAGACAAAACTGGCGGCTGAAGCCAAGTTGTCTGCAACGCTTTTGGAAGTTGCACGCACCAACGACCTGCAAGTGACGTGTGTGTACCCGAAAGAAGCTGTACTTTTAGGTTATCATCCAGCGCTCAAGCGCAAAGCCATCGTGACCTACAGCACAAGTCATGGGATAAAAGTGTGGTATT
>CAZDLK010000051.1:0-5942 GCA_964506435.1 uncultured Candidatus Bathyarchaeia archaeon | reverse complement strand
GAAGAGGTGACCAATGAAGAATTCCTCCGTCAAATCCGCGGGTACTTGCTGGACATAGCTAAAGAAAGAGGCATAGTTGTGGAAGATGCTGCTAAGATTCATCCTGGCAGGCTGGCGCACATCATATTCAGCAAGCTGGTTCCAGAGGTGAACTCATGAAGCTTATTAGAGACTTGGAGAACCGCCTTAGAGGTTGGCTTCCCAAAGAAGGGTCTTTGCCTCGTCAGCGAAGAATTGAAATGGTTGATCGTTTCTCGCGTTTTCAGTTTTTTCGGTTGACTTACGGCTTAACAATGTGTGCTCTGTTGGTTGTTCCTTTTGGTGTTTACCATTCTATTGTAGAGCCGTATGTCGTGGGTTCTCTTTGGGGTTACAATCTGCCGATTGGATACATTGGACTCTTACTAGGCATAATGGCGATTCTGTATCCAAGATTGACTCTCAGAAACATAAGATTTAGTGCATTCATGACAATCATCGGTTTGTCTCTATTACTCACTTTCGTCTTTTCTCCCAGCTATTATTTCATCAATCTACTGCATAGCACAAGTTTTAGCCCCAGTCAAATTGATGTTGACCTTGCTCTTGGGAACTCGGCAGTACTGGGTTTGTCACTTCTCAGCATAGTTACAGGATTAATTTCGTTTGTCGGTGCAGTGAAAAAAGTAACTAATCAGGAGTTGAAAGCATGAATGTGAAGCACGGTTTGGGATCACGTATTAGAGGTTGGTTTCCTAAAGAAACTCTTAGCTTTAGTTTTCAAGCTGATACCGTGTATTCTGAATGGGTCTCAGTTGGAAAATTCATGACGGCTATCGCAGGGTCTATTTTAATGCTTGCTTTATTTGTGCTGGTAATAGCCATTTGGGTTAGTATCTCTATACAGAACCCTCTCTTTGCAATCATCATTTCGTTTCCTCTGATTTTTTTGGTAATATTATATAGAAACTATCGAGGTGTCCGAATAAAAATAACTTCAAAGGAACTCATAGTTAGGTATGGCATCCTGAATCACAAACGTATTGCTATTTCGGACATAGTTTCATGTGAGCATACTAAAGCAAATTTTGGAAAGTATTTAGGTGTTGGAATAAGACATGGAACTGATGGCTCTTGGGCATATTCAACGTCCTTCAGCAATGCGGTAAAAATTAACCAGTTAAAAGGAAGACCTTTCGTCTTTTCTTCAAATAACCCAGACGAGATTTGCAGTACTATCAGTCGAATGAAGCATCAGGCAGGGGTCTAAAATCGCTAAAAAATTTGAGAATTTCGTGATTAGATCTCGTATCCGAGGCTGGTTTCCCAGAGAACTCTATATGTCGTCTTCTCGGGAAAGAGCAAGCGGTAAAAGGCGTGTTGCCTATGTAATTGGTTATGGAGCCGGCATTGGCGTTTGTGAATTGTTGGTATTATCAGTTTATCTGCTTGGGTGGGGCAGTGTCGAAAGAGGCTTTAGTCCAATTATGAATTTGATTTCTAGCCTGTTCCTTAGTCTTCTTTCAACAGTTGGCGCGATGATGATAGGCAGACAGCTAAGTAAGAAATTGCAGGAACGATGGCAAGTTAACCTATGAATCCAAAGAAAACCGTAGAGCGCTGTTTGCTTAGAGCACTCCAGAAAGCGAACGAGTCCTGCTTAGTGTTTGCGTTTCTTGTAGTAGGATTAATAAATCGACAGTTTAGGGTGAATTGCGGTTGACGAAGGCTTCCCAAGAATAAGTGGTTGTTTGACTGTAGACGATTTCACCTGTATCAGCCCGAACGCCCACTTCAACGCCAGAAACGCTGTATACTTCGGGGTCGGCAACAAAGCGGACACGCCAGCAGGGGTACATCGTGAAATTTGCGGTTGCGACATACAGCTCCACTGTCAACGGTTCTTCCGCCACTTTAAACGGCAGCGTCCCAATGCCCCAAAGAGTGACTGTAGTATAATTCTTTGCTTCTTCCAAAGCAATGCGCACGGCTTCTTCACGTGCAATATCCACGTCAGCGCTGCCTATGTGATAGAAGCTTGATTCATCACTGAACGTGTCCACGACGCTGTTATTCAAACTAATGCTTAATCCTGTTGGAAACTCAAGACCGCTAATTGTGCGCACCCAATCGATAGAATCGCCTGTTACCCGCATTTTCAGGTTGCCGACTGTTGTATTCATCGCTTCCAATTCTGTAATCGTGCCCAGAATGTTGAGCGCTTCCTGAACTATCGAAGCATTTGAGTAGACTTGGTACCTTTGCAGAAACCCTTTAACAGCGTCAAGACTGCCATTGGGCAACGGTTGAAGATAAAATGGTGAACCATCAGACGCGTAAATATCGAAGTGCGCCAAGGTTCCGTTCATGAAGCCACAAGATGCTTCTAAGCGGCTTTCATTTGACTCCAAGATATAACAAACAGTTTCTCTGACCACACCGCTGAAAGTATAAGGCTGCTTTTGAGTAACGTTCACTTTGTACTTTGTTAAGTCAAATCCTGCCACGTCTGTCATGAAGGAACGCGTTTTGTCTTGAAGAGTTAATTCCACAGCGCCACGGTTGGATACTTGAATAAGCATAACTGCCACGGTTATTAGAATCAGAGCTACCAGAGCTGCACAGAGCAGTTTCTTAAAGAGGTTCATTTTCCCACCAAACCTATGGCGATATTTTCAACTCTGCAAAGCCGCATCAACTAAGCTGTGGATACTGAAACAAGTCATCATTCAATGAAGGCTGCCGCGTGAAACAGGGGCGTATTCATTTCCAATTCCTGCTTCCAATTAGGAGTTGGTCATCGAACGCTTATCAAGTTTACTCTTCGCGCTTCAGACTAAACGCCCAGTCACTTAATGCGCAAAAAATGTTCCACATCGCCTTTTCCAACATTTGCTATCAGAAGTTTTTTCTGTTTGGAAGTAAAGCCTGAAACAATCTCCACTTTAGCGTGGAAAAGCTTTGAGAGCTCTTTTATGATTTCTTTGTTTACTTTGCCTTTAACTGGCTCTTCAGTACAGAAAACTATTATTTCCTCGCCATCTACTTTGATGTTGAATTTTGGCTGGTTCGGCTTCACAAATACCTCAATGACTGCGCCGTTCTTTGTTTCAGTGATGTTCATGCAGTGACGCACTCAGCTTCAGTTTTACCCTGCAACGCCCAACTGAACTTCTTCCGCAAAGTCGTAGGATAAAACTTTTCCAAGTTAAAATTCACCGATTTAGCCCACTTTACATACGCTGTAGGGTCAATGTACGATTTAAGCGAAGTGCCCAAATTATACTCCTTAGTAAGCTTGGTTAATTCTATGTCCAGCTTTTTCTTTTCTATTCGAGTTTCAAGAGACTCGGTTTTTTTGCCTGCAGCCTTCTTCGCCTCCAACTGCGCATAAAGCTCTTTGAGGGCAGCTTCTTTTTTAGCCAAGCGTTCATCAAAGTTAGGCGAAACCTTCCGCTTGTGATTAGCAACTTCAGCAACTTTCAAATTAGCCATTTTCGCACCGAAAGTCTTCAAGTATTCAGGGTCGCTTTTCTTAACGCCACTTTTCTCCAGCTCTTCCTTCACCGTTTTCGTACACCGCCAAGTACGAAAAACTTTAGCTGTGAGCCCAGGCATTTTCTCTGAAAGGAAGCGTGAGACTTTTTTGCTGTCTATTCCTTCGAAAAGGTATTCTTTGCTTGCTTCCTTGTAATGCTTAATGTTTGCAATTACTTCTGGTGGTGCTTGCACGTTTTTGATCCATCGGACGCTGTCTTTGCCGAGAAAATCAAAGTGCAACATGTCGCCGTTGATTGTAACGTGCTCATCCCTCAACGTGATTGCGCCGACAGTGTCTGCTTCGTCTGGGTCTTTTTCGTCGCCAACCCTCATGTTCGGCTTAAGAATCAGCCAGCATACAGTGGCGACTTTTCGCCGTGTTTCATCTTTTGCGTCAAGGTTTCGGAGTATATGCGCTTCAATCGTGGCGATTTGTTTGCCTAGCTTTTCGGCTTTCTTGAATTTCTCTTTTTCGCGGTTCTGTTTGAGAAACGCGGAGTCAGAGAACCAGACGTACTTGATTTTGCCCGTGAGTTTATCTTGCCATTTTGCCACGTACAGCTTATCAGGTTCCCACCCAACTTTCCATCCTTCGGGTTTTGGGGCGTCTGGCGAGAGATTAAGAATTATATCTCCCTTGCTTGGTCCTTGTTTCCATTTTCCACGCTGCGGATGGTCACCGCGACCAGCAAAAAGACAGGAAGGTTCGGCTGTCCAGTTGGCAATTTCCAGTTTTTGCCCGTCAACTTCAGCGAAGCCATATTCAGCTTTCAGGTTTTCCCTTGCCGCTTTTCGTTCGGTTGCTTTCTGTTTTTTCTCTTCTTTGGACATGCTTTCTTTGTTTTGTTTTTCTTGTTTCAAGAAACCTGAAATTTCGCTGAAGTCTATGTCTTTGTGGATTGCGGCTTCAGGATTGCTTATGTCGTTTCCAGCATAATCGTCTATTTTCTGAGTATATTCTGAGGCGAATAAACTTAGGAACTGTGAGGACGGATTCTCTTGTTTTAACTGTTCTAGAAACTCTCGCATAAAGTTCTTCATGAAAACTTTGTCTGGCGGAGTTGAGATTGACTGCGTTTTCCTTATCCACGCGATAGCCATCTGCTCGCTTTTAGGGGTCAACTTCACGGTTTGCCCTTGAATTTTAACGCTGAAGCCCTTGTAGTCGTAAGGTGGAACGTATATCCCATTATGCTTCAGACTTTTCAAAACATGTTTCATTAATTCAGCCTCTTTTGGCGCTGCACGTTTTTGCTGGCTTTCAACAGTGGAACCTCTATGCGTGTTTCCAAGTTTCCATATTCTTCAGTTTTTCCTATGCATAAGGCAAACTTTGTTTTTTCAACCTTTTCCTACCTTAAAAACGTTCACCTAAACGCCACGATAAGTTATAGGCGATTAATGGCCTTTTTTGTAGCTCTCGTCTGCTGCAGTTTCTTATACAAAAGCTCCACGGTTTTCCGCTCAACATAACCCTTGTGAGGACGGAACCCTCCTGAGAAACCGCCTGGAATATGCAGCAACTCATGAATCAAAGTTTTCTCTTTTTCTTCCGGAGGCATTTTATCATAAATCTCGGAAATAACCTCGATAGTGTAAGCAGTCGGAATGTTCAGCACTTCTTGCCAAATTTTTCCCAAACCATGAATGCGCGCTATAGTGCGCTTAGCCTTGGAGCCTTTGCTTCTAACACAGAAAACGAATTGAGGAACAATATGGAAAAAATCCAAGTCAGAAACAATTTCGTCCACTTGCTTCTTTATTTCTGGAGCGGGAAAATACTTTATCGGCATAGTCTCATCTCACTATCTGATGGAAGTTTCAAGTTAAAAAGGTTACAAACCACACACGCCGCTGCAACAAGCCGATGCAAACAGCAATTACCCAGAAAACTTCCAAACTGGAACGATGCCACGTTGCAAGTAGAAACTTTCTGCAGATATCTGGACTAATTATGCAAAACTTTATAACATCGCCTTACGTTTTCCAGTCGTAAAAGGTGAAAACGATGAGATTCGGCACATACCTATTTGAGCCCAAAAAAGCTCCGGGCTTTGACTTTGACATGTTCCGCGTGAAACCAGAAGTAGGCAGACGAATGCCGCCAAAACCCGACATGTACAGTAACATCGCCATTTTCGGAGACAACGTCGCCGCTCGCAACCACCCAGACTGGATTTCGCAGTCACCACTGGGTCCAGCATGGAGAACAAACGATAACTTCAACGTACGCTGGGACATCCTCTGCGCAACCCAACCAGAGCACAGAGCAGAGCAACTAGATTACATTGAAGATGTTTCCAAACATTCGCCAGGCATCTGGACGAACAGCCACCACTTCGCTGACCACGACCACTGCACCTGCCCACGATGCAAAGAACTGTGGAAGAAAAGCGGACTCAGCTGGCTTCAATGGCGCAGAA
>CAZDLK010000050.1:0-14230 GCA_964506435.1 uncultured Candidatus Bathyarchaeia archaeon | reverse complement strand
ACGCACACGTGGCTTGGAGCGAATGATTGGCACAGGACGCAGCCGTAGAACTTGTCAACTTCCTCGTCTTTCAAGCCTCTTGCTTTGGCGTCGCGCGCCTCGTACTCTTGGAGCGCTGCGGGGTACATTTCTTGGATTTTCGCGGGGTCAGTTATGAAGGTTATTTGCACTTTCTCGATGATGGGTAACTCGCTCTTGAAAAGCCTGTACAGGACTTTGCCGATGTGTTCGAAGCTGTTTAAGCCTTTCTGGAAGGCTTTTTTGCCTAGGCGCATCCAGATGTCGTAGCGCTGGTTGAGGTGCATGAAGCCTTCGATGTAGTTCAGGTAGCCGTGTATGCGCCTTTCAATTACACCTTCGAGACCTGCGTCCAAGGTTGCGCCTGCTGCTTCAACGAGGATACCGAATGGGACGGATTCGCCTTCGGGTAAGTCCTTAAGGTCTGGTCCGATGATTGTGATTTTGCCGTCTTCAACTTGGTCTAGGGGTTTGACTTTTGCAAGTTCGAATTTCTCTTTGACTTTTGGGCCGCCGAGTTCTACTTGCATGTCGTTTTTGCGTATTCTTTCTCCTTCGTAGATTACGCCTACTTCGACAGGTATATCTTCAAACATTGACATTTTTATTGTCCTCCTTCAAATTTTGAAGTCATGACTTTAAGGTTGTTGGCCCAGTCCTCCAAAGTTCCGTTTGGAAAAGACCAGCTAGCATGCACATGGTACAGATTATCCAAGGTCATGGTTCTGAGGTCAGGGGCAAAATGCTTGAGACCAGACAAAATCAGCGCCTCCATGTAGTAGGGCAAAGCGACAAACATTGCCAAGTCAGGGTGTCCTTTGCCGTCAAGTCCCTGCCACGATGGATCAACAAGGCGGTTGCCTATGTCCATCGCCGACATGAAACCTGCTGGTTCATAACCGCGTTTAAGGAACTCGCCGACCATGTGCGCGGTGGCTACCACTTGCACGTTTGAGGCTTTAGCGAAGTCAATGATGTAGTCGATGAGTTGTTTGCCTTCCAGCCAGCGCTCAGTAGCGTTGCTGCCCACAACGAGTAGCGGGTGAGCGGCTCTCTTGATCATTGCAGCTGCTACTTCAGGTTTCTGTATGGGGTTTGCTTTCTTTGTTGCGGCTATTTCTGCACATTGCCAAGGTTCACACGACATTTCAACATCACTCCTTCTGTTTCCTTATCATTCTAGGAAGCAACGTCGGGTCTGGAATTATCGTTTCCTTCCAGCCTTTTGCTTCCAGTATCTTGGTTATCTCATCCTTCATTGTCATGGGTATATCCGCGGGCGTGCGCACAAACCTGTGGATGTCTGGCGGCATAATTCCGTAATGGCGCTTGTGCAAGTCAATGTAGTGACTCAGCTTAATGCTACGTCCTTTCCACGTATCATTAGGCCTTATGCACAATTTAGCTATTGTGACCATGGCCTCTTGGGGAGTTTCAACTGTTTGGAACAAGTGTTCAGGTGCTGGTCCAACATTCACTTTGTCGCCTGTGCGTGCATCGTAGACTTCCCAGTTTTCAGGCTTGTCTTCTCTGCCGAGAAGCATGCGTCTATATTTGCTGCCGTGCGGACCAACAAGCACTGGAACGCCTAAACTCCAGAAACCAGCAGCAATTGACGCTGCTTTCTGTGAGTATGCGCCCCAAGCTAAGCCAACTGCACCTACACGGTTATGTATGTAATCAGCAATTTCCTCGTAGTTGCCACGGAGACTGCGTTTTGCGAAGATGTTAGCGACTTTTATTGCTGCACCTGCGATGTGCGGGTTGGAAACGCAGGAGCCGACGTTAAGTACACCGCCAGCTTCAAAGCCTCCTGGGAATTCTTCGTAGAGCGTTTTGCCCTCCTCGTTCCTGTAAGAGCCAGCGGACATTGCTGAACAACCAGAAGTAACCACTATGAAACGACGAAGAGCAAATTCGCGGCATATGTCGTAAACGTCTTTTCCGCCATGCGGGTAGTTAGCGCATCCTACCAAGGCAACGATGCCTGGAAGTTCACCGAGCACGATTGGGCTGCCGACGTTGCGTATTTCTGTGTCTTGGATTGCGCCTCTGCCTGAGCGACAGAAGTTCGTTTCTTCAAGCATGTGCTTCTCGCCGACTTTGAGTATGTAACTGTGGATTTCAAGTTTTACTGGGCAGGCTTCTTCGCAGCGTCCGCATCCGATGCATTCTTCGTACAAGTCAGCCAGCAGAGAATAGTTTCCTTCTGCTGCAGCTTTGATTGCTGCGGGAATCTTGAGGTCTTGTGGGCAGCTTCTCTGGCACATGTTACATTGCCTGCATTTCTTCGAAAGCTCCTTTATTTCTTCCAGCGACGGAAGAGAACTCTTCTTTTTACGTAAAGGAGCAACTCTTTGAGCAACTTTCACAGCTACTTCCCCGACTTTTTCAGGGTCAAGAATCAAAACGCCGGGAACTTTGCCGCTGACCAAATCCTCAACTATTTCGTCTGCAGGGTCGTTTGTGCGGTTCTTGTATCCTATGCAGTTTTTCTCTGACGCGGCGATAACTGGCGCGTGGACGCGCTCAGCTTCTAATGAAGCGTCGGTTCTTACACATTGCTCGTCCAGAACAACTACGTCTGCATATCCGCCTCGTATAAATCTGAGTTCCCACGAGATTGGACCGACGATTTTGGCGCGGTCGAAGTATCGTGTGTTGTCGATGGCAGTGCAGCATAAGCCTACGACTTCCATTTTGTTGTCAAGTTTGCATTCTTTCATGTAGTCAATTATTCCGACAGAAGGCACGACATTGTGACCGATGCACATGATGACGGGCTTTGACTTGTCGACTGTGCCTATACCCATCTCGATGAGGGGAGCTTCAGGGTCAGCCTTTGGGAAATCAAAGACGGAAACTTGGGCAATATCCGCGACTTCCATGCCCACTTGGTCGATTCTGCCGGCGTGGAAGGCTTTAGATTCAAAATCTAAATTGTTAGCTTCTTGACCTGTGTGCGCAACAGAAACCAAGTGAGTAATTTGTGATTCACAGTAGGTTAGAACTTCATCTAAATCTCCAAGGGTTTCAGGTTTAATCCCAGTGACGAGTCTTGTGACGGGAGCTTCAACCTTAACGTTCAAGCCGCCTATATCCAAAGGATAACGTCGGCCATATTTCTCAATCAAGTGGTCAACTACATGGCGGGCGTGTCCGTTGTGGGTTGCGGCGCCAATGCAACAAGCGATAAGCACGATACGTGATGATTGATCGGCTATGTTAAGTCCGCATGCTCCGCGTTTTCCTGCTGTTAAATCGCACTTGCCGTAAGTGCAGAGGCAGCAGAGGTCGCAGTCGGGCATGTAGAAGGGCTTGTACTTGTTGAGAAGCGTCATGTCCCAGTCTCGCAGGGTGGTTAAGCCTGGCATTGGTGTGGGTCCCATGGGTTCAGTCCAAGAATCGTCCACAACTTTGCCTATTGATAATTCAAGGTTTTTGATAAGACCAGTGCTGGTCTTCATTTCTCCGATTTTCATGCGCACGTTTTTGCTGGTCAGAGTTAAACCTCCGTAAAGGTTTAACAGTATCCAAATCTTAAAGAGTTTTTAAACTTTTCCGAGTTTTTTAACAAAAGTAATGGTGGAATAATAAGAATGTAAGGGTATTATGGGCGGAGTCTTTACTGTTGTGTGTATCCTGCGGTTTTCATGATTTTCTGCACAGAAACGTACGCTGGGTTGTCAGAGGGCAGGTCAAGCAGGGATTTGCCATCTAGAACGTACTCGTCCAGCTGGTCGTCAGCAACTATTTTGCCCAGGTACTTGAACTTCAAGCTGGCTTCCGCTTGGCTACCCAGCTTTTCGGGGAACCTGTAGCCACCGACAAGATAGAACTTGTCAAACTGCATGTCCACTTCTTTAGCAATCCGGTAAGCGCGTTTAACGTGGTCTAAGGATTTTTTGGAGTGGTCAAGAATGTCGATGATGTCGCTTACTTTCGACGCGATGCGCCTGTTCAAATGCTCAAGCCCCGCTGGCGAATCAATAAGCACGTACTTGTAGTTTTTAGTTAACGATTCCAATGCGCCTTTCAAAGCCGAGTTAGGCATACAGTAGCAGCCTTCAACCCATTTGGTGCCGACGGCGAGGAAATCGAAGCTTTTGCTTTCGTAGAGTCCGCTGGACCAGATTTTGCTTTCTATGCGTTCAGTAGGCGGAATTCCCACGGTAGTGCCGCCCTGATCGATAAAAGTGCTCACCAAGAGTTCGGCGATTGTGCGTTTTCCAGCTTCAGTCAGGTCTACGCCTAACATTTCAGCTAGGTTCTGGTCTGGGTCAGCGTCCACCAGCAGCAAAGGCGCTTGTCTAGCTTCAATTAAGGCTTTAGCCATCAGCGAAACAAAACTGGATTTGCCTGTTCCGCCGCGACCAACGACTACAATCATTTTCATGTTTCCTGACACCTCACATAATAGTGGCTTAACGGCAATTTAGATGTTCTTTTTTGCAAACGTTTCACAGATTTTGTCTATGGCTTGCACTGAAGTAAATTCCTTATGCCTAAGCGGGGTTTCTCCGCGCATCTCTGCCTCAATAACCTGTTGGTCAAAGGGCACAAACGCAAGTATATTTAAACCGTTCTGCGCAGCGAAGCTCTTAATCGCTTCTTCCTGAGCGCTGTTCATGACTCTGTTGCCGACTAGAAAAACCTGCTTCATTCCTGCTTTTGCGGCTAAGTCGTGAATGTGCTTGGCTATTTCCAGAGCCTTCAGGTTCGCGTCAGCTACAACCAATAAAGCGTCCACGCGCTGCGCGGTGCCTCTGCCAATGTGTTCTACGCCCGCTTCCATGTCCAGTATTACGGCTTCGTTGCGTTCCACAATCAAGTGCCTGAGCAACGCGCGCACGACAGCGTTTGGCGCGCACATGCAGCCTGAGCCCATGGATTGCACGGTGCCCATGACTATGAGGTTTACGCCCAGCGGCGTAGCCACAGAATAGTCGCGGACTACGTCGTCCACAGTGAATGACAAGCGGTACACGCCTGAGTAGCCTGTGTCTGTTTTGGATTCAACGAGCTCTTTGTTTTCGGATATGGGTGTTATTTTGCGGGCTTCTTCAGCAGATAATCCCAGAGATAACGCAAGGTTAGGTGAGGAGTCAGCGTCAATCGCCATGGTTTTTAAGCCTCTCTCAGCGAAGCCGCGCGCTAAACCCGCCGCAATAAGGGTTTTGCCGACTCCGCCTTTTCCAGAAACAGCAATCTTCATAATTTCACAACATGAAACACGTTCGTTCCTAGATTTATTTACGTTTCCGTGAAACAAAAACGCTTGTTACATAGAAAGCATCGAGGAAAAAAGAACCACAGCCAAGCATTTGCCTTAAAGTTTCAATTCTTTTTTCAGCATTATCATGTGTTTTAACTGTACGCCATTTTCATAGATGGGCTTTGGATAATTTTCAACAAAAAAATTTTTCCTGATATCAAACATCTCAAAGCCTTCTTCTTGATATAAACGCAGCTGCTTAACTGCGACGTCACCTGTCCCTATGAGAATTCTTCCGAATCCTTTTTCTTTTGCCCTAGAGACAGCATCTCTCAACAAGAATTTGCCTATTCCTTGACCTTGATAATCGGCGTGAACGGCTATGTTTTTGATTTCAATCTCATCTCTGTTTAGTGACTGGAGCACGTAAGCAGCAATGATTTTGTTTTCTTGTTCCAGAACATATATGGCAGAGTCAAAAATGTATTTCTCTATTGCTTCAACAGTCTCATCAGCAAGTAATAGTAGCTCATATGGAATTTTCTCATCCTTGCACAGTTGCCTTGTCATTGGATGCTTAATTTTTTTCTTTGCCATTATCAATTCCAAATCAAGTATGTCTCTGATTAAGATTAAAAGCTAAGCCTGCATGCACCCGCAAACAGCCCTGTTTTCAGCAGCAAAAAAAGCTTTACCACGCATATGCAAAAGGCTTTTTAATGCAAACCGTGCTTTTCCTATGCCCAGAGATGAAAAGTCAATGAAGATACTTAACGAGTTTGTTCCAACACGCAAATTCATGAAGCTAGCAGAAGAAATCGCACCCTTAGTCGACGGATGGAACGTCACTGACAGCGCAGCAGGATTCCCAGCACCAAGCGGCGTAGTCGTAAGCTGCCTACTCAAAGCCAAATACCCAGACAAATACGTGTGCCCCATATTCATTCTGCACTACAAAGGACCAGTCGAAGTCGGCGGTTTAGCCTTAGCATCAGACATTGTCGGCTTAGACGGCTTAGCAGTCACCATGGGGGACAACCCGAGATACGGCGAACCCATAAAAATGCTCAAGTCCAGCGAAGAAGCCCGAGACTTCCTACGCACATCAGTGAAGCTGAAGAACCTGAAACTAGGCTGCTTGCTGACAGCGCGACGCTCAGTAGAGGAAACCATTGAGCGCGCAAAAGGCGCATGGGACTTCATCTACTTCATGCGGCTGGAAGACAAAAGCTTCCCGATACTCAAGCAAGTAGCTGCAGAATGCAAAAAGATGAACAAGCCGATATTCGCCTACTTCCTTGTGGGCACGCCGAAGAACGTGGAAACAGTGAAAATGATTGGGTGGCCAGTCGCCGCGACCATGGACACAGTTGAAGAGACCGCTGCAAAGCTGGTTGGCGTAGTTGACGGCATAATCGCTACCTGTGCTGGCGACGCTGAAGGCGACAAGGAAATGCTGCAGAAACTGCAGAAATTCCGAACTTAAGAATCCCCACACATTATCTTTTTTTGTTTTCCCGTTTCTTTTCAGCCAAAGCAAGTTTTTACAGCGTCAACGATAGTTTAACCGTCTCCTCATCCAGCGGCTCCGAACTAAAACCCTTCGCTTTGCACATGCACAGCATTGTATAGTTGTTAGCTAAAACATAACCCCAAATTCGCTCCAACCTCAGGTCCTTTCCAACGGTGATAATGTAGTCCATTAGCCGTGAACCAAGCCCCAGCCCCTGCCATTGGTCGCCCACTAGAACCGCGAATTCGCCGCTCTTCCCGTTGGGCTCAACAATCACTCTGCCAGCGCCAACAATTTTTCTGTCATTTTGAAGCTCAGCTACGATTGCGATTTCACGGTCGTAGTCCAAATTGCAGTACCGCGTTAAAGCTTCATGCGGCAGTTCTTTCAGTATCTGGAAAAACCTGAAACGCATCGTCTCCTTAGAAAGAGACATCAGAAACTCGTTAAACCGCGCTTCGTCCTCAGGCTTTATTGGGCGAAGCAGTACTTGAGCGCCGTTCTTCAGTGTCCGTGTTGCAACGTACTTCTTTGGGTAAGAAGCAATAAGCAAGTGGTCAGGGTGCTCAGCAACTTGCCGCATCATTCTGTCCCATTCTAAAACTATGCGGGCGTCAACCGCCACGACGCCGTCTTTGCCTACCATCAACGGGTTAACATCGACCTCTCTTATCTCAGGAAAATCAACAACAAGCCTTGAAAACTTGGCTAAAATCTCCTCGAGAAGCTTGACATTCAGGGGGGAATCACTGGATAACGCACGCTTGTGAATTGCAGTTTCCTCCACGAGTTGTCTTGCAAGTACCTGATTCAACGGCGGAAACCCGATAGCTACATCCTTAAAGAATTCAGTGGCAGAGCCGCCCATTCCGAAAACAATCACTGAACCAAACTGAGGGTCTTTTTTTGAGCCTAACAGTAACTCATAGCCCGCTCCGCGCACCATAGGCTGAACAGCAACGCCTTGAAACTCCGCGGCACTGTAAGTTTTAATCTTATGTGATAGTTCATCAAAGAAGACACTTGTTTCCAGCGGAGAACAAACGTCCAGTTTAACCCCGCCGACTTTAGCTTTGTGCGTAACTTGAGGAGACAGAGCCTTCATAACCACAGGATAGCCCACTTTCGAAGCTAAAGCAGCCGCTTCTTCACGAGTTCGCGCCACAAGAGTCTTCACAATTGGAATCCTGTACTCCTCTAAAAAGCGCATGGACTCGGGCAAAGTGAGCACTTTCCGTCCTTCACAAAAAGCCTGCCTCAGAACGCCCTTTAAGAAAGCAGTGTTGGCAGGCTCTGCTGAAAGCTCTTCCGGAGTCTGATACAGAAAAGCCAAATTTCGAGCGTATTCATGCATGTACATGAAAGTTGAAACAGCCTCTTCAGCAGTTGGGAATGAAGGAACACCGTTTTTCCGCAGAATCTTGCGAGCTTCCCGGCAACTATCGTCTTCGCTCATTAACGATGTGAGAACTGGCTTCTTAGTCTGCTTTGCGAGGTCCACAATAACTTCTGCCAAAGCAGAAGGAGAAGTGGCACCTTGAGGAGTGTAGACTATCAGGAAGCCATTGCTGTTAGGGTCTTTCAGGCAAATTTCCAGTACACTTCTAAACCGTTCAGCAGTAGCTTCCTCGTAAATGTCAATCGGATTCGCTGTGCTGCAATAGGCAGGTAACACATGTTTCAAAGCTTGAACAGTCTCAGCACTTAACTGCGAGAGCTTGCCTTCTCTGGCTATGAGAGTATCAGTAGCCATTATCGCTGGTCCGCCTGCGTTAGTAACAATTGTCAAATTTGGACCAGTCGGGTTCGGCTGCATTGCCAGTGCTTCTGCACAGTTAAAAAGGTCACTTAGCGCCTCAACGCGAACAATCCCGGCGCGTTTGAATGCGGCGTCGTAAACCGCGTCTTCCCCGCCCAAAGCACCACTATGGGAAAGCGCAGCTTCACTGCTCTCTTTGAACCTACCAGCTTTAACGAGCATTATCGGTTTGGTTCTGGCGAAACCTCGCGCTGCACTCATGAATTTTCTCGCGTTCTTTATGGATTCAACATAAAGCAGGATGCTTCGGGTTTCAGGGTCTGCCCCGAAATAGTCAATTAAGTCTCCAAGGTCAACGTCAAGCATCGAACCCGTGGAGACCACAGCGCTGAAGCCAACTTGAGCTTCCCAAGCCCAGTCCAGAGCAGAAGCGCACAATGCGGCGCTTTGGGAGATAAACGCTATTTTTCCAGCTTTTGCCTGTTTATCCGTGAAGGTGGCGTAGAGGCTTGTTTTGGGTCTAATAACGCCGAGGCTGTTGGCGCCGATTATACGCATGCCGTACTTCTTTTGGTGCACGAGAATTTGCTTTTCTAGTTCTGCGCCGGCTTTTCCTGCTTCTTTGAAGCCTGCTGAAATGATGACTATTCCTGAAACGCCAGCTTCGCCGCATTCTTCAACTATTTTGGGAACTGTGGTTGCTGGCGTCGCGATTACTGCGAGGTCAACTTGTGAGGGTATCTTGGTGACGCTGGGGTAGGCGGTTATTCCCTGCACTGTCGGTCTAGAAGGGTTCACGGGGAAAATTTGACCTTGGTAGCCTGAGCTTGTTAGGTTGCGGAGGATTTTGGCGCCTATGGAGTCCTCTCTTTCGCTTGCGCCAATTACAGCGATGCCTCTGGGTTTAAAGATGCGGCTGAGATGCTCTATGCCCAAGGTTTGCGCCTCAATTCAGAAAGAAGATTACTATGTATATAGAAGGCGAGAGTTTAAAAAACTTCCCGAATTTGCGTTTAAAGAACATTCCTTTGGCGGAGGCTAGAATGGGAGAGATAAGCTTTAAAGTATCTCATGCAAGTAGCATCCACACGCAGAGGGACAGCAATGCAGACGATTCAGATATTCCCAGTTGAAAAGTTGCCGTTGATATCCAAGGGAGACGATTTGGCAAAGCTGATTTGTAACGCTGCTGAAAAGCAGGGTACGCCTATACAGGAAAGGGATGTTATTGTAATCACTCATGTGGCGGTTTCGAAGGCTGAAGGAAACGTAGTTAACCTCGACACGGTCACGCCGTCGGAGCGGGCGCGGGAAATCGCGTTAAAAGTCGGCAAAGAACCGGCCATGGTGGAGGTAATTCTGCGGGAAACGAAAGACATCGTGCGCATGGGACGCAACAGCTTCATAGTAGAAACGCACAGCGGCATAGTCTGCGCAAACGCGGGAGCAGATAAATCCAATATACAGGGAGAAAGAAACGTGGTGCTGCTGCCTAAGAATCCCGATGCGTCTGCACAACAAGTTAGGCAAGAAATCAAAGCGTTAACAGGCTGTAACGTAGCCGTTATCATCTCAGACACGCATGGTCGCCCGCTGCGGATGGGCGAGATAAATGTGGCAATAGGTGTAGCAGGAATCAAGCCCATAAGAGATAGACGCGGAGAAAAAGACTTGTTCGGTTACGTGCTTAAAATAAAGCAAACCGCTGTCGCTGACGAATTGGCTTCAGCCGCAGAGCTTGTGATAGGACAAGCAAACGAGGGGATACCTGCAGCCATAATAAGAGGCTACAATTACCAACCACTTGAAAATGTGTCAGCGAAAGCGCTTACCAGACCGAAAGAAGCAGATTTGTTCAGGAAGGAAAAAACACAAAATGAGCACTAAAGCGATTAGAGACATCAGTGTAAAACTAGTGCAAGTTGGCAAGGAATTATATGCTAAAGGTTTGGTGAAGGGGAACAGCGGAAACATCAGCGCCAGAATACCCGGCACGGACACGTTTTTGATTAAGCCTTCAGGAGCATGCTTAGGAAAAATGAAGCTTGAAGAGCTGGTTCTTGTAGATTTAGAAGGAAACAAGATTAGCGGGGAGCGAGATGTTTCCGCGGAGACACCTATGCATGCGGCAATCTACATGGCACGGCAGGACGTGCAGGCAGCGGTGCATACGCACGCGCCCACAGCAACTGCTTTCGGTATCGCGGGAAAAGAAATCTTGCCGCTACAAATAGAGGTGTTCATGCTTCTTCCCAAGGGAGTGCCCATTGTTTCTTTCAAGCAGCCTGGTTCTAAGGCGCTTGCCGAAGCTGTCCAGAAGAAGATTGTGGATTATGACGCGGTTATTCTGGAGAACCACGGCATCGTCACCGTTGGCGCAACCTTAGCAGTTGCGTGCAGCTTGAATGAAATGGTTGAGGAAGCTGCCAAGATTCAGCTTGCGGTTATGATGCTGTCTGGCGGGAACATGGACAGTTTGGCGGAACTGCGGGAAAAGTTCAAAACAGGGAACACAGTAAAACAGGCAGAAGACAGCGTGGAAGATGATAAGTATTGATGGAAGCTGAAACGCCGAAGGAGTTTTTCGAGAAAGTTTTGCCCAGCAAGTTTAAGCCTGATAAAGCTCAAGGAGTGGACGTTACAGCACAGGTGAACATTACGGGTTCTAACGGCGGCGCTTGGACTGTCAGGATAAAAGATCAGAAGCTTGAAGTCAAAGAGGGAACTCATCCGTCGCCGACGATAGCAGTGAGTATGGCGGAGAAAGATTACATGGATGTAGTCAACGGCAAGATGAGCGCGGAAAAGGCTTTTTTCACGGGAAAAATTCAGTTCAAAGGCGACATAGCGCTCGCGTTGAAATTAAAGGAAACTGGAATCTTATAAGACGCCTAGACGGATGAGAACAAGTGAGCCGTCAGAGAGAGTCACGGGGTACTTTACTGTTTAAGCCCCAGTTTCGCTTTTGCTTCTTTGGGTAAATCGTCTTCGCCTATCTTGACGGTTTGAGGCTCCTCAATTTTCAAAATTGCCTCCAAAGCTTTTGAGTCAAGCTCGCGGATAAGCTGTAGCAGTTCGCTTTTAGCCACTTGGAAGTGCTCCTTAAACGCAGTGTCGTTTTCACGCAGCGCTTGGGCAAGTGCACAGATTTCTGTTGTTTTCAAGTACCATTCAACCTTTCGAGTGTGGCGGTTGATGTCAAATGTTATGGGGCCAGCTCTGCAGGTTTCAGGCTTGACTAAATGCACTAGGCACTGTTTGGTGTTTTTGTTGTAGAAAACGCAGAAGCCAGCTGCGTCCACCGTTGGGAAAGAATAAGCTGCGTTTACAAATGGTTGTGCGATTTGGATTTTGAGTTTTTGGAGGTAGTCGGCTATGATTTTTTTGCGTTTGAGAGTTAGCGGCGGCTTTGCATCTTGGCAACAACTGCGAGTGCATTGGCAGCAGACATCGAAGGAACAGGTTTTTTTCACAGCGTCATCCGACATGGTGAATCTTTCCGTCATTAGCCGTTTTAGAAGTAGGGTTGATTATCAGCAAGGCACTTAATAAGCGTTGAATATACATTGAGAATCGCTTCGTTGAGGTTGGTTTTTTGGGTTTTCCGCAAGATTCTTTCGCGGATAAGGTCTGACAAATTACCGTTTTCTATTCGTTTCCGGACTATCCAAAGATACTTTTTCTCGGCTTCTTCAGCGTTTTCCGAAGCCAAATTGAAAAGGTATCGGCATACTTGCCTTGCTGTTTCGCCTTGCGGATGCAGAACTTTCGCGTTCAATCCTTCCGCAAGTATTGAGTTGAAGTCGTTGACTAGAAGTTGATGCGGCAAAGGCTCTGCTTTTTCAGCCATTAACCCGCGAAGAGCGGCTCTGACGAAGCAGCTTAAGGCTACGTCGGATTTTATGCATTCCTGCTCGTCCATCACTCGCACTTCAAGTGCTGAGCGGTCGAACCTGAAAATCACGCCTCTGGAGTTAATCCATTCCTTGAACAGAAGTGTTTTTCCAGCGCCAGCCTTAGCTAAATCCTGCGAGTACCGCCCGATTACGTTTTCGCGGTATTGGGCAAAAGAAGAGGCGCGTTCTGGGATGACGTCGCCTGTGATGGAAGGCACTTCCCGCTGGTTAACCTTGTAAAAAAATAGTCTGTTATCCGCATTTGGGCTTATTGTCCCTTCGATGATAGGTGAAGAGGCAGCGATAGCGGGCAGATAAGCACACAAGTCCGCAAGCAAATTGTGCAGTAAAACGCCTTTGTTTTCCCTTGAGTAGGGGAGGTTTAGATGGAAGCTCTGGATGTTGAGCCATCCGTGCTGTTTTAGGTTGAAGAGTTTGCCGAGTTCTTGGTAGATTTTTCTGTGGCGGTGAGGCCAGATGCCTGTCTCGTCAAGCTTAAGCAGGGGGTGCATTCCTGTTCCAAGAAGATGGGCGTTATACTTTTTTTCAAGAATGTGCAGGAGAGTTACCACGGCGTTCTGCATGGTTTCTTCGAAGAGTTCAGGCGATTTGAAGGGTTTGTTAGCCTTTATCTCTATGACGTGCAACTGGAGTTCTTTGCCGAAAGTGAAGCTTGGCAGCTCCACGAAGTTGATGGTTCTGCCGCAGAAATCTTTTATGACCTTGTCCACAATGGGTAAAACCTTCAATTCCTCGTTGACGAGGGAAAACTCGTGTTCTGGACCTATAACCTCTAACGGTGTGTACGTGGTTGCTCCTCTCTTCCGTTAAATGCGTGTATAGTCCGCAGCCAATTTTAAACATAACTGAAAGTTTTCCAAAAACCATCCGCCTGCTAACGAAAATGATTAGTCAAGATTCTCTCTACAGCTACCTATAACAAAAAGCACAACGCACGGTTCAGCTTATTTCTCCTTTAAATAGGGGGGCTATAGTTTTTCCACGCGCTAGAGGCAAGCTCCTTCAAGGATTAAGCAAATCTTAAAAGTCTGACGCACAGTTATCTTTCTCTAAGGGAAACGTCATGAAACGAAAACTCATGGATATCCTCGCTTGCCCCATTGACAAACATCACCCGCTGGAACTGCACGTTTTCGAAGAAAAAGACGAAATCGTAGAAGGCTTAATCGTTTGCCCCAAATGCTTGCGCTGGTACCCTATCCGCGAAGAAATACCAGAAATGCTGCCTGATGAACTGCGCAAGGAAAATGAAGATTTGCCGTTTCTGAAAAAATGGAAAAGCAAAATACCAGAGAAAATAGTTTCTGAAGGCAAACCCTTCAGCTTAAAGCGTTAAGCAATCGTGCAGAGCGTCATTTCAGCTTTATTGTTTTGTTTTTCGCCGACGACAACAAAGCAGCCTCAGCTATCCGCAGAGCTTTCACGCCATCAACCGCCGATATCAACGGCTTCGTCTTCGCAGATATGCAGTCTGCGAAATGTTGAAGCTCAAGTTTCAACGGTTCCTGCCACGGCAACCTCGGCTGCAAGTTCTCCCGTGCATTCTCAATCCACAAATCCTGCGTAATATAATCCAAACGCATTATAGCGTCACTTCCAGTCACAGTCAAAGTCCTAGTCTTGTAAGGCGTCAACCAATTAGACTCTATAAACGCAGTTTTCCCATCCTCATAAGTAAGCATAATCTGTGCGTAATCCTCAAACTTCTTGTGCCGCATACTGCCTGTCTTCGCGTAAACAGCAATCGGGTCTTCACTGGATATGTAACGCATAATGTCTATGTCGTGAATCGCCGTGTCCTTAACCAC
>CAZDLK010000049.1:0-14350 GCA_964506435.1 uncultured Candidatus Bathyarchaeia archaeon | reverse complement strand
GCATTGCAACTCCTGAATAGAGCATTATCCATCTTTCAAGATACTGGTTCCAAGCCACCGACAATTCGCCAATCACGGGATCATCAAAAAGAGGCTGCGCGTCTGCTTCGCTTTTGCTCCAAAGCGGATTTCCCTCGTTGGTGAGCCCAGCGAAATAACTCAGAGCTGACTTATCTTCAATTGATTCCAAGGGCATAAACGCCAAGTACGGGTCGCTTTTCCTGTATTCGCCGCTTCCCCAAATGAGCAATCCTTTGCCTGTAGATTTGGGAAGCCCAGCAAGAAGCTCGTTTTGGACGACTGCCGTGTGAACATTAATGAACTTGTCGGTTGAAAACGTGTAAAGATAAGTAAAGTTTAATGTTGCATCGTTTAGTTTTGCCAGAATTGAACCGCCCATTGTTCGTGCTTCAGTGTGGTTGATTGTGAAGAAAACGTAGGCTACGCTGTTAACGTCAAGGCCTTCCATTGGCACTTCGAAAGCTCCTTGGGAAACGCTTGGCACCCATGGCGGCAGAAACCTTTCAGGTTTGCCAGTGTAGAAGATGAGGTTTAAGCCGTCATCCACTGTGGAATCTGTCGTGTGTGCAAAGCTGTCATCTTTGCCAGAGAACGGATAAGCGTTTCGTCCAACTGTGTCGCCGAAAAGAAAGATAAGTTCACCATTGTGTTCAAATGAAACTCCAAGGTCAGTGCCAGCTACACCGTATCGAGTGTAAGTCAAGCTTGTTGTGGACTCGTTTCTTTCAATATCCGTGTCTCCAACCAGTTGGCAGACTTTTGAGACGCTGCCATCTACTCTGACAACTATGTAATCGCCTGTTTCTGCACATGTGAGTTCTGAAAACGCCAAAAACACGAAGCATAATGAAACAAGGCATACAATTAAAATCACGCTTGCTGACTTCCTTACGGTCGCGGAAAATAACCTCGTCATGCCTGTTTCACGCTACAGTAAATTGCTTTTGTTTGAAGATATTAACGGTTATGAATTATGAATCAGCAACAAGCGCTGTGAAACAAGGCGCAAGAGAAACTAGCTTAGTTTTTTCACTTCTAAAGCAATTGTCTTGTGGCAATTAAAGCATCTTGTCACAACAATTTCGAACCCGTTTAGTATGTCGAAATGTCTCTCCATGTAAAGCCTCTGTTTTGTGTGGTCACATACAAGTTGGCTGCCAGAATCCAGTTGCTCTTCGCCCATTCTCCATTCCCGCAAATTGCTTTTGTATGCATTCGCAGATAACGCTTATGGAAGAATCGTCTATTTGACGCAAGGTCTCAGCTAAACTGCCAAGTTGACACGGCAAGAACAACAGCTAGCTTATCTTAAAATGAAATTAAGAATAGCCTCTCTTTCCTTCAACGAGTTGACAATTAAGTCGGGATTTGCTTTCGCAAGCTCTTTTCTGGAATAAACGCCCGTAAGAACCGCGATGCAACCCATTTTCGCTGCTTTAGCCGCTTCAACGCCGAAAAGCGAATCTTCCACAACAACACAGCGCTCAGGCAAGCTTTCCAGTTTCAATGCACTTTTTAAGAAAATTTCAGGGTTAGGCTTGAAATGCTGCACCTCATCTACAGTTAGAACAACATCAAAGAAACTTTGCACATTCAGCGTGTTCAGCAAGTGGTTTATGACGGCGCGGTTGTTCATAGAAGCTAAAGCCAACTTAACTTTGCCCTGCAGAGACACCAACAGTTCTGCGGCGCCTGTGAACAGTTTCACGTTACCGCTTAAATCGATTTCAGCTTGAATCTTTTTCGCAACAAGAAGCTTAATCAACTCCTCGCTGAAGCTTAATCCTGATGCACGCAGTATCTCTCGGAAGGTTTCTGCTGCGCCAATTCCGATGCGCCGCTCAATAAACTCATCGCTTATAGTGGCGCGCGTTTCACTGAGGACTTTCTGAAAAGCTGCAACAACCATTCGCCTAGTATCAGCTAAGGTTCCGTCCCAGTCAAAGATAACGGCTTCAAACATTTCAAAACACAGTGCAGCAAAACGGTTACTGCGAGTCCAAACCTAATTTCTCGCGGATTACACTGCTTTTTTTAGTGGCTTCCTCAACCGCACGCATCAGCGCCTGCCTGACTTGGCTGCCTTCAAGCTCATAGATGGCTTCGATTGTTGTTCCACCAGGCGTCGTAACCATGTCCCTTATTTTGGCTGGGTGCTCCTGCAATTCAAGAATTAATTTGCCAGTGCCCATGACTGCTTGTGCTGCGCTAGCTAACGCTACGTCCCTGGGCAAACCTACACGTAGTCCAGCGTACATTATGGCTTCAACTATTATGGAGATGTATCCTGGTCCGCTACCGCTTAGACCAGTTATAGCGTCCATGTACTTCTCGTTGATTTCCGCGCTTATGCCCATCATGTCCAGCAATGCTTTGACTGCGGCTTTGTCTTTTTCCGTTACATCAGCATCGCACGCGTACGCTGTGTAGGATGCTTGAACCAGCGCGGCGACGTTCGGCATAATTCTGACGAAGCGGGCTTCGGGAGCGTTTTTCTTCAGGAACTTTAACGGCACGGTTCCAGCCACGGAAATCACGAGTTTTCCTGCTATTTCTTTGCGTATTTCCGCGAGGACTTTTTCCACATCTGCGGGTTTCACAACGATGAAAACTATGTCGGCTTTGGCTGCAGCTTTACGGTTATCAGCGATCGCAGTTGCGCCGAGGTTTTCCATTTCTTTAAGTCGTTCTAGCTGAAAATCAGCTGCTGTAATCTTGCCTGTGTACCCGCTTTTCAACAGGCTTTTCACTATGGCGCCGCCCATCATTCCAGCGCCTATTACCGCGATTCGTTCGACCATTAACATTCACCTTTTGTGTTAACTACTTGTTTTTTGCTCTTAAACTTTTGTTGCTTGCTTCCACTGAAAATTGCTGTTTAAACGGTTGCTACAAGTTTTTGCAGAAACTGCTGCATCGTTAACGCGGATGCGTCTGTTCGTATGCCACGGGTGTTAAAGTGCGTTGGAAAAGCTTGAAAACCGTTAGCACAGAGCATCTTCAGCAGTGCGTCAACTGAAGGCACGGGCAAACCCAGCTTATTGCTGATTTTATCCATAACATAATACGTTGCAGGCGCGTCAGCCTCAGCTGTGGCTAAGGACAGGAGCTTCGCGATTTTCCCGCTGTTTCTCAGCGCTGTTTGCGTGTTTTCTTTCGCTATTAATTCGCAGAATTGTTTGTCAAAGATTTTTCCCAGCCACAATGGTCCTGCATAATCCATTTTTGCGCTGCATTCAGGGCACTGTTCAAGGTGTTTGGCGAAAAGGTCTTTCGCGGTTTCCCTGTGTAAACAGCTAAAACAGTGTAGCACGTAGCCCATTTGCTTGATGCTTTCGTCGGCTTTTTTTGCGCCGTAGCCTATTTCAGCGTAAACTCGGGCGTAATGGTCGCTGCAGTGGCTGAACAGGACGCGGATGCCGATGTCGTGTTTCGCGGCTACTGTGGCTACGCAGCCTGCTAACAGTCGCACGGCAAGTTCTTGGCAGTATTCGGTGCGCAGGGGTTTTCCGCCGTACTTTCTAAGGCAGGCTTTAGCGTGGACACCGCACAACGGCGCCATATCCGTCGCCGTCACGGCCAGTAATCCTTTGTTGCGTAGTGCACGGACTGCTGAATCCAAGTGAGGCACTGGCGAACCGAATGGGTCGATGTCTACAACGTCAAATCTTTTGTGCGGTGCGCTGTGGCAGCTTAACAGGCAGTTAGCGTCTTTGTGCTTTACTATGACGCGTTCTGTGAGTCCGTTTAGGTGTACGTTGTGTTTTGCAAGGTTGAAGGCGCGTTGGTTGATGTCGCTGATTAATACGTTTTTGACGCCGTGGATTTCGGTTGCGAAGCGTACACCTCTGATGCCTGTGCTTGTTAAGGGTTCGCACATGGTGATTTCTCTGTTAGCAAGACGCTGGTAAGCTTGCACTGCGAGGATGGCTATGTCGCGGTTTAACTCCATCACGGGATTGTAGAATACGGGTGCCTTGGAGGGCGCGTAATCTGAAGGCTGCTCTTTGAAAGCGGCGAGTTTCGGAACTAAAACTACCACTTTGCCTTCCTTCACCATCTCGCTTGGAAAATCTGCTTCATACTCTTCTTCAGTCATATCTTGCAGCGCCGTGATGCCATTTTACTAGTATTGTGTTAGGAGAAGAATTTTTAGGTTAATATTAGACTTCTGGTCGGTATGTAGGGGAAGCGAGTTGCCAACGCGCATACTGCTCTTAACAGGCAATCCCGGAGTGGGAAAAACAACGGTTTTAACGAGAACCGTAAACACCTTAAAAGCGGAAGGTTACGTTATGGGCGGCATGATAAGTTGCGAAGTTCGCAAAGGCGGAACACGCGTAGGCTTTGAAATTCTAGACTTGAACAGTGGCAGACGCGGTTGGCTTGCGCATGTCAACCAGAAAAGTGGTCCGCAGATCGGCAGA
Source organism: uncultured Candidatus Bathyarchaeia archaeon (assembly GCA_964506435.1). Taxonomy (GTDB): domain Archaea; phylum Thermoproteota; class Bathyarchaeia; order Bathyarchaeales; family Bathycorpusculaceae; genus JAOZHU01. Next base: position 9,902 of record CAZDLK010000049.1, on the reverse strand, counting down.
TACCGTGTTAACATCCAAGATCTCAACAGCATCGGCGCTGAAGCCATAAGTGCTGCCGTGGAAAGCTGTGACGTTATCGCCATAGACGAGATTGGGCCGATGGAACTGTTTTCTGAAAAGTTCAAAGATGCCACGCGGAAAGCGCTGGAAAGCTGCAAGTTGGTCGTGGCTGTTGTCCACTGGAAAGCGCAAGACAGGCTAATAGTTGAAGCGCGAAAGAGAGAAGACGCAGAATTGATGACAGTTACGTATGAGAACAGGGAAAAACTGCCTGAGGCAATAGTTGAGAAAGCCCTGAGATTCCTGAAACAAACATGAAATGTGAAAGTGTTATAGCTTAGAGAGTACTTAGCGGTTCTATAGGCAAGGGTGAGTTTGCGCGTGTTGGTTGCGGGTGTTGACGAAGCTGGACGCGGCTGCGTGATTGGCCCATTAGTTGTTGCAGGCGTTTTGATTAAAGAAGAAAAGTTGCCTGACTTGAAGCGGTTAGGTGTGAAAGACTCCAAGCTTCTTTCAGCGAAGAAGCGTGAAGCTTTGGCTGTGGAGATTGCTGGTTTAGCGGAAAAACATGTAATAGCGAAGTTGGCGCCTGTGGAAATTGACCGCGCAGTGGAAAGCAGAAGAAAACTGCATAAGTTGAACAGGCTTGAGGCGCAAACTATGGCGAACATTATTGAGGCGTTGAAGCCTGATGTGGCGTTTGTAGATGCTGCCGACGTTGTGGAGGAGCGCTTTAAGAATCACATTCAAGAAGGCTTATCGTTTAAGGCGAAAATTGTTGCTGAGCATAAGGCGGATAAAACTTATCCTGTGGTTTCAGCTGCATCCATCATTGCAAAAGTGGAACGTGACAGGGAAATTGCCGTTTTGACAGGGGCGCACGGTGATTTTGGCAGTGGTTATTTGGCTGATCCGCGAACTATGCAGTTTCTTAAGCAGTGGTTGCAAGCACATGGTGAATATCCTGATTGCGTGCGAAAATCGTGGAAGCCTGCAAAGCAGCTAAAGGCTGAGCAGGGCAGTGTGCAGAAGAAGCTTGCTTAAACTGTGGCAAGCAGCTCTTTGGGTGTGCGCATCGCGGCTAATTCATCCATGCGAACACAAGTCAGGTCTTCATTGAAGAAGTGGGGGTTTTCCGTGATTAAAACTGGATGCGCATTGATTACTTGGCATATGTTTAAGGTTTCTTCTATTCTCTTGTTCAGATGCTTTTCTTTCTTTATAGCGATGCTGCCTATTATGACGTGTTTTTCGTCTGGGATGTTCATGATGAAGTCGAAAGGTGCTTTGTGAACTGGGGAGATGCTGCAGAAAGCGAATTTCCTGAAAATTTTGAAGAGCAACGAGTGTCCAGCGATGACGCGTGTTGCTTTTGCGAGAAGACAGTACTGCGGTTTGCGGGTTCTCTCAAGAATGTTTATGGGTTTCGCCACTGGAATGCCCAATGTCTTAGCCAAGTTGTAGGCTGATGTCACAGAGGCTTTTGCCATGCCTCTTTCGTAGCCATACAATGTTCTGCGTGAGACGCCTATCATTTCTGCGAGTTTGCCCATGGAGATGCCTAGTTCTTTTCGTCTCTTTTCAACCAGTGCACCGTCGATTTCCACGAAGTATCCGCCTGGTCCAGCGTAAACTAAAGGGTTTGTAATTTTGTATGCCATGTTTTCGGCGGTTTTCTCGGTGATTACGAAGATGGAGTGCCGCGAGTAGACTGTGTCGTCTTCTAGGGGTTTGTCGTGTGTTTTTTGGCTGATCACAAGTGAAGCGGCGGAAATGTGGTCAGCTATGGTTTTGAGTTCGGTGGCGTCTTGATGCGAAAAAGTGTCTATGTCCGAGTGGACTTTCACCAAGAAAACATCATTGTTTTTTCTTACTGCAAAGTCGAAGCAGCTTGGGCGTGAGCAGCAGAGGTGGGAAACTTGGTAGTCTGTTTCTTTTAATACTATGCGGAGGGCAGCAGCGTTCGTCATTTCCCACGGGTGCATTAAGCCGTCACGGGAATATGAGACTGTGGAGGGAGATATAAACAATACTTTTTCGTTGGAATGTGACATGATTCAAAATGCATTTCAGGAGACAAAAGCTTCTATGTGCGGTCAACGCGGGTTTGTTTTGTGAATCGGATGCGGTTGTGTGATAAAAAAATGATGGGTGATGTTACTGTTATGGGCTGTGCGATTGCGCTTGGAACTAGCGCGTGGAGAAGTCTATAGCCCCTTATTTAAAGTATAAATAGCGTTGAATTAGTGGCTCGGAGAAGACTATGCCCCTTTTATTTAGTTCTGAGAGAGGGTGTTGCGGGGGAAGCAGCTTTAGTGTTCTGGTTGTTTAAGCTGCTATCTTGTACTCGGTAGGAAGTTTGTGTCGTGAACAAAAAGTTTATAATTTGCTCGCGCATTTTGACGGAATAATTGAATTAGATAGGACTTGATTTACGGCAATTATGTGTAAAATGAACGTGCATCTTTTAGGCGGTAGCTGGTAATGGAAATTTTCATTCTGGTGCCCCTGATTCTGCTGTTTTCATTTGTGATGGGTTGGCTGTTCCGCAAAATCGGTTTGCCGCCGGTTGTTGGGCAAATCTTAGCGGGGGTTCTGTTGGGCATTCCATTTTTGAAAAGTGTGCTTTTTGACAGTGAATCATCCTTAGTGATTATTGATTTCTTAGCGTACCTCGGAATAATTTTCCTCCTGTTCTTGGCAGGCTTAGAGATTGATATTCAAAAAATTAGAGAAACTTCACGCGAATCAATCATGATATCGATGAGTTCAGCGCTTTTGCCATTCTTCTTAGGCTTCACGTTCATGATGCTGGTTTTTCCAAGCTACGGCTGGTTAACCGCACTGGTCTTCGGAGGAGCGTTGATGGTTACTTCGGAAGCAACAAAAGTCAAAGTTCTGATGGACTTGAACACTTTGAACACGCATTTGGGCGCAACAATGCTGGCGGCTGGAGCAATCGACGACATATTCGAAGTCCTATTCTTAGCTCTTGTGGCAACGCTGGGTAAAGGCGGAGGCTTACTTGAACTGGCAGCAATCCCCGTCGAGTTAATCATCTTTGCAGTTTTAGCATTCGTTTTCTTCAAATTAGCTTCAAAACTGTTCCGTTATCTTGACAAAAACGGCGGCAACGAAGCGGAACTCTTCTCGCTGGTGGTAATCTTCATCATGGTTCTCTCCGCTTTGTCTGAAGGCTTAGGCATCGGCTATTTAATAGGCGCCATAGCAGGTGGCTTCATCCTCCAACTTGCATTACGCGGCATTGACAAGCAGCACAGCAAAAACATGGTAAAGGTAACTGAGCTGATTGCTTTAGGCTTTATCGTTCCGTTTTTCTTTGCAAACGTTGGCATAAACTTCGATTCAAGCACGCTGTTCTCCAGCATCGGCTTACTAGCAGTCACGCTGGTAATCGCATTCGCGGGAAAAATCTTGGGCTGCATGTTGGTGAAGCCTGCTTCACGTTTAAGCTGGAAACAACTTTACTACGTAGGCTGGGCAATGAACTCCAGAGGCGCAGCTGAACTAGTAATTGCCTTAGCAGCAAAACAGCTAGGTTTAATCCCGCTTGAAGTGTTCTCGGCGCTTGTCGCAATGAGCATAATAACGACCCTTGTGTTCCCACCAATCTTAGCCAGAGGCATCAAGAAAAACCCGGGACTCATGGACATGCCTACTGCAGACAACGCCAAAACATAGCCTGCATGCGCAACGTATAGAAAAGGTATTATTTACAATCAAATAGGAATAATAGGTGGGAAATAAATGAACGATAACGTGAAAATTCTAGTAGGCATCGACGGGTCAGACCACTCTAAGAAGGCACTTATGGAAGCCATTACAATTGCCAAAAAATTCTCAGGCTCAATAAAAGTCATCTCCGTGTACAAGCGAAGCATGGAAAACAAGGTGGAAGAAATCATCAACGAGGCAAAGCAGATGCTTGAAAAAGAAAAAGTAGAGTACGCCACCACCGCAATTCTCGGCACAAACCCAGCCAGAGCCTTGGAGAATGTAGCCAGCCAAGAAAAATTCGACCTAATAGTCGTAGGCAGCAGAGGCTTAGGCAGCACAGCATCAATTCTGCTGGGAAGTGTATCCAGACAAGTAGTCGCCACCGCAAACTGCAATGTCCTAGTCGTAAAGCAATAGCTCTGCCCACTTCACCGCTGCGCCACTATCATAGCATGTGCCTTATCATAAGGCTCTAAACGCACGGTTTCCTTCACGTCGAAGCCTCTTTTCTGTAGCACGCGGGCTTCTTGCCGGTAAACCTCCTCAGGAGCCTTCGTCACGTCAATGCTCTGCGACTTCACCGCAAGCATAACCCAGCCTCCAGTTTTCAGGAACACGTCAGCGTTATCCGCCAACACCTTCGCCTGCTCAGGCTGCGCTATGTCACAGTAAATGCAGTCCACCTTGCCGTTAATGAATAGGGCGTATTTTTCTGGAAGTCGCGCGTCCTCAAGAAACGGCGACATATTCAACCTGTAAGCGCAAACGTTATCCACCAAATCCCGCAGCGAACGCGAAGCAAACTCCACACAGTAAACATGACCCTCCTCGCCTACAATATCGGAAATATGGCTAGGCGTAGTTCCCGACGCAGCACCCAAGTAAAGCACGTGGCTACCAGCCTTTATTGGCACCGTGTGCACGCCCTTCAAAATGGCAGCCGCCAGTTTGCTTCTGAAAGCGTCCCAAACGCGGTACTCCACGCCCTTAAAACGGATAAGTCGTTCACCGTAAACAACAGTGCCCGGCGCCAAGTTGCGCGTGGCTAATCTTTGCGCGCCAGCCTCAAGTGTAACCTGATAAATCTCAGCGAACTGCGAGTGAGGCTTAACCTTTACGTGCACGCTTGTCCTTTCTCCACTTTTTGCCCCGATTATCTCGCCTGTCGCGCCAATGCGGCTGGTCCCTGCGTTCTGGTCGCTGTTCGCGCCGCCACTGCTGTTCTCGCCGCTCTTCACGCCGTTGTTCAAACCGCGGTTTCTCCTGCACAGGCGGCGGTTCCTTATACTTTTCGCGAATTTCTTCCAAACGCTTCTCCAAATCTTTCTTCAACACGTCACCCACGTATCTGCCGCCGCCAAACGCGTCAGCACGCACAGCAATCGCCAACTTTCCTGCAACAGCTCGCGCAATCTTGCCCCGCTGCCACCGCTTAGCATCATGCAACAACGTATGCTGGAAGATTAAGCCGTGCTTAGGCGGACGCGCACCTGTTTTAAGCGAGCGGAACAGCGCCTTCTCTGCGCCCAACACCTGAATTGTGCTTGCTGGACGCATGGCTAGATTCTGCAAGCCGCCAGCTACAGCAATCAGGCGTGCGCCGAGAAGCGAACCCACAAGCGCTTGCGTGTTAGGCGCCACTTCACTCATCGTCTTATCCAAATAGCGTTCTATATCATTTCGCAGTTCATACAGCGCCAGCACGTCTTTGCATAAGGCTTGGATTTGCATTAAATCTGCTTCCGCCACATCCGCGCCCATCGATGACGCGGCAACATTGGCAACAGCCTCAGCTTTCGCTTTGGGCACATCCTCTTTTTCAAGAGCTTCAAGTGTGAAGTTGCTTTTGTCGCCTAAATTCACAACCAACCGCGCGTAAGTTTCGTGCTTCTCGATTAAGCGGTCAAGTTCTGGAAAATGAACACCATACCATTCCCGTGTGCGCCCCATGAACAAGTTCACTGTGCGGTCTAAATCATCCAACGTTTGAATTGCCTGAGCCACGATTAAGTCGCGTTTCTCAACAGCGCCTTTAACCTTCAATTTTGCAAGTTCCATGCTCACGTTCCGCGTCCAAACACCAAGCTCTTTGGCGTCTTTAACGAAGCCTGTTTCCACTGCAACCTTGTTCATGCGGGAACGAGCATTTTCCACTTCAGCAGCATCAGCAACCTCAACCGCAACATTCAGTTTTTTCTGTGCTTCCGCCGCAACGGCAGCGTTCTCAAACGCGAAAACATCGTAACCTTCATCTTTAAGCCGCTTAATCACGACTGTGAGTTCACTTGAAATTTTTCCAGCTTCAAGCTTAGCCAGTGCCTTAGCTGCTGCCTGCGTTTCCTTCGGAAACAAACCCTGATCTACCAGAGCGTTTTCCTCGGTGAAAGCCGCAAAACCGAAGGGAAACTGAACTATTAACGCCTTCATGCTTTATGCACCATGTACAAACCTAACTATTGCATAGTGCTGTCTTAATAAATAGTTGTTGATTGCGAAAGCGAAATTATCCAAGCAGCTACCAACTGCCCTAAAACGCTTTAACGTCACTCTTGCATGATAAAATGAATGCCCTGAAAGGTTTTGCAAGCCGTTTCGAAGGTTTTATATCGTTTCACTATCATAAAATCAAATGACTGCCTTCTAGAGAGTTAAGAACTTGAACAAGCCATGTTCAAAACCGCTTTCAACGCAGTTAAAAACAAGGGTAAACAAGTGGCGACTGGCGTTTCTGGTTTTCGCATTAACCTACGCGGTTGTACTTTCGCTCAACCTCGCAAATGCGCCGCTTCACTGGGACGAAGTTGTCCACCTAAACGATGGCATACTTCTACTTCGCGGAAACTATTCGCAGATAAGCACTTTTTACCCACCATTGTTTGACGTTGCAACCGTGATTTTCTTTAAAGTCTTAGGCGTAAGCGTACTTTCAGGCAGACTAGTTTCAGCGACGTTTTCTATCCTTTCACTTTGGGCAGTGTTCGAACTGGCTTACAGCATGTACAGCGGAAAAACCGCGTTAATATCAAGCGTACTGCTAGCCATCATGCCAGGCTATCTGTGGCTGTCACGCATGGCCATGACAGAAACAATGCTTGTCTTCTTCTTCACCGCATCGCTGCTTTTCTTTTTCAAATGGCTACAAAACCAACAGAACAAAATGGTGGTTCTAAGCGGCTTAATGTTAGGCTTAGGCTTCCTAACAAAATATCAAGCAATTATAGCAGCGGTGATAATGATTGCAAGTATACTGCTTTTAGCTAAAGGTCACTTCAAACTCCGCTTCACCAAATTCACACTACTAGTAATAACCGTGGTGGCTGTGGCTATCCCATGGATTTTCGTTTCCTACCAGGCATACGCGTCTACAATGCTGAGCGAATGGGTATACGCTTTGCAAATGGGCAACCCTGAAAAATCAGTGTACAGCACGCGTTATCCGCTTCCAATATTTTACTTTATAGAGATGGTTTGGCCCTACAGTGACACCCACCCAATTTCCCTTCTGCTATACATCGTAAGCTTAGCGGGTTTAGGTTTGTTTGCGTGGCGCAGGAAAAGCGAAGACAAGTTTCTGCTCGTCTGGTTCATCGTGGTCTTCGTTTTCTTTTCATTAATAGCGAACAAGCAGTGGCGGTACGTGCTGCCGCTGTTCCCAACCTTAGCCATTTCAGCCTCGGAGCTTATTGTCTTTACCTACAACAAAATTGGAATGAACCTGAAACAGTTAACCAGCGTAAACAAGAAACGCATCGTTAAAGTCGCCGCGACATTATTTACCATATTCCTTGCTGCCAGCGTATTCTACAGCGTCACTGACGCGTATTACTGGGTTGCCAAAGAGCAAGTTCAAATTGACATCGAAGGCGCAACAAACTATGCCGCCAGCCGCCTTAGCCAGAACGAATCAATCATGCTTCTTTGCCCGTTCAACCTTTTCAGCCAAGACATGGTGCAGTTTTGTTTATGCGCTAACTGCGACAAACAGAATCACGTGTACCAGTACCCAGAGTTACCAGTGGACACGTACACGCCTGACTTTAACATAACCGAGTTCATCAGCTTATGCAAACAGTGCAATGTGAAGTACGTGTTCACCTATGAAAACGGAGGCGTTGTACCCTACTTCAACACGACGCTTAATCTACAGAAAATATACGTGATGCTTTATGATTCAGGCAATTTCACTCATATATCAGACGAAGCCACGTTTGGGACAAATCCACGTCGAATTTTCGTGTTAACCTTCTTGGGCTAACAATGCACGGTTCATTTTGCTAATTCTTTTTATTAAACAGCCCTTCACTAAACAAGCACTGCTGCAGCAGGCGCAACGATAGCTAAGGTTTAAACTACTCTTCAAATAATAAGTGTACACCCAGAGGGAGCAAAAGCGGGATGTCTGTTCCTCACCGTGCACGCGGAGTCAAAGTTCTCAAAGCCGTTTCCTCACCGCTCAGGCTAACAATCCTAAACCTGCTTTTTGACAAGGGCGCGCTGTCGTACACTGAGTTAATGACCGCGCTAAAGATGAATCCAAGCCGAGACGCAGGAAGATTCGCGTATCACCTCAAATTCCTACTCAAAGCAGGCCTGCTTGAGGCAGATGCAGACGCAAAAAAGTACTACTTAACTGAACTGGGCAAAATGGTCATCGACGTCGCTGACCGAGTGGAGAAAAAAGCGCATAAACCACGCGGAATGATAGTCCGCACTTCACACTACACGCTGGAAGAGTTTGACGCGAACAAAATTGCTAATTCGCTTATAAAAGAAGCAAAAATGCCCGCTGAACTCGCTCAGAAAACAGCGAAAGAAACAGAAAAACGCCTGCTGAAATCCAAAACAAAATACGTAACTGCCCCATTAATCAGAGAAGTCGTAAACGCAATCCTGATTGAAAAGGGACTGGAAGAGTATCGCCACAAACTCACGCGGCTAGGCATGCCCGTTCACGAAGTAACAGCGTTAATCGAAGCCAAAGACGCCGATGAAGGCGCAGAGGCTATGCTGGCGGAAGCGGGAAAAACAGTGCTCAGAGAATACACGCTCTTGAACGTTTACCCCCGAGACGTCTCTGACGCGCAAGTATCTGGTGCTGTTCACGTTAATGGCTTAGGAACGTGGCTTCTGAAACCCAAAGAAGTGATGCATGATCTAAGATTTTTCTTTCAAAACGGCATCCGAACAGACAATCCTTTCCAGCTTTCAGTTCAGCCGCCGCAAAGCTTCGAAGCGGCATTGGCAATTGCCTTCAACGTTCTCCTGCACGCCAGCGGCGAAGTAACTGACACGCAAACGTGCCCGTACTTCAACGTGTTCCTCGCGCCTTTCGCCAGAGGAGTGGAAGCTGCAAAAATAAAGGAAAACTTGCGCCTGTTCATACTAAACGTGAATCAGCATGCAGATGCAGCGTTGGGCGTGGAGCCTTCGATTCCCAAGTTCGTAGCAGAAAAAACCGCCATTGGTGCTCAGGGCAAAACATGCGGCAGCTACGGAGACTTCGCTGAGGAAAGCCGCTTGTTAGCAGTGCTCATTCTTGAAGTGTTCGCGGAGGAAAGCTTGCTGAAACCGTTGCTTAACCCGAAACTCATAGTCAAAGTCACTGATGAAGCGTTGGCGGATGAGAACGCGAAGGCAATTCTTTTGAAAGCTCACAGTTTAGCAGCGGAAAAAGGTACACCGTACTTTGCCACCATGCTGCCGAAGGGAAAAAACGCTAATTTTTCTGCTTCAGGATGCAAATTTGAGGCAGATTTAACTGGCGACTGGGAAACAGACACGTTAAGAACAGGTTGCCTAGGATGCGTAACCGTAAATTTGCCTCGAATCGTGCATGAAAGCGAGAGAGACAAAAACAAGTTTTTTGAAGTTCTAAGGGAACGAAACGAGATGGCAACTCGTGCCCTAGTAATTAAATACAGAGCACTTAGACAGCATGGGCGAAAACTGTTTCAGTTCATGGCGCAAAGCACGAACGGCGACACGTATTTCAGGCTTGAAAACTGCTCCAGCATAATAAACTTAGCTGGCTTCAATGAATGCGTAGAAAGTTTCTGCGGAAAACCTGCTGGCAGTGAAGAAGGCGGCAAGTTCGCAGAGGAAATAGTCCAGAACTTGCTGGCGTTTAAGCACAAGGTTGGCAGAAAATACGGCAAGCGCTTGTT
>CAZDLK010000048.1:0-15100 GCA_964506435.1 uncultured Candidatus Bathyarchaeia archaeon | reverse complement strand
AAAAGAAGGAAGAGGAAGAAGAAATCGTTGAAGAACGCACTTACACGATTCCCTTAGGCAAGGCGTTGATTAAGCCGCCGAAGAAACGAGCGCCGAGAGCCATGCGCATGATACGCGAATTCATAACTAAGCACATGAAACTCGCTATGCGCGTTGAAGAGGAAGAGGAAGAAACTGAATTACCGCAACTTGTGATAAGCGAAGAAGTGAACGAGAAGGTTTGGAGCAAAGGCATAGAGAAGCCGCCGAGAAAAATCCGAGTGCGCGCCGCCAAAGACAAAGACGGCAACGTCACGGTTTATCTGGCTGAATAAGCCTGTTTTCGCTTTATTTTCCTTAAAACTTCATCACCATGTAATACAGTGGAAACTTGGTTGTGAACCGCAAGATACAAAAGGGAGAGCACGGCAGATTTTGCCATTAACAGTTCATTTAGCCTAAAGGAGAACTAGTTCGTGGCAGTTTACTTGTCCAGCATCGTTGGAAGCTCAAGCATAGGCGTGTACTCGCTTGCTACTGAAAAGATTATTGTAGCTCCAACCATGTTCCCAACTGAAAAAGCTGAGCAAATGGCTGAATGGCTAAAAGTGAAGCTCGTGCACACTGCCATTGGCGGTTCCGTGCTGGCGGGCGCTTTAGCATGTGCGAACGCTAATGGAATTTTGCTGCCGCATTTTGTTCGCGAAGAAGAACTTGCCTGCATCCGCGCGCTGTTTGAGGGCAACATGGCGGTGATGGAGACTAAGAAAACCGCTTGGGGAAATTTGGTTTTAGCGAATGATTACGGCGCGGTTGTTGACCCGCGTTTCAAAGAACCACAGATTAAGCAAATTGCTGACGCTTTAGGCGTTGAAGCTGTGGCAAGCGAAATCGCTGGGTTGCCTTATGTTGGCGCGTTAGCAGTGGCGACAAACAAAGGCGTTTTGGCGCACCCGCTGTTGAAGGATGAGGAGCGGAAGCTGCTGGAAGACGTGTTTAAGGTGCCTGTGGACGTGGGCACAATCAACTGCGGCATACCCTATGTGGGTACAGGTTTACTTGGGAATTCACATGCGGCTGTTGCTGGTTCTATGACAACTGGACCCGAGATGTTTATAATTGGGAATGCACTGGATGTTGTGCAGGAAGATGAATAAATTGAAAGTTTTCAGAGTAACAGGCACGATTCGGAAACCAAAGTTAGACACGGCGTTCCAGAAAGAAGTCGTAGCGGACAAAGCTGAACATGCCGTGGAGAAAGTTTACGCTGAAATCGGCAGTAGACACCGCGTTAAACGGTGTTTCATGAAGATTGTAAAGGTTGAAGAAGTTCCAGTTGAGGAAATCGAAAATCCCATTTTGAAGAAGATAGTTGCTGGTGAATAAGCGTTGGCTAGCCGAAGCAAAGATGAAGAGGAATTCCGCAAGCTCACGGTCGAACTGCGTTTCTTGGAGCAGACGGCTGAGACTTTGCAGTCGCGAATCGGCATGTTAAACGCGGCTATAACTGACCTAACTTACGCTAACATGACGTTAGACGGCGTGGAAAAAGAAAAAGAAAACACGGAGCTTCTTGTACCCATAGGCGGCAGCTCCTACGTTCGAGTGAAGCTTTCTGATTCTGACAAGGTGGTTGTCGGCTTAGGCGCAGGCGTATCCGCTGAGAAGACACTGCCAGAAGCAAAAGCGCTGCTTAAAGAGCGTTTGAGCGACTTGGAGAAGAGCATGCAGGCGGCGCAGCAGCAGTTTACGCAAATTGCGGAACGCATTAACTCTGACAGGAACAGAGTGGAAAGCATAGTTGCCGCTGCGAGACAGGGGAAAGCTCCAGCCAATGTTTGAGAAGCTGAAGTCAGGGTTCAAAGGGCTAGTAAGCAAAGTCACAACAACCGAGCTTAAAGCTGCAAACCTACAGCCTATCCTCGCGGATTTTAAGATAAATTTAGCAGAGAATGACGTGGCATTTCCAGTGGCAGACCGCATCTGCGACGAACTGGAAAAACGATTAACAGGCGTCCAAGTCAAACGCTTAGAAGACCGCAAAAAAATTGTCGAAGAAAACCTGCGGCAAGTGCTTCTGGAAGTCATGCTCACCAACAACAAAATCGATTTGCTGAAGAAAATTGAGGAAAAACACAAGAAAAAAGAGCCGTTCACGCTGCTTTTCGTAGGCATAAACGGCACAGGCAAAACCACAACCATAGCCAAAGTCGCCCAGTTCCTACGCAACAAAGGCTACTCCGTAGTGCTTGCGGGCAGCGACACCTACCGCGCAGGCTCAATAGAACAATTAGAGGAACACGCAAAGCGGTTAGGCATGCGCATCATCAAACACAAGTACGGCGCCGACCCAGCAGCTGTGGCGTATGACGCGATAAGCCACGCTAAGGCCCATGGCATAAACGTAGTGCTAATCGACACGGCAGGCAGGATGCAGACAAACCAGAACCTGATGAACGAGCTGTCAAAAGTGAAACGCGTTGTCTCGCCTGACATGACAGTTTTAACCGTTGACTCACTCATCGGAAACGACGCAGTGCAGCAGGCTGAAGAATTCCACTCATGCATCGGCATCGACGCGACTATACTTACGAAGGTGGACGCGGACGTGAAAGGCGGCTCCGCCCTAAGCGTCACATACGTGACGCAGAAGCCCATCCTGTTCATCGGCGTGGGGCAAACGTACAAGGACTTGGAACTGTTTAACCCAGAAAAATTCGTCAACATGATACTCAGATAGCAGCAGTTTCAGAAAAAGCGATAAATCAGTAGATTCTGAATACTCCTCCCGTCTAAAGGCAAAAACTTGTGCAATTAGTTCTTGGCTATTTATAGTTCCTTTATATAAGGGGGCTATAGTTTTCTCCGCGCGCTAGTTCAGTTTTCCAGTTTTCCGCGTGGTCCTTTCCACGTATTTGCGCTCTTCAGAAACTCTTCATAGCCGTGTTGTCGTATGAATTCAAGTTGTTTTTGTTGCTGTTTGTATTTCCAGCCTTTCTTGCCCCAAAAAGCCAATAATACTTGGCAAGGGTAATCTTGGCAGTCAGCACACGTCTCCAACTTCTTTTCCCTGAAACAGCACACTTCAATTGCGCATTTAGCTTTGCTTAAGTCTCGCTCGCCAGATTCGTAACCTAACTTGCAGCCGCGGCAAGTCCGTTCATCTGGATACTTCTTTTTCTGCCATTCCTCTATGCACGTTTTGCAGTATGCACCGCAACACCCAATTTCTCTAACCGTCATAACGCTCAGACACCTTTCAGCTTTTTGTGCTATTCAGTGTTTCTATTCAACCAAAGCGCCTTAACTAGAGTTTCCTCCACAGAAGCTTTAAGAACCCAAACCAACAGCAGTTTTGCAGGCAAACCAGCACAGAAGGCTTACCTTTGAAAATCGGAATCGCAACCCGCAACATGGAAGCATGGAGCAGCACCCAAGTCCGAGAAGCCCTAACCAAAAGAGGCATCCCATACGTCTGCTTCACCTTCCCCAAACTCGTCGCCCAACTCGCACGCAAACCCTACTTCACAGCCAAAGACGTAAACATGCAAGACGTAAACATACTAGAAGAGTTGAACGCGCTAATAATCCGCCCTATAGGAAGAGGCTCACTGGAAGAGCTAGTTTTCCGCATGGACATGCTCTACAAACTTGAACGCACAGGCTTCTACATCATAAACCCGCCCGAAGCCATAGAACACTGCGTAGACAAATACGACATCCTCGCCATACTCGAAGACAACAACGTGCCTGTGCCGCGCACAGTAGCCACCGAAAGCGTAAACGAAGCACTCAAGGCATTCACGGAATTAGGCGGAGACGTGGTTGTGAAACCCATATTCGGCTCCAGAGGAATGGGCGCAACCCGCGTTATGGACGCTGAAATCGCCTCAACAGTCTTCAAAGCCATAACCTTCCATCACGGCGTGATCTACCTTCAAGAATTCGTGCAACATGGGCACTCGGACATCCGCGCATTCGTCATAGACGACAAAGTAGTAGCCGCAATGCGACGCGAAGCAGAAGGATGGAAAACAAACTACAGCCAAGGAGCACGACCCGCACCCACTACACTCAGCAAGGAGTTCGAGGATTTAGCAGTTAAAGCCGCCAAAGCTGTAGGCTGCAAAATCTCAGGCGTAGACATCCTTGAAAGCCCAAATGGACCAAAAATCTGCGACGTGAACAGCCAACCAGGCTGGAAAGGCTTACAAATGGTAACCAAAGTAAACATTGCCGAGCAAATCGTGGACTTTGTGCTCTCCGAACTGAAAAAATAGAAAAAGATGGAATTTGCTAAGGCGTTTACGCGTAGATTTTAAGCAGGCTTGTCTTCAGCAACGAGAAGACAATGACTACGCTGATAACTAATCTTGGAACAAGGGTGCAGTGTAAGCTGTTGAGTACGCAAATGAAGCCCAGCCTTCCAAACCATGAAGTTTTTCGTCTGTCATCCTTCACTCGCCAATATCACTATGTAGTCTGCGGTGTCTGCACACATGTCTGCAGCGTGCTCAATGAACTCGATTAAATCGTCAAGTATGACCATGGCTCCGCAGTTGATTTCTGCGCCGTATTTGACGAACAGGGATTTGGCTTTGAGGTACTCTGCGTCCAAGTCATGTTCAATGTCTTCGACTGTTTTTGCTTCTGCTATTGCTTCGTTGGGATTCGCTGAAATTTTCTCTATGCTGCTGCGCAGAGTTTGCGCGGTTTCCACAAGCTTCGAAGTCATAAACACAGTTTTCTTGCACAGCTCTTCTGGAATTTCCGTTTCCCCAAGCATTTCCAAGCATCTGGCAGCGTCTTTTACGTGGTCCGCCAAAGTATCCAATCTCTTCACTAAATGCAACAGGTCTTCACGGTAATCCGCCACCAAAGCTGCACCCTTAGACAGCTCCTTGAAAACGGCTGTCCGCAGCTTGTCAACCTCTTCCTCATCGCTGTACAAGTTTTCAACGTACTTTCTAGCGCCCTTGAAATCGTTTTCAGAAAAACTCTTCATTGCTTTGTTGAGCCAAATCACAGTGTCAAAGGCTTTCCTCATCTGGTCATATGCTAGCTCTAACCCTTTTGTTCTGCGTCGCTTCTCAAACCAATCATAACTTCTTTTCTCCATCTTTATCACCTCAAACTAATTTTTTCTCCAGAGACAATGTAAATTATCGATTCGCCAACGTACGTTGTGTGGTCAGCTACCCGTTCTAGGAAACGGGAAACCAGAAGGTTACACATCACCCGTTTACTTTGCGCTTTTGCGCTGGCGAGTTGATCTAAATACTCAAAGTAAAGCGCATCCACTTCTTTTTCAATGTCAGCCAAAGTTTTAGCCAATTCTGCGTCATGCAGTTTCAGCGCTCGCACACTTTTAGCAACCATCTCAGAAACTTTCTGAACAAGCTCCAGCATTAAATCCTCGGAACCTGCGCATTTAGCCAACCCTGCGAGTTTCTTGTGGATAAACGATATGTCCCAAGCGTACCTGCCGTACCGTTCAAAGTCGTAAGCTATTTTCATATACGAGTTAATTATCCGCAAATCCGACGCGACAGGCTGGTACTTGGCTATCAGTTCAAAGGCTTTGTTTTCAACTTCCACGCTCATAGCTGCGAGAACCTCCGAGATTTCATGTTCTGATTCGGTTTCATCTTTTCCGTTCATGAAGCCGTTGACAGATATGCTGATGGCTTTTTCAGCTACTTCGCCCATCCTGTAGACCAAAGCGGTCAATTGCTCTAAACCTACATCTAAAAGTCTACTCATGTTTTTTCACCCTAACCAAATTTTCCAGTAATGTATTTTTCGGTAAGTTCATTCTTGGGATCTTCGAACACCTTGTTCGTGTCTCCATATTCTATAAGCTGCCCCACATACAAAAACGCAGTGAAGTCAGAAACGCGAGCAGCCTGCTGCAAGTTATGCGTCACTATTATCACAGTATATCTTTCGCGTAGCTCTCGAATGAGTGTTTCGATTCGCGATGTCGCCGCTGGATCCAGAGCGCTGCACGGCTCATCCATAAGTATAATTTCAGGTTCCACAGCTAAAGCGCGCGCTATACACAGCCTCTGCTGCTGACCACCTGAAAGGCTGAAAGCGCTATCGCCCAGCCGATCTTTAACTTCATCCCACAAAGCGGCTCCTCTCAAACTTTTCTCCACAACATCGTCAAGTTTTTGTCCGCTTGCAGTTTTGTGAATCTTGGGACCGAAGGCAATGTTTTCAAAAATGGATTTCGGAAATGGGTTAGGCTTTTGAAAAACCATACCTACTCTCCGCCTCAAATCATAGACGTTCGTGCCTTCAGCATAAATGTTTTGGCCGTCAATGTACACTTCGCCAGAGGTGCGGCTTCCGCTTATGATATCGTTCATTCGGTTCATTGTTCGAATCAGAGTTGATTTTCCGCAGCCTGATGGCCCCATTATAGCCGTGACTGCGTTTGCTTTTATGGCGAGATTTATGTCTTTAAGTACATGGTGGTCTTTGAACCACAAATTCAAATTTTTTGTTTCTACCTTAGCCATGGTTGTCTTCTCCTGTAGTACGTTCTGACTACAATAGCGATGACTGCGAAGAATACCACAATCAGAAACAGCACAAGCGCTATTCCGAAAACCGAGCCCGGCGAGTCGCCAATGGCTACAATCCGCACAAACAAATTGTAAGCCAAAGCCATCACTGGCTCAAAAATATTCTTTGGCAAACCTCTTGTTATGAGAACGCAGCTTGTGAACAGAATAGCAGCTGTTTCTCCTGCAACTCGGGCGATGCCTAAGATAACGCTTGTGACTATGCCTGGCGCCGCGGACGGGATAGTTGTTGAGATAATAGCTCGCCACTTGGTTGTTCCAAGCGCAAGTGACGCTTCTTGGAAGCCGGGGGGAACCATTTTTAATGCTTCCTCAGTGCCGCGTATGACTATTGGAAGCATCATTAGGGAAAGAGTTAGCCACCCCGCGACTAGTGAACGTCCGAAGCCGAGTTGAGTAGTGAAGAACGCGAATCCGAATAATCCTATAACTATGGATGGAACTCCTGCCAAGTTGTTTATCGCTTGGTCGATTATACGCGTTATTTTGCCGCTTGGAGCGTATTCAACTAGGTATACCGCCGCGAGAATCCCAATGGGACCAGCTATGCCCGCAGAGCCTAGCAAGAGGTAGATAGTGCCCACTATCATTTCAAAAAGCCCTCCTTCCAGTACGCCTGTTGTGAGCATGGCTAAATTGAGAGTCCCAGCGCCAGAAGAGAGAATTGCCACTATCCAGAAGAACGCTATCAGGCAGATAATCAGAGGAATACCAAGCGCAAAGAAAACAACTCGTTCTTTGGTTGCTTCCGTCACTTTTTGCGACCTCCGATTTTTAATTCGCCTCTGACAACCATGTCCGCCACGGTGTTAACTATAAAAGTGAATATGAACAGGATAAGCCCAAGCCCGAAGAGAGCACTGTACTCAGTGCTGTACAATGAGGCTTCGCCCATTTGCATGGCGATCACCGAAGTTACTGGGTACACGGGCGCTAGAAAGTTCCACGGGGGCATTGGAATTTGCGCTCTGTTGCCTGCCACCATAAGTACAGCGACAGTTTCGCCTACAGCTCGCCCGAAACCGAGCATTACGCTTGCGAGGATTCCTGATTTTGCGATGGGCAATATTACATGTCGCAAAGTCTGCAGTTTAGTTGCGCCCAGCGCGAGCGAAGCTTCTTTGTAGTCTTTAGGCACAGCGGAAAGCGTTTCGCCTGAAACGCCAACTATCGTGGGAACAGCCATTATAGCTAGCACTAGTGAAGCTGCTAACGCCGTGTAGCCTGAGGAAAGCCCGAAGACTGAGGCGATGGCGGGTACTAGGAAGAGGATGCCGATGAACCCGTAAATTACAGAGGGTATTGAAGCTAGGAGTTCTATTAGCGACTTGATTGGGTCTCTTATGGAGAAAGGCACAATTTCCGTTACGAATATTGATGTGCCAAGTCCCAGTGGAATAGCAATCGCTAGTGCTCCTGCTGAAATCATTACGGAACTGTAGATTAAGGGGAAGGCGCCGTACAAGTTGGCGTTTGTATCCCAAACTTGGCCGATTATGAAGTCGAAACCGAAAGTTGAAAAAGCCAAAATGCCCTCTCGGGCTACGAAGATGAGCATTAGGAATAAGATTATAACTGAGAATGAAGCGCAAAAGAACAAAACAAGTTCGATGGGTTGCTGTTTAATATGGGAAAAAATATGGATGATTGTTTTTTTGATGTTTTTCTTCGACACTTTGGTGCACCTAGATGTTACGGATATTCAGGAAGCTGTAGGAAGCCTTGTTGTTCCACGATCGCTTGGCCCGCTGGACTGTATAGGTAGTCCATGAATCGGTCTGTCAGTGACCCGCTTGCGGGTCTTTCGTTGGTTACCAGATACAGGAATCGTGACATTGGGTAAGTTTGAGCAGCGATGTCTGCTGTTGTTGGAAGCATGTTCTCGCCTGTGCTTTCAGAGTAAACAGCGACTGTATGCATGTCTTGATTAAGGAAGCCGAAGCCGACGTAGCCAATTGAGTACTGTGTTCCACTTACTGTTGTGACTACTTCAGGGTTGCTTTGCCGTGTATTTGCAGCTGTGGTAACCTCGTAGTCCCATGGGTCCATAGTGAATTCTTCAAATGTTCCTCGGGTGCCTGAGCCGGGTTCTCTGACGACAACGAAGATTTCTTGGTCGGGTAAACTGGAGTCTACTTGATTCCAGCGTGTGTATTCACCTGAGAAGATTTTTCCAATCTGTTGAAGTGTAAGGTCAAGTTGACTACCGCTGCCAACAACGCTGGGGTTGACAACAACGCAGACGGCGTCCAAAGCGATTGGGTAAAGGTACATGGCTTTGCCTTTGGTTTTTGCGCTGTCTATTTCACTCTGTTTTGGTTCTCTTGATGCCATGCCTATGTTCACTACACCGTCTATTATGTTGCTGTAACCTACGCCTGAACCTCCCCCTGAGACTGTCACGGTGGTTCCAGAATACTCATTCATGAAGGCTATGGCAGAGGCGTTAGCGATTGGCAATACGGTGGTTGAACCAGCAAGTGTTATGCTCTGTGTTCGCCAAGCGCTGTCGTCTCCATCTGATGTTGAAGATGAGGGCATATTGAGGTAATATCCAGCAGCAAAACCAACTACGAGAAGCACAATCATTCCGAGCACTGCGACCATTGTTGAAATTCCGCGTGTATCTCTTGGTTTCATTTTTACTCCTCTTTATTTTGAGAAACAAAAGTAGAGCGCTATTGTTATATTGGTTTTCGCAATAGTATATATAAGCATACATAAACTATATAGATAACATATTTATCAATAGTTTACAACCACGAATATAAAGGGTTACTTAGATTGGAAACCAAACCTTCAGATCAAACAAGAAAACTCCAATTCACTGGAGGATCAACCTACATAATCTCATTACCCAAAAGATGGATTGACCAAAACCAACTCACAAAAGGAAGCGTCATAAGAGTACGCGAAGAAGAAGGCGGCGCACTCTCAATCATTCCAACCGAGGTAATGACACAACAAAAAATGGATGAAGCAACAATCAAAGTAACAGTAAAAGACCCGCCAGACACAGTAATCAGGAAAGCCGTATCCGCTTATCTAGTAGGATACAACATGATCCGCATAAAAGCCGAAAACCATAAGCAACTGACCACGAAACAAAGACACGACACAAAAAACTTCGCTCGCCACATGCTCGTGGGAACAGAAATGGTGACTGACACCCCAGAAGAACTGGTGCTCCAAGTCTTGTTAAGCTACCCTGAACTCTCAATTCAAAGTGCTCTTAGAAGAATGAGCATAATAACAGCTTCCATGCATCGAGACGTCATGACCGCCCTGAAAGAACTCGACCGCCAAAAAGCCAAAGAAGTAGCAATAACAGACAACGAAGTAGACAGGTTCAACTTATATATTGTCCGGCAACTTAAAACTGCAATTCAAAATCCGCGGATAATAAAAGAAATAGGTTTAAGGAACGCCCGCGATTGCCTCGGCTACCGGTTAGCTACAAAATCAGTTGAACGAACCGCAGACCACGCGGCAAACATTGCGGAGAACGTTTTGCAACTGAGCAGAAAGTTGGATGAAGAGACAATTGAGAAGCTTGAAGAAATGAGTAACATAGCCATTTCCATGTTTGAAACTGCAATAGAAGCGCTTTTCAGGCAAGATTACGCCTTGGCAGAGACTATAGTTGAGAAAGTAGAGACTGTGGGCTCACTTGAAAAAAGTGCAGTTATCTCGTCTCAAAAAATGGAAATTGGGGATACACCCTATTTACGCTTGATAATTGAAAGCATCCGGAGAACAGCTGAATACGCAAGTGACATTGCAGAGGTTGTACTTAATCTCACAGTTGAATCAATATTATCATGAGAAACTTGGAGAGCTCTATTTGCATCTGCACTTAGCACTCTTCGATAATTAAAAGATGGCAAGCATACTTTTTGTTGCAGCTTTTTATCTGGAAATCTTGGCATAAGGATCATCCGAGATTCTTGGAAAAACGGTTTCTTTCTCTTTTTTAAGAATTCGTTTCTTGCTTTCGGTGAAGCGACCGATAAAACTTGGAGACAAACCAATCTTTCTAAGAACTTCCGCAGCAGTTTCTTTGAATTGAGAATCTACAGAAGCGATAATCGTGCCAGTGGAAGACATAGAAAGCCTTTGAATATCAGACAGCTTAAATTCTTGCTGGAGTTTGTCGATTTCGGCACTAAAAGGAATTCTCTCAAAATCAACAACAAACCCAACTTTTGAAGCTTCAGCCATTTCATTGAGCGCAGCCACTAAGCCGCCTTCCGTCGCGTCATGCATCGCATGGACAACGCCTGTCTCGGCTAGAAGTAACGCTTCTTGCACACAAGTTTGCAGGGGAACAAGTGCCGCGAGTTCTTTCACTGCATCTTCCCCGAAAAGTCCTGAAGCGAAAGTCTTCTGCGTCAAAACAAAATTAACTACAGTCTCCAAACCGACCGGTTTCGTGCATAAAATGTAGTCCCCTATCTTGGCGTTTCCAGACGTGAGTAGTTTTTCTTTTTCCACTGTGCCATAAGCGGTGCAAACTCCAACCATTTTCGATAACCCATCGTAAGTGCCAGTGTGTCCTCTAACAACGGCGATATCCAACTCATCTGTGGCGCTGCATACTTGCTTCATTATTGTCTGGAAAATCTGCGGCTTGGTTGTCCTCGGACCTAAAAGCGTGATTGCGCAGAATTCGGGTTTCGCCCCGAATAATGCCACATCTGATGCGGCATAGTTTACTAGCAACCATCCGAACCATTCATCAGGTACGCCTATGCACGGGTCAACTGCGACTACGAGGTATTTGTCGCCTATGAGGTGCACTCCTGCATCGTAGCCTGGTGTTGGCGGCACGATGACTCGTGAATCTTGTTTTATGCAGCTTAACAGTTTGCGTAGTTCTTCCGCGGCGAGTTTGCCCATATTTTCATTTTTCCCAGTAGCTATATGTTGTAGTCAAGGGTTCCTCTGTTAACGAGAATTGCGAGGATTATTCCGCTGATGATTAACTCGATTGTGAGAAAGCTGCCGTTGTAGACTGCTGGCCAAAGCCACTGTCCCCATTCTGCGGGAAACGAGTAAACGTAGTACCATATGAACGCGCCGACGAAGTAGTGCACGAGGAATCTGAGGAAAACGCTTAAGGTTGCGCCTGCTATTGCCGCTGAAACTGTTTTTGAATGGAAGATTCCTGTTAAGCCGATGAAGCTGAACGCAAGCGGATATTCAAGAATTGCTTGTAGGGGTGTTGCGATTACATTTGATGCGCCTAAGAGGAGAATGTCAACGAATAGCGCCAAGGCGCCGAAGATTGCTGCGGTTATTACGCCAACGCGTATTCCTCTTCTAAGCGACAGCCACATCACTGGAACCATGCTGCCTAAGGTTACAGCACCGCCGAAAAGCCACGGGGCTTGAATGCGAATGGCATAAAGCACCGCGGACAGTGCCGAAAAAACTGCTATTTCACTGAGAATTTTCGTGGGGAATATTGTGTTGGATTTTTGAGGTTTAAGATATGGTTTGGTTTGGTTCACGGTTTTTTTCCCTCCGCCAGTATTATCTGGTTCAGGTTCATTGGGTCGACAGCGTTCAGCCGTCCTCTCAGCCGGGTCATCTTTTCCCAGCTCCCCAAACTACCTTAAAGAGAATAATGTTAGTTAGTTGTATTTTAGTTTTTTCGGTTTTCTATTTGCAAATGTTATGTGAAAGGTTTTCAGGAACAAAAATTATTCTTAAACGCGTGTCCCACTGTTTCTTACACACCAAAGTAGGTTCACAGCGGCTGAAGTGCTCAAGCATCATTTTTCTTGCTCTGTGCGCAGCTTAACTGGTGGAAATTCCGTAATATTCAGGGTTGCTGAAGCAATTTTGATTCTTTCAGATTTTTCAATTTCTGCCAGAATCATTCGGCTCAGTCTGTCATGTAAGGCTCGTCTCTGTCTAACCTCGGTAATGTACCTGACAGCGAAGGTTATCCAGTTATCCGTCAGCGTCAAGAAAATAGCTGGTTCAAGTGACCTCTGTGTGAAATAATATTTTCCCTCTATTTCCACGATTTTCTTTTCTGCATTTTCAGTCATCTGCTTGGTTTCCAGCCGTACAATGCTCAAAATTTTGGCGTTCGCCTCATTCCAATCGCTGTCATAAGTGATGGGTATGCTTATTTCATCCCAAATAAAGGCAAAGTCCCTAGTATAGTTCTGTATAGTGCCCGCTAAAACAGTTCCATTCGGAACCATTGTTAACCTGCCTGTTACTTGGTCTCCTGCAACCCATTCACGCGTTTCCATAAGCGTAGTATAGAGCAAACCAATGTCGATTACGTCTCCGAACTTCTGGTTGATTTCTATCCTGTCTCCGACACTGTAAATTCCGTTTATAACTATCATTATTCCGCCTATGAAATTCTTGAAAACGTCCTGAATAGCAATTGCCACGCCTGCTCCTACTAACCCAAAAGCAATCAGGATGTTTTGGGCTTCTACTATCCATATGCTGGCGAAGGCAAGCGCAAAAGTGGCAAGACTTAAAATGGAGATGACTTTTCTCAAAGAGTATCTTGTTTTAGATTCTTTAATTCTCTTTGTGACTAACTCCTCAAAAAGAATTTCAAAGAAGAAGTAAATTACTGTAAGAGCTAAACAAGTGTAGACTCCCTTTTCTAAGTAGGCACTGGGGTACTTGAAATTTGCAAACCCCAGCAACGCAGAGCCAATAATGAGGGAAAACAGAATGAGTAGTCTAGAACGTCTAACCAACCTTCTCTCCCAAAAATTATATTCACCTCTAGCCATATTTATGCTTGTATTTCTTCACCCAACAAAAGCTGGAAAGGATCAGAAGCCATCACTTGCCGCATCAACTCTTTGATCAGGGAAATGATAAATAGTCGCATTCTAATTTTCCTAAAGCCTATAAACGGCAACGGAGAAATGTAGCATCATGCAGCCTCTGCCTAAAGAATACAACTTCATCGAAATCGAACGAAAGTGGCAACAGAAATGGGAAGAAATGGGTATCTACCGCTACGACTGGAACGATTCTAACCGTCCAGTTTTCAGCATCGACACGCCGCCGCCTTACCCTTCAGGCGAACTGCATATGGGCAACGTGTTAAACTGGGCATACTTTGACATGGTTGCGCGTTACAAACGGATGCGCGGTTTCAACGTGCTTTTTCCGCAAGGCTGGGACTGCCACGGCTTAGGCATCGAGATCCAAGTAGAAAAAACACGCAACGTGCGGAAACGGGATGTGCCGCCTGACACGTTCCGCAAATGGTGCATAGAAACCGTTGAAAAATACATCGCCTTAATGAAAGAAGGCATATTGAAGCTGGGCTGCAGCATCGACTGGACCACCGAGTACCGCACAATGGACCCAGATTACTGGCGGAGGACGCAGTTGAGTTTCATTCTCCTGCATCATAAGGGTTTCATGTACCAAGGCACGCATCCAGTGAACTGGTGCCCCCGATGCGAAACTGCCATTGCCGACGCGGAAGTGGATTATGACAAACGCGAAGGCGTATTGCACTATATTCGTTATCCGCTGGAGGGCAGCAGCGAGTACCTGTTGATTGCAACTTCGCGGCCTGAGTTTATCCCTGCGTGTGTGGCGGTCGAAGTGAACCCGCAGGATGAACGCTTCAACAAGTACATCGGCAAAAACATTATTGTACCCATAGTCAACCGCACTGTGCCCATAATCGGTGAAGAAGCCGTTGACCCTGCTTTCGGCACAGGAGTGGTGCAGATTTGCACGTACGGCGATAAAGAAGACGTGAAAACCGTGATGAAGCATAAGCTGCCTGTTATCCTGTTGCTCACGGAGAACGGCAGAATCACGGAGAACGGCGGCAAATACGCAGGCTTAACCATAAACCAAGCCCGCGCAGCGATAGCGCAGGACCTTTCAGATGCGGGTTTGCTGGAGAAGACTGAGAAGATAACGCAGGAAGTGGGCAGATGCGACCGCTGCAAAGCACACGTTGAAATCCTAGAGCGAAAACAGTGGTTTATGAAAACCCGCCAGATGACCGAACTGGTGGAGAAGACGGCTAACGAGGTTGTTTGGTACCCTGACTACATGAAAGCACGCCTCATTGACTGGGCAAAATCGCTGGACTGGGACTGGGTCATCAGCAGGCAAAGGCTTTTCGCCACGCCGATTCCAGTGTGGTACTGCAAAAACTGCGGCGAACTAATTCTGGCAGAGCCCGAGTGGGTGCCGATTGACCCGAAACTGGAGAGACCACGCGTTGATAAGTGCCCCAAATGCGGCAGCAAAGAATTCATCGGCGAACGCGACGTTTTCGACACATGGATGGACAGCTCCATCACTTGCGCGGTGCATGCGGGTTGGCCTGACCGAGCAGATTGGAAGAGGCTTTTCCCAGCTGACATGCATGCGTCAGGCATAGACATCATCCGTACTTGGGCTTATTACCTGATGGTTAGGCATTTGGCGCTGTTCGACGAGACGCCCTACAAGAGCTGCCTCATCAACGGCATGGTGCTGGGCGCAGACGGCAGGAAAATGAGCAAGTC
>CAZDLK010000047.1:0-15383 GCA_964506435.1 uncultured Candidatus Bathyarchaeia archaeon | reverse complement strand
CTGTTATGGTGAAAAGAAAAAAGTTAAGAAGAGCAGTAAATCGAGTAAATTGCTAAAAAGGTAAAAATTGCAGAGTTTTTGGCATTACAGACTTCACAGAGTTTTAGAACGCTGAAAAAAATCTTACCGCGCCTTGGTTTTGTATTTCCAGTAGAAGTGTAGGGGTGTCTTGTTCACAGAAAAGGGACATAAAACGAGTAAGGTCTCATAAAAGGAAAGTTACAAAGCGACATTTTTGTTACAATTTCACACGGTATTCACAAAATGTGAACGAAAAAACTAAAGGATGAACTCTAACGTGTACTGTGGCATCAAATTGTGAAGAGCTATTAAATTTTTTCAATAGGCAATGCATAGAGAAAACTGTAGAAAATTCAAGAAACAAAGGAAAAAACAGAGTACACTCAGCCACCCCTACATTTCCGCTCGAGAAGTTCAAGCAAGTGTTTGTACAAAACGAGCGGCTAAAAAATTTCTAAAAAGTACATCTAATTTCTTTAACAGTTAGTATTATTATAGTTATGTACGTTCTTACCTCTCAGAGTATATTTCCTTTAAAGGAAATCAAAACTGTTTTTCCTAACTACTTATTCAGAGTTCCAGTCGAAATCTTGGGGGGCGTCCGTATTGTTTGCTCTTGTGACA
This sequence comes from uncultured Candidatus Bathyarchaeia archaeon, assembly GCA_964506435.1. Classification (GTDB taxonomy): domain Archaea; phylum Thermoproteota; class Bathyarchaeia; order Bathyarchaeales; family Bathycorpusculaceae; genus JAOZHU01. The sequence continues at coordinate 14,738 of CAZDLK010000047.1, read as the reverse complement.
ATTCAGTTTCATCTCCTTTTAGGATAATTGTGCTTCACAACCATTTTTTTGTACTGTACCCTTTATTTGCTCCACACGAAATAACGGTGTTACCTCTGAAACAAGGTTGCAATGCAAAATGGGAAATTCCTCAATACTTGATGGCGTGTTCGAAAAATTCGTGAACGGCACCAGATTATTCACGGACCGGGAAGTTTTGCGGCACGATTACCTACCTGAAAAACTTCCCCATAGAGAAGAACAAATACAGCGTCTTGGCGAAACAGTGGCGCCAGTCCTTAGGGACGCACGCTGCTCTAACATTTTTATTTACGGCAAAACCGGCACTGGAAAAACCGCTGTAACCAAATATGTACTAAGCCACTTGGAGACAAAAGCAAAAGAGTACGGTGCGCCAGTCAAATTTTGCTACATCAACTGCCGCATGATCGGCTCAGAGTACCGCATCTTCGCGAATCTCAGCCAAAACATAGGCATGACTGTACCTTTCACGGGGTTGTCTGTTGGTGAAGTGTTTGACAGATTCCGAACTGGATTAGATGTTTCCCGAATAATTTTCATTGTAATTTTAGATGAGGTGGACGCGCTGATCAAGGATCGCGGTGACGGGCTTCTCTATGAATTAACCCGGATAAACGAAACCTTGCACAAAAGCAAAGTGTCAATTATCGGGATATCTAATGATTTGCGCTTGAAGGAATTTCTTGACCCTCGTGTTTTTAGTTCGCTCAGCGAGGAAGAAATGGTTTTTAGGCCATATGACGCAAGCGAATTGCGCAACATTCTCCTTGAACGTTCAAAACTGTCCTTCCACGATGGCGCGCTTTCTGATGCTGCTTTGAGCATTTGTTCCGCTCTGGCGGCTGCGGAACATGGTGACGCAAGGCGTGCTTTGGATTTGCTGCGTGTGGCAGGAGAAGTTGCTGAACGCAAAGGCGCGACTGTGATTACTGAGGAACATGTTCGGGAAGCTGAAAGGCATATTGAACATAACCGTGTGGTTGATGCTCTGCAGAATTTGACTTTGCACTCCAAGTTGGTGCTTCTCAGCGTTTACCACTTGAACAAGTCAAGTTCTACTACTGGGGAAATATATGATGTTTATAATGAACTCTGTGGCGAGTTAGGCGCTGGGCTTCTGACACAGCGGCGTTTAGGTACTCTGGTTAATGAACTTGATGCTATGGGTCTTTTGAACGCGAAAGTGGTTAGCATGGGGCGGTATGGTCGCACGAAAAAGATGCGCTTGGAGATATCTCGCACTTTGCTTAAGGATGTCTTCGGAAATGACGCTAGGCTTGGACGCTTGATTGATTATAATTCGAAGTTTATTTCCAAGGCTGGTACTGGCAACCGCTGACGACAGCGTTTTCCAGCGGAACAAACAAAAGACGGCTTCTAATAGTAGCCTTCTCAACCATTTGTCTGTGGCTCGATTAGCGCTCTGCGTTTTTTGCTATAGGAATGAAAGAATGTTGGTTTCTAGTGTTTGCAGGTTTACCAGTGGCACTTTCCCTGGCGTCGGCATTAACCCGAGTTTCTGCATGTAGTCGGTTTGGTCCTGCCAGCCGCCGGAATTCACGATTAACACGCCACGGTAATTACAGCAGCCTATTACGTGGGTGTGGCCAGCGTGGAAAATGTCTGGGGTGCGTTCTATGACCATGTAGTCTCTGTTTTCAGGCGACAACAATGTTTTTCCGCCGTATATTGGCGCTAAATGGCGACTTTGCATTAGCAGTTTCATTGCTTTCTCTGGGTGTTCGTGGCTCATGCCTGGCACTGTGGCGATTATGTCATCCAAACTGCGTCCATGGTACATTAAAACTTCAACACCGTGGAGGCTGACTGTGCAGGGGTCTCCAAGAGAATACACTTTTCTTTTTTCTTGTAGGCTTTTTACGTAGTCGCTTGCTATGGCTGGTTGCGGCAGTGCGTTTCTTGGGGCATCATGGTTCCCAGGTGCAATGATTGTTTCTATGTAGTCGGGTATTCTTCCCAGAATTTTTGAGGCGAAGTTGTACTGTTTGTGAATGTCTTTTATTAATAGTTCTTTTGCTTGGTTTGGGTAAACTCCTACGCCGTCAACTATGTCGCCTGCGATTAGCACGTATTTTACGTGTCCTGCTAATTCTTTCATTTGGTTGTTGCCATATTTGCCGTTTAGCCATAGTATGAAGCGTTTGAAGGCTTCTTTTTGGAATTTGTTGCTGCCTACGTGCATGTCTGAGGTGAGCACGGCGTAGATGGGTTCGGTTGCTCTGCGGCGGGGTTTTTGGCCTACTTCTGGCAAAAGTATGTCTTCGGCTAGGAAGAGGCGGCTTCTTGTTTTCATGACAGCGAGGCATACGACTTGGTCGGGAAGAAGCAAACGGGCTTTTTTATGCAGTTCTTCTGGTGACTTGTGAGATACCAACACGGTAGCACTTGAATGTAAGTCTTCGACTGTTAACATTATTTGTTGTTTTGCTTCGCGTTTTTCGGTTATCATGCCGATGATTTTTAGTTTTGTTTTAGGCTGCGCTTTTGCTGCTTCTGATATTGGTGTTGCTGCTTTGACGTCGATTCTTTGCCTTAGCAAGTGTTCAAGCCGTTTAAATCGGTCTTGGAAGTACTGGATGTAGTCTTCAACTGTTCCGTTGGAGCTGAGTTTGCCTGTGGGGTCTTCTATCACTCGGATGTCTGCTTCCACGTCTTTTGCGTATGGGTGGAAAACACTTGTTCCTTCCGTCAGTTGCTTTTCTGGTTGTTCAATGGTCTCTATAGTTTGACTTTGCGTTTCCACTGCGGGTTCTGGCGGTTTCAGTAACGTTTCGAGGAAGATTCTGTCAATGAAAAAGGGCTTTTCTTCCAATTCGCTTATTCGCTGCAACGCCTTGCTTATTACCTCTGTTGGGTCGTCGGTGGTAGCGACTGTGCTTAAGAATTCGAAGGCGTCGCTGTTTAGCTGGTATCCTGCCTCGATGGCGGTTTCTATGGCTTTTTGAAGTTTTCCGTTTTCGCTCATGTTATTAGGGTTCTCCAGTTTCTTTTCTTTGCGACGATTATGCAGGCTGTTGCATCGCCTACTTGTTCTGTTTGCTGCTGCAAGTGCAGTGCTGCTGTTAACGCTGCCGTAACTGCGTCGATTTCATGGGTTGCCAATGGGCGTGTTTCCAGTTCGCCTTTCAGTCCAAGGGTTTTTAGTGTTTCTTGGATTGTTTTCCAGTCTTTTAGTGGCATTTGCAGGGCTTTTCGGGTTGATGTGGGGTGCACTTCGATTGTTTTATACTTGTTCTCTTCTATTTGCCTATTCAATTTTACTGCGCGTTGGGTGAGCGTTTTCATCGCGGGGAAGGTTGGAGGAAATACGCGGTAGCCCTTTTTTATCATTTCTCTGTCTGCTCTTCTAAATGCTTCGCCTTTTTTTGGAAGGCTCAACGGTGCATCTATGGCGATGAGCAACGGCGCGTTTTTTGTTATGGTTTCTAAAATTTCTTTGTCAGTATAGATTAAGCTGGTTTCCACGGCTTTGTCTTTCAGCAGTGCCAGTCCTGTGGGGTTTTTACTTAGTCCTGCTAAATCTATACCGATTGTACATTTTCCGTTAAGTTTTAACATGCGCGCTCGCGTTTATATGCGCAATTCTTATTTAGATACGTTTCCACAAATGTACTTGACTTGATGGAGCGTAACAGTAATGGGTGAATTGCGTAAAGTGCAACGCACGCCTACGGGCACTTTTTTTGTTTGCTTGCCACGCTCGTGGGCTGAACAACATGGTTTAAAGAAAGGCAATTTGGTGGAAGTCGGTGAAACTGGCGACGGCAAACTTCTCATTGACCCAAAGTATAATGCTGAACCTTTGCGTAGGGTTGCGACATTAACTGCTGGACCTTATTTGTCGCGTGAGATTGTTGGGCGCTATCTTCTTGGTTTTGATGAGATTCACATTGAGGCCAAGGAGCGCATAGATTTTGACGTTCGAAACAGCGTCAAGGCAACCGTGGGCTCTTTGATTGGCTTGGAGCTTATGGAGGAGAATCATTCGCATATAGCTTTGCACTGTTTGTTGGAGCCTTCTGGTTTTCCGCCGGAGAAGATTTTGCGGCGAAACTACGCTATCGTTGCGGGAATGCATCGTGACGCGTTAGGTTCTTTTGTTGATGGGGATTCGCAGTTGGCTAAGAGCGTTACTTTGCGGGATGACGAGAGCAACAGGCTTTATTTCCTTTTGGTTCGTATTCTGCGTACCATTATTCAGAATCCTAGTTTAAGTGAGAAACTTGGGATAACTCCTATAGACTGTTTGGATTACCGTTTGGCTGCGAGTTTGATTGAGGCTATTGGTGATGCCAGCGTGCAGATAGCTGCTAAAACTATTGAACTTGGCGGCGTTAAGCTTTCTGAAGATTTGCGGCGGTTGCTGGTTGGTTTGCAAGCAGTGTGCTATGAGGCTCATGAACAGGCACTTAAAGCGTTCGTGAATAAGGACATAGCTTTGGCTGAGAATGTACGTAGTATGCATGAACGTATTCAGCCGATGTTTCTTGAAATTGAAGACGCTGCAAAGAATCAGCCTCTTGAAGTGGTGCCTCAGATTTTGTCTGTGGCTTCGTTCTTGCGGCAGATTTACGAGCACAGTGTGGACTTGGCGGATTTGGTTGTTTGAGCTTGCGACAGTTACCACGTACATGCCATGGGCGCTGTGAACTATCGCGTGGAAAAACCTATAGCCCCTCTATTTATAGTCCCTTTATATAGTTCTGTGGGAAGCTTTGCGGGCCTATCTCCCATAGGTTTCTGCAATGAACCGCTTATTAGGCTCCAAATGTGATGACGCGCACGATACTGAAAACGTTTTATTGGCAGCAATGCAATTCTTCTATTCAAAGCCGGGGTGGCGGAGTGGTTATCGCGCTGGCCTCGAGATCCGCGTAAGCGTAAAATGGGCTGTGCCAACGACAGGATAGCCAGTGGGCTTCGTGCTCGCAGGGGTTCGAGTCCCTTCCCCGGCGCCAATCTCAGTTTTTAGATCATTTCGGCAAAAGAAGACAAAACAAACATTTTAGATTAGCATTTAGGAGTTGCCCGGATTTGACTGCAAATTCTCACCATGCTAACAAGAAGAAAAAGGCATATGTAGTAGTCCTAATCTATTCCCATCGGAATATTTTGGCCGATATCAAGAATCCCGCCACCAGAATGCTAAGCAAGACCACTACTTCTTTCACATGCTCGACAAGGCTTTGACCTATCCATAGGCCTCGCATCAGAGTTGTCACGTGCGTCATTGGGAAGATCTGGGCGACTTGTTGGACGGTATCTGGCACGACTTCGAAGGGAACGAAGACTCCTGAAAGGAACAGCATCAAGAACAGAAGTATGAAGCCGAAACTCTCAGCAGCACGCACGTTTGGCATAACGCTTGCTATTACTATGCCGAAGGCAAAGAAGCTGAAGCTACTTAGCAGAAAGGCAGCTGCCACTTCTATTGGATTGCCGTTGAATCGTAAGCCGAATGCGAGTTTACCGACAATGATCATCAGTACCATGGCTAGCGATGTCACCGAGAAGATCATTGCAATTTTTGCGGTTAATATGGTGAGTGGGCGGAGTGGTGTGGCTTTCAGACGGCGAAGAACACCCTTCTCACGAGCTGTTGCAATCTCGGTGTTCAAATTCGTAAGCGCCGAGATGGCGATAATCATTCCTGTGAATGAAGGCACGTAGACGTCTACGATGCCATAGCCTCCGAAGCTGGGGCCAGGCTCATTTGTGTAAATGCTGCCGAATACAAGAATCATCATCAAGGGGAAAATAAAGGTGAAGAAAGCTCCTGTCGGGTTTCTTAGGAAAATTTTCAATTCCATCAAAGTGAGTTTCTTTAGTCCACGCATTTCTTAAGCCTCCATTTCCCTTCCAGTGAGGGTTAGGAACACGTCTTCAAGGTTAGGCTGCTCGGTTCGAAGGTTACTGAAACGAATGCCTTTGGAAGTCAAGGCACTAACCACTTTTGCAGCTATCTCGGAACCAGTTCCATAAACGACGACGCGGTCACCGATTTGCTCAATTTTCGCAATTCCGTTAATGCCTTTCAGTTTCTCGCTTGGGCGCTCGGCTGCACTTTCCACGTTGAATATGATGCGAGCTTCAGCGCCAAGGTTTTGAATTAGCCTCTCGGGTGAGTCTAAAGCCACGATTCGACCATGATCCACTATAGCCACTCGGTCGCAAAGTCGTTCTGCTTCTTCCATGAAGTGAGTGGTCAAGATTACCGTCTTGCCGCTTTTCTGGATATCGCGCACCAAATCCCAGATGGAATGCCGCGCTCTGGGGTCAAGTCCAGTGGTTAATTCGTCTAGAAAGACCACCTCTGGCTCGTTGACTAGAGCTAAGGCGACAAAGACGCGTTGCTTCTGTCCGCCAGAAAGTTTGTCAAAATAGTCATTTCTCTTGTCTGTTAGTCCGAGACGTTCCAGCAGTGTTTCCCAGTTTGCTGATTTGGGATAGAACGAGGCATACAGGTCAAGTGCTTCCCAGACTTTGATTCGGTCCTGCAGCGCCGCGGTCTGCAGTTGAACTCCAATGCGTTCGCGGAGAGCATGTTCATCCTTTTTCGGGTCTAACCCCAAAACTTCAATTGTGCCCTTATCTGGTTGGCGTAGACTTTCTATGCATTCAACGGTAGTGGTTTTTCCAGCTCCATTGGGTCCTACCATGCCGAAGATTTCGCCTTCGTAAACTTCAAATGAAATGTTGTCTACCGCAACGGTTTTGCCGTAGGTTTTGCGTAGATTTTCAACATTTACGACGACTTTATCCTGAGTGGGTGTCAAGTTTTTGTCTCCTCTGTTTTCTTTTCACGAGTGGTTGCCCCTTTTGGAAGTAGCCTTTGCACTTCTTTCTCACTTAAGTCCATTCTCAGAGTTCCGTTGGCTCCCTGAATCTCGAGCATTACGCCTTCTGTGAAGTTCAGATTCTGCAACTTGCCCAAAAAGCCTTCAAGGAGTACATTGCCTCCGTTCTCGTTTGGCAAGGCTATACGCTTTACATACTCTTTGGATTTCAACTCGATTGAAAACATGTGTTCATTCTCTTTTTTGGATCTGCTTGGCATCCTAGGCTGCTCCCAGTGATATTATGAAAGGCGCGAGCAGAAGAATTTATTTGAGGATTGACGCATAAATTTCAGTATTCATACTAAAACTCTTTGGTAACGGAGGGGTGATTACCTGTGGAAAAGCTGTGTAAGCTTCTTTTCGAATTGTCGAGCAGCGAAAGAATGAACATTATGTTAGAGATCCGAAAGCAGCCGCTGAAGCTGTCACATATTTCGAAGAAGCTGGATATGACTGTCACTGAGACGTCTCGCCACTTGCAGAGACTTGGCGAGGCTAGGTTGATTGAAAAGGACATTGAGGGATTATATGGGCTTACTTCTTTCGGAGCACTTGTTTTGTCTTTGCTTTCGAGTCTTGGCTTTGTTTCAAGGTACCGGGACCTTTTTATGGAGTACGACGTGTCGCGTATTCCTGCCGAATTCATTAACAGGATTGGTGAGCTCACTGAGGGCGGATTTGGACCTGAGACGTTCAAAAACCTTGAAGAAACCGAGAAGATGTTTAGAGAAGCACGGGAATTCATATGGATTCTCTCAGACCAAGTTCTCATGAGCACCGCGCCGACAGTGGCGGAGAAAGTGAAGGCTCCCTTTGAATATCGTGTTATTCTTTCGGAAGGAGCCATGCCCCCTGACAGCAAATCCCCAATTCCGTCAACAACACCGCACGTTCAGAAAAGAATTCTCCCAAGAGTTGACGTTGTAATCGTGATGACTGAGAAGGTTGCGGCGTTTTGTCTTCCCAACCGAAGCGGCAGAATAGACTACACAGGTTTCGGAGGAACCGATCCGAAATTCCACAAATGGTGCAAAGACTTGTATCTCTATTATTGGGAGAAGGCAAAACCAATTGGTACTCGATAAATTCTGGCTTTGGCTTAAATAAGGCTCGGGTCCTTTATCCGACTCTGTAGAATTATTCTTGTTGATTTAGACGGACTTTTCAATTTAAAGGAAAAAGAGGGAAGCGTCTGCGGAGAAAACGTTTGATGGCGATATCACCCGCTGGCTAAGGGTTCGAGTCCCTTCCCCGGCGCCACTTTTCCCGCGTATATTTGCGATTATTTTTGACGAAGTGAGCTTCCGCTTTTGTTGGCTTCGCCTTCAGAGGCGCGTTAGTCAGCGGTTCAAGAACCGCGGCGGCTGAGCATGTCGGATGCTTTTACTTCGGGGTTGTGGTACCAGTCGTTATAGGACACGATGTCGCCGTAAATCGCGTTTTTCGGGCACCATGTGTAACATGAGTAGCAGGTTTCGCAGTGATGCTGCCACACTGGCTTTCCATCTACCAGTTTGATATTATTCACAGGGCAGACTCTGACGCAGGTTCCGCAGCCAATGCAGTTTTCGTTAGTTAGAAAGCTTCTGTCTGCCAAAGGTATGAGTTCGCTGAAAGACCAACTGGATGTGCCTGAGAGCCTTCTATATCTGTGCAAGAATATCGGTTTTTCAAGTAAACGCAGGGGCGCTAAAAGTATTTTACGCAGCAAGCCGCGGGTTTCAAATCTGCCTTCTCTGCGGGCATTAACGTATTCGCAGATGGCTTCCAGTTTCTTCTTTTGTTTAACGAGCATTTTTTGCCGTTTTGCTTCGGCGATGTTCTTGTTGCTCATCTTCACTACAAATCCTGCAGCGAGTTTGCCGCCGCGTGCCTTGACGGCTTTTCTGAGGTTTGCTATTGTTGTGCCCGGCATGCCTCCGTGTGTGCACACTGCAAAAACGTATTTTGCGTCGAGGTTTTCCAGTTTGTTGACAAAGCGCCCGATTATGAGTGGGACGCCGCAGTCGTTCGTTGCGTAAAAAGCTGGGAACACAACTCCGACCACATCAGCCTCAAGTTTAACGCTTTTTTCCTTCATCACGGATGATATCGGTATTAGTTTTCCATCGAGTTTTTCTGCGATGTATCTGGCGGCAGTCAGTGAATTACCTGTTCCTGAAAAATAGTAGATGGTAGCGCTCATGGCTGTGGTTCTCCTGATTGCGAGTTTTTCATGGTTAGGCTGATCCTCCTAAAATTATTCTTTTTGTGGCGATGAACGCGCCAATGGCTGCGGCGACTAGGATTGCCGTGCTTATAGGTGCGAAAGAGCAAGCTGCTTTGTAGCCTAGTAAGCATGGTTTGCTGACGTCTGCAGCGGGTACCACTGTTTTAAACGCGGCAAGACCTAATATGACAACCACAGCGATGGCCAAGATTCTTAGTTTTTTCATCGTTTCACCTCCTGTGGCTTCTTCTTTTGGTCGGGTGCCTTTGCAGCAGCTGAACTGGGAAGCGGTTTTTCCAATTCTTTCTCTTTCAGGTTTATTCTGAATGTTCCTGTTTTGCCAACGATCTCTAAGATTTCGCCCTCCGCGAAGCTGGCTTGCACAAGTTCGCCTATTGTGCCTTCTATTAGGGCGCTGTCGCTGGAGCCGTTTGTCAGGGTAACGGTTTTAAGGTTAGCTTTCGACTCAAGCTCAATGGAGAAGAACCGCTCTTTGTGTTGCGCTTTTTCTTTCATGTCTCTTGCTTCCTTACTTTTTATTAGGCAGCGAAACTGATTATTCTTGTTTGCAAACAATGTGCATGGATGCACAACATTGTTAATGCATTAACATTGGTGAGAAAAGGTGGAGAATGAGGAAGGAATAGAGAAACTGTTTTTTGAGCTTGCGAGTGAAAGCCGAATGAGTATTTTGCTGCAACTGCAAGAACGAAGTTGGAAGATGCATGAACTAGGAAAGAGCTTAGATTTGACGACGACTGAAACTTTCAGGCAACTCCAAAGACTCAGCAAAACAGCGTTCATAGCCAAAGATGCCGACGGGAGCTATAGTTTAACTCCTTTCGGAAAGCTTGTGCTATTCCTGTCTCCTTCCTTCGAGTTCATTTTTAGGCACAAACAATACTTTCTTGAGCACGACATATGGCAGCTTCCTCCCGAATTCCTTTTCCGCATAGGCGAACTCAACAAGGGAACCTTGACTGAACAGTTTGAAGCTGTTAAACGGGTTGAAGAAATGATTAAAGCCGCTGAAAAGCACATTTGGACTTTAACGAGCCAAGTTTTCGCCGTTCACGGTCGCGCCGTAGAAGAACGATTCAAAAAAGGCGTACAGTTCAGATCACTCCACCCAAAAGACATGCTTCCCACCGAGCTTGACTACCCCGAATTCAAAGAGTACATAGAAAGAAGGTATCTGCCTAAAACGCCTGAGATCATAGTTATCACCGAAAAAGAAGCGATGCTGGCGCTGCCGCTCATTGGTGGCACCCCTGATGTTGCAGCTTTTTTTGGTAAAGACCCAAGTTTCAAAAAGTGGGCTACAGACCTTTACCTGCATTACTGGGAACAGGGCGAAGTCTTACGCAAAGGCACACGATGACCCCAACATACTTGATTAGTTTTAAAAAAAAAGGCACGTATACACCTTTCCACTGTTCACTAGCAAGTCGCGGTTCATGCCCCTTCTCCAGCGCCCATTTATTCCCGTGCTTTTTGTGCTATTTCTTCAGCCCAACTTCGGATTGCCTGCCAGTCCCGTGTATCGTAGACTTCAGGTTCTGTTTCCTTAAAACCAGCCGCCTCTATAACCTGCTTGAACGCGCTCATTGTCCTCCGGAAGAAAAAGCCCATTTTATTGTAATCCCAGACTCCTCCAAACAAACCCAGCGCTATGGGACGCAAGGAGTACTTGGCAGCCTTTTCTTCAAGATATTCTCTGCGGGTTTTTTCTGCTTCCGCAGTTTTCCCTTCATGTTCCAGTATCGCTTGTGCAGCCGATGAAACAAAGATCGCGACCTTCTTTTGTGCAAGTTCTTTCTGAAACTTCTGCAAGAACTGCTCAGGTTCGGCAACCCATTTGCCCATTTTAATTCCGCTGCCTACAACCACAAGGTCAAACTCGGCTATGTCCTTTATTTTCTCTTTTTTTGCATCCGCCACTTTAACCTCAAAACCTTCGCCGCGGAGTACTTTGGCAATTTCTTCTGAGGTACTTGCCGTTGCTCCGTAACGGCTTCCATAAACAATTAATGTCTTGGTCATGCCAATCACCTGCTTGTTTCTGCTCACTCCGTCATGTAGGCAATGTCATCCCACGGATGCCTATAAAGCCCCTGCTTAAGCCGCTTCTGGTCAAGAAAGTGCCCTATCATGCCGATGGTTCTGCCCAACACAAACAACGCATTCAGAGCACCCATCTGAATGTACTCATCAGCTTCATTCTTCGGCATCTCGTTCCGCAGCATGTCAACAAAGCAAATTCCGATGCAGCCGTCCACGTTCAGAATGAGATTGTCTTTCTTAGCTGTCGTAATCTTCTCCACCTCAAGCGCAAAATCCAGCAACGGTGTACTCTTGAAGTGCTTCTTAGCGTACTCCTTCATGATAGTCACCCGCATGTCAGGGTTATGCACACTCTTGACTAAGTGCCCTATGCCCTGAATGTTCACACCCTTCTTCTTCATCTCCGCAACGAACTGGCTTGGGGTTAATCTCCTGTCATAAGCTTCAGAGAACATCTGAGCTGCGCCATCAATGGCGCCTCCGAACCTTGGGCCAATAGTTAGCATACCGCTTGCAACTGAGGAAATCAAGTCTTTGCCTGCTCTAGCTGCAACTATGGCGTTATGAGCGCCCGACACTGCAGGTCCATGGTCAGCCGTAACCATTATAGCCATTTCTATGAATTTGGTTGCGTATGCTGGAAACTGGCTCTTAAACCAGAGGATGCTGAGTACTCCGCCGATTCCTATGTCCTTCTTGAAGACCTCGGAAATCGGCATCTTGCCGTAAAGCAGTTCTTCTCCTCGGTCATTTGATATCGTGCAGATGAAGCTTGCAGGCTTCCTGACTACGCCGTTCTTCACCGCTTTAGCGTAGTCCATCGGAACTTTCGGCACAGGAGGCTCAGGCTTCGGCTTGATGACGCCCCTTTTGACTAGACTTTCATATGTGGCTTTTATCTTCTGGTCATAATCATCATACGAGTCAGGCACTATCGCCCCCGCCTTCCTGAGCGCTGCGTTCTTCGCGTCAGCAGTTTCCGCCTCAGAACCCGCTTTTGCACCCGCGTGGCCAAACTGAACCTCAGTCTTGAACGCCTTGGAGCACGTGCCGGTGACCCAAATCACCAGCGGCTTAGTAATCTTCTTGCTCTTGAGCGCCTCAGCGATGTCGTACTCGCCGCTACCGCCTACTTCGCCCAAACACACCAGCAGCTTAACTTCAGGTATCTTCTCGAACCTTAACAGATGGTCCAGCAGTGTCGAACCTGGGTATGTGTCGCCGCCGATAGCTATGCCCTCGTACAAGCCATCCGTGTTTCTGGCAATAATATTGTATGCCTCGTTGCTCAAACCGCCGGATTTTGATACGAATCCCACGGAACCGGGTCTGTGAAGCTTGGATTCAATGATGTTTTCAATTGTGCCGCCGGCGTTGCCTATCTTGAAGCAGCCGGCTCTTACTCCGCCTACAGTTGCGGGGCCTATTATGACTTTTCCAAGGGCTTTTGCTTTGGCGGTGAGCAGTTTCATTCGCCTCTCAGGCACTCCTTCAGCGATTATCACAATTGTTCGTAGCTGCGGTATAGCCAGTGCTTCCTCAGTTGAGGGCGCGGCTGACCTGAAGGACGCAAAGTTTATCATAACGTCAACGTTGGGGTGCAGTTCCGCGGCTTTCTCAAGGGTCCTGTAAATGGGTACCAAGATTTCGCGTTTGCCGAAGAAGAACTTCGCGAAGCTGTCTGCGCCAGTGGGGTTGATCATCGCTGCCACTGACGGCGTATCGCGGCCTGCCACATAATCAAAGTCCAACATCCTCTGCGTTGCATTAACTTGATTGTTGTAAATGAATGCCTGCGTGTTCCTGTCAAACAGTTCACTTGCTGACTTTACTTTTGCCATTTTAATTTCCTTCCTTTAACGCCATGGAAACAATCTTAGTCATGTGAGTTTCCGGTCCGTACACTTCAATCGGCACGCCTATCTTCTCGCCGAGTTCCCTCATCTGCGAAAGCCCTTCCTGATAGTTAGGCCCGCCCCTGCGAACGTAAATTTTGACCTTGTTCTCCTGAAGCTTCTTCTGATACTCCGTGAGAGCTCTGATTATGCCCTTGAAAGTGTTGGCAACATCAGTGAAATTCGCTATTCCGCCTCCTATGAGCAGAAACTTGCCTTTCAGACTCTTCTTTCTGGTCATTAAGTCAAGTATTGTTTTGGCATAAAGATACGTGAATTCCTCGCTCGGGTCTCCAGAATACTCGCCGTAATTGGCTAGCTCCTTCATGTAGCCAAGGTCTGTGATGGTGTCCGCGTATATGACGGATGCACCGCCGCCCGCCACCATCGTCCAGACTCTTCCTTCAGGGTTGAGTACGGTGAGTTTAAGAGAAGCTCCAGTTTGGGAGTCCAAGTGCTCAATGTATGCTTCTTCTTTCGTAAGCGTCCGCCCAAAAGGTGCGGGGAACTCGATGTTGCCCCACTCCTCGCCGCTCTCGAACTCGGCAGTGCTGTCCAATTTAGCTGCGAGATCCAGTGGGATAATTGAATTCGTTGTCACTACAATTGGGTTTATCTCCAGATAGGTGAAGTTTAGGTCAGCGTAGAATTTGAATAATGCTTCGATGAATTCGGAAAGGCGCTTCTTGCGGTCAGCTGACACTTTTCCCAAGAGTTTCTTCTCGATTTCCGCCTGCGTCGGAGATGTGCCAATTGGTACTTCTAAGCGTGATGCCTTGGCGTCTACGTTTCCTACGTTCACTCCGCCTTCGTGGTAGAACATGAGGGTGTCCCCGTCTTTGTTTGACACTATGGCAATGTAGCATTCATCTGACTCCTTGTGGGGTATCATTGGTTCGATGATGAAGTGCGTGAGTTGCCCAACTGTGCCCTTATCCGCGGGCTTTCCATTGGCATCGAACTTGCCATAGATAGTTATCGGCTGCTTAGCTTTTTCTTTTATCCACGCTTTGGCTTGGTCGTAGTTTACGCCTACGAGAACAAGTTTGTTTTTTCCCCTGCGCTTTATCAACTGGTCAGGTTTAACGACTAACTTCTCAGTGGTCAACCACTTGTATTGGTCTGGAAGCTTCGCCAAGTCGGTGTCTGGTCCGACAGTGACATACTTGTCTGGGACAGTGTATTTTCCGCCAGAATATTCTTTGAGCAGGCGGGCGAGCATGCGTTTGCCGTCTGCTTCTCTGATTGCCTTATGCGCCATTCGCGTTTCCTCTACTCAACCTTCTTTTTGAGCCTCTTAGCGATTTCGGCGATGAACTCCTCTGTGCACACTTGCTTGTTCTTTGGGTCTGGTGTGGCAACGCGCATCAAATCGCCAGTTATTATGCCGCTTTCAACAGTCTCGATAGCTGCTTCTTCCAGCTTCTTCGCAAAATCGACTACATCAGGTGTCTCGTCAAGCTCGCCTCTTTTTCTAAGGCAGCCTGTCCAAGCAAATATTAAGGCCATGGGATTGGTTGAGGTCTTTTCGCCTTTCAGGTACTTGTAGTAATGCTTCTGAACTGTGCCGTGGGAAGCTTCAAACTCGTAATATCCCTGCGGGCTGACAAGGACGGAAGTCATCATTGCCAAGCTGCCGTAGGCTGAACCCAGCATGTCGCTCATGACGTCGCCGTCGTAGTTCTTGCA
>CAZDLK010000046.1:0-15636 GCA_964506435.1 uncultured Candidatus Bathyarchaeia archaeon | reverse complement strand
GGCTCCAAAGCAGCGATAATGATTGACGGCGAAATCTACTCATGGGGCGTAATGCGCACCGGCTCAAACAGCCCAGACAGCGCCAAAAAAGTGTTAAACTGGGCGATGGAAGGCACAGACCTCAATCTTGACGATTTCAAGTATGTTGTCGGAACAGGTTATGGGCGCGTAAACGTCCCAATGGCTAACAAAGCGATAACCGAGATTGCCTGCCACGCGAAAGGCGCAAACTACATTTGGGGACCCAGCGTTAGAACCGTGCTGGACGTCGGCGGTCAAGACATCAAAGCAATCCGTTGCGATGAAACAGGAAGAGTAACCTCGTTTCTGATGAACGACAAGTGCGCAGCTGGCACTGGCAGAGGCATGGAAGTGTTCTCTGACCTGCTGAAAATTCCCATAGAACAAATAGGCGAGTTCTCATTACGCGTTGACGAGGAGCCGCCGCCAGTAAGCTGTACATGCGTAGCTTTCGCAAAAACCGAAGCAATGGGGCTGCTGCGGAAGGGCTGGTCTAAAGAAAAAGTTTTAGCCGCCTATACGCGGGCAATGGCGGTTAGAATGGCGAATCTTATTAATCGTGTAGGTCTTGAAAAAGAATTCGTTGTCACTGGTGGGCAATCGAAGAATATCGGAATCGTTTCCAGAATAGAGGCCATTTTAGGCGTTAAGTGTCTTCCTGCGCCGAATTGGCGGGAAAACGGTTTAGACCCTATGGTGGCTGGCGCTATAGGTGCGGCTCTTTTCGGCAAGGCTCTGTACGAGAAAGCGCAGAGAGCTTAATCCTGTGAGAGGCTTATGGTTATGATTACGCATTATGGCTACTGCGACGGTTCAGGCGAATATTATATTGTTATTGACGCGGAAAAATGTACTGGTTGCGCCAAATGCGTAGAGCAATGTCCGCAATCCGCACTTGAATTGGTGACGATGCTGATTGACTTGGACGATAAGACGGTGGCGGCGGTGACAGAGCAGCATCGAAAGAAGATAAAGTATACTTGTTCTCCTTGTAAGCCTGAAAGCGGAAAGGCACCATGCGTGCTGTCTTGTGCTGAAAAGGCTATTTGGTGCGTTTGGAATCCCCGATAAGACACGTTGCGCTACAGGCTAATCTATGAATTCAGCTTTGATTAATGTAACCGTCTCCAACGGGGCATCATTACTGTCTGTGGCTACTTTTGAGATTGCATCAGCAACATCCATTCCATCTATTACGTCGCCGAAAACTACGTAGGAAGTGTCAAAGCTTGAGTAAAGTTCGTTGTTGTTTGCAACGTTTATGAAGAATTGGGTGGATCCTGAGTTTTCTTCGCCGGTGTTTGCCATGGCAATTGTGCCTCTCGTGTTCGTATTATTGTCGCTGAACTCATCTTGTATGCTGGGCCATGAATCGGTTATTTGTCCTCCTTGAATCATAAAGTCAGCTATGATTCTGTGGAATGTTGTGCCATCGTATTTTCCTTGCTGAACTAGGTTCTTGAAGTTTCCAGTGGTGATGGGCATGTCGTCTCGCAGCTGAATAGTTATGTTGCCCATGCTGGTGGTTAGTAACACCTTGTTTTTGTTCGGAACGAATGCAGCCGTGATAACCTTGTCGCCGTTCATGGTGATTGTGGTGTTGCTTGAACCTGAAAAGTCTCCGCTCCATCCATAAAAAGTCCAGTTGGACTCGCTGGCCGCTATAAGGTCAACAGTGGCACCAGCTTCATAGGTGCGGTTACTCGGAAACACGCTGCCTTGACCCACAGTGTATATTGTTAACTTGCGCTCTCCGCTGTTCATGGTGTACACGGCTACTATTGCTATTACGACGACAGCAACCAAAACGGCAGCTATGTACAGTGGTTTTTTGCTTCGTCTGTGCCTGTGTACTCGTTTGTGTGATGGCATATCCAGAGTGTTAGCCATTGTTCCATTTAAGTGTTTCAATTTTTGCCAGTTAGAAGGCGGGAAGTGTATATTGGTTGTAGAAATGTTGTGCATATCCCTGATACGTTTTGAAGATTCGCTAAGCTTATTTACACTAAGTTGCACTGTGTAAAATTGGCAAGGGTTGACGAATGTCTAGGGAACCACAATCAAAAGATGAAGCGTTAGACGCTTTAGACTTCATAGTAAACGTGCTCAGAGAACACGAGAAAGATTTGGACAAACTGATAAGCGAGTTAAGCACAGTTGCAGGAAAATTAAGCGTTACAGGCGAGTTAAGCGGCAAAGTGGAGAAAATAGAACAGAAAATAAACGGCCTGCAGACTGAAATGACAAATTTAGTGACCTATTTATCTAAATCACAACGCGAAACACCCCTTGTGATTCAAGGACCAAAAAGCGAGCCAGCAACTGCAGTGCCGAAAAAAGAAATCGCGCAGCCTCCAGTGGTGGCACGTGACCGACTGGTAATATTACGATGCAGACAGTGGGAAGACTTTCAGAATTTAGCTTTCCAGTCTCAAACGCTGTCCTTCATTTATAAAGAAGCGGAAAAGACTTTTCAAGTTCAAGCGCTTAAAGGCAGTCAAATCGTAACGTACAGTGGTGAACTTCCTAAATTGGCGGCGCTTCTGAAAATGTGGCTGTCCAAACAGCTGGATGTTTCTGAGACGCGGATTTTAGAGGGCGTTTTGGCCATAGGTTAATCGTTTTTTTAGCGTTTTTTTAGTTTATTTATAATGCATAATGCTTATATGCGTATAATATCTTAAGTCTTGTGACGCGAGTGGAGGGCTATTGAGGTTGAAGGCACATCTAAATCAGTCAACACATTCTTTCCGTTCTCGAAGCCTTCTCCTTTCTCCTCGATGACGGATTGACCGTTTAGATAGCCAACAAACAATGACAAACACCCTCCAATAAAACGTCTTTAACCCTTAAAAAGCTGAAAGCCATGCAAAAAGAACAAACGATGCACAATAAAATTCGCGAAGAAAGACTACAGTTCAAAAAGACAGTAGACGAACTAAACCTTCTCAAGCGCGTTTCCAGCGACTTGAAAAGTTACCGCAAAATGATACGCATTAAAAAATACGATTAAGCACCAATGTGCTCTTGGGTAATAAATCCTCTTTTTCATAAGCCTGTGTTTGCAGTTCAGGTTTTTTTGAGAATTTTGCTAAGCGTCTCCATTGTCAGGTTGCCGCCTGTTAAGGGCAACGCCACTTTTTTGCCTTGAAGCTGTTTGCGCAGTTTGAACGCGGCGGCTGTTGCTGCAGCGCCTGCGCCTTCCGCGAGCTGATGCGTCGTCTCCAGCAGTGCCTTGATTGCGTTTTCTATTTCTTCTTCGCTTACGAGGACAATTTCGTCTATCATTTTGTTTATAATGTCAAATGTGAGTGTGAAGGTGACTCTTGTGGCTAAGCCCTCTGCGAAGGTATCGGCGGACTCGGTTTGCATTAGCTGTTTGGTTTTCCATGAAAGGTAAACTGCAGGCGCGTTTTCTGCTTGGACTCCGATTACTTTGATGTTTGGGTTTATGGTTTTAGCCACTATGCATGCGGCTGCTGCGCCGCTGCCGCCTCCGATGGGCACAATTATGGCGTCAATGTCTGGTGCTTCTTCCAGTATTTCCAAGTATAATGTGCCTACGCCTGCGATTAACAGCGGCTCATTAGCTGAGTGAATGTACCTGTAGCCTTTTCGTTTTGCTTCTTCCTCAACCCACAATCGTGCTTCATCGTAGTCTTCGCCGTGGAACTTCACCGTTGCTCCGAAGCATTTTGTGGCTGCCACTTTGATGGGGTTTGAACCGACGGGCATGCCGATTATGGCTTTGACACCGAAGAGGCATGAAGCGTAAGCTATTGACTGCGCGTGGTTGCCTGTAGAAACGGCTATGACGCCTCGGCGTTTTTCTTTGCTTGAAAGCTGCGAGATGAGGTTGATGCCGCCTCTGACTTTGAACGCGCCTGTCGGCAACGTGTTATCGCATTTAACGTAGGCTGCAAAGCCTAAGCGGTTGGAGAGGGCAGGCGGAGTTATCAGCGGCGTTTTCGGCAGGAAGCGGCTTACGATTTTTCGTGCCTTGTAAACATCTTCCAGCGTTACCTGTTCAGTGTTCATGCTTATCTGAGTTGAAGCTAGTTTGTCTGTGCTTAAGAACTTTTGCAGTTTTCAAAAGTTTCGTGTGAACGCGGAAACACGCGTTGAGGGCTGTTTTCATTCATGTTGTCTTTTGGTTTGCTCACAACAAGGATAGCTTCCTTAGTGTTTGTGTTTTCTGAAGTAAATAATTGCTCCCATGCTGATTGCAATTGCTGATGCGCTTAAAATAACGATAGCGGCTAAAGTTGGGGCAGGCTCCTGAGTGGGCAAAGGCGCTGGTGAAGATGCTGAAGAGGACGATGGATTAGGCGAAGGAGTTGAATTTGGAATAGGTGAGGGAGACGAAGAGGGCGGAGGCGGGAAGGATGGAATTGGAAGCGGGTTTGGTAATGACAAAATTGCCCATGAGGGCAGTTGTATGTTTATGCTGTAAATGTTGAATGGAGCCATAAGGGGCTGATAATCTGATTCGTTACCGCCGACAAGATACGGGCTATCACCAATGCCGTCGCCATTTTCGTCTGTTCCATTATAGTCGCTCCAGTGATTGCCTGCGTAGGTGGTGTTCCAGTAATCAGTACATGGGAGACCTTGCCCAGAAGAGTCCCAGTAAGTTGAAGAATCAGAGACTATCACCTCTGCTTGCTGAGTATTATTGATAAAATCATTATAGTAGATAGTAAAATTTCCAGTGTGCCACTTGTCATTAGTACTCACTCGTATACCTAAAGCGTTGTTTGCAACGTAATTTGCCAAGAATAGATTGTTTAATCCACAATACGTTAAACTACCCTGTACATAACCAATCGTAGCTAGAGCGGTGCCAGAATTGTTGGCGATTATATTTCCAACAATGACATTGTCTGAGCCCATCATTATGTTAACGCCCTGAGTGCAATTAGTTATCGTGTTGTTAGCCACAATATCGTTTTTCATTGCGTACATCCCACCGCCACCAGTTACAATGTTTCCATAGTATAGATTTGAGCTGCTAAGAGTGGCTCCACCAATAGAACTCATGTTATTATAGAAAACACTGTTGTATGAACCCCAATTACTTACAGTAATAATGCCTGTTCCAGTATTTGCAGAAACGCCAGAATAAGAGCATTGGACATCAGTGACTACGTTTAGCGTATTGTTTGAAATAGTCGCATAATTGCCGTTCA
Organism: uncultured Candidatus Bathyarchaeia archaeon; assembly: GCA_964506435.1. Taxonomy (GTDB): domain Archaea; phylum Thermoproteota; class Bathyarchaeia; order Bathyarchaeales; family Bathycorpusculaceae; genus JAOZHU01. Next base: position 10,426 of record CAZDLK010000046.1, on the reverse strand, counting down.
CGTGCACCCAGTTTTTTTCATAGTTATTAATTGTATTTCCCATAAGAATCACATGGTCACCAGAAATCATAATTGCCCCATAGCAGTTTATTGTGAAGCCTGAAACAACAATATTGTCTGCGCGAAAATCAATAGCAGCGTCGTATCCAGTGCCTATATACTGTCCCATAACTGTAAAGTTGACTATAGGCGGCGTTAGTTTTACTATGGTGCTGTGTGCGCCTTCACCTATTAATGATATAGTCTTATTTGTCTTCAGTGATTGTTCATTATAAATCCCTGATCTTACAAGTATCGTATCGCCATTTGTGGCGTTGCCGACAGCGTCGGTTATAGCCCGGTAATTGTCAGGAACAATAATGGTTCTATGCTCAGCCTTGACAGATAACGCCGTAGTTGAACATGATGCCGTTAGGAAAAATAGAACGAGCACCCAAACCACGCTTTTCCACATGAGCTGTACCCATTAATACTGCGTTGTTCCCTGCGGTAAAAAGAGTTTTATCAAGGTTTCTTGACCAAAGAGGCAAACGCATTAGTCAAGATTTCTTGACAACAGCATATTTGGATGCTAATAGTCAATCATTGCAGAAAAAGGGGAGGAGGGGTCTACCGGCACCAACATATTTGTATCCTAATAAAAATAGTATGCAGAAACCTATAGGGAAAAGTCGTTCTAAACGCCTATCTTTGTAAGGGTTATAGATTTTAACGTTCTAAACGCATAGCTATAGGGTGAATTAGGATTATCAGTTTGTACTTATAAAAACTCTCCACAATAGCATTACTATAGGAACATTAGTTTTTCAGTAACTTAGAGTAAGGTTTAATCTTTTTCTCTCCTGTCGCGTATTCGAATACGTTTGCTCTCATGCACGTGCACCCGTGAATAATGTCCGTCTTTCACCATCAGTCTCGCTGTCACTCGGTAAAACTCCAAGTGAAACGCAAGAAAAAAAAAAAACAAAAAACATTTGCAAAAGTATTATAACCATAATTTGCATAACGTCAGATTAAAAGAAAATCAAAGGGAAGTAAATATGACAATTTGTCTTGCAATAGAATGTCTGGATGACGAAACTAAGAAAATCCCAATTGTATTAATTGCTGCGGATACTCAGGAATCTTCAGGGTTCACAAAAAGTTCTGCTACTAAACTACGAGTTATTTTTGGACCAGAACCGAAAGAAAAGGGTAAACAGACATGGGAGTTTGTGGTTGCTTCATCTGGGGATTCAATGATTGCAGACGAAGCTATAGACGAGATTTTCTATTTTTTGGGAAAAAAGACATCTGCAGACGATGACCCTTCGGTATTTCTCAATGTATATCGCAAGGAATTAGGAGATATTGCATTCACGATTTATGATAAATATAATAAACGGGGAGTTGATGATTCTCATTTCTCATTGCTACTTGCAGCTGCTGGTGAATTCCAGCTTATTCTATTGGTAACCTGCGAGGGTAAGACCAAGCAACTTGAGAGAGTGGGGATAATTGGGAGTGGAAAAGTAACAGGGGGAGAACTATTGTTATCTGAGTTTTTGAAAGAAGAAGAAATGACTGAGTGTGAAGCATTGTGTTTAGCGGCTTTAGTAATTTCCACAGTCGGGCATGTGGATATGTTTGTTAGTGGAAAGCCAGACATGTATGCCTGCAGGGCAAGGGAAGCTCTTGAGTTTGCAGATAAATATTATCGAGAAATGCTAAAAAAATCCGAGTTGAGATGGTTTTTGATTAAGAAAGTATGGCAGAAAATGTCCGAAGACCCAAATCTTGAGAAGCAGCTAAAAGGCATGATGAAAGGATGATTATTCCAATAAGAAAATAGGCTGGCAGGGTTCTTGGATTCCATTGGCACCTTTCGTTTCTCAAATACTTGGCAAGTAGCGGAGATTCTTCACTAATCAACGTTATCTATCTTGAGGTCTCTGTATCGGTCTTGAGATTTACCTCGTACACTCGCGGGTTTAAGGTCGCCTTTGTGCTCTAAGTATTCTTTGAAGGCTCGCCACTTGTCCTCAAAAAACAGTCTTTGCGCTATATATCCTGCGTTGTCAAGTCGTGCATGCGCTTCTTAATCTGCTCCATCGGCGTCATTTCGATAAAGACGTGCCACTCGTGGAACTCGTTGCTATAGTTCTTCTTTGTTCTCTCGCTCAGTCCAACTAACCACTTTCTAAAAAACTCATCTTGCTCATAGGGCTTATCCAATACTTTTTTCATTTGTTTTTCTACCTCTCATTCATGGTTTAAACCCTAAAAGCCTTACGTTCAGAACGCCAAAACTCCCCAAAAAGATACAGCGCTTAAAACAACCTTTCCCTATAGGGGGTCTATCCCGCAACGCTCCAACACTATTTATAGTATAAATAGGGGGGCTATAGAAAAAAATCGCAACAGTTCCACCCTAACCAACACCAAACAAACCGCAAAGCAAATTCGCGCGCTGTTATTGAGCACTACGTTCACATAGATTATGTTTTAATGTACTTCGATGTTGTCACAGGTAGCCACAGCAAAAAAGATTTTTACCAGAGACACCACTGTTTTTCCTCGAAACGAATAAGGTCATGAGCATTAATGAGCGAAAAACAAAAACCACAACAACCCCATCTTGAAGAACAATTGGCAGCAGAAAAGAAACGTTCAGAAGACTACTTGACACGCATAAAGTATTTACAAGCAGATTTCGAGAATTTAAAAAAACGCTGCGACCGCCAAATAACAGAAGCAAAGAATTACGGCACTGAACGCCTAGTCCTCGAGCTACTGGATGTTGTGGACGAACTAGAACTCGCACTTAAAACAGCACAGAAAGCTGATTCTGCTCAACTGCTCGTTGAAGGCGTCCAAATGACGCTTAAAAAATTCAGAAAAGTTCTTGAGCAAGAAGGCGTTTTTTGTATAGACTGCAAGGGTAAAACGTTTGACCCTGCACGCCACAATGCTGTGGCAACAATAGAACGCGACGATGTTGACGAATGTGTTGTGGCGGAAGAAGTGCGAAAAGGCTACATCATGAAAGACAAAGTGATCAGACCCAGCATCGTCAAAGTCGCAGTCAAACTATCTAAATCACAACAGGAGAAAAAAGAAAAATGAGTAATGTAAAATCAGGAGAAAAAGTGTTAGGCATCGACTTGGGAACAACAAACTCCGCAGCCGCCATATTCGAAGGCGGACACGCAACCGTTATCCCAAGCGCAGAAGGACCAACCATGGCAGGAAAAATGTTCCCATCAGTCGTCGCCTTCACAAAAGACAACCAACTCCTAATAGGCGAACCAGCAAAACGCCAAGCAACCGCCAACCCAGAAGGAACAATCTTCGAAATAAAACGCAAAATGGGCACCAACTATAAGGCTATCGTCTTCGGAAAAGAATACACGCCACAACAAATCTCCGCCTTCATCCTACAAAAAATCAAAAAAGACGCAGAAACCTACCTAGGCGGCGCAATACGCAAAGCCGTCATCACCGTTCCAGCACACTTCGACGACAACCAACGACAAGCCACAAAAGACGCAGGCGAAATCGCAGGCTTCGAAGTAATGCGCATAATCAACGAGCCAACTGCAGCATGCCTAGCCTACGGCGTGGACAAAGTCGAAAAAGAAATGAAAATACTAGTCTTCAGCTTCGGCGGCGGAACACATGACGTCACCGTAATGGACTTCGGCAAAGGCGTTTTCCAAGTACTCTCAACCAGCGGCGACACCCAAATCGGCGGCACAGACGTAGACAAAGCCGTAATGAACTACATCGTAGACGAGTTCAAACGCCAAACAAGCATTGACTTGACAAGCGACAAAATGGCAATGGCACGACTCAAAGAAGCTGCAGAAAAAGCAAAAATCGAATTATCCACCCTGATGAGCACAGACATCGACTTACCCTTCATAACCTCAGACAACACAGGACCCAAACACCTGCACTTAACGTTAACACGCACCAAAGTTGAAGCATTAGCACAACCTATCGTTCAGAAAACAGAACGAACAATCCTGAAAGCACTTGAAGACGCAAAACTAACGCCCAACGGCATAGACAAAATAATCCTCATAGGCGGCATGACACGCATGCCCCTTGTACAACGATTTGTGGAGCGGATAATGGGTAAAACAGTGGAGCGCGGCGTTGACCCCATGGAATGCGTAGCCGTCGGCGCAGCCATACAAGCCGCAGTAATCACAGGCGAAGTAACCGACTTGCTTCTGTTGGATGTTACGCCGTTGTCGCTTGGCGTGGAAACCCTCGGCGGCGTGTTTACGCGTATAATGGAGAAGAACACGACTATTCCCACTAAACGCAGCCAAGTGTTTAGCACTGCGGCTGATTTTCAGACAGCAGTTACTATTCATGTGTTGCAGGGTGAGCGGGCTATGGCGTCGGATAACGTGTCTTTGGGCATGTTTAATTTGGTGGATATTCCGCCTGCGCCGCGTGGTGTTCCGCAGATAGAGGTTACTTTTGACATTGACGCTAACGGAATTCTAAACGTGACTGCCAAGGATTTGGGCACTGGGAAGCAGGCTAAGATTACGATTACGGCGTCTACGAAGCTTTCGAAGGAGGAGAAGGAGCGTTTGGTTAAGGATGCTGAGCAGTTTGCTGAGCAGGATAAGAAGAAGCGTGGAGAGGCTGAACTGCGAAATACTGCGGATAATCTTGTGTATACTGCGGAGAAAACTAAGACAGATCTAGCGGATAAGTTGACGCAGGAGCAGTCGGGTAAAATTGACGCGGCTGTTACGGCGTTGAAGGATGCGTTGGCAAGCAATGATATGGTGCAGGTGAAGGCGAAGTCTGAGGAGTTGCAGAAGGTTTTGCAGGATGTGGGTACGGTGGTTTATCAGCAGGCGGCTGCTGAGTATGCGAAGCAGAAGGGGCAGTCGGGTCAGGATGCTGCGGGTGCTGGTGGCGCTTCTGGCGGTTCTGACGCGCAAGGTGGGGCTGGCGGCGAGCGGGTTGTTGATTCGGACGATTATAAGGTGAAGTGAGCGCCGAAACAGTTTTGATTTAGAAGTTGCATTTCGAATTTAGCGGTAAAGTACATGGCTGAGAAACGGGATTATTATGAGGTTCTAGGCGTTCAGAAGAGCGCGTCTAAAGATGAGATTAAGGATGCTTATAGGAAGCTTGCTTTGCAGTTTCATCCTGACAGGAATAAGGCTCCTGAGGCGGAGGAAAAATTCAAGGAAATAAGTGAAGCGTACGCGGTTTTGTCAGACGATGAGAAGCGGCAGCAGTATGACACGTTAGGGCATGCGGGCTTTGACCAGCGTTACACGCAGGAAGACATTTTTCGTGGGGCTGATTTCAGTTCTATATTCGGCGGAGGCTTTGCAGAAATCTTTCGTCAGTTTTTCGGTGGCGGTTTTGGTGGTGGTTTCGGTGGTGGCTTTGAGCGTGAGAGTCGGGGTCGTGATTTGGCTTATGAGCTTGAGGTGACGTTGGAGGAGGCTGCTAGGGGCGTGGAGAAGGAGATTGTGGTTCCTCGGACTGAGAGGTGTGAGGTTTGTGGTGGTTCTGGTGCGGCTCCTGGGAGTTCGCCGCGGGTGTGTTCTCGGTGTAATGGTGCGGGGAAGGTTCAGCATATGCGGAAGAGTAGTTTTGCTATGTATGTTCAGGTTACGGCTTGTCCTGAGTGTCGGGGTAAGGGTGTGTTGGTTGATTCGCCGTGTGGTAGTTGTCGGGGTTCGGGTTTGGTTAAGAAGCGTCGTAAGATTAGTGTGAAGGTTCCTGCGGGTATTGATGAGGGTTATCAGTTGCGGCTTCGGGGTGAAGGTGAGATGGCGGCGAATGGTGGTGAGGCTGGTGATTTGTATGTTATTGTGCATGTTCGGTCTAGTGAGGTTTTTGCGCGGGATGGGGATGATTTGTGGTATTTGTTGATGGTTGGTTTTCCGCAGGCGGCTCTTGGTGCTGAGGTGTCTGTGCCTACGTTGGAGGGTCCTGTGACGGTGAAGGTTTCTGCGGGGACGCAGCCTGGTGCTGTTATCAGGGTGAAGGGGAAGGGTATGCCGAGGTTTAGGGGTTATGGGAAAGGCGATTTGTTGGTGCGTGTTGGGGTTGTGGTTCCTGAGCGGTTGTCGTCGCGGCAGCGTGAGTTGTTGGAGGAGTTGGCGGGGGAGTTTGGTGAGGATGTGCGGCGTAAGGGTAAGTTTCGTTTTTGAGTTTTGTTGATTGGTGTGTGGTTGGTAAGTTTTTTAAGTAAAAGTGTACAATAGGGTTGTTTGGGTTTGTTGGAGGCGAAGCGTGTATGGCGGTTAATTTGGATGTTGCGTTGGTGAATTTGGCGATTAATATTATTGTCAATGTTGTTGTGTTGTCGCCTGTTTTTTGGGTTGCTGGTAGGCTTTTGGCGGGTAAGGATAAGGCGAAGTTTACTGATGCTTTGTGGATTGTGGTTCTTGGTACTGTGGTTGGGTCGGTTTTTGGCTATTACTTTACGGGTGTTATTGCTTCGATTATTATGTTGCTTATTTGGTTGGGTTTGGTGAAGCATTTCTTTGATTGCGGCTGGTTGAAGGCGTTGGCGATAAGCATTATTGCGGTGCTTATTTTCGTGGTGATTGCGTTTTTGCTGGCGTTGGTTGGCATTACTGTTGTGGGCTTGTGGGTTTAGTCTGCGGTAGAGCGCTGTTTTTTTCTCTTTTTTTCTTTGTGTGTGGTTTGGGGAATGCTTAAATTTTGAGTTGTGTTTAACTGGTGTTTGTGGTGGTTATGGCTTATTGTTCTAGTTGTGGCGAACAGATTCCTGAGGATGCTTTTTTCTGTCCGAAATGTGGCGTTAAGACGGTGAAGGGTTCGGAGGCGAATGTTAAGTATCCTGTTGATGAAGTGCGTGAAGCGTTTGCGAAGATGGGTGTGGAGTTGGAGAAGGCTTTTCGCACTGCCGCGGTTGAGGTGCATGCTGCTTTTAAGAAGGCGGCAGCGGACATGAATACGAAGTCTACTGAGCAGAAGACGGTTGTTTGTCCAAAATGCAGTGCTGTGAATCCTGTGGATGCGGTTTTTTGCCGTAGCTGCGGGGGTAAGTTGTCGTCTGCCTAGCTGCTCGGAAAAAACTATAGCCCCCCTATTTATACTATAAATAAGATGTGGGAACGCTGCAGACCTACCCCCTATAGGTTTCTGCAATGATTGACTATTAGGCTTCAAATATGATGGTTGGGCGGATTTAGAATAGCCCGTTGTGTGGTTTATGCTGTTTTGCTGGTTTTCACCTCCATGCATGAAAATGGCACCAGAAAACCAGCGGTAAAACGGAGTATAAGAAGACTAACGAAATTCATAAATTCACAAATAAATTCACAAAGTACAAATTACAAAGACAAAATCAACACAGCACGCAAGGTCAAAGTCAAAAATGATGGCAAAAAGCAATTCGTTATGAACGTTAAAAATTACAGTATAAAGCTTATTAGATGTAGTATTTATATACTAAAAAGTCCAACTAAGCGTCTACTCAGTTATGTGTGATGCCATATGCGTTTGAAAAGATTCAGGATTCAAAACTATAAGAAAATCGCCGACACAGATTGGGTTAACTGTGAGGATCTTGTTGGTTTTGTAGGAAAAAATGAATCTGGAAAATCTGCCCTTTTCAGAGGTTTGTCAAAATTAAATCCATCAGACGGAGAGAAATATGACGGATTGAAAGAATTCCCTCGCAAAAGGTATTCCATCGACTTCAAAAGGGCGGATTGGCCAGTCAGTGGCGGAGAGCTTCAGTTTTCTGCTGATGAATGCGAACAACTTAAGAAAATATGTCCTGCACTTGCCAAAGTCACAAGTGTGGTATGTACAAGATACTATTCGTGGCGTCTGGATGTAGATTTTGAGCCAAAACCTGAACTGGCAGACGTAACTTACAAAAGCTTTCTTGGATCATTAAGAACAATGTATTCTGCCATAGAAAAAGCAGTGGCACCAGAAGGAAAAGGGGAACAATTCTCGCCAATAAAGCAATCATTACTTCAATTTTTGACACAAAAAATCCAAAGTGTAAGTGGGTCTGACTCAAAGATCAGAACTGACAAGGCATTATTTAATGAAATTAATAACACAATAATGAGTAAGATAACAGAAGAATGGCTGAAAAAACTCCTAAGCTCTACAATTGAAGAACTCAACAAATTCAAAGATAATCTTGATGCTATCAGCCAAATCGATGAGGCGAAAAAATGGGTTGAAGATAATCTACCCAAATTCATTTATTTCTACGAGTTTGATGTTATTGATAGCGCAGTTCACTTTCCTTCATTTGTGCAGCAATTAAGACAAAATCCCTCTGCCCCGCGAATAAGAACTACAAAATGCTTGTTTGAACATGTTGGACTTGATGTCGAAGCAATTCAAAGGCTGGATCCAAATAATCAAGGCCAAAATATAGAGACTTTAAGAAAATTTGCAGACGAAAGGCAAATTCTGATGTCTTCTGCATCCAATGTGATGACGCAAAAATTTTCAGAGTGGTGGGAACAGCGCAAACACAAGTTTGTGTATAAAACAGACGGAAATTTCTTTCGAATATGGGTTTCAGATGATTTGGACCCAAGTGAGATTGAGCTAGATCAAAGAAGTTATGGAATGCAGTACTTTTTCTCATTTTATTTAGTTTTTCTCGAAGAAGCTAAGGGAGCTCATGAAAATGCTATTCTCTTGTTGGATGAACCAGGTCTGCATTTGCATGGAACGGCTCAGCGAAAAATCATTGAGTTCTTGGAAAAACTCTCAAAGCAAAATCAACTTCTATACTCTACTCATTCGCCTTTTATGATCGATCCCGACCATCTTGAGAGGATTCGGGTGGTCTATGAAGATAAAAATGGCGATTCTAAAGTTTCTGAAGATGTATGGCCAAGAGATGAGGATTCTTTGTTCCCACTTCAGGCAGGATTAGGATACGCAATAGCGCAGACGCTCTTTTACTCTAAGCGGCAGGTAATTGTCGAAGGCTTGACAGACTATTGGATTTTAAAGGCTATTAATGGCATTTTATCTCAGAAAAACATGTTTTCATTGAGGAATGACGCAGTTATTGTTCCTTGCGGAGGAGTAAACAAGTTACTTCCATTGACTTCCATGCTATTAGGTCACGAAATTAAAGTTGCAGTTCTATTGGATGGAGATGAACCTGGAAAACGGAAGGGCGGTGAAGCAGAGACTAAACTGCTAACAAAATGCTTATTCATGGATACATTTGCTGATAGAAAAGAAGCAGAAATAGAGGATATGTTTCCAGAAAATCTCTATATGGATGCGGTGAAAGAAGCCTATCCTGATATTAAAATGCCTATAGAATTTTCTCCAGAGGAACTGAATATTCATTGCATAGCAAAGAGAATTGAAGCTGCTTTCAAGAGACTTGGATATAAGCCTTTTGAAAAATGGGGACCATCTAGGATCATTGTAGATTGGATAGGAAAAAAACAAGATGTTTTGCCCAAAGAAACTTTAGCTAAGTTCGAGACCATCTGTAAAATGTTAAACAAAATTTTGGCCTAAAAAGCAATCAAACAGCTTTTTCATTTTATCTCCCAACTTTGTTAGCTACCTTCTACGCATCAATACGTGAATGTACTTAAGTGCGCTGAATCGACTTCAAAGCATACGCCCACACTTCAAGGCACTGGATCTCTGATATATACTAACCCACCAACCACGCCTCTTAGTAATTGGCCATTAGCTCGCAGTAACGAATTTATGTGTAATGGAGGGACAAGACGCTCAATTTTTGAAATTTTAATCCATGTTTCGCTGGGTGTATGTTGCCCCCCATTTTCCCATCTCCCAAACAAACATTGTCTCCTAAAAGATGGTACATATTGATGTTCATTTTCTCTATGAAGAAGCGTTTCACGATTTACTACATATTCTACTCGGCACCTGTATTGAACAGTGCCATTGAGATATATGTAACCATTGAGTTTACAAGCAATTTCTCTTCGCCTAGGCATACTATCCCAAAAAACTGCAATCTGTTTTTTCAGCAGTCTTATGTGCTCTTCTGGATCTGCCTCTTCTTTTATCGTAACTGCCCGCGGATTTGCAGGCCAAATAATAGCCAAGCTCACCCAATTATCCCAAATATGTAGATGTAGTAAATTGCTTTTAGCTTTTATTATAGACACAGGGTCGCGTTCTGACCTGAGGAAAAAAGTTCCGACGATCCGAAACGCATTGGTTTTTCTGAATAAAAAAATAGCAAACTACAAAAAATTACTAGAAGTTACTGTTTGTTTCTGGTTGTTTTTAATTTGTTTTTCAATGCGTTTTGCATGTAGCTAGTTTTTGGGCTTTGACGTTTCCCCAAGTGGTTCTCCTTGCTCCTCCAGAAAAGTGCTTTACACACTTTTATTTTCTTAGGAGGTGATCCGGCCGCAGGTTCCCCTACGGCCACCTTGTTACGACTTTT
>CAZDLK010000045.1:0-17354 GCA_964506435.1 uncultured Candidatus Bathyarchaeia archaeon | reverse complement strand
GGGTTGAGACTAGGAATATGGCTAAGCCGTATACTGAGAGTCCGCCTGCGATTTCCAGATACATTATCGCCGCGGCTATGCCGAAAAGTGAGAGCACTCGCAGCGCGCCTGCGGCTACGACGCCGAGGAGTGTGAGGGCGACTCGGCGTTTCATGGCTTTGAGTTCCCGTTGCGGCGCCTCGTAAACGTCAGCACATTGTTGGCTGCAGAAATAGTACCATCGGTCGCCTATTTTGCGTTTGATAGCGGTTTCCGTGTCGACTATCATGCCGCACACGGGGTCTCTTACTTGTGGCATAGTGTTTTAGCTCCTGTGAGAAGTTGTATGTATATTTCTCACGTGGCATTGCATATAAATATATCTGTGAAAGATATATCTTTCTCGCGGTCTAAAACCGAAACACGGCAACAGTGCCTTCCCAGAAAAGACGCGCCGAAGCGAAAAAGATAAACCCTACACCACTGGACTTTAACCATTTCACACCAGCGGAATGACACCATGTGACAACAGCGCTCAAGAAATTCTGGAGAAACGAGTACGTCCAAACCGCCGCCGTCATCAGCTTAATCGTTCTCTCAGTTGCGGGATTCTGGCTCGGATTACAATTCGCATTGAACACGCAATATCCAGTGTTGGCGGTGGAAAGCGGCAGCATGTGCACCCTTTACGACATGGAATGCACAGGCTGGGCTTCACTGGACCACCCGTTTGCACGGACGCTGCACACAGGCGACCTGATAATCATTCAGGGTGTCAATCCAGCTAGCCTCAACGTAGATTACCCTAACAGCGACATAATCGTCTTCCATAAACCAACAAACCCCGACGAACTGATTGTCCACAGAATAATCTCCAAACAGGAAATCCACGGAACACTGTACTTCAAAACTAAAGGTGACGGAAACGGTAACACATGGCCCGACACACCTGTCTATGGAATCGACGAGTGGGCTGACTACCCTTATGGCGTTCCCCAAGACCTTGTTGTGGGCAAGGTAATTATGCGTGTTCCATGGGCTGGGCACGTTGCGCTTTTAATGCGAAACTCCTTCGGCATCCCGCTGATTATTCTCGCAATCTTGATTTTGATTTTCGTCGAGTTCATTCTTCCTCTGCTTCAACGTAAACCAAAAAACCCTTACGGAAGCGAACTGCAAACTGCAAAAAACGAAAGCTTACTCTAACCGCTTAATGATATGGTAGCCGAACTGGGTTTTCACAGGGGCTGATGTCGCGCCTTTCTGAAGCGCAAAAGCCGCATTCTCAAACTCCTTAACCATTTTACCGCGCGTAAACGTGCCAAGGTCTCCGCCGCGCTTACCTGAAGGACAAAGCGAAACCGCCTGCGCAACAGCACCAAACTTTTCGCCTTTCTTCAAACGCTCCAAAACCATTTTAGCTTCGCTCTCGGACTTAACAAGAATATGAGCGCAGTGAACTTTGTCTGGCATAGCTAAGCTAAAGGCAACTTCAACTAATAACTCTTACTTGTTAAGCCCACTATATTTGCAGCCTAATAGTCGACCTATGCAGACTATTCAGGAACTTCCACTTGAAAAACCATCGATGCCACTAACCATTGCACAAGCAGCAATAATTATCCTCTGATTCCCATGAAAAGTATTAAAAAGAGATATTTATATCATCTGTATGTGACGGTGAACACTGGTGGACTTCGCTTTTGCCTGCGATGTGATGATGGATCTCGGAGGCTCAATTCGACCAGCCATGTATTTGGCCAACGAATTGCTCTCGAAGGGACACAAGGTTTCTGTTATTGCACCGTTAATGTCAGAACTCGTCGAAGAAGGCTTACGCGCGAAGGGCATAGAACCAGTAAATTTACGCGCCAAGATGGTTTCCAAAAATATGGGAAGTTCGCTTTTATGGCTTGAAGCGTGGGCGCGAGAGGCTTTTTTAAAGTTAAACTCAAGGCACATTAATAATGGACCGTACGTACTCAATTTTTCGCAGGTGATTTCTGCTCCGTCTTTGGTGTGGTATTTACAAGGACCCCCTTCCATCGCGTTGAAAGATGTTGAGAAAGAATTTCCAGTCGGCTTCAGGGTTGCTTATAACGTTTTGAGAAACTTCATTGAATACGCTGACGAAAGGCTTGTCAGTCACATGGGCGAAGTTTCAAAGTTCATTATCGCTAATTCCAAGTATTGCGCTTCAATGTACTCGAGCTTCGGAGTTAAGAGTAACGATTTGATTTATCCCCCCATTGACTGCCAAATGTTTCATCCCTCAACGGCAAAGCCAGCTGCCAATTACGTTTTGACGTATTTCGGCAAAGAAACAAAAATTTCAGTCATTAAGAGAGCGGCCAGCATGGGCATCAAAATTAAGGCCTTCGGTGCTAAAATGGAGTTTCTTGACAGAGAGATAACTGGATACCCTAACATTGAATTTTTGGGAAGACTCTCTACCAACGACCTCATTGATGCTTATTCAAACGCTATGTTCACGCTGTTTCCGTTTACACATGAACCTTTCGGTTACGTGCCTCTCGAGAGCATGGCCTGTGGGACCCCAGCACTAACTTACAACCTACAAGGTCCCGGTGAATACGTAATTGATGGATACACAGGTTGGCTTGCGCAATCAGATGATAAACTATTGCAGAAAGCAACGAAATTGTGGAAAGAAGGCTATCCGCCCTCTATGCGGGCAAATTGCGTGAAAGAAGCTACGAAATTTGACAAAAGATTCTACATTGAAAAGTGGCTGAAAGTGTTAGATTGCTTGTGCAGTGGGCAGACTTCGTTGCGATGACCAAATATTTAAGCCTATGAGGGAAGTCTATTGAGAATTCTGCAGTTAATCAGTGAAAAACCGCCAGTTAAAAGCGGCTTCGGAAGAGTTATAGGTAGACTCGCGGAGGAACTTGAGAAGCTTGGACACAAGGTTGATACGCTATCAGCCTGTGACTGCTACTTCAAGTCAATCGGAGAGGTCAAACTCGTTTTGGGCATGGAAAATATAAACAAACGCATAATGGACAACTACGATGTTGTAAATATTCACGGGCATACACCTACTTTTTCAGACAGGCTACTGTTAAAGCTGGGACTGACTGACAAAAAGGTGGTGTATACGCTTCATTGTCTTGTTAACTATTACTTCAAGCCGTTCACTACGTTGTACAATAGCGTTTTGAATAACGTTCTGCTAAAGCGGGCAGACGCTGTTGTCGTTAGTTCTAAATCGTATTATAATGTGATACGTGGATGCCCGAGAAAGTATGTTGTGCCGTGGGGAGTAGATGCTGACAAATTCTCGGGAAGCAGAGTGCCACATGAAGGTTACAAGCTGCTTTTTGTAGGTCAGATGCGCCCGTATAAGGGAGTGAAAGTGCTTCTGCAGGCTGTAAGAGACATGGATGCCAAGCTCAGCATAGTGGGCGATGGACCTGACAGAGCAACATACGAGAAGTACGCCCGAAAGTTGGAAGTTGGAAATGTTCAGTTTTATGGCGCTGTTCCAGATGAAACGTTGAGGCAAATGTATCTAAGCAATGACGTTTTAGCGCTTCCGAGCGTGAGTTTGAATGAGGCGTTTGGTCTTGTAACATTGGAGGCTGCGGCGGCTGGTTGCGCTGTAGTAGCGTCGGATCTGCCGGGGCTGAGGGATGTGGTGAAAGAGTTTGGTCTACTCTTCAAGCCAAACAAACCGCAGGAGCTTAGAGAGGCACTTCTAACTCTAAGAGATGAGGCTACTAGGGAGAAGTATGTAACCAAAGGCAGAGATGTGGTGAAAGAGTATAATTGGCGCAGGGTCGCTGAGGATTACTCTAAAATATACGCTGAAGTAGCTTTTGGAGCTTAACTCGTTTCTTTTTTTAGTTACAGCCGGTTTGTTCATTCTTTCTGGTCGATTTTACTAATTACGTTTCTGTTCGTTTCGCTCTTGTGCCGTTGAATACCATTACTTGCTTATTTGAGTGGTGACGTATATTTCAACAACTTAAATTAACACTGAACAATAACATGAGGTGGTACAGAAGGCAACAAGGTTGAGGAGTGACATAACAAAGCGTGAAGCGAAATTCTTCAGGTTCCCACTCATGGTAATTGTGGAGACCATTCTATCATTTTTCCATCGTCTTGCCACAGAAATCGCTACCATGGCATATACACTGTATATTTTAACGAGAAATTAGTCTAACGGAGTTAGATAGCAGAGCATGAAATTTCACCTGCCGGCAATAAACAAGAATGACAGCGCATTGAATAAAAAATTGCTATTTGCCCTTCTCATTGGCTACTCAGTTGCCGTCGCAGTTTCTTGCGTGTTTCCTATAGGACTAAGTGACACTGAATGGTACAGTTTTTATTCGTACTTAGATCAACATGGGGCTGTACCCTACATTGATGTTAGAGAAGGCTATCCGCCTCTTGGCTTTTTGGCGTATATGCCGCTTTATTATGCTTTCCGTGGCAATACGTTGGCGTTCGCGTATGCTTTCAGAGCGCTGAATGGGACGTTTTTGGTTGCCACGTTGTATACGCTTTATCTTATAATGAAGACGGTGTTTGATGCAAAAGAGAGTTTAAACCGCGCATTTTGTTATGCTGTTCTCCCATCAGTGATTATTGCCAACACATACTCGAATGATGTTATAGCCCTACTTCCAGCTGCACTTGCAGTTTATTTGATAGTAAAGAAAAAGAAGGCGGTACTCTGCGGGGCATTACTGGGTTTAGCCACTCTCAGCAAGGGTTTTCCTGGTTTGCTCCTCATACCAGCGGTTATAGTCTTTACAGGGGCTAAAAACAGGCTGAAGCTAGTAGCTTCCATGTTGTTTGTCTTGGTCTTTGTAAGTTTGCCTTTCGTGCTCATGAACCCGTTCACTTACGAGTCCACGTTTACGAATATCGCGTCGAGAGGACCGTGGGAGACTATTTGGGCGGTTACTGATGGATACTTTAGTCATGGTGGTTTACTTCACCCGTTTTTTGACAAGTTTTTTTACCACTCTAACTTGTTGGAGATATATTCAGCCAGCTCTTACGACCAAGCTATCTACGCGTGGAATTTCGATCAGATACCCACCATACTCACTATTTGCCAATTAGCAGTGATTGCCGTAATTTCATGGGCGTATTTAAGGCGAAAACAGGATGCTGCTTCATTTTGCGGTTTACTGTACATTTCTTACATGCTATTTTTCAAGGGCTATAGTACGCAGTTTTCTGTTTTCACATCTTTCTACGTGCTACTGGCAACTACAACCATGAGCACTCCTCTGCTTTTTCTAATACCACTAGAATTAAGCCACATCATGCAAATGTTAGCTTGGAACTCGCAAGCATTTGCGCCAGAGTTTCTTAGAAACTGGCACTTGCCAATGCTGGTGTCAGCAGTGGTATTAAGAACCATCGTGTTCGCATCCTTAATAGCCATGCCGTTGTTAGGTTCACACTTCAGCTTTAAGCCTATAATGAGTTTGGCTAAACGCCTCGTTTCTTATTTGAAGCTGCTCAAGGATAAGTGGCTAGTTTTGGCTATATCCGCTATGATGGTAACGGCTTTGGTAAGCGCTACGTCACTTTACGACTATATGAATGATCCCGTGGGTTTCAGATCTTACAAGGGTTCCATCAGCGTTACACAATCAGAGTGGCAGACCTTGAAGATAGATGACTTGGAAAAGGGCGATCAAGTTATGATCAAGCTGACAACACACACATGGCTCGATGCAAAAATAGCTAACTCGACGACGGAGGTTGAACAAGGCGTCAGAAATCCTTACAGTTTCAAGGATTCCTTCAACGAGTCTACACTGTTTTTTATAGCAGACTCTGAATCAGACAGTTTGATGCTCAGGATGAAACATGCAGAAATGCCGTTCAGGATTTCTGAAGGACTGGAAGAGGACCTTAATGTGAATATAACCAGCGAAGATTCCGCGTTGACGCTTAAACTTCAGGATACGGGCGCTGACGGAAACGCGAGCATGCTTACGATGGCTTATCCTATCAACGCGCGTGCAGATAACAACTTTAGCCTGCATCTGAAGTATGAGGTGATTGAAGGCAACTTATACAATATTTCAGTCTACATGTTTGATGATACAGATGAGTGGTTGTACACGTTTATTGCTCCTGAAGATTTCGTTCTAACGCCCGAAACAGGAGATTTGTATGGCAACGCGAACCTGCTTAACGATAACATATCACTTGTGGAAATAACGATGGCGCTAGAGGACAATACATCAGCCACTATCAGGTTGGACGAACTCAGCATAAGCGGTGATGAAAACTACAACGTTAAGTTCTACGCGTACCTTAACGAGGAAATTCCCTACGAAGTGTTCATAGAAAGAGATTTTAAACCATCTGCCACCTATGCAGCCGCTTTAATATCGACTGTAGCATTAGGCACAGTTGCAATCGGCTACTTGTACAAGAAGATTAAACGTACGCGAGAGCCCAATTTTGCAACACAAGTGTAGCTTTGAAAGCCGTATAGCACGCTCAACTATTCTTTTTGCAGAACTGCTAGACGTACTGACAATAATTCAACGTTTAGCAGAATCGCAATTGTTTTATTAAGACGTGTAAGACAGATATACCAGTTTCTGGAAAAATGCTTGCGCAATAGTATTAAAAAAAGGAAAACGTGGAGTGCTTTGGAGAAGCTCTTTGCGGTTTGGAATGCGATTAGTGTTCGATTAGACAAAGTGTTTAGCATCGCTGATAAAAAAGCTGGAAAAATTCTAGTCAGCCTGATAGCTGTTTACGTGGTCGTGTTCTCAATTTTCACAGCTATCGAGCATTATGCATTCTATACTTATGCTTGGGACCTAGGGATTTTTACGCAGTCACTGTGGACTACAGTGAACAGAGGGCAACTTTTTCACTATACAATCGAGACCTACGTGAATCCTAGTCAGAACTTTTTAGGAGCCCACTTTTCGCCCGTGCTACTGCTGGCGGTGCCTGTGTACGCGTTAGCCCAATCTCCGTTGACCCTTCTCGTATTTCAATCATTAATAATCGGACTCGCCGCCTTTCCGATATATTGGCTTGCGCGGGACAAGCTTCACAGCAAGGTGTGGGGACTTGTCTTTGCAGCTGCTTACTTGTTACATCCTGCTGTTCACAGTATCAACTGCTTTGATTTTCATGTTGAAGCATTTGTCCCACTTTTCTTTCTCACGGCGTTCTACTATTTCGACAAACAAAAATGGCTAAGAGGCATGGTTTTCGCCATATTAACACTTACAACTTTAGAGTTTGCCCCTATTCTGATTTTAGCTCTTGCAGCGTACTTGTTTCTGAAGACAGTTTTCCATGGGGAAAAACTCAATCGGTTAGACACTCTCAAAAAGATGGCTATTCCAATAGCCCTCGGGCTTACCAGTGTTGCTTGGTTTTTCATAGCCTTTCAAGTGATGTACAGCATCAACCCCCTGAAGACAGTCGGTCTCCCAGGAAACTGGGATCTTTGGGGCAGGAGTATGGGCGAAGTTGTTCTCAACGTGATTAGTAACCCTATAAAAGCGGTATGCACGATGTTTAACCCGATTGAGAAAGTATATTACGTTATCTCCATGCTGGCGCCGTTGCTCTTTTTGCCGTTACTAGCGCTTGGCGAATTTGCACTTGCTACACCTTGGTTGGTTGCCGCGCTATTATCAGACTACGCCCCGTACTATGAATACTATTATCAGTATTTCGGTCTGATTGTAGCGCAAATATTCATCGCCGCGATCTATGGCGCGAGAAATCAACTCAAACTTCCGAAGGTCAGCTTGGACAAGCGAGTCATTTCGAACATTGAGAAGAAGCTTATGTTGCTTATTTTAACGCTCAGTCTTATTACAACTCTCATCATTAGTCCCTTGGGAGCCCCTGCTTTGAGTACAAGGCGCATAGAAATAGACTCACATACGCAGAGGATTCATGATGCCCTTAACCTGATACCGCCCGATGCTTCTGTGGCTACTCAGAATAATATACTGCCGCATCTCGCTCAAAGAGAAAATGTAAATGCTCTTGGATGGCCAAAACAGTCGACAATAGACTCTTTTGATGCAGATTTTATTATCGTTGACATGAAATCTTCACATTTCACCTATGCGCCATTCGACACTATCATATCGCCAAAAGAAGCTCTATCCATTATTATCTCAAATGAGACTACAGATAAGAAATACGGCTTAGTGGCATTCAATGACAATATTCTAGTGCTTGAGAAGAATTACAATGGTACAGCAATAATAGAACCTTATGAGGAATCATTTAATAGTGAAAACTTGACAGTAACTTCTCCAAACGCGTATGTCACCTTTGATTCATCAAGTCGTTCTGGCCAAACAATCGTCTGTGACGTACATTTCTTTGGCAATGCCAGCAGCAGAAATATCTGGTATGGCCCATACGTGTACCTCTTTGGATGGACCGACGAAGGCACTGAAAACACAGGTTGGAATTACAGTGCAACCTTCAGAATTAAGTTAAAAGGCAACAACACCGTTTGCGCCATAGAAGCTTTTTCTGCAGAAAACCCAAAAGCTACTGTGAAAAAACAAATCACACCAAGGGATTTTGAATCCATAGGCGAATGGCAAGAGTTCACAATCCCTTTCACAGTTAAAGGTGTACAAAGATGGGAATTCCGAGGCTGGGTTTATTCTAACAACGCATATCTTGAACTAGATTATATAGAAGTTAAACGGCTTAGCCCATAAGTGGAAGAACTTGAATTTTAAACTAGTAAAAACATGCAGCACGCAACAGCTATTTTGCTACGCTGGTCATAATTCATATTTTTGAGAATACCTGAAAAGGTAAGAGATGTTAACTACGAAAAACTCATCGCGCAAAACCTACAGAATCCGCAGAACATAGTTTAACAACAAGCCCAATGCTAAGAAAGAACACGTTTGCTAAAGAGAAGAAATCGTTTCAACTAAATCCAAGAGCTTCTCTTCGAAAACAGAACTATCGAAAATCATTGCTCGCTCACTTGCTCGGGCTGAGACTTCACTTCTTAAGCGTTCATTGTCAATCAACAATCTGATTTTGTCAGCTGCTTCACTGGGAGTTTTGTACGAAAAACCGTATAAGCCCTCTTTACAATCGAGAATATCAAGCCAAGGTCCACTTGTTCGGGGAACAATGGGGACACAACCAGCGGCCATCGACTCCACGATAGACATACCAAAAGCCTCGGTCCTTTGCGTGTGTAAAAAGATTTTTGCAGTTGATAAAGCTGAGAGAGTAAAACTATATGGTTGGTTCTTGAAGATATGCACGCGATCCTGCACTTGCAGCCTTTCAATCTCTTCAGATAATTCTTTCAAGCATTGCCCTGAGCCACTATCGACTATCCCAATTAAGACGAACTCGCAGTCTTTTAAGTGAACAGCTATCTGGGGGATAATCTCGAGACCTTTTGCAAAGCGAAAACGAGAAAGTGTAATGACCGCGTTCTTGCGATTTCTACGATTTGCATAGGAGGCTATTCTACGCGATATAACAGGCGGGTTAATAATGAGCGCACTTTGACCAAAGCACTTTTCGAGTATATTTTGGTTAAATTTCGAGTTTGTCACAATTACGCCAGTGCCATCACCGCCTAGAAGCGTTAAAAACAGGGAGTATAACCTACTATAAATCGCCCATTGAAATCCAGGCTTAGATTGGATACTGGGAAAGAGATGCATCAGTCTTAAAGGAATAGCGTTAACGTACACTATATTACCGAGGTTGTTCACAATCTCTCCGCCCATATTTATCACCAAGCTGGATTTGTTCTTCGTTGTAATCATGAAGAGATGCAAAGCATAAAAAAACGCAATAAAAGCTTGCCTGAGCACCATTGTAGGTATTGCGGGCATTTTGGAAAAAAGGTACAGTTCCTCATCAGGCTTAGTCGTTTCACCGAATATCTTCGTAACTACAGCCCAGTCGGTTTTATCTATTGTTGCAAGTACGACTCTGCACTTTGTTCCCCTTAATGCACTAATCGCATGCAAACAAGCTCTCTGCGCTCCACCAAGTAGGTTGAGGCTCGAAATAGCAATGATTATTTTCATTCCTTGTTCCTGTGGCTCCATTCATGTCTCAATATATTCATGCTCTAAACATGTTGTTAATAAGACTTGTCTGTAAGTTAAAATGTAAAAATTATCTGAAAATGCTCTTTTCTTCTTTGCGCTCCACCTTCTTTGTGATGGTAGCAAACACATGTTAATTCTCTTTAACAAATTCTAAAATTCGTACATTAGCATCTTGAGATAACTTTTCCAAGGGCATGTTTTGTGTAGGTTCTGACTCGTACGCCATATTCGCAGTCACGCAACACGTGCTCTTCAAATAGAGAAAAGTAATTCTCTGACAGGGAAGCTGGGAAACTTTGCTGCATCGACAAAATTTATATGAAAATAAAGCAGAACATAGACTATAACTGAGAAGGGCATGTTTCAGAAAATTTCCAGAGGTATAAAATACAAAATCGGATGTACACTGAAGTACATAAGAGAGCACCCGTTCCAGCTTCGGCTAAGCCCAACCAAGATAATAATTCTCATACTGCTTATTACGAAAATTGTTGCCTTCATATACCTCTTCAATCTCGAGTACATTGAACCATATGGAAAGCTTACGCCAGACAGATGGTGGCTTGTCTTTCACAGATGGGATTCCGCTTACTATGATAAAATAGCCTCCTTTGGTTACGTTGACCTTAAAGACTGGGCGTTCATGCCTGCTTTCCCAGGGGCAATAAAGGTAATCAGCTTTCTAGTAGGCAACAGCTATGTGTCAACAGCATTAGCGGGTCTTATATTTGGAATACTGTGGGTGCCTGTTTACTACAAAGTAGCCGCGGCTTATGTGGGAGAGAACACTGCAACGTACTCAACCCTTCTGTTTGCATTCTTCCCAACGGTTTATTTGTTCACCTCCGTAGGGTACACTGAAGGGCTATGGCTAACTAGCTCCCTACTCGGGTGGTATTTCTATTTGAAAAACAAACATTTCATATCAAGCAGCATGCTTGCACTATCGGTACTTACTAGAGTACCGGGAATAATTCTTCCTGCGCTGATACTCTTGCGTAAAATTACACAGAGAAAAATCAAGCAAGCCCTTGTGTATCTCCTCCCGTTCGTTGCGTTAATCTCTTGGGTTGCTTACGGATTCCTTCAGACAGGAGTACCTGCTGCATTTATTACGGCTCAACAAGAAACCGTGTGGAATTCACATCTTAACTTTGTCGAACTCTTTTTGGCTCAAATTATGGGTGGGAGTACTCCCTCCGCATGGAACGAACAGTCGGTATTCCTCATCATTGCCATAGCCCTGTTTGCATATTTGTGCATAAAGGTGTTTGACGTAGACAAATTTCTTGGGATTTATTCGGTTTGTTCGCTTGCTTTTCTGTTGACTGCAGGATACTATTTGTCACTTTCACGATTTCTTCCATTCATCTTTCCTATATGGCTTAACATAAAAGTCAATAAGAAACCCGTGGTCGCGGCTTACATAATTCTATGCTTTATTCTCACACTGGTTTTATGGTCCGAGTTTCTAAATGATAGATGGGTGGGTTGATGGATATTCACACAGTGACACCAAGTGGTATATACTTGGTGTTTATATTTTTGAACGTTAAATTCTTACGGAAGAGGCCCTGAAAGATGGGAACCGAAAGGCTTGCCAAGCTTCCATCTAAGCTGAGAAAATTGCTGTCACTGATTAATCAGCAAAAAGCTCAAATTTGGGAAGCCTTGAAAACACAACCATATCTTGTCTTGCTCTTTGTTGCAATAGTTACCTATGGAATTGTCTTTTCCTATTTCACCGTGCTTAAACACAATGTTTTCCAAAGTAACGCTTGGGACCTAGGAATATTTGACCAATCACTTTACACCACTTTGCACAATGGAAAACTCTTTTACAACACAGTTGAATTATATCTTAACTCAGGCGGCTCATATTTTACGGTACACTTTAGCCCAATACTATTTTTGCTGCTGCCAGTTTACGCCATAAATTCGTCACCAACAACATTACTAATAATTCAATCTTTCGCACTATCGTTAGGAGCACTACCCCTATACTTGATAGCCAAAAAACTATTACAAAGCAACAAAACAGCATTTATGCTAGCTATTGCTTATTTGTTGTACCCTGCGCTCCAAGGAGCAAACTGGTATGATTTTCATACCGCGGCGCTTCTGCCAGTATTGTTTTTTTCTCTTTGCTATTTTATGATAACGCAGCGATGGAAACTCTATTTTCCTTGTGTACTGCTTGCTGTGATGGTTGAGGAACATGCAGTTTTTGCGGTTCTTATTATTGCAGCATATTATTTTTTCGCATCAGGAAACATAAAATCATTTCCCAAGCTTACTAAGCCATTAGTAATGGATGGGAAAATGGCATCAATAATCACGTTGTTAATTTGTATAGTTTATTATGCAATTTCAATTTACGTAAAAAGTTATTTCCCGATAGACCCAAATTATGTTGAACTCTTGAAAGCGACAGCATCCTACAGTGTACTTGGATTAAAAGGGGATCCCACATTATTTCCCTTTTATGTTATTTCAAATCCTCAAAATGCTTTTAACGCCTTAATGTATGATTATCCACTAAAGTTTTTGTACATGATTTTCTTATTTGGACCACTAATGTTTATTCCTTTTAAGAGTAAGCTCACTGTGGGCGTCATAGGGCTTTTAGCACTTTTCCTGTTCTCTAACTATGAAGCATATTATTTAATTGGTAACCAATACCCGCTCTATGTAGTGCCATTAATCTTCATGGCAGCAATTTATGGTTTAAGAAAAATTGACATTCATTTCAGAACGCCGCTGCTCAAAACTATGTTAGTGGTTACGCTATTGTTTATAATAAGCACAAGCCCCATAAGTCCGATATCGAATACCTTCGCAAGAGAAGGACTCTTGTGGTATCCCACCACAAGCCTTAAACAAAATGAAAATACAGTTTCTTTGAATGACTTAGTGAACGTTATTCCATCGAACGCCTCAGTGCTGACGCAAAACAAAATTTTCCCCCATGTATCACACAGAATAAACGCATACGCCATTCCACTGGATAGTACGACGAATGACACAAAATATATTAGACGTCTTATAAACAGTAGCGAATACGTACTCTTGGACTTATCATCGCAAGAGGCGAATACAAAATTTGTCTTGGATGAAATTACCCTCAACAATTCTTATGGCCTCTACGCTCTTGCCAGCAATGCTATTTTGTTTAAGCGTGGCTTTCAAGGTGAGCCAATGTTCGCGCATTACACTGAGTATAGGACCATTTCAGCATATGAAGACCTTTTTGTGGCACCCGTCACCCAGAATGTAAGTGACCCATCTTCGACCAACGGAAAAGTAGTATTGTGTCCAAGGGATTCAAAGGGGTACTTTATGTATGGACCTTATACTTATTTGCTTCAAGGCTTGTATGAAGCCACATTCACAGTCAAGGTTGGAGAACATAACAACAGTCGCGTTGGCTGGTGTGATGTCTCAAGTAATTTCAGCAGGTCGGTACTGGCGAAAAAAAACATTTTCGGCTTCGAATTGCAATCAAATGAGTGGACCAACTTCACCGTGTCCTTTGCAACAACGAAGCTCATCACTGGCATTGAGTTTCGGGCGTTCAGCGACGGAATCGCGGACATCTACATCGACAAAGTTACCGTGAAAAGAATTTCTCCAAACGCAACATCAGACATTGGTGTACAGATATTGAGCTCTAGCAATTTATCACTGTTAAGTGGTTACGTGAATGATGATAGCTTTCTGGTCCATCAACAAAATACTACGAGCAGCGGTTTCTGGTGCGGACCTTACATGGCGCTTCCCGCAGGCAAATACAGAGCCACTTTTCTGCTATCAATTTCACCATCAACCCAAAAAACAGATGAACACGTACTAACTTTAAGCATTTCAGCAAATTCTGGAAAGGATACATACGCAAAATATGAAATTCGAACATCAGATTTCCTTAACAAAGATAACGTAGCGGACTGGCAGGAATTTACACTTGAGTTCATCACCAGAGACAACTTGGAAAATGTCGAGTTCACTGGACTTGAAGCATCATCAAACTTTGACATATACTTGGCCTACATAAAAGTAGAAAAGCTCATTCTTTCGCCAGATACCAATTATGAAAGTTTTAGCACCCAAAGAGGCTTGATGGTGGAGAAGGGTCAAATCGTAAGTGACTCATCGTCTCACAGCGGTAAGGTAGCACTATCACAAAAAGGAGTGAATGAAGGCAGACTCATCTATGGACCGTATATAGCATTTCAAAATGGAACGTACACAGCAGTTTTCCGAATAAAGACGGATGGAACGGAGCAAAACGCCATGATTTATTTTGAGGTAACATCTAAACAAGGCAACTACATTAATGTCGTATCACAGATGACGCTGAACGCCGCAGAAATTAATGATGGATCATGGTTCAACGTTACCTTGCCATTCTCTCTTCCAGTGTTTTCCTCAAGCATCGAATTCAGAGTATCAAGTAATGGAATGACAAATCTATATGGCGACACTGTCACAGTGATGTTCCCATAGCAATATGCCCAGCGAACCAACTTTCGCCAAGTACCTGCCAGTTTCATTAATCTACTTTTTTAGAAGAGCAACCCATTTCTTACAGATCGTTTTCACATCGTAAACCAATGCGTTTTCTCTACATGCAGCACGAGTACTCGTGGCGACCCCTTTCCTCCAAATGGTCTTTGCCGTTTTAACAAGTTCTTCGTCAGTTTCAACCAGCCACCCAGTCTTCAAGTCAGTGACAGTTTCCGCAGGACCATGACGGTTAAACGTGAGTACTGGCGTTCCGCACGCCATACTTTCGATGGGTATGTAACCGAAAGGTTCATGGCTAAAGGCGAATAAGGTAAAAACGGCGTTTGAATACAACTCAGCGAGTTGTTTATCGCTGACTTTTCCGAGGAAAGTGATATTTTTGTTTTTTGTTTGACCTTTGCCGTGAGGCCCTGTGCCGAAGACTTTTATATTTACGCCAGAGTCGGCGATAGCTTTGATTACGGAGAACTTTCCCTCTTTTCCATATATGCCAATATGAGTTAGAACATAATCTTCAGAGGGTTTGGAGGTTGATGGCGTGAATAACGCGCAATCTAGCGGAGGATTGATTATGTCATCGACGTTGAAGCCCCATTTCTTATAGATTGACGAACAGAAAGTTGAATTTGCCACAAATAGTTCAGAGGATACTCTAAACTTTTTAACGAGCCGCCGCTCCAAGAACTTCAAGGAAGGCGCCATGAGCGTGTAAGAATTCTGGTAAAAGGGCAACATGGTTATTGAAACATCATCCAAAGCTTCTGACATGATTCCCTGAGCGTAGTAAACCTTAGAACTCGCTACTATACACGAAGAGGTGTTGATGACAACGTCTGATGTTGCTGTCTGGGTAAATCTGGGAGTTTTTATCAGAGCCCTTGCCCAGATGTCAAGCATTGGATGATTTCGAATGACTGAAAAACTTGGCCCGACTTGGCTATATTGCAACCCCTCAAGCTGAAGAGTCCTCGCAAGTTCCTTAGTCAACTGTGAACTGGCGATTTCCACGTTATGGCCCCAGAGATGAAATTGTTTTGCAAGCAGCAGGGCAGGTCTAACTGCGCCTGCTGTAGTTAACAACGGGTCTGTGATGAAAAGCAATTTCATGTTGAAGCCTCAACTCGTTCTTCATTAGGGTAGCTGGGATATATATTTAACCCGATGCTGAAAGGAAAACTTGACGCCTATACGAGTCTCGTGCAGGTTTAATCTTTCTGGAGAGCTAAAGAGCGTTCTATTGGGTAAGCTACTTGTTCTCTATAAAGCGCAGGTAACCTCACTGTTCTGAAATCGTTGTATTGTTTTGAGCCATCTTCTTACGTAAACGTTCTTGTCGAACTTTGCTGCTTCTTTTATACAATTTTGTCTAATTTTTGAGGTATACCCGTTTTTCCAAAGGTCTATAGCGCGATTAATCATTTCGGCATTGTTGCTGGCAAGCCAACCTGTGTAACCGTCAACGATTGATTCTTTGGGTCCTTGAACCCCGAAAGTGAGCGTCGGTGTGCCGCATGCCATGCTTTCAACCGGTATGTAGCCAAATGGTTCATGAGTAAAAGGGAAAATTGTGAAGGAAGCATTGGAGTAAAGATCAACAAGTTTGTTGACGGGAATTCTGCCTAAGAAATCGATGTTGGGGTTAGTGAGTATGCTTTTGGGGATGAACGGTGCTTTGGACCCAAAAGCCTTGATTTTCACTCCATGATCTGCGATTGCCTTGATTACTGATGATTTGGTTTCTTTGCCAAAATATGTTACTATGTAGTCGCTGGAAGGCTTTGATGTTTGTGGTTTAAATACCTTGCAGTTTATCGGTGGATATATTACGTCACAGGCTTTGATGCTCCAGTGTTGGTACAGGGATGCACAGAACCTTGAGTTGGCAATGATAACCTTGGATTCATTGTACATGGCTTGGGCTAGTTTTTTGTCGGTGTATTCAAGTGCAGGTTTAAGGAGCTTATAAGCAAATTTATAGGCTGCAGAGAGGTCATTCTGCATGTCTCTTAATCCTGATGACGTTGGACCTTGAAGGTACCAGAAGTCAGAGGGCACAATCAGGGTGTGAGAGAAGTTTATTGTAGCGCGTACATCAGGGTGGAGTTGTCTGGAGTTCAGTTTGAATAGTGCCTCACGTGCCCATACCTCGAACCAGAGCATAGGAAGGTCAAACGTGGCGAAAAGTCGTGCATGCAAGTTTATAGGCTTCAATCCAACCGTGTGTAGGTGTTGCTCAACAGTTCTTGACATGATTGGTGAAATAATAGCAACCTTGTAGCCTTTCTCCACTAAGGCGTCAGCAAGATACATGGCCGGGCGAATTGAGCCTTCCAAATCCGGCATGATGTCGCATGCCAAAGTGAAATCCAGTATATCACCTACTGAAACCATTGTAGCATAAGTTCTATTTTAATAACACTTTCGAGCTACGGGGTTGTGGTGCTGAGAACGAAAACTTCCTGTGACAACGAAAAAGCCGTAGAATACTGTTTTTGCATGTAGGTAATAGTTTACTACATTTCAAAATGAAGTTCTATTTTCCCATAAAACCACAAAGAAATTTAATGTGACAATTACGAATTTGCATGACTCTTAGTTGTTTCCAAGTTTCTAAAAATGGGATTAAAAAAAGAAAAAGGGAGATTGCGTTTTATGGGTCGTGTATGCCGCCTTTGACTTCGGTGCCGTGTACCCATTTAGTTTCGCTGATGGTGCCTAGGCATTCGACGATGCTGAATGACGGGTGCAGTGGGT
>CAZDLK010000044.1:0-17638 GCA_964506435.1 uncultured Candidatus Bathyarchaeia archaeon | reverse complement strand
ATCCTTCAAAAAATCTTATGTACACACTGCGCCTTCTAAAACTATTGGCTGAAACACTTTGCAGGACTCAGGCAAGTTAACGGTTCTCGTGAACCCAACGCTAACGGAAGCCGCATCGTTAATGGCGAAAGCGTTCAAGCAGAGAAAAACCCTCATCGTAGCAGGCAACTGCCACGTGCATTACGCGGGCAGAGCAAACTCCACTCTTGAGCCTGGCGAACGACTGCTAATCATAAAAGAAGACGGTTCGCTTCTTGTTCACCGCCCAGTCGGCTATGAACCCGTCAACTGGCAGCCGTCAGGCAGCATCTTCCACGTTCACGCACACGAAAGCGCACTTGAAGTGCACGCCGTTCGCCAGAAGCCACGGGAAAACGTGAACGTAACTTTCAGCAGCGTCTACATGGTTTCCGCCCTGAGCCTTCAGGATTCAGGCGAATTCGTATTACACGCCAGCGAAGCCGACATGCACAAAGCGATTCTGCTGAAACCTGCACTTTTGGAAGAAGGCTTTAAGCCGATAAGCTACGAGAAGAAAGTGGAACCTGGGTTCGTGGACGTTTACGGCGTGGATAAAGCTGGCAGGCTGGTGGTTGTTGAGGTTAAGCGGAAAACTGCTGGGAAAGAAGCCGCTTTACAGCTTGCACGGTACATTGACGCTATTAAAGTTAAGGCGAACCGTGAACTGCGGGGGGTTCTTGCCGCGCCTAGCTTGGGCAAAGACGTGCAGAGGCTGCTGGCGACATTAGGGTTGGAGTTTAAGGCATTAGACCCAAAGAAATGTGCGTTGGTGCTGAAGAAAGCTGAAACTACAAAACTGGAATCGTTCTTCGAAGAAGACAGCCGATGAAATCGCAGTTGCCTGCTCAGAAAGCTTAAATTAGCGCGTTCCGCTCTTGCCTTTTTAAAGGGTGATTATTGGCATGAACTTTTGGAGAGACCTCCCCGCAGGCGATAAACCCCCGCAACTGCTCAACATGATAATAGAGGTCATGAGCGGCTCCAGAGACAAATACGAGTACAGCATCAAATGGGAAAACTTTGTCCTAGACAGGATAATTCCTTCATCCGTAGTGTTTCCAGTTGAATACGGGTTCGTTCCGCAAACATGGTTTGAAGACAACGACCCGCTGGATATTATGGCGTTAAGCTTCGAGCCTTTAGAAGTTGGATGCATGGCTAAAGTCCGAGTTGTAGGCGCATTAATAATTGAAGACGAAGAAGGCTTAGACGCTAAGATACTTTCAGTGCTTGTGAACGACGCAAGGTTCGAAGGCTACAACGACATAGACGACGTGCACACGCATCAACGGAAGGAAATTCAGGAATTCTTTGAAACCTACAAACGCTTGGAGCCGCACAAGTGGGCAGTAGCAAAAGAGTGGAAAAACGCTAAGGACGCCATGGAAATCGTAAATTACGCCATGAAGAAATACCGAGAATTAAACGTGGAAGAGAAAACCAAACAACAGTAGCCACGTCACTTGCAAAGCTCTCGCGTCATCGCTTTAGCTAAACGCTTCCACAAGTCGGAATCCTCTTTTTTCAGCTTGCCAGCCAGCAACTTAATGGCTTCACTATCCAAGTTTTCCTTTTCATACTCCAGATGCAAAGCAGTAAAGTCTAACCGCGAAGCACCTTTGTCTTCATCTGAAATCTCATAGATGAACTGCGAGTACCTGTTTGGACCAGCCACATGCGTGGACACCCAAGATAAACGGTCTGGGTATAGCTGCACGAGCTTCTGCTTCTCAACATCGCCCTTGCCGGTGTGAAAGATGTCGGTTAGAATCACTGTGGCGTCAGTGACGCGCGTTATCCGCCGTTCCGCTGCTTCGTTCCCCATCAACACGGGGTCTTCAAGGCTATAATCAGTGCACCACTGGTAAGCTTTCCGAGCGGGAACAGGAAAACGCTGACTGAAACAATACCGAACCACGTAAGGCACAACCATTCGCCTCAGAACTTCTTAATAGCGAAAAGCGCTTATTACACTTGCGCTTTACCCACACTTTGTGTGCCCGCGAAGAAATCCGTGATCTTCTTCTGAAAAAGCGCGTTCTTCAAAAGCGCACTCTGCAGTATCCACCGCCGCAACGGAATCTCAAAACGGCTCCCGATAAACTGCAACGAATCAGCCAGCGACTTGAACATGAACGGCTTCTGCCGCATAGCGTTCCGCACGTTTTCGCGCACTTGCCACACGCCCACGGGCATTATGTAGCCTGGACGTGCTTCACGCAGCACAATCACCGTGGCTTGCCGCCGCTCCTTAACCAACTGCTCGCAAACTGCCAAGCGTGCGGAGTAGTAGCAGCCGCCTATCGCCGCGTAAGTTGTCCTGCCATGGTTGCCCTCGTAGTCTGAGAATATGGCTGTGGTTTTGCCGTTCGGGTTCCACACCGTGCCTGGGTACCACGCTTCCATGGATTCGTAGCGCCACATGTCGGGAATCATCAAAATCTCAAAAATATTATCCAGATACTGCGATTCATAAACTCGGTACTCGTTTATTTCAGGGAACGTCTTCACTTGTTCCGCAAGGTTCTTGGATAGTATGTCGTCTACTGCCGTGATGCTCCACCGTGTTGGCACTAAGCGCCTGTTTTTTTCTATGCCGAAGGCGCCTACGCTGAAAGCGCGTTGAATCTTGGTTACCATGACGCCTCGGTCGTAAAGCTCAAGCACCGCAGGTGTCGCACGCAAATCCGTGTCATAATACGCTTTTTCTATGCGATGTTCAAACCGTGCGTTGCCAACATGCAAATCGCGTATGGGCGCTGAAGGACCGAAAGGCTGGACATCGTCGCTTAGGAACAGGGAGCCGCGGGGTTTCTTGGTGAGGTTTAACTCGATGTCCACGCTGTTCTCCGCTAAAGCTAACTCGCGAGTCTGATCCATTATTTTGCCTGCTTCATTGAATTTTTGCACGTGCACTTGGTGTTTACCACGTACAAGCATGGAGCGAAACCCCACGATTTCATCCATTGACCTGCCGAACCAAAGCTCAGGCAAATCGTAAAGGCTCGTGTCTTCGTGAACTGGCGGCACAAGTGGCCCAGCGAACACATGTGGATAGCCAATGCGCCCGATGAAGACGGTTGGCGGAGAAACGCCTGCGATATCTTCGCTTGCCATCAGGGGCACGCTTTTCATATAGTAGTTGACTTTTAGCATTAGTGGGCAGCGGGTTTTGCCGCAGAGGAACCGTGCGCCTTTGCATAGGATGCATATGCTGTCTCGTGAAGCACGAGTGATTATTTGTTCTTCAAGGGCTGGGTTGCCGTTGCTTTTTAGAATGTCGCGTAGCCAATTGTCTTGGGCGCTTGTGCTTATGGGTTTAGCTGTGTAAGTCATGGTCATCTTGTTGTTGGCTGCGTCGGCTTCATATGTTTTCCGCATGGGAAAAGCTCAAAAATCACCGTGCTCTCCGTGGTTTTTGAGGGTAGTCTGCACATGAACTTGTTAAAAAAATGAGATAAAAGCTAAATTCTGAAGATTACACAAGCCTATTCAGAGGACTACACGTGGAGACGGTTCTGTTTATTTGCACGCACAATTCGGGACGTTCACAGATGGCAGAGGCTTTCCTGAATGCGCTCTGCGGAGACAAATACGTGGCGAAAAGCGCTGGAGTAACACCTACAGGGCTTAACCCTTACGTTGTTAAAGCTATGGCGGAAGTAGGCATCGACCTTTCCACGCATCGTTCCAAGAGCATATTGGAGTTTCAGGGAAAAACCTTTGATTATGTCGTCACAGTCTGCGATTCAGCGCGTGAAGTTTGCCCGTTCTTTCCAAGCGAAAAAGAAATTCACAAAAGCTTTCCAGACCCTGAAGAGTTCAGGGGAACGGAAGCAGAAATTATGGAGAAAGTGCGGGCTGTGAGAGACGAAATACGCGGTTGGGTTGAGGCTACTTTCTGCAAAGAAAAGTAACTGCGGGCTTTTTCAGGCTACTTCTCTGCGTCTTCGAAGATGAATAGGTCGTTTATGGTTGTTTTTAGTGCTTGGGCTATTTGGTGTGCCAGCAGCAGTGAGGGATTGTATTTGCCTTTTTCCAAGTAAAGTATGGTTTCTCTTCTCACGCCCACCTGCCTCGCTAAGTCGTCTTGCGTCATGTCGTATCGTGCTCGCAGCTCTTTGATTCGTGTTTTGAACTGCATGTTAATCGCCTTTTCTGCCTAAAACCCAGTTAAGTATCAGGAAGGACACGTTGTACACTAGGAGCGCGGCTATGAGCAGGTAGCCTGCGTCAATGTCCTGTATGTTGTAGAGTTCTTCGCCTATGATGAGCATGAACAGGAGCGCTATCGAAAAGTATGAGCCTATGATTAACGCGTAGGTTGCGGCTTTTCCCCGGATTCTTTGGGTTCTTTCGTCGCTTGAGGGGAAGCCTGATTTTCGGTCTTTGCGCAGTTGCCACACGAATATTATGCCGATTAGCACGATTAATACTGCTATTCCGATGCTTGTGAGTAGCCATGTTATGTCAGTCATGCCTTCACCTCCGCGCATGATTGGGTGCTGCGGTTTTGTTTTGGGGCTTGGATTTTGTCAGTGCCTGTTTTGCGGTGGGTGCTTATCAAGCCGATTCCTATTATGCTGATGACTGTGGCGATGCCTGTGGTTCTGTCGCCGAGAATGCTGCCGCTTATCATTAGTAATGCGCTTGTTAAGCATAATGCGATTCCTAGGGCGAATAGTGTGCGTTGCGATGTTTTGTTGGTTTGTTTCATTTTTTGCGCCTCATTGCATATTTCCAACTTTATGTTAGATATAACTAACATTAAGTTAAATAAATAACACATGCACCATATAAGCTTTACTACCCCACAAAGAAAAAGCACTTCGGCAGAAACGCCGAGCTTACACTACTTTGGCTTTCTTGATAGCCCTAAGCGCCAGCAAATACATGACAACATCAAACACTAGAAGAAACACTAAAGACGTCAGCACATCAGAAGCACCATACGCATAGTAGGTTCCAACAGAGTAAAAGTTTGAGCCCAAAGTGAAATAACGCAAACCAGTTATCAAGTAGGACAACGGGTTACCGTAACTTATCAGCTTTATCGCCAAAGGCAAAGAATTTACCGGGTAAAGCGCGTTGCTTGCGAAGAAAAGCGGCAGCGAAAGCAAAGTTATCACTCCTTGAAGACCCTCGTGGCTCTCGATTTTCAACGCCACCGTGCTAGCAAGGAAAAGCATCCCCAACGCAAACAACACAATAAACAGCGTAATGCCCACCACAGACAGCAATATTTGCCCAATCGCGAAACCGTCAAAAAACCGCACACCCAAGACGAAACCAAACAGGATAATTATTGCTGATTGAATCAGCGATTTGGCTACGCCGCTTAGGCTTATTCCTAAAAGTATGTGCGAACGGGGAAGAGGCGAAGCAACCATCTCCTTCATCAACCCGTACTGCTTGTCAAACTGAAGCGAAATGCCACTGTACAGGCACGTGAAAAGAATCGTCATGGAAATTACGCCAGCAGCCATGAAAGTCAGATAACTCACAGACGCTACGCCCTGCTGGTTGGGCAAACCAGGCGTTATTAGGTCAAAGTTGCTGGACATTGACAAGCCGAAAAGTGCCAACCACAAAGCGGGCTGAACCAGCGAAGTGAAAAGCATGGCTCTGGAGCGGAAGAATTTTTTCATGTCTCGCCAAAAGATGGTTAAAAACTCAGTTCGCATCCGCGTGCCCTCCATGCACCATTTTGTGTTCCGTGTTTTCTTGGCTTTCTTCCCTTAAGCCTCGCCCAGTGAAGTGAATGAACACGTCGTCTAAAGTTGGCTTCTTCAAATAAACGCTTGTTATCTCGATTCTCGCATCTCGGATACGCTCTACGAGCTTGGGCATGAACCGCGTGCCTTCTTCGTTAAGTGAAACCACCAAGCCCTTTGAAGA
This sequence comes from uncultured Candidatus Bathyarchaeia archaeon, assembly GCA_964506435.1. Taxonomy (GTDB): domain Archaea; phylum Thermoproteota; class Bathyarchaeia; order Bathyarchaeales; family Bathycorpusculaceae; genus JAOZHU01. The sequence goes on along the minus strand of CAZDLK010000044.1, from coordinate 11,719 downwards.
GTGTTTAACCGTGTTTATCTCCGCCATACGCTTAACTATGCCAGCTGCTTTTTCGTCGTCGCCTGTTTCCACGTAAATCATGTCCATTCCAAGCGAGTTTTTCAGGCTCTCGGAAGTTCCATTCGCGATTATCTGCCCCTTATCCATAATGCATATGTCGTTGCTTAGCTGGTCTGCCTCATCCATATAATGCGTTGTGAGAAATATCGTGACGCCCTCCAAGTTCACTTTTTTAATGTAATCCCATATTCTCATTCTGGACTGCGGATCAAGACCAATTGTTGGTTCATCTAGGAAGAGCACTTTTGGCCGCGTCAAAAGCCCCCGCGCAATTTCAAGGCGGCGTTTCATTCCCCCGCTGAGGTTCTTCACAAGCACATCTCGTTTTTCATTCAGTTCAACAACGCTGATGAGCTCATTTATTCTGGAGCGTCTAGTGTCTTTCGGAATAGAGTACAATCTGCCGTGGAACTCTAGGGTTTCCCATGCGGTGAGGTTCCAGTCCAACGTCTGGTTCTGGAACACTATGCCTATTGACTTGCGGACGTCATCCTGCTGCCGTTCAACATCGAAACCTGCGATGGTTACTTTGCCTTTTTGGATGGGCAGCATGGTGGTTAACACGTTGATGGTGGTGGTTTTTCCCGCGCCGTTTGGTCCTAAGAAGGAGAAGATTTGTCCTTTTTTCACATCGAAGCTGATGTTGTCAACTGCGGGGACTTTGCCATAATTATAGCAGAGGCCTTCAACAGATATTATAGATTCTTCCATCGCGGTAACCTTCTATTCGAGTTTCTGCAGTTCACCCATCGCCTTATTGAGGATTTTTTGGATTTTCCGCGGTTGGATGCCGTTCGCCAGAAGCTTAGAGATTTCAGTTATAAGCGGCTCCATTAAGGTTTCGTTGTGGATTAACACGAGGTGCAAATCCTCAAATGTATCATGTGCTAATGAGAATGATCTGCTGATTTTTTGTGCATAATCATCTTTGAGGGAGTCGTGGTCCTTTAGGATTTTTTTGCCCTCAGCAGTGATTTGATACAGCGTTTTTTTAGTGGTTTTTGTTCCAGTTATCCAGCCTTCTTTTTGCATTGACTTCAGTAAGGGGTAAACTGAGCCTGTGCTGGGCTTCTTGCCTGTTAACTCGTTTACTTTCTTGATGATTTCGTAGCCGCTGGCTTCTTTTTCTGAGATTATTTTCAGCATCCACATTTTGAGAAGCCCGGGCAGCATAACGTTCACACCAAATATATCGAAATAGATATGTCGAAATAGATATAAACGTTGTGCTACAACAACAAACAACACACTGCAAGAAGCGGCGCTCGAACACAAGCCTACACTCGGGTTCTAACTCGGAAAACGCGCAGAACTTATAAATAATCACAGACTTGTTTTAACTTCAGAGACAGGAACCATGAAACGCTTCATAGTTAACTCTAAGGCACCACAAATCCAGCTTAACAGGCTTACCTGCGCTATAGGCACAAGCAACGTTTTCGATAGAGCAGGCATTAAAGATGTCCATTTGAAAACCTGCTATTGCTGTGCTCCTGAAGAGAACGCTGACGTGCAAAAAGCTCTCATAGAGTTTGAAGCTCCATCCAAAGAGGCATTGGAAGCGGCGCTTCAAAAGATTGCTTTCCCTGTTGACTCTATCGTAGAAGTCACCAAAATAGAGCCCGGCAAGAACTAAAAATTTAAGGAAAGCCTGTAATTAGATCGTAGAAGTAGGCATCCCATTCTTCGGATTCTTTCTCAAATATGCTGAGAAGCTGTTTCAGAACGCGGTGGTGTTTTTGTTCATCTTCTAATATGTTTAATATAACCTGCTTGATGTTCTTGTCTTTCACAGCCTCGCTGATTTCCTGCGCTTGTTTTAGCATTAACGCTTCCTCTTTCAAGTGAGCAGCTACCTCTTCTTTGCCGAGACCTTTGTTTTCGTTTCCCAAGAGAGCACTGGAATTCAAATCAAGTAACATTTGGTACGTTTCAGCATGTTTAGTAGTGTCCAAGACTATGCTGTGAAGTAAGGCCTTTATGAGCGGGTTCTGCGCCGATTCAGATAAAACTGTTAACTTCTTCGCAGTTTGTTCTTCAAACTCTTTTTGTCGCTTAATCTTGTTCAGAGTGTTCGCATCAAATTTTTCCCAAGACAAATAGGTGACCCCACTAGTCTCTCCTTTTCTTGTCTTATTAAGTTTCTCAGAAATAAATCAAAAATTGTAAACGGTGTTTTTGTCTTCAACGCAATTTCCATTTTTGGGTTTGAGGCTACTGATTTGCTTATCAAGGTGCCGATAAAGCGCAATTGTGGCATTATTTTATTAAAAGAGGTGTTTGGCGCCCAGGCCGGGATTCGAACCCGGCTCTTGTCACAGAGCGAAAAGCTCTGCAATGTCTAGCGGGCGACAGCCGCTTATACTAGACCGGACTATACTACCTGGGCTGTCTATCAGACGACCTAAGCGCCGCAACAATACACGATATTTCAGCTAATTAATCTTTCTCGGGAAAAACTGTTTTGGGTAGGTAACGAGCAAGCTTTACAGATGGAATTTTGCTCTTGTTCCGCTTCATTTCTGCCGATAGGAGGTATATTTCGTAGCGGGGGTTCTTCGAAAAACTGTTATTTGGTGACTTTCTTAATTTTGTTTTCGCAGATATTCCCAACTCGCCCAGAATTGCCATAATGTTTTTAAAAATTTCGGCAGATACTGTTTTTATTTCCGTGCCCAAATGTTCGTGTACGTGTCCATCGCTGTCAATTATTCCTGCTAGAAGCCCATATTGAAAATCTAATGATGGAGTTTCAGCATGTTTAATCATTTTCTCTGTTTTGCCGTAGTAATGGATGTGTTTTTGGAGATATTCAACCAAATCTTTTGACGATAGTTTAACCGTCAGAACGCTGCCCAGCGTGAAAATGCTCACTTTCTTATCTGCCTTTTCAAAGATGCTAGCCAAAAAGTAGGCAATGTCTTCATCCCGTTTTGCGTCTAAAGCAAATCTAACAAAGAAGCGCGGTTGCTTACGCCCCTTATTGAATGAGCCATCTCCAAGGAAAAGACCTGCAACATATCCTTTCTCACCGTCATTGAGAAGATTAAGGTTAAGTTTGGTCATCTTACGGCAGAAATCGCGCGCATGATAGTAAACGGTTGATTTGCTAACGTTCAGATTTTTGGAAATGCTTTTGATAGAAAAGCCAGTCTTAGCTAATCGTTTTATTTCACTAATTTGGGCTAGATTTAGGCGGTTTTTCAAGCAGGGTCAATATATCCTTACGCGGAAGGTTTATATAACTTTTTTTACAGTAAATTTACCAAAAATTAGTAATATGTGTTGGGGGTGGACAACCGCATGACGCGTTATTCTAAACCAGTGTGGCAAATGGTCGAAGAAGCAGTGGATAAACTGGGAGAAATAACTGCAAAAAGCGCGAAAGAATACATAAAGGAAAACTATCCTAAAGACAACGTAAATGAGTTGACTATTGGGGCACAAGTAATAGCCTGTTCGGTGAACCATACTTCCGCGCATCAATATCCCGATACTCACAGGTTTCTATTCTATTTAGGAAACGGGAGGTTCAGACGGTATGACGCGGAAAAAGACGGCGTCTGGGAGATTACATCTACAGGAGCAAGAAAAACTGGTGAACAAATGAAGACAAACGAAGCATCTTTCAGCCAAATTGATTCGAGAGGACAAGTACAGATACCAAGAGAAATACGAGAAAAGCTTCGCATCGGAGAAAAAGACTTTGTCGCATTTGTTATTGACAACAGAGGCAACATTGTACTGAGAAAAGCTAAACTGAGACCCGTTTAAACTGTCGCAATTAGTCAGCAGAGAAAAGTCACACATACTTGTAGAAGCACTCTTTGAGTATTTCAATTGGTTTTTTGCCTTCAACTACGCGGGCAAGGTCTTCTAATGTAATCACTATTATTGAAACGCCACTCTTTCTCGCCTCTCTTATTACGCCTACTGCATCGAAGTGGTCTCCAGTGACCCCTTTCAGCGTTATGAGTATGCCTGCTTTGAGACCTATATCTGTTAGCTTCCCTCTAAAATCTCGGATGTCCTTGCTGGACGCAGGTTTTCTTCGATGTCGACATTCAACTGCCAAGGGATTACCTATCGTTTTTAATGGGGCATCGTTTGATTCGTTTGCTACTAGAAGGTCTAATTCTTCTGAAGGCCCTCTACAATCTCTCTCTATCACTTTGAGTCCCTTTATTGCACTTAGGAAGTACTTTGCCAGGTCTTCTAGTGAGTCTTTTTTGGCCATATTTGAACTTGCATTCTTCACAAGATCAAGGTAGACTCTGAAGCGTTCATTCGTAAATTTTCCTTCAAGGTCCCCATGAACATCCATTCGAAATTCATCAAGGGCTATACCGAGATTTCTTTCATTAATTTCTTGGCGCATTCTCTGTGAGTCAAGTAGTTCTATTTTGGAAGCTGCTACCAGAGATTTAACTTCACTATTTATATTACCCCATGTTACCAAAACAAGTTTCTTCGCTGTGTACTCTCTTGCTTTATCTAAAAGCAATTTGACCGTTTCAGTGCTTAGTTCATTGTTTTCAACAGCTCCTGTGTCCTCTAATAGAACAAGTGTGCTTTCTTCTGCAAAATACAGAATGCGCCCTTCATCTATGGACAATATGCATTGCGACTGTTCAAGGAAAGGATAATATGCTCTCAGCAGTTCCTCTTGTTCATCAGTGCAAAGACCGGGCAGAATGTTTGTCTCTAGAAAACGAAGACGCTTGCCTCCGTTCTGAATCTCCAACCAAATTTCAGCAAAATCTTCATCCATGTCTTCAGCAAGTTCGCGAAACAACCGTTTAATTTCTCTTGATGAAAAGACGCCGCCACCAAGTTTTTCGACAAACATTTCGCGATGGATGTCAAAAGAATCATAGATGTCATTCCAAAAATAAGAGATAGATGGACCGAGAAGCTCAAGAGTTCTTGATCCATGCCCGAACTTAAACATGTACTTGTATTTCGCGCTCAAAGCAAAGCCCCTGTGTACACATTTTAGCGAAATCTGCCTAACGAGCCCGTTTGTGGTTTTAACGCCCTATACCTAAGGCAAATGGACAGAAATTATTGGCAATTTTGTACTGATTTTCTCGAGTTTTGAAATAAGTTGTGACCTTTAATGTATATGGATGGACTGAACCTTTTAGAGAACCTTTCGGAAGGTGCCTCCACTCGAGTTTTCTTTCATCCTTATCAATAGCGATAACGACGCCTAGATTATCGACATTCATAGAATTCTTGTCAGCTGTACTGAGCTTTACGCTAGATATTCTATCAACACCTGCTTCGGGGTGAGAGTGAAAATCTCCAACAACTTCGAGGTGAGTTACTTTCTCCAAGAAAAAGTTCATTCTATTACTGAGTTTTGGATGAACATCTACGCTATCATTCGTTCTTCTTGCTGTTTGATAAGCCACTGCTAGCTGAACGACTATTTTTTCGGCCTTTCGTAGTCCAATCAGGACGCCAAGAGTTTCATTGGGAAAAGTTTCAACTGCTGCTGTGACCATTGATATAAACGCGGATTCATTGATTATTACTTCCAAACGTCAACATCCTCTTCATAATCACAGACTTCTGTTTTAGTATTTAAATCTGAAGCTAAAAATGAGAAAAACTTGAAACTGTGCGCAAATGTAAAGGAAAACGTTGAATAACGCCAGAGCAACCTACTAAACAACTTATACTAGACCGGACTATACTACCTGGGCTATCTATCAGACGACCGAAGCGCCGCAACAATACTAACTTCTTACATTAATTAAGTTTTCTCGAAAACTGTCGAAACTTAAATAGCTTTATCTTGCGACGCCCAATGGTATGAGCAGTCGGTGTCGAGTTTAGTTTGGGGTGTAGTGCAGTGTTGCAGAAGCTTAGGCTGGCGTGGACGAGTATTCCGTACGCGCTGAAGATTGCGCTTCTTGCGGCGCTTGTGGCTAAGGCAGCGGTTTTTGCTGTGGGGTACGCTTCGGCTTATGCGACGGCTTACTCGTATGCGGAGTCCACGGAGCCGCTTAGGCTTTTTATGAATATGTTTGCTAAGTGGGATAGCCTGCATTACATGTTCATTGCGGAGAACGGCTACGTTAATGAGGGTGACCCGGCGAATTTTATCGTGTTTTTCCCGCTTTATCCTGTGCTTGTGCGGTTGATTACTTTTGATTTTGCTTATGTTAATTTGTCTGGGCTTTTGGTGTCAAACCTATTTTCGGTTGCTGCTGTGGTTTACCTGTTCAAGCTTGCAAAACTCGACTACAGCGACAGCGTTGCAGAGAAGGCGGTGTTGTTTCTCTGCGTTTTTCCAACGGCTTATTTTTTGTCAGCTGTGTTCACTGAGAGCTTGTTTTTGGCGGTGGTCATCGCCAGTTTATATTATGCTAGGCAGGGCAAGTGGGGTTTTGCGGGAGCCTTAGGCTTGCTTGCGTCTTTAACGCGGCTGGCTGGGGCGCTGATGTTGCCTGTGCTGGCTGTGGAGTATTTTCACCAGAAAGGGTGGAAACCGAAAGCTGCGGATTGGAGGTTGCTGTGGGTGGGTTTGCCTGTTTTGGGTTTTGTCGTGTATTTGCTGATTAATTATGCGGTGACTGGCGGCTTTTTCACGTTTATGGAGATTCAGCGCACGCACTGGTACGAGACTTTTGACCCGTTGGCGGGTTTGGTTCAAGCGTTGAATTGGCCAAGCCACAGCACGTTCCCCGACAGCCTCACTGTTGGGTACGCACAGGTTGCCTTCGCGGGTTTAGGCTTGTTTATGATTTTGATTGGCTACTTCGCTAAGCTGCGTCCATCCTATCAAGTTTATATGCTGTTTAACTGGATGCTTGCAGTTTCCATTAGCTTCTGGATAAGCGTGCCGCGCTACGTGCTGACGCTGTTTCCAATGTTCATAGTGTTGGCGCTTGCTTCCAAGAAAAAAGTGGTCACCTTTGGGATTACAGCAGTTTCTTTGATGGGGCTTTTGTTTTTTACGTGGCTGTTTGCGAGTGGCGCGTGGGCTTTTTAGGCTGCAGCGTTTCTTCCGCAGCTATTTATAGTTGCGTTATATAAGGGGGGTATAGTTTTTTCCACGCGCTAGTTCTGTGCCCTGTAATGCAAGATGCCAAGCTGCATTGAACAAGGGTTTCTTGCAGCGGCTATGGGATAAATGGAAACTGGCTTATCGCATGCTCTATAGGGTCTAAAGCCAAACTTGGGTAAACGCCTAAGATGATTATTGCCGCCACCAAGATGAATATTGGAATAAGCAACTTCAACGGTTCCTTAATTCTGGTTTCGTCCTTCGGCTTCCTAGCGTACATGTAGTTCACGAGCCTAAACAAGTAAGCAGTCTGGAGAACACTCATCAACACGAGAATTATCGCCAGCCAACTGAATTTTGTGTTAATCACCGCGTTAACAACCAAGTACTTAGCCATGAACCCGCCTGTAGAAGGAACCCCAGCGAAAGATAAAGACGCGATAAGCAAGGCAAAACTTGCAAACGGCATTTTCCTACCCAAACCGGAAAAGTCCTCCAAAGTTCTGAACCCGTAACGGTTGATTAAGCCTAAAGTCATGAACGACACCGCAGTGGTTATGCCGCCAACTAGGAAAAAGAACAGGTTACCCCTGAGACCAGCCGCTGTCACGCTGGTTATAGCCACAAGATTGTAACCCACATCCGCAATGCAAATGTTCGCTATCAAACGTTTCACGTCATCCTGAATCAACGCAAACAAGTTACCAACAACCATAGTTAACGCAGCCATAACCGCAAGCATGAACGTCCAATCCAACACGCCTGGAGGAGTCAAAATGAACACGAGCACACGTATCAGAACGTAATAGCTGCCTTGGTCAATCAAAGCGGAAAGGAAAGCTGACGAAGAAGAAGGCGCCGCAGTATAAGCATCAGGCAGCCAAAAGTGAAACGGCACAACAGCCGACTCAATCGCGTAGCCAGTAACTATGAAGATAAACGCAAGCACAAGCAAGTGCTTATCAGCCAAAGTCATTAAAGCCTGCTTCACAGCCCAAAAATTCAACGTGCCAGTCAAACCGTAAACCAGCGACAAGCCAAACACGACAAAAGCTGAAGCAATGATAATCATAACCAGATACTTCAACGTTGAATTCAGAGACACAGGATTCTTTCGGTAAACCATTAAGAATCCGGAACCAGCCGCAGCAGCCTCCCAAAAAATAAACATCGTCAACAGGTCGCCTGAAAACACAGCGCCTATCATCGCAGCAGTCAACATGAGCATAACTGCATAGTATCTTTCCGAAGGACGCTTGCTGGAGTCAACATAAAAAACGCTGTAGAGAAAAACAACAGCGCTCACCGCGATAAAGATAATCGCCATGTAAACCGACACAGCGTCAATCATGAATGCGCTGGAAAGCGTGGGAGACGAAGTATCAGTTATTGTTATGTTGATAAAAGGCTGCGGTGACGGCAAACTGTAGTACTTAAGCGTCAAATTAGCCACAGTAGCGCCTGCAACCGCGAAAACTATGGCAAACCAGCCGAGCGTAAAAGCCGTTCTATGTTGGCTCTTGCGGATAAACCTGAAAACTGGCAGAGTTAAAAGTGCAAAAACGACCAAACTGATTATTGGCAAAACAACGTCTAAGAGTTCAACCATTAATTTCCACGTCTCAAACAAAGGTTACGGTTTCAATCAAATTTACGAAAAATGTCGGCCAAATGCCAAGTACAATCACGAAAATTACCAAAAGCGCCATTGAAGCTTTCATCCAGTTAGGAACATCCACAATCTTCTTTTCGCCCTCACTCTTCGGCTGCCCCAAGAAAACACGTGAAGTGTACCGTAACGAGTAAGCAAGCGAAAGCACCGTGGCAATAAGCATCAAAGCCGTTGGAACAAGATAAAAGCCGTCCGTGTTAATCACTTCAAACGCGCCAACAAATATCAGAAATTCACTGATGAAACACGCAAACGGCGGTGTTCCCGCTATACTCAGTGCCGCCACGGTTGACGAAACAGTTGTAAACGGCATCTTTCCTGCGAGTCCACCCATCTCGCGGATGTCTCTCTCTTCAGTTTGATGCATAACAGAGCCCGCTGAAAGGAAAAAGAGGCCCTTGCTTACTGCGTGATTAATCAAATGAAGCACTGTTCCCGTGATGGCGGACGTTACAGCAATTGTACCGCCCACTGCAGGAGCCGCAGAAGGAAACAGCGAAAGCCCAAACATAACATAACCCATGTGCGCAATGCTGGAATACGCAATTATGCGCTTTATGTCGGTTTCCACTAGCGCGATGAACGAGCCGAAAAAGGCTGAAATCACGCCGAAAATCGTTAAACCATGAAGGAAATCTAAGCCAATCGCGGTTCCTGCAACTGCTGGAAAAACCGTGCCTAAAGACAAACGCAAAATAGCGTAAGCACCAGCGCTGATGATAACACCGCTTAACAGTGCGGACATGGTTGCGGGAGCTTCCGAGTGTGCGTCAGGCAGCCACATGTGCAGAGGCACAATTGCCATTTTGACAGCGAAACCCGCGGTTAAAGCCAGCAGAATCCACTTTGCGAGTTCTGGAAAATTCATCAACGCGGCTTGCGCAGCAAACATGTCTGTGGCGCCTGTAACCATGTAAATTGCACCTATGCCTAGGAGCACAAAAACGGCGCCAGCGTGCGTGAAAATGAAGAGTTTGAAAGCGGCTTTGTAGGAGTCTCTGTAACCCCAGTTGCCCACTATGAAGTAAGCTGGCACAAGCATGAGTTCCCAGCAGAAGTAGAAGAGCAGAAGGTTTGAAGTGATGAAAACGCCTACGAGACCTATAGAAAGTAAAGTTAAGAGAGCGTAGTAAACTGGCAGGTTCTTTTTGCCTGCCATGTAGTTTATCGAAAACAGCGATGCCACAACAATCAGAACTGAGGTTATGATTGCCATGGATATGCTTATGCCGTCTGCAAAAAGCGTGAACTCAGATTGCAACGTTGGAATCCAATCGTAACGTTCAAAGTACGTGTGTTCTGGGCTGTCCAAAATGGTTGGAACCGTTGTCAGCAGCAGTCCTATGGTAACAACGGCAAGTAAAGCCACAAAAATTGCCGCTGCTTTCGCAGATTTCTTTCCAGTCAAATAAACGAACGGAATGCTCAAGGCGGGTAGAAGAAAAACTAACAAGAGATTGTATGGCATTTTTCTAAACTCCTATAGTCACTATTATCAGTATTAAAATCAATATAAATCCGAGCAACGCAGCAGCTAGGTAATGCTGCAGAGAAGTTTGCGGGACATTCTTCATTTTGGAAGCAGAACGCAGTGTTCGATGCGCTAGCAGATTTAGCAGTTCATCCGCTAGAACATCAAGGTATTTGTGAACACCATGCGCCGTTTTAATAATCCCGTTAGCGATAATTTGTGGCAAACGTTCAAAGAAGCCTACTTCGGCATGTCGGACACCAGTTGCGAAACCTAATATCCCTTTGGCTGGCATCGCTACGTTATTCAGAGCGGTTTCATGCGCCCTGTGAATACCACTCGAGAAGGTTATTATCCCTCTGCCGACTATTCGCTCATAAACGTCGTCGAAGAAGTAACCGTGCTTCAGAACGGTGAAAAGAGGATTAGAGCTGCCGCGGATTCTCATCATAAACTGAGAGTTCTTGTAATAAGTTAGATATATAATTAAGCCAACTGGGGCGAGAATCGCCAAGAAAATCGGGGTTTCTAAGCTGAAAAACGAACCCAGCAAGCTCATTTCAGCTTCAACATGCATGAAGCCGCCCAGCCAAGGCTCAACAAAACCCCACGCCACACACAAAACAGCCAACACCACAGCAGGAGCCAACATTATCTTCGGCGCTTCGTGCACGTGAAGCTTTTCCAAATGCGCCGATTTCTTCCCCAGAAAAGTCAAAGCCATAAACCTGAGACTGTAAGCAAACGTAAGCGCAGCAGTGGCATAGAGCAAAATCACCTGCAAAATATTCCCCATCTCAGTCGCACTTGTGATTATGAGGCCTTTGCTGAAGAAAGCCGCAAACGGAGGCAAACCACTAGTGGTTAAAATCATGATTATGCTCAGTCCAAACGTGATAGGCATCAGTTTTCTTAAACCACCCATCAACCGCATGTCACGAGTCCCAACAGCGTGAATTATGCCACCAGCCAACAGGAAGCCCAGTCCTTCAAAGAAAGCGTGACTCACCATGTGGAACAAGCTGGCAAACCAGCCTAAATCCGAGTGAACAGAAACCAAGCCCAAAGCCGCCATCATAAAGCCCAACTGACTAATCGTCGAGTAAGCAAGCACACCCTTAATGTCAGAAGTATACATTGCCAAAGTTGCAGCCATAAAAGCTGTGAGAACGCCAACCCAAGCCACAGTAGACAACCACATAGGAATCGAAAACGCCAAAGGACCTAAAATCAAAATTAAACGCGCAACAAGGTAGATACCAGCCTTCACCATAGTAGCAGCGTGCAACAAAGCGCTGACTGAAGTCGGAGCCTCCATTGCACTGTACAACCAAGTGTGCATGGGAAGCTGCGCGGACTTGGCGATTGCTCCGCCCAACACCAGAAAAGCCACCGCAGTCAAAGCGGGCATATTAGTTTCAGCTAGCGTTCCTATATTTGCTATGGTGTAGCGGAAAGAAAATGAGCCTAAACTCGCGTAAAGAATGCCAATAGCCGC
>CAZDLK010000043.1:0-18979 GCA_964506435.1 uncultured Candidatus Bathyarchaeia archaeon | reverse complement strand
AGCACAGGTTGCCTTGTGCATCTCTTTGCGATACATTTTTGCTATTTCAACTCCTATATACTGTTCAGACAAAAATCGCTTTTTGCCAATCACCATTATGCAAACAACCCAGTATTAAACCTATGCATCCACAAAACAACAACCAACACCGTATAACAGCATTTCCAGAATTAAATGCCAAAAAATGGGGGCATAACTCACAGTTTTTTTGCTTCTATGAGGGTTATTGCTTCAAAGAAGGGCATAGCAGCATCTGCAACAACGCTCGCTTTCATGCAGCATTCTTCAAACTTGGTTAATGTTTTATCCACATTTGCCAATGTAGACTGCATTAGAAGAATGCGACCTGTTGGCTTCAAGTGCTTTGCTGCACCGGCAATAAAAAGCTCAATGACTTGTCTGCCTGTGGTGCCTCCTGTCCAAGCGCGCCCAATCCAAGAATCCGCCTCGTTTTCGTCTACAGGTAAGTAAGGTGAATTGAAAAGAACCACATCAAATTTGGCTTTTTCGCTGAAAGATGTGAACAAGTCACTCTGTATAAAAGTCATTTTACTACGTACATTGTTAAGCGCTGCATTTTCTTTTGCGCAACGAATGGCATAAGGATTTATGTCAATTGCAACTACACTTGCTTTTTTTGCGGCTATTATGCCCAGTATGCCGCAGCCTGTACCCATGTCCAGCACACGCTCGCCTTCTTTTACGTCGAGGTTTTCGGCGAAGAGAAACGAGTCTTCAGCAGGCTCGTATACGTTTTCATCAACCACAAACACGAAATCATCGAAAAAAACGCGTTTACTCCTTGAGGGCATTGGCTAATGCTCCAAAATCTTCAGGCGCTAACTCGCGCACGCGTCGTTCGCCAAAAGGCATGGCGCAAGCGCGTTTTTTAGCTTCTTCCTTCGATAGTTTAAACGTGCTTTTGATGAAAGACGCAAGGGCGTTGTCAACTTTCTTGTTGCGCTGATTGAACAGCCACCGCGTCATCTGCTTGAAAAAAACAGCATCCTTCACTTCGAACGGTGCCACTTGCCAAGGCACTAGACGCACGATTACGGAGTCAACTTCAGGCTGAGGATAAAACATTTCCTTCGGAACAACATCAAACAACTCAACCTCCGCACTGTAAAAAGTAACAACCGTTAACCACCCGTAGTCTTCGCTGCCCACGCTGGCAATGAGCTTGTTGGCAAATTCCCGCTGCAGAATCAGCACTGCACACGCAACTTTGCAGTCAAGAAGCCACTGCACCAAACGCGACGATAAATAGTAAGGCGGAATCGCCACAACCTTGTTAAACTCAGGCAACGCCGCTTTCAACACGTCGCCTTCTACAACAGCCACGTTGCCAACGCCCGTAAGCTGTTCACGCAGTGCCTCAGCAACACGCGGATCTTTCTCAACCGCTACCACGCTTCGGCACTTATCTGCCAAAAAACGCGTTAAAAAGCCGAAGCCTGCGCCAGCATCCAACACCACATCCGCCTTGCCCACAGCAGCGTAACCGCTGAGCTTATCGAAAAACGCTGGTTCAACCATAAAGTTCTGTCCCAAAACCCTGTTCGGAACAATTCGAAACCTTCGAAGCAGCAGCTTCGCTTCATCAACACTCATAACTAATGCTCACGCGTAAACAAGCGGTACTTACTGTCGCCCTCCAACTCCTCCAACACACGCTTCGTAATCAACTTCACAGGACTAGGCAACTCAGTCCGCTTCTGCAAATCCCCATAACTCTCAAACGGACGCCGCTCCCGCTCATTAATCACCTGCCACATATACTTCTTCCCAATCCCAGGCACCAACTCCAACGCATGCATCCGCGGCGTAATCGCACGCGCAGTGTTAAAGAAATTAACAAACCACTCCTCACGATTCAACGCAATCCGCGCAATAACACTCGCCAACTCCGCCTTAGCAGCGCCAGTCAACTCATCATAACCCACTCTGCCGATGATGTACGTAACCTCATCGCGCGACTCCTTACCCACATACACGCGGTCCCCAGCCTTCAGCATCAAACCCTCCTTAACCAGAGCCTCCAGCAACGTGAAAAACTCCTCGCCCATACACTGAATTAGAGCTCCCGCTCGGTAACCTGCCCTTCCAGCAGCCCGCAACCCTGGACGCCCGTGCGGCAAGAAATCTAGCACGTAAGCGTACTCTTCGTACCGCTTCTCCATAGCACTCCCTATTCTCCTCTACATATCCAGCGTTCTGCTTAAAAATTCTTAGGCTACTCCGCTACTCCTTCGCCACTCGGCTATCATTCAAAAGAGCAACAATGGCTTCCAACTTTGCAGTTTCAATAATCTTTTTCCCGCCAGCCAGAAAAATCCGCAACTCATCAACGCTTTCAGGCGCACAGTTAATCACTTGAACTGCCTCATCCTCTTCTAACCCAAACTCCGACACCAAACGCTCCAAAAGCCCCTCAACCGCAGCCTCATCAATCTTGGCAAACTTGGAGACGTAATCAAATGTACGCCGCTGAAACTGATCCAGATTCTCCTCACCCAGCGCAGCTAATTCCTTCTTAACCTGCGGCAACGTAAGCCTCTTTTCACTTGATTCTCGTTCATTCATACGCCCTTAAACACCGCCCTTATACGGCTCCAAATGCTCAGAACGCACAATAATCTCCTTAACAGCGTCACCCTGAGGCACACTCACCACGTACCCACGCCCACGCTTAGCAGTCACCGTACCAATCTTACCGTGAAAACGCTTATGAGGCAAACTCTTCTGCACGCTGGAATCAATCTTGACTATCACCTGAGAACCAACCTCATACGCAATCAACAACTTACCAAGCTTCGGCCTACCCTTATCTCTAGGTGCCTTCGTGGAAAGACTCCGCGAACCACGCCTGTAACCCCGCGACTTCCTCATTTTTTCACCTCACCAACCTCATCCATAATAACTTTCAAAACATCAAGCTTAAGAGGCTTCGCTCCGAAACCAAGCAACATCGCAACGCTGGGCACTGTTCTTCCTTCATCCCCAGACACCAACTCCTTAACGTAAAGACCACCTTGACAACGAATTTGCATTTCAGCCATCTTAGGCGACACCTTCTTAACTTTAACCCAGTATATGTACTTTTCCCGCGTCAAATCCGCACGCCTATGCAAAACACGCAACGGCGTCTGCTGCCGAATCACAGCATCACTAAGCTTCTCCGCCACAACACACAAGTCACTTTCAGCCACATCAGCCTCAAACTCCACCAGCACACGATACTCCTTCTGCGCAGACTCCGCCTTCTTCAACCGCCGCACCACATCCTTAACGGTAAACCGCAAATTCGAAACCTCAACCTTATCCTTAGCTCCAGCGTTAATCGCCTCCTTAAGCGCACGCAAGTCTAGAAACCGTTTCCGCGGCTTAGAAACCTCAACCACAAATGGCCTGCCAGTGCCCAGCATCCGCGCATCAATATCCTCCCTGCCAGAAGCATGAAAAGCTGATTTTTCGCCTTCAGCCGCCTCCAACAACGGCGTCGAAACCAGCGCCTCCACCGACTCAGGATAAAGCAGCCCGGTTCCGCCGCATTTCGGGCAGCCTCTTCCGCGGCAGCTGGAGCAGAACCACCGCGACTGCGGAATATCCCTAACAAGCTTACGGTAGCGGCCAGCAACAAACAGCGGATTCACCTGAAGCTTAACGCTTGCAGCGAACGGGTTAGCAATTATGACCAAATCAGGCGTACGGTAATCCACAGTTCTACCCGCCTGCGCTTCAACGCCTTTGCCAATCAACCGCCCGAACTCGTGACGTATGCTCTCGCCGTAGCCAATGTTAAACGCGGCTTTAAACTCGTCTTCACGCTCCTCCACCTGAACGGGCAATTCTATGCCCACGAGAAAACTAGTAAACTCGTAACCCGCAACTTCCGCCAGAGCTTTTTGAATTAAGCTTTCGACCAACTGAAACTTGCCTTCACACAAAAAACACTGCTTAGCCTGTTTGGGAACCCGTTTCTTCAAGTGCCTAAGAGTCTCTGCAGCTTCACGCGAAAAACCATTAGCAGCCAAAAGTTTAAGGTTCTTCAAGCCCTCAGCCTCTTTGGACTGGGCACCAGCGCTGGCCTGCAGCGTTAAACTAAGCTTTACGGCTTTGCCGCGGTCACTATTCTCCAAATTATAACCAAGCAACGCAAACTGTCGACCAAGGCAGTTGTCGCATAAAGCATGTGCTTCAAGCATCTGCAAAGCTTTTTCCAGAACGTTCATCGCTAAAAGCCTACTTGAAGTCTGTGGGCAACCCTTTACCCATGAAAGGCAGCCGCTTCTTCCGCTTAAACATCTTCATCATCTTGCGCATCATCACATACTGCTTCAGCAAGTCCTTAACGTCCTTTTCAGTTGTCCCAGAACCGCGGGCAACACGCCTAATCCGCGAGGAACTGAAAACTTTAGGGTTCTCCTTCTCTTCAACCCGCATGGACTGGATGATAACGCGCCACTTTTCCAAGTTAGCCTCAGCCATATTCAACTTGTCCTCAGGCAAATCATAAGACATACCGGGAAGCATCTTGAGAACTTTCCTGAAAGGACCCATGCTCTTGAAAGCCTCAAACTGCTCATACATGTCCGTTAAAGTAAATTTGCCGCTGAGAATAGCTTTGGCTTTCTTCTCAGGAACCTTTATTTCAGCATCCCGAACTTTTTCCAAAAGCGTCTCCAAGTCTCCCATGCCCAGCAAGCGCCCAACAAAGCGAGACGGAATAAAAGGTTCGATGTCTTCGGTTTTTTCGCCTGTGCCAATGAATTTTATTGGCGCGCCTGTAGCTGCAACCGCGGATAAAGCTCCGCCGCCTCGAGCTGAACCATCAAGCTTTGTAACTAGAATCGCGCCGATTGGCGTGGCTTCATGAAACGCTTTAGCCTGAATCAATGCTTGCTGCCCAATGGTGCCGTCAATCACCAGCATGACTTCATCTGGTTTAATTTTCTTTTCAAGGTCTTTCATTTCTTTGATGAGGTCTTTCTCCTCTTTGTGGCGGCCAGAAGTGTCAACGATAACCAAGTCTTTGTCGCTGAACTGTTTAAGCCCCTCAGAGACCACTTTAACAGCGTCTTTGGCTTTTGGGTCACCATAAATTGGAAGATTAATCCGCGTTGCTAACTGCTGGAGCTGCGCGTACGCGCCAGGACGGAAAGTGTCAGCACAGATTAACGCGGGCTTGAGACCTTTTTTGTGAAAGTATCGAGCGAGTTTGGCTGCCGCCGTGGTTTTTCCTGAACCTTGTATGCCGACGAGCATGAGAATTTGCTTTTTTCCCGGTTCAATTCTGATGGGAACAGGTTTTTCACCCACAAAGCGCGTTAATTCTTCGTAGACAACTTTGATTACGTGTTCGCGTCTGGAGATGCCGGGTGGAACTTTCTCTTTTAGCGCTCTTTCTTCCATTCGTTTGGATATATCAAGGACTAATTGCACGTTTACGTCGGCTTGAAGCAATGCGCGTTGGATGTCGCGCACAAGCTCTTTGACTGTAGCCTCGTCTATTACCGAAGCTCGGAAAAGCTTTTTCAGTGCGCTGGTAAGCGAGGAACCTAAGCGGTCTAAAGCCATTTGTGTCTCCAGTCCTTAAACATCTTGAGCGCCTTTAAATATATATTGCAGAAGAATGGAGAACGTTCACGGCAGCTTTACGTTTGATTTTGAAGAAACAAAAGTCAGAGCACAGCAGTAGGGTTTGAAGCCTCAGCCCCATCAATTAATCTTCGTCACAATTCAGACGGCTCTTCATGCATCATTGGCTCCAATAGATACACTTTCACAAACGCGGAGATAAACCTTAACAAAAATCTTTTTAACACAAACACAGCTTAACACATGAAAGGGTTGTGAGAGATTGACCGCGGAACGTGTAATACACATCGCCGTATTTACCCTGCTGCTTGTGGGTTTATGGAGCATAAGCGCGTGGATAAGCCTCACGTACCTAAGCGACAACTGGATTCTGTTAGTAGCAGGCGTCACGTTGAGTTGGGGAATAATCCTCTTAATCCTTTACGCCGCTTTCAAGAAGGCTGGTTGGAACTGGTGGAGCCCAGAAACTATGGCAGCGTTTTAGCAGTTACTGAACCTTTTATGCCGACTGCGAAGTCAAGGCGGAGTTTGCTCTTGCAATCATCGAATAATAGTATAATGTTAGTCCTATTGGCAGGATGGGTTGTATAAAAGCTATCAGGATGCTACTAGCTACAGTTCCGACTAAACCAAGAGAGGCTGTGAGAATAGTGAGCACTGTGTTCACTATGCCGATTGTTATTTGGAGTAGAAAGAGCAGCCCGAATGTTTTTAGCCATCTGTGGCTGACCAAGAGGCGGCTTCGCGAGAGACTTTCCAGTGCGCCTATTCTTTCGATTATTATTGTTGGAACCACGAGAGAGAACATTATTGCCAAAATTATGCCTGGAATCACAAAGGCGATCAATCCTATGAAAATGAGAATGCCTGTGATAATGCTGACGGCTAATATTGACAGCAGTTTTGATAGAGTTAAGTTGAGGCTCGTTAGGAGATTTGCTTGTTTATTTTCAAGCGTGTCTGAAGTAAACTTTATGGCGATTCCTTGAGTTATACTACCGACGACCCAACCTACAATTCCCGACAGCGCAGCGATAGTAAAAATCGCCGAGAGATACTGCGGTAGCCAGTTTAAAAGCTCCTGCGGTGTTGCCGTTAACGGTAAAGTGGCTGGCACAGTAATTATAGATTCCAAAGTCACTAAAAGCGCGCCTTGAAGGGCACCAGCTATAAGGAAAGGAAGTAAAAATTGAGCGAAATTCTTAAAGTATATCGCGAAAGCACTTGTGAAGATTTCGCTTACAGGCAGTTCTCGCGAGAGTTTTCCACTTTCACCCAAGCTTCTGGCACCCAAAGTGCTGTTAGGTGATTTGGGTATATTAGCTTACATGCAGCGCGGCTAACTCAGAACTATTTTGCCCTGGCGAGTTTTAGTCTGCCCATTATCTTCCAGTACTCGATTTCAGCGCCAGCAACCATCTTGGCTTTCAAATCCTCTTCATCAGGAAACGGAGCATCCAAATACTCATATGTCTCCAAATCCATGATTTGAACGCCGTTAGGATTCACAGCGAACACTTGACCCACTCTCTTGTCGATAATGGGGACTTCAGCGTTGCTGTCAACAGGCTTTACGAATTGCCGTTTTTGATTATCGAACACGCCTATAGCAACTATTCGGGCTTTAGCAGCCCCGTGCTTTCCAGGTTTGGATTTAGTTACGTCCACTATGCGGCATGGCTCGCCATCAATCAGCATGTAGCCGCCAACGCGTAATTCTCCAACACTCATTGGTTTAGTCATACTCTCACCAAATGCTTAGTTATTAAAAGCATTTCTGAACAACACCCATATATAGATTAAGGTACCGCTATTTAACTGAACGGTGGAAAAAGTGTTCAGAAGTGCCGGAATAGTCGCCCGCTACGACAAGAAACAAGCACTACAACTCGTTGAGGAATTAGCAAAGTATCTCAGAAGCAAAAATGTGCAGGTTTACATCGAAGATACTCTTGCTGGGAAAGTAAACATCAAAGAAAAAATGGTTCCCCTTACAGAAATGAAAACGGATTTCATAATAACCATAGGCGGAGACGGCACCATCCTGCGAACCAGCATCGCATTGCCTAAGCCTGAACCGCCAATATTAGCCATCAACATGGGAGTCCGCGGTTTCCTCACAGAAGTGGAACCGAAAGACGCATGCAACGCAGTAGAAAAATGCTTGAAAGGCGAGTTCAAGATTGAAAAATGCGCCAAGCTCACAGCAACTACGGATGGCTGCACGATTCCAGATGCCTTAAACGACATCGTAGTTTCCGCTGGAGAGCCTTCAAAGATACTTTACACGCAGATATTCAAAGACGAGAAGCTGATTATGAAGTGCGAGTCGGACGGGTTGATACTGGCAACGCAGACAGGTTCCACGGGCTATTCGCTCTCAGCAGGAGGACCAGTTTTAGACACGGAAGTAGACGCGTTCGTTCTGACGCCCATCTGCGCTTTAACAGTGTTTCGCTCACTGGTTTTCCCCGCAGACTGCAAAGTCACAATCCAAGCCACCAGACCGAAGGATGTGCTTGTGCTGGTTGACGGCAACTACCGCCAACTGGTAACCTCAAAAAACCCAACCTTAACAGTCACACGCTCCAAAAACGTAACCTCTTTCATCAGGTTCAAAGATGAATTCTACAACCGCCTACAAAGCAGAGTGCTGTTCAAAGGAATGGGATGAAAAAATCCACAAAAGCGCCACGCCTAAGTGCATAATGGTCTTAGACACCTCTGCCTTTTTAGCGGGATTTGATCCATTCTCCATCAGCGAAAACCAAGCAACTACACCCAAAGTGCAAGAAGAAATAAAGAGAAACTCGATGATTTCGCTGCGATTCCAAACCGCAGTAGAAAACGGAAAACTAAAAGTCAAAACGCCCAACGAAGAATCCCTGAACAAAGCGAAAACCTCTGCAATCACAGTTGGCGACGCGTTCTTCCTGTCAGAAACCGACATACAACTCTTAGCGTTAGCATTAGAACTCAAAGCAGCAGGTTACAATCCGCACATAGTGTCAGATGATTATTCAATACAGAACGTCGCCACAAAAATGGGAATAGAATTCACGGCGCTCGCAACCTTCGGCATCCGCCGCCTACTGGAATGGATAAGATACTGCCCCGCATGCCACAGAGAATACGCCGCTGACTACGGCTCCACCAACTGCACAATCTGCGGCACAAAACTGAAAAGGAAACCGCGCAAAACACCTAAAAACACCAAAAACACAAAGTGACAACGAGGAACCCAGCAATGAAAACTCAAACAAAAAAAATAACGTATTTCAAAGAACCAGGCGAACAAAACACCGACGCGCTCTTGAAAATCGTTGAGGAATACGTCAACAAAGAAAACATCAACAACATCATCGTAGCCTCATCCACAGGTGAAACAGGAGCCAAAGCAGCTAAAACCTTCAAAGGTAAAAACACGATAGTAGTAACGCATTTTCATGGCTTTCAACAACCAGACAAAACAGAACTACAAGAAAACTTCAAACAAGAAATACTCTCGAACGGAGCAAAAATCTTCACTGGAACCCACGCCCTAAGCAGCGCAGAAAGAGCAATCCGCAACGCTTTCGGCACACTGGAACCGCTAGAGCTGATCGCTAACACGCTTAGGCTAATGGGGCAAGGAACCAAAAGTATGCGTGGAAATCACGCTTATGGCTGTGGACGCAGGGCTAATCCCCGCGGATCAGGATGTTATCGCTGTGGGCGGCACTGGAAACGGCGCAGACACGGCACTGCGCATTAAACCAGCTAACGCCTCAAGATTCTTCAGCCTACGAATAAAAGAAGTAATAGCGAAGCCAAACAACTTCTAAAAACCGCTGCTCAAGCTTCTTCCGCGACTTCTTCTATCACATCTTCAACAATATCCAACGCTGCATCAAACATTTCTCGCTGAATAGTCAACGGCGGCGCTATCCTAAGCGTCGAAGCACCACACGTTACAACTGCTACGCCACGCTTCCACGCACGCACAATAACCTGAGCCGCCTTCTGAACCGCAGGCTTCTTGCCTTCCTTATCCTCGACAAGCTCCACGCCAATCATCAAGCCTTTCCCACGTACATCCCCAACTATCTCGCAACGCTCCTGCAGTTCCCCAAGACGCTTCAAAGCGTAAGCGCCCTGCTTGTTGGCGTTTTCAAGCAGCTTCTCCTCCTTTATGACTTCTAGCACAGCAGCCGCGGCGGCGCATGACACAGGGTTCCCGCCGAAAGTGCTCGCGTGAGAACCGCCAACCCAATCCATAACTCCAGCTTTAGCAACAGTCGCGCTTATAGGCAACCCCGACGCCAAGGCTTTGGCAACGCAAATTATGTCTGGTTCAACATCCCAATTTTCAATAGCAAACCATTTGCCAGTTCTGCCGACGCCAGACTGCACCTCATCAGCAATAAACAAAAGCCTATACTTGTCAGCGAGCTTCTTCAACCTTTGAAAATACTCTGGCGGCGGAACCACGTAGCCGCCTTCGCCTTGAATCGGCTCAACAAGCATCGCCGCCACATCTTCAGGCGGCAAATACTTCTGCAAAACAAACTCATCAATAAAATCCACACACCAATAATGACACCCAGGATAAGTCAACTTGAAAGGGCAACGATAGCAATAAGCGTAGGGCACATGAGCCACGCCGGGCATTAAAGGCGAAAAATAACGCTTCTGAACAGGCTTGCTGGCGGTGAAAGCCAAAGCGCCTGCAGTGCGCCCATGAAAAGCATTGATGAAACCGAGGAATAATGGTTTGCGCGTGTGCCACTTGGCAAGCTTAACCGCAGCTTCAACAGCTTCGGCGCCGCTGTTGCCAAAAAAAGTCTTCTTTTCAAAGCTGCCGGGAACTATTTCAGCCAGTTTCTCCGCCAAATTAATCACTTCCCTATAATAGAAGTCTGTGTTGGAATAGTGTAGGAAACGGTCACATTGAGCTTTGACGGCGGCGACTACTTTGGGGTGGCTGTGACCTACATTCATGCAGGCGATGCCAGCGTTGAGGTCTATGTACTCGTTTCCGTCCACATCCTTCACTACGCAGCCGCTGGCTGACTCAACAACAAGCGGGTAGTACCTTGCAGAAGAAGGTGAAATGAACTGTTCATCTTTCTTCACGAAGGCTCTAGCCTTTGGACCCGGCGGGGAAACAACAATTTTTGGATAAGCACTCATCTTTGCATAACTCCAAAGAGCGACTAGGCAAAGAGGCAATATTAACGTTTACGTGCCAAAAAGGCGGTGAACAACAGCGCTGCGGCTTACAAGAGGGCTAGAAGCAAAATCAAAAGCAGCCCTTCAAGCGCAAAAATTGGACCAACTATTCGTTTAGCTTTCTTAAGCGCCGTATCAACAAGCAGAGACAACGATTCCAAACGAGCCTGCCCGATGACTCTGACCTTAGGGACAACCAAGCGTTTGCACCCAGCCTTGCAGGGTTCCAACTTGGCGACGGCGGCTTTTGCAGCTTCCGTAATGTAACCAATGAGCAGTTCATGATCCATTGCTTCGCCCACAGGGTGGTAACCACGGCGTCCCAGCACTACCGCGCTGACTGCGTGCGTGTCGGTTGTTAAAACTTCACTGTCGTCAAACCCGCTGGAAGCTAGAGCTGAAAGGATTTTTTCACGCAGCCCAGAAATCATGTTGTTGCCGTCAATGACCACGTAAACGGATTTCTGCTCAGCAACTTTAACTGCAACTGCGGTGATTCCGCCTGAGCCCATGCCGTCTTTGAGGCTGAACTCTTTGGGAAAAACGGTGGCGGCGCCAACCTCAAAAGGCTTAGACGGCAAAGAAACAACTTTTTTAAGGCAGTCAGCAGCTACAGCGCGCAACGTTTCTAAGGATTCCTCCATAATTTCCGTGTCGTCGATGCTGTTGTGAGCGTTTACGACGACGGCACAGTCAAGTCCGCATTTCTCTGCCTCTTCCCTGACGATGCGGCCTAACTCCTGCGGCAGGTCTTCAGTGGTTTTAGGAGCAAGCGTGAACGAGAGGAAGGCAGTTTTCCCAAAAACTTGGCACACTGCAGTGACTGCGCCGTTAGTGGCTTTAACCATGGGCGTTGCTTTGTCACCAGTTGCTTCAAATTCGGCTGCTGCGATTACGTTATCGATTATCCTGTGGTTTTGCGCTTGTGAGGCTAAATCAAGCTCGTGACCGAGAATGCCTAAGGGAACACAGGCTTCGCAGTTGAAGTTTTGTTCAAATTCGCGTTTCAGCATAGACGGCAGGAGGCTGCTGCCAATGTTCTTGAATGGCCCAGGATGGACGAGGGGAACGATTATGGCTGCTTTAGGTTTAGATGAGTCGAATTTTAGGAAGGAAACTTCAATGTCTTCGTCTTCGCCTAGCTTTTCAAGAAGCTCCTCGAAGGGTGCGTTGAGGGCAACTACCCAGTTGAGCATGAATGCTCTGAAAATGGGCATCGCGGGCACTCCGTATACTCTCTGTCCTAGCCTGTCTATTATGTGAGTGAACACGAAGGCTGCAGTGTAGCATGCTATGGGCGCGATAATTAGGAAAAACAGGAACTGGAGAGGGTTGACGTTGGCGAGCCTCATCCAAAAAGCTAGAAACACGACCATGCTGAAAAAGGGCTGAAGCAGAGAAGCTAACAAGCGTCGTGCGATGTTTACGGAAGAGGTGGCGAGAAAAACAACAAAGCGGAGCGTCAGCACTGCTGCTACGCCTAAGAGGCAAAGTTTAATCCACCACCAAAAATTGAATGCAGCACCGAAGATAACGCCGAGGATAATAAAGGGTGAACAGAAAACCCATCCGAAAAGGGACAGCGCTACTGTACGCCGTAGAACGTAAATGGGGTCATGCAGAACTATTTTGCTTACAATACAATCAGAGAGTATGGTTACGACGAATAGGGAAACGCCTAGAAATAAGCTGTTAATTAATCCATCAACCGATTGGAAGAGAGCAAAAGTTGAGAGCCCCACGAGACCTATGCAGAGTACAGCCACGGCTGCGAGGGCTTTCTTGAATGTGGGCAGGAAAAACAGCGACGAGTAATGCTTCGCTGCCTTGTTTATGGAGTGATTCATCGAGTTTTCAGTCGCCACATTCACCATCTCAAATCGGATTCTTTATGAGATAAAGCATTGCTTATTAAAGTCTAGCCAAGTTTACGGACAAAATTTGCGACGCTAAAAACGTTTTCAAGATAAATCCAAATGTGACAAATTAGGATGTTAACATGAAACAGTCAAAAAGCAAGGCATCATGAAAGGTTTGCAGGCGATAGAACCGTGAATTCAATGTGCCATGCAGTAGCAATCGTTTTATTTGTAGAGTGCATATTATAATAGTTTTGCGAAGCCTATGCCAGAGCAAGAAGTCCCTCCATCTATATTCCTTATGCTTGAGAGGAATCTGGGCAAGAAAATCAGGGTTATTTTAGACCCAGCCTACGGTTTTGAAGGCACCTTGGCAGCTGTGACTCATGAACCCTCTGGAATTTGGCTTTCGGACGCTGAAGCTGTTGTTTTGAGGGCAACCATCGCTCAGCCCATACCTCAAGTTGCAAGCAGAGAGGAAAGGAGCGAATTATTCCTTCATTTGAATTCGGTGCAGAGAATAGAAGTTTTGCATGCTCCTCCGCCACGGCGCTAAAAAAGCGGCTGAAGAAGAATTAAACAGGGAAGAATACTGTAGCTAAAACAGAGATAACAATGAGAGCTATCGAGAACGCTACAAGAAGTTCGGGGCGGATCTTGATTCCTTCAGTTTCTTCCTCGAAGAATCTCAGTAAGCCGGCGCTTGCCGCGGGCATCGGCGATTTATCTTTCTGTTTTTTCTTACTCATTGATTTTTACCTGTACACTATTGACGTGCGGTAGTTCTATAATTTTTTCTGGATTATTAATCTTGCGTATTGTTTGCGCTTACCTAAAGCTTTAACTTGGGAGAATTCTTTAAGGGCACAGCTAAAGACGGTGAACATTGTGCACATAAACGAGTTTCAGGAAATGATGAAGCAATTATATTTCCACAGAGATTCAAAACGGGGAGTAAAAGGGACATACAATTGGCTTGTGGATGAACTTATAGAACTGGAAGAAGCTCTTGAAGACGAAGATAAGGAGGCGGCTGAAAAAGAGTTCGCAGACGTAATCGCGTGGCTTGCGTCACTGGCGAACATAACTGGAATAGACCTTGAAAAAGCAGCCGTTAACAAGTACAATGGCAAATGCCCCAAATGCCAAAAAGCCCCATGCGAATGCACGTTCTAGTTAGCTAAGCGCTTCTGCCCTAAACCCGTCAACACCCAAGAACAAGGACGCTTTCCTTTTCGGCTGACAACACCCTCAGCTTCCAAAAGCCGCAGGTGATGCATTACCACGGCATACGACAGCGCTTTTTCCTTTGCTATTGCACTTGCGTTAGAAAACTGCTTGTCTAAAGCGTTCAGTATGCTGGTTCTGGCCTTGAGGCCATTCGCTACGTTTCTTATGTGCTGCAAGTAAGCATTCGGATGATAAGACTCTTTGATAACATTTCACCACGAATAGAATGGGCGTTTTAAGTTGAAAAGCTTTAGGCTACGCGAAGTCTGTAAGACTAACTTGCTTTGGTTTCTTATTATCAAACATCGAGGCAATTTCCTCTTTCACTAAACTGATCCGCTGAGTGTAGTAGTTGGGCAAACCATATTTGTCAATCAGTTGCTGCGCTGCCGCCAAATATTTCTCGATGCCGCCTCGGTAAACCGTCAGCGTCAAAGGTCCACCACAGTAAAGACACTTGCCACGGAGAGGCAAACGGCGAAAACGCTTATTGCATGATTTGCACCTGAAGGCCTGAGTGGAAAAAGCCCGCAAGTTACCAGCAATATCCCGAATGAAATGCGTTGTCAACACTTTCAAAGCAACGTACCGCACATCCACAGCATCAATTCTTTCACCCAACTCCAACTGCAAGTTCAATTTTTCAATCATCGTCTTTAACTGCTTATAGGAACTCTCCGAGTTACCGAGGTTTATGTCAGAAACAGGTGTCGTAAACTTGAAACCTTCAAACTGTGCTTCAGTCCCAAGTCTACTGCCAACAAGATCCATTATTGAACTAACCTGTTTAGCTTCAGCTTTCTCCAAGGTTTTTCCGTAAAACTCAAGCGGGTAATCACCGTCAACATCAAAATCGTGCGCTTGCCTCTGCACTTCCTTCGTATTCACAAACGGAATCAACAACAAAGGCGCATCCATGATGCCACCTATCTGCGCGGGCAAGTACTTCCGCGAAAAGTTCAGCAACGTATCTAAAGCAAGCATAACTGTGTCTTCATCGCCGTCGCAGTCCCGCCGCTTGGCTGAGTGCCAAATCGGGTGGGCATAGCAAACGCTAAGCTTCGTGAAGCCGACGACGCGACCTATGATGCTGACGCATGTGTGAGGAGCCAAACCCATAATCAAGTGCCCAACAAGTTCGTCGGCGCTTTTAAAATTGTAATAGCTTGGAAGGTGGTAAACGCGGGTTAGCAGGTCATCTATGAAGTTTGCGACTTGCACAAAATACTCAGCAGCTCTTCTCGGGATAACAACATCTTGAATTTTAAGTTCACAAACCTGATCAGGGCTAGTTAAAGCGGCACCAAATACATCGCAAGAGTATCCAAGCTGCCTCAGCTTTTCCACTCCAACCCCAACTTCGGCAGGCTTGAAATGCGTCAAAGGCGCGTTAGTGGCGTCAAAACGGATTGTGCCATCCTTGTAAACCGACAAGTCATGCTTCGCCCGCAAAACACCCTTCTCAATAATTTCAGGAGTCTTATCCTCATTCGTCAAGCCTTTAACACATTTCAAAAGTTTGGGAGCAGACGCCCCAAGCGAGCGGCAGGCATCATCAAGCAGCTCCTTAAAGTTAACAGCTTGCCGCTGATACGGCACGGCAGCAGCCTTACACGCTGAGCACTCGTCTTCTTTCAACGGCCTGCCACAACGCGGGCAACTTTTCTCAGCAACAGTCTCGCAACCACACGCGTTACACTTCACCTTGAACGTAAAAGTCTTGCAAACAGGACACTTGCGCTTAGCAAGCTCAACGAACACAGGACCCTTTCTCGCTGCCACTAATAGGTCTCTGTGGGAACCGCCAGCTAAACTCACAGGAAAAAGCACGTGCACCAGAGGCTTCATCTCGCGTCGTTTCGCCTTTTCAGGACGCCCCATACGGGCACCAACAAACGTAGGCGCCTTATCCTTAATCTCCACGCCAGAAAGCAAACTAACCGCCTTCAACACGGAATCCGCTAAAGCAGCTTCTGCCGTTTGACAAGCGCTATTGCCATAACCAAGAGAGAAAGCAAAGGCACAGGCATCCTCACCGTCAAGAACAATCTTGCCGTCCAATAGCCTATGCGGCGCAAAAATTCTTCTCAAAGCCTGAGCCACGTTCGGCTCAAACTCCCCAACAATCTTGCGAGCAGCATCATCTTCAACCAGCACTTCGGCAACGGACAGCCACTTCTGCAGCAACGCCACCTCTTGGACCGAAGAGAGGTTCGACCAGAAAAACGTGAACAGAGGATGCAAGGGCACACCCAAACGCAGAGACAGCAACGTGGCTTCTTTAGCGGTAGGCTTGTTGGTGAAAGGGTCAGCTAAGAAAAATTTCAGCCTTTCCTCTGAAACCGCAGCAGCTTCCGCAGCTTTCCTCAGGTCGCTGCCAAATTCTTCTGCAAGCACGCGCTTTACGTCTTTAATCCACCATTCTTCAACGTAACCTGAAGGCGAAAGCGGTTTGCTGGTGTAGAGAAAATCGCCGAAACTAATCAGGATGTCGCCTAAGAACAGAATCTTTTCAACTTTACCTTTCACGGTTTCAAAGTTTTCAAGAGAAACGCGGACAACTGAGCCATCCTTCAACAAAACAACAGGCGTCTCAAGGGTATCCACAGGCACTGTGACGCAGCCTTTTCCAGGAAGCTCCAAACGCATCTGCGTGCCAGCTGCAAGAAAACGTTCCACCACAAGCATCGTCGCAGGGTGAACGCCCACTGCTGAAAGCCCCGTGTTACGCGACCTACCATACCGCAGTCTGAAACCGCCTCTTCTGGCAGGGAAAGAAAAAATTGGGCGCCCAGCGATAACGTCATCCATGAACCCAGCTGACTTCTGCGCCTTATCACCCGGCGACGCCTTTTTGCGGAACTCTCTAAGCCAGTCCCAACCTTGAAACCCAAGCTTCTCAATAATCGTAAGAACTTTCAGGGCACGACCGACAATGCCGTCGTTAACAACACGGAGAGCACCGCCTCTTACGCGGTTAGTCTCCACTCTCTGCAGGTTTCTGAAAGAAGAAACTTCCACTGGATCAGACTCTGTACCCGTGACCTCAACAGGCAACAACTCAAGAGCCTTTTTTATTTCCTCATCCGAAATATGATATTGAAAACGTCCCACTGAACGCTCGTACAACCGCAGTTCCTCAAGAAAACGAGAGATTTCTTCAGCTGTAGGCTTATAGCGGTCAAGCCCCAGCAAGCGGCGCACAAAATCGCCCACAACAAGCGTCAGCGCTTGGTCTGTGCCCCCAGCCGAACGTATTGGACCCGCAAAGTATATGGCGAGATACCGCGTGCGGTCAAAGTTGCTTTTTATCTTCACGTGCGCGACGCCTTGTATCGGAGCCGCAGTGAGACCTTCAGTGAAAATCGCGAGCGCAGTGCGGATGGCTTGTTCTGCCGCTGCTTCGGGCTCCATGTGCCCAAACTTGCCGTAGATAATTTCTTCGGCAATTTTAAAAGCGATTTCCTCCCGCTGCATCTTCGAGCTTAATTCCCTGATGCTGACAGCAACCTCTTTTGGTCCAACGAGACCTTCAACTAAGTCAGCGATGTCCTGAGCAATTATGCATTCGGTCTTCAATGCGGGGTCAAGCCCCATTGTCCTAGCAGCGTCACTTATGGAATACAATTGCTTGAGCTGGTTCTCCAATGTTGCTATGTATTGCTGGTAACCATCGCTCATTTGAGAGTTCAAGCAGCGCGTCCTCGCACAAGATGTGCACAGCGCGTTTATTTTGGTTTTCTAGCACAAAAAGCGATAAAACTCCGAGGTGAAAAGCTTACTTCGGCGGATTCAACTCAAAAATTTACGTAGCTACGGCTTTGTTCCTTTGATTCCGCCGATTATCTCAGAAACTCTCTGTTTAGCGTCACCGCCTTCGATGACGTTACCTGTGACGATAACGTCTGCGCCCGCGGAGACAGCCGTTAATGCTTGCTCCTTAGTTTTTATGCCTCCGCCAACTATAAGGGGAACATCAATCACGCTTTTGACCGCCCGCACCATCTCTGGCGGCACAGGGTTCTTAGCTCCAGAACCCCCTTCAAGGTATATGTAGCGCATACCAAGGTACTGACCCGCAAGAGCGTGAGCCGCTGCAAGCTCAGGTTTATTGTAGGGTATAGGAATGGCTTTGCCCACTATACCAGCAGTGCCTCCTTCGCCTACGATTATGTAACCCATAGAAATAGGTTCTAAACCGTACTTTTTCACCAGAGGCGCACCTAAAATCTGGACGCCCATGAGGAAGTAGGGGTCTACCGAGTTCAAAAGGGACATGAACCATATGGCGTTTGCGTAGCGGCTGATTCCTGTTACATTGTTAGGGAAAAGAATAGTTGGAATTTTCACGGCACGCCTAATTGCTTTAACAACAGCGTCAAGGTGAGCTTGAGAAACAAAAGTTGAGCCGCCAATCATTATGGCGGAAGTCCCGCTGACTCTGGAATCTTCAGCGATTCTTGCAGCTTGAGAAGCCGTTACCTTTTCAGGGTCTACAAGAGTTATGTGAATTGACCCTTCCGCTTTGATTCGTTCGAGCAAGTATTTCTCAACACGTCCAGGCATGCGTAGTGCTCCTGACTAAGCATTTTCGGTGTTAGTTACAGAAGGCCTTCTTGGAGAACCGTAAACTTTGTCAGGGAACATACAGTAAACGTCAACTTCGCCTTGCGCAGGTTTAACTGGAAATTCTTCCTGAAAGCCGCAGCTGCTGCAACCCACGACGGCGCGACCTTCGTCTCTAAGAATATCCACGCGCACTGTTTCTTTACCACATTTAGGGCAAGAGAAAAACTTGGGCAAACGCTTCTTGGGGATATGAACAACTTTCCTTCTTCTTCGCCCCATATACAACAGCCCTCTGCAACATACAGTAATAGTCAATTAGTATTTATGCGCGTCCTTAAATAGTTGCCTACAACCATAGAACATTAAAGGTGCGTGAGCCAAAGTGAAATTGGCGCCTTCTGTCCTCGAATTAGACTTGGCTGAGACAGAAAAAAGAATCAGAAGATTCATCAAACAGTACGTGGAAAACGCGAAAGCAGACGGCATAGTTCTCGGCTTATCAGGCGGAG
>CAZDLK010000042.1:0-19764 GCA_964506435.1 uncultured Candidatus Bathyarchaeia archaeon | reverse complement strand
GTGTTGAAATGTCATTCCTTAAAGCTATGATGGAAAAAGAACCTCCTGAACCAGCGAATCCAATCGGTACAGTCGTTATAGGCAACATCGAACCCGACATGCACGACACAGCTAAAGAGCAGGTGAGGAAGGCGCTGAAGAGAGCAGGATTCAAGACGGTGGACGTGGGCAAAAGCGTTGCACCGCAAGTTTTCGTGGACAAAGCAAAAGAGAGTAACGCGGACATCATTGCGCTGTCAGTTAACACGGTGCCTGCAAAGAATAATCTTCCGAAGCTGGACGAAGCGTTGAAAGCTGCTGGACTGAAAGAAAAAATTGTGCTCATCATGGGTGGCGCTGCAGTCAAGAAAGAGGACGCTGAAGCGGTCGGTGCACTTTTCGGCAAGAACAAGGAAGAAGGCGTTGATCTAGCCAAGAAAGCAATGGCTTCCAAGAAGAAATAATCTGCGAGTTAGATGATGCGATATGATGAAGTTCAATACGCCACAAAACGTCTACCAAGTGGGGAAAGTGAAGATCGGTGGACAGCCCGGTGAACTGCCTACTGTCTTGATTGGCTCGATATTCTGGCTTGGCCAGAAAATGGTTCAAGATGCGAATAAGGGAATTTTTGATGCGAAGGAAGCAGAGAACATAATTAATAAGATGCAGACTTTAAGCGACATTACTGGTGTGCCGTTTGCTTTTGACATTGTTGGAACTACTGATGAGGCTTTCGGGAAATACATTGATTTCGTTTCTAAGCACAGTGATGCTCCGATGATGTTGGATGCAATGAGTCCGAAGACGCGCATGGCAGCTTCTGAAATGGTGAATAAAATGGGTCTTCAGGACAACTGCTTGTACAATTCAGTGTACAAGGGTGTTACGGATGCTGAGTTGGCGAAGCTGAAGGAAAGCGGCATCAAGATGTCTATTGTGCTGGCTGATAATCCGAAGGACAACAGTTTAGACGGAAAAATGGCAGTTTTGCAAGAAGCTTTAGCTATGGCTGACAGGGCTGGAATCACGAAGCCTTTGATTGACACGGCTATTCCCGCGTTTGCGCCAGACATGGGCACTGCGGTTAGGGCGATTCCGAAGATTAAAGAGGCGTTTGGTCATCCTACAGGTTTGGGCACTGGAAACGTTGTTACGACGATGGGCTGGGTTAAGGCAAATTTTGAGAAGCAGTTCAGGAAAGGCTGTGTGACGGCTACGAACTCTATTATGCAAGTAATGGGTGCGAACTGGCTTATGTTCGGACCTGCGGAGCAGGCTGATTGGGTGTTTCCGGCAGTTGCGATTGTGGATACGTACATATCCTCTGCGATGTCTGACTTGGATATTCGACCGCTAGAAGAGACTCATCCGATTTTCAAAGTCTTCCTTTAAATCTCCATCCTTTTATTTTTTCCCAGTTCGCGGATATGAAAATGTGTTGAAGGACGTATAAGGTGAAAACGTATTACTGGTTTGGCGTAATTCTTCTGTTTACTGCGTTAACAGTACTGTTTAGTGTTTTTGTTCCGAGCGATTCGGTGTTTTCTGTTTTCAGTTATGTGTTTGGGTTTGTTTTTGTTGCGTTTGTGCCTGGTTACTGTTTGCTCAGCGTGTTGTTTTCAAAGAAGGAAAACACGTTGGATTTGGTGGAGAGGGTTGTTTTGTCTGTGGCGTTGAGCTTCAGCATAGTGGGGTTGGCGGGCTTGTTTTTGGGACTTTCGCCTATCGGGATGACTTTCACCTCGATTAGGGTTTCGCTCAGTGGAATTGTTTTGGTTTTGGCGACTGCGGCTTTTATAAGAAAACGTTAAGAAAGCTGTATGTGCAAAGTTGCTCTTGCGGTTTGTTTGGTGCTAGGCAGGGTGAACTGTTGCGAATTTTTTTCTATACCCCCCTTATTTATAGTTCCTTTAAATAGTTCTGAAAGTGCTGTGCAGAATAGACCCCCTATAGGTTTCTGCAATGAACCACTATTAGGCTTCAAATAGGCTTGTGTTTTTAACATGCTAATGGCGTGAAATTCAGCCAATAGCGACCCCTCCTCCTCCTTTTCTGCAATAATTAACTATTAAGCTCCAAGTATGCCTGATGGCGCCACTGTAAATTAAGAAAAAATAGTGTCTGAAGGGTCAAAAAGAGGAAAGTAAAGAAAAAACGGTGCTTAGAACAGTTTTTCCCATCTGTTGAAAAGCTCTAGTACTTCGTCGCCGCCGTAGCCTTCCAGTTCTTTTCGCCATTCCTTGTCTTCAACGGCTTTCTTCTGGAACTCCTGTATCCACTGCGCTTTTTCTGCGAGGAAGATTATGCCGTCTATGCCTGTTCTTGCTGCGCGCGTTGCCACAGTCATAATTTGCCTGTGCGGTGCTACTGTCTCCCAAGTCTCATTTGGGCCTCTCACGTAAAAGTTCACGAAAACTGGCTTTTTCAGTTTACTCTTGAACGCTCGTGCTAACATTTCCCAGTACCACGGCGTCGGATACGACTTGCTGAACATCGGAATCACAAAATAATCCGCGTACTCAGCCAACGCGTCAAAGTCATAGCCAAACCGTTCTTTGCCCAACACGGGGTCAGGCAGCAAATTAACAAACAAAGGTTTGTCTGCCACAATCTGCCGCACCTCTTTCAGGAAGGCGGTTACCGTTCGCGCGCGCCACTCCACCCAGTTTAACCCGCTCTGGCGCCACTGCTCAACACATCGCGGGCACACGCAGAAGCCGTGCTCAGCGAAATGTTGGCTGCTGATGCTTATTCCAGGCGTTGCCCGTGTGCATTCCTCTATTAACTTGAGGTTGTACTCGCGCACTTCCGGGTTCGTCATGCACAGCACATCCCAGCGCAAATTGCGCTTTTTATTTGTGCGAAACGCTGGACCATCTTTAGAAACGGAAATCCACTCAGGATGCTTTGCAGCTAAGGCGTTGTCGCCGAAGCATGCGATGTTAGTGTACATTTGCGGGTTAGGTTTCCCAACAGTCCCCGATTCGGGTTTTATTCTATAGAAGTTTATGTCCACGCCTTCAACAGGCTCTGGATGATACAGGAAAGTTGCAAACTTCAACGCTCTCACCATTTATCATGTTTTGCTAACGGAATAAATTTGCAGGTTATTTAAGGCTTTCAGTTTTCTCCTTGGGAACCGCGTTCTTCACTATGCCTAACAGCACGTTTTTCAGGAAAGGCGGCAGATTAACCGAAGCATATTCTGCAGCGGAGGCGTCGTTTTGCTTGTTGAAGAACTCGCCGAACTGTTTGCTCAAAGCGTCTGTCTGTCCAAACTCAGGCGGAACCAAACCTTTCGAGATATCCTCATCTATTTTCGCAGCCGCTAGCACAACCGCCGCCGCCAACGGGTCGCTACGCAAAACTTTAGCCAAGCTGCCAGCAATAGTTTTCTCGTCAACGCCTAAGCTTTTAGCCTTAGCAAGCTCAAAAGCCAATTTTTCCACAGACAAATGCATCTCTTTAAGCCTCTTCAAAATTGACCGGCACGGCATGCATTCATCTGCCTTCATAACAGCTTCTTTCACAGCTTTCCTTGTGCAGTAGCCGACAAGCTGCCCCAAATCCGAAGCTGGGCCACCATAAACTATCTGGTCGCCGCGGCCTGTCTCCGCAGCAACCACCGCGTCAGTCACCGTTCCCGTAGCTTGGTCACCAGAAAACCTGCTTCGGATATCCAGCTCCTTCAGCGCCGCCATCTTGGCTTCAGTCGCCGTAATCACAGTGCTAACCAAGCAGCTTTCAGTCGGATTCCCATCAATAACCACAATAATGTTAATCGTTCCCTCATCAACATGCTGAACCACTATCGGTTCGCCTGCTGACTCAGAAAAATTACACGTGTTGCCTTCGTTATCCGCCGCCGTAGCGATAACGCTGACAGCAACGGTGCCGTTTCTTTTTGAAACTAATGAGAAATTCTCAACCGCCGCAGCAGTAGCCATACCAATAAAACCTTCGGTTACGCCAAGCTTCTTCGCGGAAGCCACCATAAAAGCTTCGGGATTATCGTGAAGATACCCGTTACTGCAGGCTTTAGTGACTCCCGCGTTAATTATGACCCTTGTCTTCTTCAAGCCGCCGCCATTATGAAATGCCGAACTAACCACAGTAAGCGGCACATCAGAAAGCACCGCCAACACGTTTTCTTTCAAAATTAACTTCACGCCTTCTCCTACAAGATCAAACTGCTTCATTTTTCCACCGCTATTTTTCACTGGACTTTTCACTATTCACCACAATAATAATTGCTTTTGAAGGGCACAGATCCACGCAAACAGCACACTGAGTGCATGACGCCGCATCCACAACACGCGGCTTGCCATTCGCGCCTATTTCCAAAATGCCCTGCGGACAAACACCAACGCACAGAAGCCCCGCGCAAGGAGCACATTTAGCATAATCAACAAGAATTGAAGCTTCAGGTTTATCCATTGCGAGTCAACAATTAAATAAGCCCCTCGGATATATCTGTTGCGCGCGAGCGGAAAAAACATGAAAATTGGACTAGTCACCTACACGCCGGAGAAAGTCGAAGGCTACGACCTGCACGTTTACTACGCGAAGTGGGCAGACGGCACAGCTTTTCCAGCAGCAAAAGACATGCAAAACGACATCACATGCTTCTGCGACGCCAAAGCCATCAGAGAAAACCCCGCTACAACCGCAATCTCCAAAAACGGTCCGGCTTTACGCAAGAATAGGCGAATCAATGTTCCTTTTGATTTCGTCTGCCCCACAAACCCAGACTACCAAACAAAAATCTTCGACTACATCAAAAGCATAAACAAGGAACAAATTCAAGGCGTAACATTGAACCTTTACCATTTCCCAGACGAAGAATTCTGCGTCTGCCCCAGATGCGTAGAACAGTGGCGACAAAGCGGACTAAACTGGACAGAGTGGCGCGCACAAGCAATAACCAATTTTCTAAAAAAAGCCAAAAGCTTAGTCACAGGCACCTTCGCGGTTGAAATGTACCCTGACCCAGTGCTTGCCAAAGAACGGTTCGGCATAGACTTCACAAGCATAGCTGAACTGGTGGATTACTTCCACGTGCCATTATCCTCACGCGATTACATGACGAACTACTGGGTAGACCTGCTGACAAGAGACTTCCTCAAAATCTTAAAGAAGCCCGTGGTTGTGGAACTCAGCGCAGAAATGCTGAACGCCGAGAAAACTGAAGCACTGCTGAAAATTGTAGCCTACCTAAGCAGGCACGACTTAATGGGCGTACTCCTGCTGGTGCACGACGCGGAAAACGCACGACAAGTCTGCAAGTACGCTGTGAACAACAATAGTTTCCGCGAGTGGCTCAAACGATACGAATTCACCGAGATGACGCGGATAGTCGATAACTGGGCTAAACTCTACTGAGCGCTTAGTTGCCGAAGCAGCAGCGTTTCACGGGGAAACTATCTTTTTAGGGATTTTCGGTATGCCCTGAGCTTCTGCATGTCAAAATCGATGCTCATCACTGAGTCTTCAACGGCGTCCGAGGCTTCTTTTTCTATTCCCCACGGCGTGATGAAGGCGCTTCTTCCGCCTCTAGCATTTGAGCTGACGTTGCCCACTTTCACCACGTAGATGCCGTTTTCCGTCGCCAGTTTCTCAGTCAGCGGGTGCCCCTTCACGTGCGGGTGCGTGCCCATGGCTGCAACGGGCAGGAAAACGAGTTCCGCGCCTAAATCCACAACTGCTTTTATGGTGGGTGGGTCAAACATGTCGGCGCAGATGAGCATGCCGACTTTGCAGTGTTCCGTGTTGAAAGCGGCTGGTTTGTCGCCGCGGCTTATGCCTGCCTTCAACTCGGCGTTTATCGGGTTTCTTTTGCGGTATTTCCCAATTAATGCGCCGTTTCGCCATAGAGTGCTGGTGTTGTAGAACTTGCCGTTTTCCTCTTCGAGCACGGTACCGCCTAAAATGTAAATGTCTGGGAACTCCCTGCTGATTTCCGCGAGGAAACGCATGGTTTCATGGCAGGTTTCTCTGCTGATTTCTTCTGCAGAATTGAATTGTTCCATGTTGTTTGGAACAGAAAAGTACTCTGGAAGAGCTATGAAGGCGGGTTTTTGCTCAGCAGCCTTGCGGATTCCAACAGCGGCGGCTTCAAGATTTCTTTTAAGTGCGTTGCGGACTTTCAGGTGGATTAAGCTTACCTTCACTTTTTCACGCTCTACTGGCCATTGTTGAAGAATTCCCATGCGATGTTGTATCTCCAGGGGTCGCCTTTCTCGGTTAATCGTATTTTGCCGTCTACGATTTCGATTAGGCGTTTCTGTTGCAGCCTGTGCAATACGTCTGGAAATGCTTCTTCTGGGAACTTGCCGAACTGCGCTTTGAATTTTTCGCGGTCTACGGGTTGGCGGATGTATATGAGCATCATTGCCTTGCGCATTTCAGCTTCTTGCGAAAGCGTGGTTAACCCAGCTATCGGAAAAGCGCCATTGTTGACTGCTGCAATGTAGTCTTTGACGTCTTCTATGTCTGAGTAGAGGAAGTTGCCTATGTGTCCCATGAAAAAGCCTGCACCTGTGCCTACCACTTCAGAAGAGGGCTTGTTGAAGTCTTCTTTGATTCTGGAAAACCTGTTGTGGCAGGTAGGCAAGTAACCGTTTTCTTTGAAAATTTTGTAGGCTTCAAGGTACATTTCAAGCTCTGTTGCACCATTGTTGTTTGGAGGCAGTTCGCCCGCGGCAATTTGCCGTGCCAGCGGCGTATCCGTGTACAAGTCCAGCGGATAGCAATCTACGCTTTCCACTTCCAACTCCAACGCTTGTTTTACATCGTCTACCCATTGCTGCGTTGTTTGCTGAGGGAGATTGTACAGCAAGTCGATGCTGACGTGTAAACCGTGTTTTTTTGCGGTTTTCAGTTTCAGTTTCGCAGCGCTGCTGTTGTCGCGGAGCAGAAGCATTTTTCGTAGCGAGTCGTTAAATGTTTGGATGCCTATGTCTAGCTGGTTAACTTTGTTCGCCGCCAATAAGCTTATTTTGTCCTCGGAAAGGCTGCTGGTGCATGCGGTGAATTTTGTGGTGCAGTCTGCGGTGAAGTTAAAGTTGTCACGGCAATACTGCAAAATATCTGCAATATGGCTGTTTACGAGGACGGTTGGGCTTCCGCCGCCAATGTACAGTTCGTTAAAAACGCTTGATTGGACATACTCGTTTTTTGCGTAGAAGCCTAAAGCCTTCTTCAAGGCGGCAACGTATGCCGCAACGTTTTGTTTCTCGCAGTTTACGGGAAAATAGCAGAAGGCGCATCTGCCTTCGCAGAATGGAATCCAAGGTTGCAGTTCCCTGTTTTGGTCGGTTGGTTTTTCCGTTTTGAGGAAATCCGCAAAAGTGGTTATATTTTCGAGTGTGGGAACTGAACGTTCTCGGTAAGTCATTGGAGGCCAATGTTCAATTTTGCTGTATGGCCATCCGTCGTGACTTTCGTAATGCACTTAGTGTCGCACCTTTGATAAGAACGGACTCTTAAAACTTTTAAAGTTACCTGCTTGAGCGAAACTGTTTAATGGCGAATGTGAAAGATTGTGTGTTCAATCTTTGATTGATTTTTCACACGTATGTTTATAATTTTTGCGCTTTTATATGCATACGGATAAATTTAAATAGTTGCGAGGCGACAACCTCTAATATTACGAGGGAAAAATGACATGACACTTGACGAAAAGGAATACGCTACTCTTTTGCCTGACATTCGAGTTTTAGTGAACAAAGTTGTGCAGAGAAACATGGCTGACGGCTTCCTGTTTTCAGCAGGAACAGACACCACGATAATAGCCTATGAAGCTGTAAAGTACAACCCAAAAATTCCATGTTTGACCCTGGCGTTTAAGCATGGAAACCCCAAAGACGCTGAATACGTAAAGAAAATGGTGGCTTTCCTGAAGCTTAACCAGGAAACTCACGTTTTCGACCGCGACGAAGTCCTCAGCAACGCTCCGCATGTTGTGGAAGCATTGAAAAAGTTTGACCCGATGGAAATACGAAACAGCATGCCCGTGTACATTGGCTTGACACTGCTGAAGAAGAAAGGCGTGAAAAGCGTTTTCACAGGCGACGCTTTGGATGAGCTTTTCGGTTATCCATGGCAATTCCACCTGTCTGAATCAGAATTTAAACAGAAACAAGAGGAAATGTGGTCGGAGATGGGTTTCTCCTCGATACCCATGGCTGAATCGCTTGGAATGACCATTAAAGCGCCGTATCTTGACCCGCTTTTCATGGATTGGGCTAAGAAGCTGCCAATAAAGTTCAAGATAAACATGCGTGACGGCGTGAGATACAGCAAGTGGATACTGCGCAAGGCATACGAAGACGTGATTCCGAAGGATGTAGTTTGGAGACCCAAAGCACCCTTAGAGGAAGGCACAGGAACTGCTGTGCTGCGGACATTCTTTGACAAGGAATTCACAGACACGGAATTTGCTGAGAAAAAGAAAGCTATCCTTGAAGAAGACGACGTGAAAATCCAAGACAAAGAGCAACTGCTTTACTACGAGTTTTTCAGAAAACGCTTTGGAAAGCCTTCAGAGGTTTACCCTGACAACGGCGGAATACAGTGCCCCTACTGCAAGAGCTACGTGAAAACGAAAATTCAGTTCTGCAAAGTGTGCGGAGCCTACCCAATCTAAACTTCTTCCCATTTTTTGCCTGAAAACAAGCAGACGCAGTTACCTGCGTTTTTTTCTTGATTCCCGTAGAAAGACTTAATTCTGCAATTGTTTTTCCAGTGAAACAGCAGGAGACGCGTTACGCTTGGCTAGGCTATCTGACTTGAAGCTTGCAATGGGCACATCAATATTCATAGCTTCCTTCATATTCGGTCTCTTCCTGTTCGCAATAATATACATACTGCAATTCGATTGGCTGACCAGCCTAGTCATCGGTTTAGCAGGCGTGGGGCTCTTTATTCTGCTCCAGTACATGATAGGCCCAGCAATCGTCGCCGCCACTACACGGTTACGCTACCTGAAGCCTGGTGAGAATCCGTGGTTGGAGTCAACGGTTAAAGAGCTTTGTGACAAAAGCGGTTTGCCCATGCCGAAGCTGGCCATAGTGCCCAATAACACGCCGAACGCGTTTACTTTCGGCAGAACCTCCAAAGGTGCCGTGCTAGCCCTGCACGAGGGGCTTTTGAGGAATTTGAATAAAGATGAAGTTAAAGCTGTAATAGCGCATGAACTAGGCCACATTAAGCATAAGGATTACATTGTGATGACTGTGCTTTCGGCTTTGCCGTTAATCGCGTACATAATTGCGCAGACCACACTACGCGCGGGAATGCTGGCGCCGCGTTCAAGACGCAGAGACAAAGAAGGAGACATAGGCGTGGCGCTGCTAGTCATAGGCGTAATCTCCTTCATCGTTTACCTAATCTCTTTCCTAAGCGTAATGCGGCTGAGCAGGCTGCGCGAGCATTATGCTGACGCTTACTCGGCTTACGTTACTGGTTCTCCGCGAAGCCTAGAAAGTGCACTGGCAAAAATCACTTATGGGTTGTCGATTGCGCCTAAAGCGACCGAGGGCGCTAGGGCATTCTATATTGAGGATCCGGCTATGGCGAAGCGGGAAGTTCAGCAGATAATGGATAACAAGCAGGATTATGATTTGGACAGGGACGGCGTTTTAGATGAGCGTGAACTGGAGTTGGCTATGGAACGAGAATCCAAGGACACGTGGGCGACCGTGAACAGTTGGTCGGCTACGCATCCGCCAACTTTCAAGCGGATACTGCTGCTGCGGGAAATAGAGAACGAGATGGACAGCGGAAAATACACAACCACCCGCATCTACGCCCACGTATAAGAACGCCTAGCCGCATCCGTCATAAAAGGGGAGTAGATTTTTTGCGGCTTTTATTGAAAGTTACCATTGTAATGGCTATTGCTATTGTGGTGGCAGTTGCTGCAATGATAATTAGCGAATCCATTGAAGGCGTGGGTTCATCTTCCTGTTGAGCTGGAGGCGTAGAGTTATCCTCCTGTTGAGACGTAGAGTCATCGTCAGGCATTGAAGGGGACCAATATGACGGTATATCTCCACCTTGACCAAGCGGGGTGCACATGATTACTTCTCCTGTGTCAGCCCACACCTGAAACATGATTTGGGCAATAAAGCCGGGATACATTTTGTCGAGGGGCAAAATAACTAGCCAGTAAGGATAGAACGTTAACGGTTCTCTGGATTGGGTTAGCAACGCAGCCCCAATTTTGTTTTCCACTATAGTGAACTCCGTGACTTTTGTTCCGTTTAGAAGCTCCCACGACAGATCCTTAGCGTGACGTAATGCAAGGTCGATAGCGTCTTCTTTAGATAGGTTTACGTCGGTGCAACCTATTTTGATATAGCTCCTGTCCTGTGAGAACGCAGCAAAAGTCCCGTTTCTGAAACTAACTCCTAGTCCTGTGTAGTCTGCGCCATTAAAGGTGTTCTTCCAACGTAGTGAGGTATGGTCTGGGTAGATTGTCACCTCAAGCTTCCAGTTTCCAATTACCTTTACGCAATTTTCTGTCACGTTAACCGTGTCTAATATGAATCTCATTGCTTGTATGGTTGGGTCAGCCGTGTATGCTTTATACTTTTTAAGGAAAACATCAGCTTGACTCTTAATATCAAGGGGTAACTCTTCGTGTTGGTAAATTTCGCCTTCAACCACATCTGTTGCGCAATAACAGAGGGTATTATTCGTGAACTTAAATAGTACATCTACCGTGCTTTCTTCGGATTCAAGGGTGTACTTGCCCGTTATTTGTGAAATACCACCTAGTTCAGGCCAATTTTCCGATGTAGTTACAACTAGTTCTGTTTCATATTTGCTTACATCAACATTAGCGACCTCTTCCAAGAAGTACAGCACTTCGTTTGTGTCGACTGTTTCTTCTGAAAGTGTAGGAGGAAACTTCATGCTGGAGAAGATTAAAACTACAATAAGAATCATAGTTGTTTGAAACTTTTTAGGTATAGACATGTTTGTTTCCTCCATCCTAACATGGTGTGACGAGGTCCCCGTCACCCCAAACACGCATAAAGCATTCTGCGTCTTTTCTTCATGTTTATTTCCAGCTTGCTAGGCTGTTTTGTTGCAATAAAAGCATTTTTATCAAGCTTTCTTGACAAAACAAGCGTTTCCAATTCAAGTTTTCTTGACACAAGCGTATTTGGAGCCTAATAGTCAATCTATGCAGAAAACGAGGGGGGAGGGGTCGCTATTGGCTGAATTTCACGCCATTAGCATGTTAAAAACACAAGCCTATTTGAAGCCTAATAGTGGTTCATTGCAGAAACCTATAGGGGCAGGTCAGCAACGCGTCTTTCAACGCTGCATAAAACTGTTTTAAGTAAGGAGGATAAGTCTTTCTGGGCACTAGAGCGCAGTTAGTTACTTTCAGTAATCAGTAGTAACCTGCTGTTGTTGATTTGTTTCCGCAACCTACGCGGTATAGAAAGCCTGTCAAAGTCCGCCTTGTTTAAAATAGTAATTCTCTTCTTTCTTAGAACCGAAGCTCCGCACGCCTTCCTTCTTCAACTGCTGCCTAAGCTCTTCAGCGTACTCCGCGGTTAATTCGCCCCGCTTTTCCAGAAACTCGATTATCGCTTCTGCCTCCGCTTCCGTATCGCAACGCCGTATGAAATCCACAACAGTCGGATTATAATGACGAAACTTATCCAATGTAGCCTGCTCAGCAACGTCAGAATCAGTGCGCACAGAATCTATCGCAACTTTGCTCTCTTCACAATCAAGCTCCTTAGCCAAATGCGGGAACATTTTCTTGAAAGAGTCCTTATTAGTCTCCACGACAGCAAGCCTCAACAACAGCTATCTACAAACTTAATTTGGCAACGCATCCTTAAGTCCTTTTTTCCCCGAAAAACACAGTTCAACATGGAATAAACTTCTGCGTCGGATTCTCCTTAAGCAGCGCTTCCAACTCGCGAACGCTGAGGCCTCTGATTTCATCTCCAAAAACTTCACACCGCCTCTTTCTGCTCGCTTCCCCTAAGCTTCGA
This sequence comes from uncultured Candidatus Bathyarchaeia archaeon, assembly GCA_964506435.1. Taxonomy (GTDB): domain Archaea; phylum Thermoproteota; class Bathyarchaeia; order Bathyarchaeales; family Bathycorpusculaceae; genus JAOZHU01. The sequence goes on along the minus strand of CAZDLK010000042.1, from coordinate 7,759 downwards.
ACAACAATCTCAACTCTCTGGTTCCCCGAAACCTCAACGTACACGTGGAAGGAGCTTTCAGTTTTCCCTTTTTTGTTCACGGTGGTCCACTCAGTTTTCGAAACTTCATATCCCGTTGCCTTTAGAAGGTTCACGATTTCACTCGGCGAATCAGAGTACACAGCTATGTCGATGTCGCTTCCTCGACGAATGGTTCCACGCCAAACACTCCCAACCAAAAGAGGACTATACGCTTCAAGAATCCGCATAACTTTCAAAGCTTCCAGACGCATGTGGATTAACCGTTCTTTTCTAGCGGCACCTTCATTTTCCTCAGCAATCCTGTCAAGCTCCAACGCAACTTCAAGATTCGTTGGAAGAAAATGGCTGCCTAAAGTTTCCGCAGCCTTCAATTTAGCCTGCTTATACTCCTTTTCTGTCCCAAAATAAAGAAGCACAGCTGCCTCTCGTGCAACCTTGCATCTCAAATCCGCAAACTTCGTGTTCAACTCTTCACCGCACGCTGAACAAATCAGCGTTTAACCAACTGCTCATATAAGTTTGCTGTCTTCTCAGCAATCTTGCTCCACGTGAACTCACTCAACACTCTTTTCCTGCCATTCTTCCCAAGCCACTTACGCCTCTCAGGGCTCTCCAAAGCATTCATTATACCCCACGCAATATCCGAAGGATTATTCGGGTCTATATGGTAACCGCACTGCTCCTCACTACAGCAGACGACTATTTCACGCATTCCACTGACGCCTGCCGCGCCAACAACCACAGGTTTTTCCATGCTCATTGCCTCAAGAGCAACGATGCCAAAAGGTTCATAGAGACTTGGAAATGCTGCAACATCACACGCCGCGTAATGGAGAATGCGTTCCTCTTCAGAAATAAAATCGAAACGGAATTTCACGTAATCCTCTAACCGCATTGTCCTCACCAGATTCACCAGATACTCCTGCAAGTCACCTACACCGACAATAACTAACCGCGCTCTTGGAAACTTGGGCAGAATATGTGGCATAGCCATGATCAATTTATCAACGCCTTTGACGCCTACAAGCCGCCCCAAGAAAAGAATCATAAAATCGCCATCTTTCAGACCATAATACTCTCTGATTTTCCGCACTTGCTCCGCAGAAACGCTTGCAGGATCATATTTTTGCGGATCAACGCCATTGTAACTCACGCGGATTTTGTCACGTGGAAAACCGAGCTGTATCAATTCATCTTTCATCGCATAAGACACGGTCACGATCATGTCAGCTATGGTGGCACCGCGCAACTCAATGTTACTTACAACGCTGGAGCCATTTCCCAAAGTTCGCCCCTTCTCCGTTGAGTGAACATGAAAAACAAGAGGCAGACCACTTTCTTTCTTCACCGTAACTCCACCCATCACCGACAACCAGTCGTGGGCAACCGCAACGTCATATTTCACGCCCTCTTTCTTGACAAGTTCATTTACAAGCTTCGCCGCAGACAAATAATTGTAAACCATAAGCTTACCGAACAAGTGTATGCCCCTGCCCCACTTTTTGATGTCATCCGCAATTACATCGGGCAGCGAATCTGAAACATCAATGTGCAATGGACGATGAATTTCTATGCCACGCCATATTTCTCTGGTCGGAAGCGTACCCGCATCATCATTCATCGTGAAAACAGTCACGTCATGATCCATCAAAACAAACTTACGCGTAATTTCAGCAGCATAAGTTCCCAAACCACCTACAATCTTAGGCGGGTACTCATAAACAAACACGGCAATCTTCATTCGCGATTCTCCACCATTTCCACTTTAGCTCTGTACTTTTCATACTAAAGCTTTACTTATCCTCGTTCAGTAAAAACCATAAAACAACCTGCAAAGAGCAAATTGAAAAAGTTGATTAATCCGCGTGCACATAATCAATGAAAGGTGCAACAAATGAGCTTATCACCTGTTAAACATCAACTATTGGAGACTATGCTGTTGCTTGACAAACCCACGAGAGCCATGCAAATAGCAGAAGAAATCGGACAAAAATTCCCCCCAGTTATGATGCACCTAATCGGGCTTACTCGCATGGGATACGCATACTCACCTGAAAAAGGCTTATACGCCATCACGGAAAAAGGCAAAAAAGCCTTAGGCATACCAGAAACCACCAGAGAAAACGCCAAAACAATATTAGCAGACGCACAGGATAAAGCATTCCACTTTTACGAGGACATAGGAAAACCATCAAACTACTACGCGCACAGCCTCCAAGATTTCTGCGACAAAATCCAGAAAATCAGCGTCAACTCGATAGAATTTCACCTAAACCGCGGAGATTTTGAATCTTGGTTCACAGCACTAGGCGATGTGGAACTGGCGAAAAAAACAGCTTTGCTGAAAGAAAAAAAGCTAGTTGGCGAAGAACTGCGCACCAAACTACGCGAAATCGTTGACAAACGCCGCATAGTATTAACTACATCAGCCGCATAACGCACGCCAATTTACCCGTGCGATTTAACTATTCCTTGATTGGTTTGAAACGTTCTCCGAGCCTGTCTAGAACCTGCTGTATAGTCGTGTACTCCATTTCTTCGGAGCTTAAACGTGCCGGTTCAAACTCGCCCATGCGCCGCAGCATACAAGCATTCTGCATTGATTCACGCCGCGCCAAGGCAAACGCAGGATCATCAAACAAATCTGCAATCATAGGGTTTCCCTCGTCGTCGCATGCAATCCTGCCATTCGCTACTTGAAAGCCCAAAGCAACAATCCTCGGCGGGCCATCAAAAGCCGTGCATTTTGACGCTCGCAACCCAACAGGCATCAAAGGACCCCAATGGCTTCCCCGCATCCAGCCCTGAACTAAGTAACTGTGCATGAAAGGCGACAAAAGTTCACCTACAGCTGGCAACCCATGCTGCGCTCGAGCAATCATCACTGGATCATCTTTCCCCACGTATTTTCCAGCTATCAAAGACAACTTGCTCACGCTGCTCGCGGCACATATCAGGTTGTCGTTTGCCCGCCAGATGTGAGAGATGGCGTATCTCCCAACGGTTCCTATTAACGCAAGCAGATCATACATTTCCTCAGGGCTTTTGAGAATTATCGACTTATTTTCCACGGTGTCGATTACTTCAAATTTGAAGCCGCCTGCCATGTGCGGGTCGATAACGAGACCTGCTGTGTTCATTGGGTCAGCGAACATGCGGAAGAGCGGATAGTTAAAAGAGCCCGCAGAAGTTTTGTCAGCGGCAAAAACTACCACTGGGTCAGAGGCTCTTTCCTCTATTTCCATTTCCGCCACGCCTGGTCCCATTCCGCAAACGTTTCCGGCGAAAGCATTCTTCAAAAGGTCTTGACCTGCACCGTAAAGTTTCAGTTCTAACGCTTTGCCCGCCGCTTCCTTAAAAGTGTTCCAAGCAAGTTCGTGAATTTTGTGGTTCTGTTCGCCTTTTTCGTGCAGCATGAGTAGTTCAAGGTCATCGCCAGCGTTGAAAACCAAAAAATTGTTTACCAAGCCTTTTTCTGCTGCTTGTTTGAGGTTTTTTTCAGCGACTTTAAACAGAGGTTTAGGGACAATATGATGCCCAGCCAAAGAGCCAACGTCACATTTAATCAAGGATATCGTGGTTCTTTTTGACACTCACGCAACCCTCAACTTAAGCTCAGACGAAATCACATTTAAGTTTTTCAGATACTCTCAAAAAAAAACTCGCGGCGAAACCATGAAATAATAAGAACGGCATAATCAAGTAATTGCGGGTGATAACGTTGAGTGAAGTCAAAGTGGTTTCAGTGAAGATCCCAGAAGAAGTTTACAGCGAGATGGCCTTACGCGTTCCAGAAGGCGACAGAAGCAACTTTATCCGTGAAGCCATAGTCGAAAAACTCCAACAAACGCCCAAAGCAGACAAACTCCTCAAATTAGAAGAAAGAATGAACAAAATTGAAACCGAATTCGGAGAAATCAGAAAATACCTCGCAGACTTAGAATTGCTCACGTACGGACAAGGAAAAATAAACCTGCACACGTTTTGTATTGACGAATTAGACCACAAAATAGCAGACTACCTTCTACATTACAAAGGCGCAACCACACCCGAATTGGCAGATTACCTAAAAACAAACAGGTGGCTAGTCCTGAACAGGCTACGAAAAATTCACCGAACCTCAAAAAAACAGCTGGGAAAACCCGTAATAAACTACTACGCTGGAGAAAAATCTGGAAAGAAAAAAGCCTGGTGGATAAACGAAGAATTAATCCAAGAATAAACGATTAGCTTAAGTTTTAAAGCACATAGTTAATTGAGCCTGAACGGGCCCGTAGCCCAGTACGGATTAAGGCGTCGGCCTCCGGAGCCGAAGACCAGGGGTTCAAATCCCCTCGGGCCCGCCACTACGCTGCAAACAATCTTTTTTTTCTGGAGACGCTGCAGAGGTTAGTAGGCGAAAACGTTAATGGTAAACTGTTTTTTCTCCTTGCGGCTTGATTTGTGCGCGTGTTTTGTAATTCTGGAAAAGGTTTAAATGATTACTTGCGGCATTTTTTGTGGGCAGAGCCAACGTTAGAAGGGCTTCTATGGAAAAGAGATTTTTCCAAATGTCGCTGCTGCTGGTTATTTTGGGGTTAATGTTAATTAGCCCTTTGATGGAAGTTTTTGGCGCGGCGTATCCTTTTACGAGCAACTATGAGCGCACGTTCACTTTTGATGTTCAATATGGATACTACCAGTTTAGCCACAAATTGTATGTGTCCATGCCGCCTTCTCTCTACGAGTATTATCATACGAGAAGCCACGTTATACGTACCGATAGCAATTACGCCAAGTTTGTAACGCCTGACGTGTTCAAATCCGTAGCGGAGAATATTCAAAATGTCACTGGCGATTTGCCTTACAGTGAAGAGCAGTTTGCTAATGCCGTGTTGACGCTGATTCGGCATATTCCTTTCGTTGAGAGTGACGTGAAATACCCTGTTGAGACCTTACTAGATAATTCGGGAGACTGCGATGTCTTGTCGCTTCTTGCTGCTTCAATTATGAAAGCTGGAGGCTTAGATGTCGTTTTACTTTACTATAAAGGCATAAACCCTAGCCACATCAATATTGGAGTTTACTTGCCGTACACACCTGTTTACCGTACATGGTGGCTGACGCCTGCAGGTTTTGAATACAACAACAAAACTTACTGGATGGCTGAGTGCACGCCTCTAGGCGAGTGGAAAGTGGGTGACCAGCCTAGCTTGCTTGCTGGTATTGAGCCGCAGATTATTTCGCTTGAAAATTGCGAGGAATTGTCGCCAGCGCATGTGGCATCCAGTTTAGATGGTTCCTTTGAGCCTTCAAGTATATCCATAACGGTGTCTTCTGAAAACGCGAGCGCTGAAGAGGGGGAACGTGCGTTCACGATTTCAGGTTCCATTTCGCCAGCGTACTCTGGAAAAGACGTCGTGATGTATGTCGGTCAGGACGAGTCTTCTTATAATGCCTTTAGAACGACTTCGACAGATGAAAATGGAAATTACTCATTTGTTTTTAACTTCAACTCAACTGGGGCATATTACATTATGACAAGCGTAAGCGGGTATGCAAATTACTCTAGTGCAGACAGCGAGAAACTTGCAGTTTTCGCAGGATTCTATCAACCATCAGTGTCTACAGCGGATGAGACATCTGCGAGCATTATTCCGATTTATGCACTTTCTATAATTCAACGCAGTAGAGACATTCTTCAAAGCAATTTAACAGGGGCAGGTGTATCGCTCAGCGGCGAGTTCATTATTTTGAGAAAAGGGCAAGAGGCAACAACGGTGGAAACTGAGCAGACAATTACGGTACCTGCTTACACACATTACATAAGACTGCCGAGAAGTAGGCGGTATGCGGCGATACATATACCTGAACAAGTGATAACATTGCCAAGTGAACAGCCAGCAAAGAAGTGGTTCGGTTTCATCCTGCAAAATAACGGTGAAAGTAATTACACTGCGCGCGTTAAAATGCTGAGTGACAACGATGCGACCCTGTTAACAAATCAGCTGGGAGTGAACAACACGGCGTTCATGAATGCGTCTATAAGCACAAGTGAAAACACGTGGTATAAAATCACAACAGAGACAAGCGAGAATGAAAAAACCGCTGAATTATTTGATGTCAACGGCACTCTTTTGCAGACTGTAACTGGTGCAAGCGATGTTCTGAGCGCTGGCGAATCAGGGATTCTGGTGGCGTATAGCCCAGACGCGGTTGTAGCCTTCAGAAATTTGAAAGTTGAAACTCTTGGTCAGTCTGAGTCAACAGGCGATGACTATGAGAGTTCAGCAGAGGAATTTGAGATGCTGTTGCCTTACGTGGAGTTGACGTTGCTGTTAGCCGTAGCAGTAGCAGCGGTCGCTTATGTTAAGGAAAGAAAAAGAGTAACAGTTACGAAGCCTACAGGTTCTTGATGTATTTTAGGATGATTTTCGGATTGTTCAATGCCGTTTTTAGTACGTAGGCAGGGTTTTTAACGTGGTTAATTAAGGATAGTTTTTTGTATTCTCTGGCTGCAAATTCAGCGATTTCTTTCACTTCACTTGACGCGAAATCTTCAGTCTCTATTAGAGGCATTCCTCGGCTTTGCCGCACTTCGGCGAAAGCTCGCGGAGTCAAATCCCCTTTAATGTACCCTTTCTGCGTGCATTCTTCGTAAAGTCGGGTGCCGTATGACGGAGTTGCAAAAAACAGGTGCATGCCAACATCATACTTCTTCTTAAGCCACAGGGCGAGTTCAACGGTTTTTAACATATTTTCTTTCTTTTCACCTGGAAATCCAATGATGTAAAATGCGCCTGTTCTCAGTCCTATGTCCTTGCACATTTTAGCAACTTTAACTACGTCGTTTAGGTTGAGGCTTTTGCAGATGATGTTGTCTAAAACGTATTGGTCGCCAGATTCAATGCCGAAGAAGACGCTTTGGCATCCTGACTTCTTCATTTTTTTCAGAAGACTTAACGTTAAATAATCTGCCCTGATGCCGTTCGGGGTTTCCCAAGCGAATTTGAGGTCTTTAGCGATTATTTTATCGCAGATTGTTTCGAACCTTTTCAGGTCAAAAGTAAGGTTGTCGTCTTCAAAAAATATGGTTTTAACGTGATACTTGTTTACGACGTGTTCTATGTGGTTTATGACGTAATCTGCAGAGTGCGCTCTGAACGTCTTGCCCATGTGCAGGTGAACCGAGCAGAAACAACAGTTGAAAGGGCAGCCTCTGCTAGTTATCATGGATATTGCTCGGTTCTTGAAGCTGCGATACTCTATGGTTTTAGGGCTAAGATACTGTTCCATGTCCACTAAGTGGTAAGCGGGATAAGGAAGTTCATCTAAGTTTTTAATTAAAGGTCTCGGCGAATTCACCACTACTTTGTTATTCTTGCGGTAGGCGATTCCCTGCACAGTGCTCAAATCTTTGTGCCCCTCAAAGAAGCGCACTATGTCAAGCATCGTGTATTCTCCTTCGCCAATCACGGCGATGTCAACGCTTTTTGCTTCTTCCAAAAATTCCGCAGGCACTACGGTGACGTGTGGACCGCCAACAACAGTTAAGATTGAGGGGTCTACGGCTTTAACGATGTCAGCGACTCTGATTGTGTTATCTGTTTGGCACGTGAAGGGGTTTGCTATGCCTACGATGTCAGGTTTTCGCCTTTGCACTTCAGTCAGTATTTTTTCGTAGGTCATGCCTACTTCCAGCATTTCTCCAACTTTTATGAAGGCAGCATCTGTCATGAACGCGTCTAAAATTTCAACT
>CAZDLK010000041.1:0-19817 GCA_964506435.1 uncultured Candidatus Bathyarchaeia archaeon | reverse complement strand
CCTGCGGTCCCCAATCGCCTGAGGTGTTGGGCCGGTAGTGTCTGAGCGATATTTGCGTGAGAACCTTGTGACTGTGTTGGTGTATGCATCGTTGTTTTGGTCTGTGTGTGGTTTTATTTTGTGAAATATAAATTGGTAACTTTTAGTTACTCTTAGTTATTGCTGTGTGTAGAGCATGTTTTAACGTGTTTTTGGCTTGAAAAGCCGTCAATAGAGACTTATCCCCCACTGGTTTCTGCAATGAACCATTAATAGGTTCCAAATAGAAGAAAACAAGACGTTAGGTAATGTAGAGGGGAATTTATTAACAACAAAATGATAGAAAGGGTTTTTGAGAGGATGTGTATGGAGAAAAGAATTCTGGGTTGTTGTGGTCTGAATTGTGAGGGATGCCCCGTTTTTATTGCCACAGTCAATGATGATGATGATGCGCTAAGACAAAAAACTGCTCAGGAATGGTCTAAACTTTATGCTGTGTATATCGGGAAAGATTTGAAGTTAGAAGATGTGGATTGTGAAGGTTGCTGGTCAGAATGCACTATTTTTGCAGGATGTTTAAATTGCTCTATCAGGAAATGCTGTCGAGAAAAGAAATTTGTGACATGTGCAAGCTGTAGCGAATATGATACATGTGAGATGCTGGAAGGATTCTTTTCAGTTCCAACACATGAACCTGCGAAAAGCAATTTGGACAGAATGCGAAGTCACTGTAAGAAGAAGTAAAACAGTCTGCTCTAAGTAGTTTTCTAGAAATTTTTGCCAAGCTTAAATAATCCACAAACGCAGGAACTGTTTTGGTTAAAAAAAGTGAGAAGCAAAAAAAACAAAAACTCAACGAAACGTTTGATTCTCCAAATGTGTTCGCGTTTCCAACATGCTAATGCGCTGGTTTTCCTCCAATAGTGACCCCTCCCCTCCTATTTTTCTGCAACGATTGACTATCAGGTTCCAAATATGAAGGATGCGTTTTTTGTTTGTAGTTGTGAGAGATTGCTTAGCACAACTACTTTTAATGCGGTTTGCTGCTGCTTGCGTTTGGCGTTTGCGTTGTTTTTGTGCTGCTGTACTATATTGTCCTCTTGCAGAAAGCGTGTGAAAGGGTTTTAGCTTGTGTTTTTCTTGTGTCTTTTCTTGAGCGCCACTGCGGTTATGCTGATTACTGCAATGGCTGCTGCGGCTACTACAACTACGTAGATGAGTTCGGGTTGCTGGTTTAGAGAAGACGGTGAAGGTGAAGATGTTGGTGATGGCGAAAGTGAAGGAGACGGCGTTGGGTCGGGCTTGCCGTAGCCTATAGGCGTGTACTGCTCAGTTGTAGCATAACGGGTGACATTACTGTTCCAATATATATCATAAGTCACAGTACACCCTCCAATAACGTACAACAGGTCGTTTACGACGGCAACAGCTAAACTAAAGCGTTTTGTAGGCACATCAGCCCCAAATGCCCAACTGTTATTTATTGGATCATAAATTTGAGTGCCGTCAACATAAACAAAGTAAATTCGCTTAGGCGCATTTACGCCAGTAGTTGCGCCCGCTGCCCCGTACGCGATACCCAGTGGCGGGGTTGCACCCAGCGTCCAAGTGTCAGTTTCAGGGTCGTATATTTGGTTCAGGCTGGAACCCGGATGTTCTGGTCCAACGCCGCCTATAATGTATATTTTATTGTCTACTGTGACTGAAGCACTGCTGCTCGTCGCGTTTGGCATAGGTGTTTTTGTGGTCCAAAAATCTGTTGCTGGATCGTAAACCTCGTTAACGGATGAAGAATAAAAACCCGGAACACGCGTGTTGTCAGGAATAGCCCCGCCGATTAGGTAGATTTTGCCATTGACAACGTTTGCCTGCAGAGAAGTTCTTGCAGTAGGCATAGCCGTTTTGTTTTCCCATGAGTCATTTGCTGGATCATAAACCTGATTCATTTCTCCGCCAATGCAGTAAATTTTTCCCTCATAAACTGCAGTAGCAAAACCACTACTTGGAACAGGCATCGACGACTTGAACACCCAAGTGTCAGTAACTGGATCATATTCCTCATTTGTTCCCAAAGCTCCGTCGCCACTACCACCAATAGCGTAAATTTTTCCGCCCACCACAGCAACGCCTAAACCGAATCTTGCCACCTGCATCGGTGTCTTCGACACCCACGTATCCCCAGTAACAGCAGCAGAAGACACCACAGGATTAGCTGCCATAATGCATGGCGCTGTCAACAAGACGAGAACAAGCATTAACACAGCGCTTTTGCTCATGTTTACCCTCTCACCATATTAGGCTTCTTTTACGGTAAAAGCGTTTTTGTAAAGGTTTCTTGACTAAACGGGCTTTTTTTAGTCAAAGTTTCTTGACAACCACCCCTAAAAATTCTCCAATTTACTTAATCTATTAAAACGAGGCGGTGTTAACAAGATTGCGGTTTAAATTATAAGTTACTTCTCAACCCTAAAAAGCAGTAGTGCCGCTTCTCCCTGTACTGATCGACTAGTAGGCTCCAAATATGCTGGTTTAACTGTGCAGTGAGCTGAGTATTAATGGGGCGGGTTTAGAAATTATTCTTGACGTTGACTATTGATGTTTATTTTTCTGAGTTGTTTGCGGAGTTTTTGGGTTTGGTTTTTCTCTGCAGCGAGATTCCTTCGAAGAGGAAGAGAATCATTGCTATGGCGGTCATTCCTGTTAGGAATAAGAAGCTTGTTTCAACAATTGAGCCGCCGACAATGTAGCCGAGCAGGATGATTGCTGTTTCTGCGCTGAGTGCGCCCATAAAAAAGAAGGAGTAAAAAATCAGCCGCGGCACGAGGTTTCTGCCGACCCAAACGTGCCCGCTGATGCTTGTTTTCTCCTTTAGGATGTAGTCGCCATACACGTTTTTCTCGATTAATCCGAATTCTTCCAGTTTCTGCAAGTGTCTGTGTGCCACGCTTGTGCTGCTTAAGCTTGCGCCTCTTGTCACGTCTCTTGTGCCCACTGGCTTGTTAGCGTGGACAATGTACGCATAGACGTTTAATGTGTTGCCTTCGAGTGCTTCGTTAGTCAAGTTTGCGGCTTCCTAAGGCTGGCTTGTGGAGTTTAAATTTGCATTTGGAGCGGAATCAGGAGTGAATATCTGGGTGAGGGTCTGGGTCATAGATGGTCTCAATAGTGGGAACGGCACGCTTATGCTTGCACCGCTGTCGTACAGAAAGCCGTCGTCTAATTTTGTCAACTCTATGTGCTGGATTACATTGCTGCTTTCCGTAATCACAGTCGTGGTGTTGCCGCTGAACGTGATGGAACACAGCCTAATTACGTCAATGTACAACACATTGGCGTTCTGAAGGTCAATAACAACTTGAGGTGTACCAGTATCGTTGTAGTTCAACGTGCTGCCGCTGATTATTCCTGTGTAACTGTTGCTAACCGTAGGGTCAGTGATGAATATGCCACCGCTAGTTGAATTAGTGCTATAAGTGCTGCCGCCTGAGAAGTACAACGTTGAATTGTACATGTCAACCAATGCACCTATCTTGGCTAATCCAACATAGTAAGTCAATTCGTATATGGGTCCCTGATCGGAAGAGACTTGCAGCTGATAGTATTCCATTCGGGCGTCTGCATCTTTAAAGGCGTCAGAAGTAAGAGTAACGTTAGTCACTGCGTTATGTATTTCGCCGCAAAATGTTGTTGTAAAGTTGGCACCGTCAAGATTGGTATCCCAGTAAGCGTAAGCCACATTGAGGCTAGTCCAAGGCTTGGTAGGTATTGCTGCTTGAGCACTTGCCGACATAAAGTATTCTAAGGGCAAGATCGCTGCGACTCCTATCGCTATGGCGAGGATTCCACATAGTACTAGTTTTTTCTCGATCATTGTTTTTTCACTACCCAAAACACTTGCAAGATGAATCTAATAATGCTCCCCGCAGAACAAAAACGTTCTCCAAAAGAACACCAGTTAAACCTTCACAGTATGCCGCTTGGGAATGCGACTCGAAGAACATAAAAGGCAAGTTGCATAGTAAGTTTGAGTTAACGGCTGATGATGTGGAAAAATGGTTAGCGGCGGCAACTCATTCGTTGCTCTTCACGGAGTATCAAAAAGCTACTTCAACTTCCGCGCTTTAGACAATATCTCTCTCGAAATCAACGAAGGCGAAATCTTCGGGTACATAGGACCAAACGGCGCGGGAAAAACCACCACTATGAAAATTTTGGTTGGGCTAATCAGCGACTTCCAAGGCGAAGTGCGCATAGGCAACTACAGAATACCTAAACAAAAAGAAGAAGCCCACAAACTGCTGGGCTACCTTCCGCAGAACGTTGCGTTCCAAGATTGGAGAACCGTGAACCACGCATTAACAACCTTCGGAAAACTTTCCGGTCTCACGGCACAACAGGTTGAAAACCGCATCCCCGAAGTGCTGGATTTAGTTGCCCTGTCGGATGTTCGCCACAAAAAAATTTCCCAGTTATCAGGAGGCATGATTCAGAAAGTAGGCTTAGCTCAAGCGCTGCTCCACGAGCCGAAGCTTCTGGTTCTGGATGAACCATTAGGCGGGCTTGACCCTTTGAGCCGACATCAGTTCAAAGAGGTTATTTTGGAGCTGGGCAAGCGGGGCACGACAATCCTGTTTTCCTCGCACATACTCAGTGACGTGCAAGATGTGGCTGACCGCATCGGAATTCTAAGTCGCGGGCGCATCAAGCAAGTTGGCACGCTGGACGAATTGAAATCCCGCATGTCGATACAAAAAACAATAGAAGTACTTTTGCCGCAGCCTAATGATAATTGGCAGGAGCTCAAATCGTTGAAAGGCTTGAAAAGCGTTGAACAAGCGTCTCCAGGAAGAGTTTTAGCAAAGTTGGAGGCAAACGCTGACGCTGACGAAGTTGTCAACAGTCTGATTCAGAACATAGTTAAGCTGAAAATTAAAGTGCGGGGCGTCACGTTATTGTCGCCGTCGCTGGATGAGATTTACATTAATTACGTACGGGAGGGCGAAAAAGCATGAACCTGCCGCTGCTCTACTTCGACGAGCTGAAGGGCTTCTACAAATCCAAGGTCATGCTCTTCCTGTGGGTAGGCTTGCCCCTCATATCTGTCCTGTTCCGCTTCATCCAATACGGCTCCACTGGGCAAGCCATATCATTCACCGTCATCTCAGCACTGGTAGTCTCCAGCTTAGCAGGAACATTAGCCGCAGTCATGCTGGCAGTCTCAATCATAAACGAAAAGAACAGGCAAGTCTACGACTTATTCCTCATCAGACCTCTGAAACGCCGAAACATCGTCCTCGCCAAGTTCCTGTCAGTGTACACCTGCGTCGCCGTAGCCAGCTTCATAGCGGTCGCCGTAGGCGTGGCAGCGGATTACGCCGCTGCAAGCGCATTTCCACCAACTATACTCAACGACACCGTGCAGTCGTTAGCCATAAGCCTCTCCATGGTTGCAGTATCCTGCTCAGCAGGCGTGCTCATCGGCATCGGCTCACCATCAGTTCTCGTCGGAGCAATACTAGTCATCTACGGAGGAAACCAAATTTCAGTGATTCCTCTTGTGCCGACTATGCTGAATCTGCCTGAAGCAACTTTATTTACAGTCGTTTTAGCCGCGGCAGTCGCCGCCTGCTTGCTGGCTGGAGCGGTTGCTTTGTTTGAAAGAAAACAATTCTAGAAGAGAGCCTCAGTTAAATAAATAATTGAAATGCACTATATCAATTGGCGACAGAATGGTTGGCAAAGACGAACTAGTGGCTTATTACAAAAATCAATTAGGCGAAGCAGAGAAGCCAATATGGGACGAAGCCGATGCTCTTTTTGAAGAGTTATTAGAGGACTTAAATTCTAAGAATTTGCTGAGAAAAGGACCTCTGCGGATGGACAGGGAAAGGCTTATGCTGATTTGGAGAAATAGCCAAAAGTATGCTTTTGCGTTGAATGCAATGGTCAATAAATTTCAAAATGAGGAAACTCTCAAGAAGTTTTCAGTTGACTCTGGCTTAACACTAGACATGATAACTTCGATTCTTATGTGTCAACTTATTGGTACAACTTTAATTAATTTTGAATCAGTCCTTAAGACTTCCCTTCTTTTCTTTCTCGAAGAAGAAATGGGCATAAAACGCACTATGACACTTGGCAGTTTGCTTAAGGAAATCGAGAGAATCACACCACAAATAGGAAAACGTCTTAGAACAATGATAGATACCGATATAAGAAATTCTTTAGCACACGGAACTTTTTGGTTTAAAGAGGACAAAGAAGGCGGAAAAGTATTTTTAGCAACTAACAGCTATTTAGACGAAGTCAAACAAATGGAATTATATCAATTTTGGATTGAAGTTAAGAGGATTAATATCATTTCTCTCGCTTTTGTACACGCGCTGTACGAAAAAATAAGTAAAGGCTATTTCAAAATTTAGAGAAATAATCCACAGTAATTGAAAGGTCAGAATTAAACTCTCTCAATCAACTGAATCGAAGAGAGCAGGTTTCTTCCCAGCGTTTTAGCCTGTTCCCCAGCATTCATCCGAGTAGGCGGTAAGCTACCATTTTGTCAAGTATGTTTTGTCGCCTTCTTTGAACGCGCGGACTAGCTCACAGTGACGCAGAATAGCAAATTGCTGTTCCAGCTCTTCTGGCTTAATCTTAACAATTGCCAACAGTTCTTCTCGGGTGATTTTTCCTTTTTCTTCAATTATGCCGTAAATTTGTTTCTGCAGTTTCGTTAAGCCCTCTGCGCCTGTTTGCCCTAGCTGTTTGCGGATTGACAACGCTGCTGATACTGCCATGGGGTCGCAGGCTTTAGGCGGGTTTGTCAAGTAAAAGTAGCAGTCTTCGCACACGGTTTTCCCGTGAAAATCATAGTTTTCTCCCTCGTTGAGAGATAACCCGCAACGTTCACACTTCATTACTCACTTAAACCCCGCATTAATGGTTTCTAGTTCTAAGAGCACGCTATTCAAAGTTATGGTTTCTTCCAGCGTTTCAACATGTTCTCCAACATAGGTCGCAGCTTCGCGTTTTCAGCCTGTATTTTCTCTTTGCCCAGCGCCTTCATATCCGCGTCAATCTCTTTAATCACTTCAGCGTAGCGTATGCCTTCAGCAGCGGAAACGTACTCCACGCGGAACCTTTCAGGGCTCATGCCCAGCTTAATCAGCATATTTTTCAGCGCGTCAGTGCGGGCTTTCATCTTGTAGTTGCCGCTGATGTAGTGGCAGTCAAAGGGCAAGTGGCACGCGCCAATCAGCACCATGCCTGCGCCTAACCGCAACGCCTCAAGAATAAACTCCTTATCCACCCTGCCGCTGCACATGACACGTATCGGTCGAACGCTTGACGGGTACTCGCATCTGCTAATGCCCGCAAGGTCTGCACCAGCGTAACTGCACCAGTTACAGAGAATAGCCAAGATTTTCTCTTCAGGCTTATCTTCAAGCGCCGCGCGTATCTGCGCCATAATCTGCGCGTCCGTAAAGTGCATCTGAGTAATAGCATGCTGCGGGCACTCGGCAACACATGTGCCGCATCCGTGGCAACTGGCAGTGATGATTGAGGCTGGTTTTCCCTTTTCCCATCTGATTGCGCCATAAGGACACTTGTCCACGCACATGCCGCAGCTCTTGCATTTGGTTTCATCTACGATAGAAATGATGGGTTCAATCTTCCATTTTGACTTAGAGATAACCGTTGCTGCCCTTGCAGCTGCACCGCTGCCCTGCGAGACGCTGGCAGGAATGTCCTTTAAGCCTTGGCACGCGCCCGCGTAAAAGACGCCGTCTGTAGGCGCATCCATCGGTTTAAGTTTGGGGTGGCTTTCCATGAAAAAGCCGTCTGAGCCGCGGGACAAGTTCAAGATGCGAGCTATGTCCGCTGAGCCTTCCTTGGGTATGGCAGCGGTTGCAAGCACAACCATCTCCGCGTTAACTTCGATTGGCTGCCCAAGCTTCGAGTCTTCACTGTGCACAACCATGTTATGCGTAACTGGATCTTCGTCTATGCGGCTTACGCGACCTTGGATGAAGATTACGCCTCGTTCGCGTGCGCGGTCATAAAACTCCTCATATCCTTTGCTTGGGCTGCGTATGTCCATGTAGAACACGTAAACCTCAACATCTTCCTTATACTTCTCCTTCAACTGCACAACGTGCTTCAAAGTGTACATGCAGCAGAAGTTGCTACAGTACGGGTACTTGTTTTTGTCTCGGCTGCCCACACACTGGATGAACGCGACTGTATGCGGTTTTTTGCCGTCGCTTTGCCTGATGACTTTGCCGCCTGTTGGACCAGCCGCGAGAATTAAGCGTTCAAACTCCATGCTTGTGATAACGTTCGGGTACTTGCCATAACCCAGCAACGGCATGTCATAAGGCATGTACACGTCAAAGCCTGTGCTAACGATGATTACGCCAACGTCAATATTGACTTCTTCGGCTTTCTGTTCAAAATCGATGGCACGGCGGTCGCCGCACTTATCAGTGCACTTGAAGCATTCAATGCAGTAGTCCTTGTTGATGGCGTAGATAAGTGGGACACACTGGTCAAGCGGGACTGAAATGGCTTTGCGGGTGCCCAAATTCATGTCCCACTCGTTCGGGTACTCTATTGGACAGACGTCTTTGCATTCTCCACAGCCCGTGCACTTTTCAGGTATCACGTAACGCGGGTTCTTGCGGATTTTCACTTTAAAGTTACCGATGTAACCGTCCACTTTGATTAAGTCTGAGTAAGCGAAAATCGTGATGTTCGGGTGCCTAGCGCAATCCACCATTTTTGGTCCTTCAATGCAGATGCTGCAATCCAACGTGGGAAACGTCTTGTCCAAAGCTGCCATGTGCCCGCCGATGCTCTGCGAGTTCTCCAGCATGTAAACTTTGAAGCCCATCTCCGCCAAATCCAAAGCAGCGTTCATGCCTGCGATGCCCCCACCGATGATTAGGGCTTTGTTGGTGACTGGAACTTCTATGGTTTGCAACGGCCGCATTAACCGCACTTTGGCTACGGCCATGCGCACGGCGTCTTTGGCGCGTTCCGTGGCGCCCTCGGGAGCGTTCTGGTGGCACCATGAGGAGAACTCGCGGATGTTGGCCATTTCGTAGAGGAACGAGTTTAACCCTGCCTCAGCGACTGTACGTCTGAAGGTGGGTTCGTGCATTCTTGGGGAGCACGCTGCGACGACGACGCGGTTAAGTTTGTAGTTTTTGATGGCTTTTCGGATTTCTTCCTGACCAGGGTCAGCGCAGGTGTAGCGATTCTCTTTCACGTACACAACATCAGGTATGGTTTTTGCGTATTCAGCAACCGCATGCACGTCCACTGTGCCTGCGATGTTCAAGCCGCAGTGGCAAACAAAAACTCCAACCCGTAACGGTTCAGGTTGTGTAGTTGCTTCGTTTGGTTTCTGTGTTTGTGGATTGCTCATTCTGCAACTTCCTCAATAGCCATTCTTCTTTCAACCGTGTCTCTTCTCTTTTGGGAAGTAGTGGCTTTCGAGAGATGTATTAGTTTTCTTAATTAAGCATATTAGGTTTTTTGATGAAGATATAAGTATTCCTTGAAGTAAACAAGAATTCTCATGGAAAACGGTTGATTGATTACTCAATTTTTTACGCCACATAACATTTCAACAACTTCATCCGCGAAATAGAAACTTCTAAGCGTGCCGGCTTCTAACATCCAAAATGTAACGCTGAAAACTTTAAGAGCACAAAAAATTACAGAAATTTTCACAAATAAAAATAAAAAAAGAAAAGTTGTTTATTTAACGGGTTTTGCCGCGGTTTGGTCAGCTGGTTTAGCCGCGGAGGCTTGAGCCGCTGCCGCTTTGCGTTTCAGCATGCCATCTAAGACGGGATAAAGCTTTGCGTTTTCCGCTAATATCTTTTCTTTTCCCAGCGCCTTCATTTGGTCGGTCATTTCCCTGACTATATTAGCAAATTTCGGTCCTTCAGCTGATGACACGTAATCAACCCTAAATCTTTCAGGGCTCAATCCAAGCTTTTGAAGCATGCCAGCCAACGCATCCATGCGCACCTTCATCTTGGCATTTCCAGAGATGTAGTGGCAGTCGCTGGGAAGATGGCAGGCTGCAATCAACACTCCTCCAGCGCCCAGCCTAAATGCTTCAATAACGAAGTCCCGATCAATCCGCCCAGTGCACATTACCCGTATCGCCCGTGTCGTCGGAGGGTATTCAAGCCGGCTCGTCCCCGCCAGGTCCGCGCCGGCGTAACCTCACCAGTTACACATAAACGTTAGTATCTTATCTCCCGGATCCTTTTCTAGAGCGGCTCTGATTTGTGAGATTAGCTGTTCATCCGTAAAGTGCATCTGAGTTATAGCGTCTGCGGGGCATTCAGCGACGCATGTGCCGCAACCATGGCATATGGCTGGATTAACCTGAGCTGGTTGTTTCTCAAGTGCAGTTATGGCTCCGAAGGGGCAACTGTTCGCGCATATACCACATTTTACTTTTGTGTTTCGGCATTTAGCGGCGTCAACTGTTGCGACAATCGGTTCTATCTTCCAAGTCGGTTGAGAAAGAATGGTTGCTGCTCGTGCTGCGGCTCCGCTTCCTTGAGATACGCTGTAGGGTATATCTTTTGGTCCTTGGCAAGAGCCTGCTAGGAATACTCCGTCCATAGGCGTGTCCATTGGCTTGAGTTTCGGGTGGCTTTCCATGAAGAACCCGTCTGCTCCGCGTGTTATGTGGAGGACGTTAGCCAATTCTTCGGCGCCTTTGCTGGGTATGGCTGCTGTGTTTAGCACAACGAGTCCTGTTTCTATTTCAAGGGGCTCTCCCAGCGTCATGTCCTCTGTTCGTACAATCAAGTTTTTGGTCTTTGGGTCTTCAAGTATGCTGGATGCTTTTCCCCTGATGAAGTTGATTCCCATTTCGCGGGCTCTTCGATAGAATTCTTCGTAGCCTTTGAAGGGAGTGCGCATGTCTATGTAGAGAATGTAGACTTCCACGTCATCATGGTAGTGTTCTTTCAGAAGGATGGCTTCTTTCAGCCCGTACATGCAGCAGAAACCTGAACAATACTCGTACTTGTTTACGTCCCTTGAACCGACGCAATTAACGAAGACAACGCTTTTCGGTTGCTTTCCATCGGATGTGCGGACTATGTGCCCACTTGTTGGGCCAGATGCTGTGATGAGCCGTTCGAATTCCAAAGCTGTAATTACGTTGTCGTATTTTCCATAGCCGTACCTGGCGTCATCGTAAGGCATATAGAAGTCGCAACCAGTTGTTACTGTGATTGTTCCGACTTCCAATTCAATCTCTTCTGGCTTTTGGTCAAAGTTGATGGCTTCACGTGCACCACAGGCGTCCACGCATTTGAAGCACTCTATACAGTAGTCCCTGTTTATCGAGTAGATAAGCGGCACTGCTTGCTCAAACGGAATGGATATTGCTTTCCTTACGCCTAAGTTCAGGTCCCAGTCATTGGGATATTCTATTGGGCAGGCGTCTTTGCATTCCCCGCAGCCAGTACATTTTCCGGCAATGACATATCGTGGGTTCTTGCGAACTTTCACTCTGAAATTGCCTACGAACCCCTCTACGTTGAGGACTTCTGCGTTGGAGATTACTTCGACCTTAGGATGGTGATTTACCTCCACCATCCTAGGTCCTTCAATTCAAATGCTGCAGTCAAGCGTTGGGAACGTCTTGTCGAGTTGTGCCATGTGCCCTCCTATGCTTGTGTTCTTCTCGACAAGGTATACTTTGAAACCCATATTTGCCAAATCCAGAGCGGAGTTGATGCCGGAAATGCCTCCGCCGATAACTAAGGCGTTTTTGGTTACAGGGACCTCCATGGTTTTGAGAGGCTGATGCAGTCGCGCTTTTGCCACAGCCATTCTTACAGTGTCTTTTGCTTTTTCTGTGGCGTCTTTTGGAGTATTGGGATGGCACCATGAAGAGAACTCGCGTATGTTTGCCATTTCGAAGACATATGGGTTTAACCCTGCGTCAGTTACGGTTTTTCGAAATGTCGGTTCATGCATCCTTGGGCTGCAAGCAGCTACGACGACACGGTTCAAGTTGTGCTCTTTTATTGCTTTTCTGATTTCTTCTTGCCCCGGGTCAGCGCATGTGTAACGGTTCTCTTTAACGACAACAACGTCAGGTATCGTTTTAGCGTACTCAACTACTTGCTTAACGTCAACTGTCCCAGCGATGTTCATACCACAGTGGCAAACAAAAACTCCCACTCGCACAGGTTCTGGCTGTTTGGCGGTTTCGTCTGGTTTCTGTGTTTCTGAATTGCTCATTCTATAACATCCTCAATAACCATTCTTCTTTTTACCGCTTCACTTCTTTTCTGGGTACCAGCGTGATATAAGCATTGCTTGAAAAATACGCCAGTTTTCAAGAAACAACTCATTAGGTTGACTATTTGCTTTTTAACATCTTGTAGGCGTAGAAAAATACTTTTTCGCCTTCAGACACGGGCTCTTTAAACCTGACCGAGACTTCGCCTTGTAACATTGAAGCCCTGATTTCGCCTTTAACGCTTGATGCAGTAACAACGGGTTTTCCCACAAACTTGGAGGCAGCTTCCGAAGTGCTGAAGAGCCCATTCACTGAGTACTCGTTGGCTCCTATTTTTTGCCTTACAGTTCCTTCCTTGGTCTTTTTGGAGAAAAATTCTGGTTTGCTGTTTGTTTCGGTAATTCTTCCTCCACCAATTATTCGGAATTCGCGGGCTTGAAGCCCAGGATTCATCAAGAGAACGTGATCTCCTCTTTCCGCCACGACTTGTTTTCTAAGTTCTATGTAAACTAGGCACTTCTCAGAAGCCTTCACCGAATTCTTCACAATGAACCTGCCGTCTTCCATGACCCCGGGCATAACGTTTCCCAGCACTTCAGAAGACCCAACAAACACGTCTACATCGCTGTACGGTGTCAACGGGCGTTGATAGTAGTTGTCCACTTCCAATTCGGTTATCACACGACGGGTGGAATTGATGGAGCCAGGAGAAACGGCTACATAACCCCTGTGAGCGTCATCAGGTTTTATATCTTTGACAGCTACGCCCACTCTGTCTCCAGCGATAGCCTCTTCTTTGTCCTCGCCGAAGGAGCGCAGCGAACGCACTTGGCCTTTTTTGTCGGTGGGTTTGATTTCAACGGTATCTTTCACTTTCACTTTTCCACGGTGGATTGTACCAGTTAAGACCGTTCCTACTCCAGCTATGGTGAACGCGTGGTCTATAGGCATCTTGAACGGGCCAATCCATTGGCGAACAGGTGGACTGAGCGACGCTTGCAGTGTGCTTTTGAGTTCGTCAATTCCCTTACCCGTTAATCCTGAAACTTCCACAATCTTTGCCTTTTCATATGGAGTTCCTTTCAGAAGAAGCCGGACTTTCTTCTTGACTTCCTCAATTCTCTCTGGAGAAGCCACGTCGACTTTGTTCAGAGCAACTACAAGGTCCTTTATTCCGATGTTTTTAATTATAGAAAAATGCTCCGCACTCTGAACCTGAAGGCCGAGATCGGCAGCCACAACCAGCACTGCCGCGTCAATTATGTTAGCACCCGCCACCGCATGCCTAACTAAGCTGAAGTGCCCTGGCAAGTCGACGAGAGTGACCAGGTACTTACCTAAGGTGAAAGCGGAGAAGCCTATGTCTAGTGTCATTCCTCGCCTGACGGAATCTGGTGCCTTGTCTAGAGCAGCTGTCGAAGGTTTTTCAGTTAGCTGCCTGGCAAGCATTGTTTTGCCGTGGTCAACATGTCCGAAGAGACCGACATGAACGGGGATTAGGCCTTTGCCCTCAGCCACGCTGTAACTTTTAGCGACTGCATTAGCCTCTCTGAGGAATAATTCAACCGCGTCCACAGGCTTTGAACCGTCGGCCAGTGCCTTCTTAACCACTTCTTTTCTGATTCCTGACAGAGTAATGCCTAAGTCTGGATTCTTGTACCGTGTCATGACCTCCATCATGGACTTTCTGGTTTCCCTTTCGATGCCTCTTGCTCTCAGCGACTTCTCGTTTTCCACCAGCTTTTTGGGCTTGGACCTTTTCGGGTTTTCAAGTCTCTTGAGAACTGCGGTAACAATGATGTTGGCGATTTCTTCGTAGCTTTGTTTACTGGGATCGACAACCGCAAGGGGATTGTCCCACTTGTAATCACCCTTCGGCGGGTCAAGTTTCTGATTGATTTCCTCAATGAGGGATGACGGTATCGGTGATCCTCGTTCTTGGTTCCATTTGATAGCTTGTTCAACGGGTGTGTCAACAAAGACTATGTCATAGTCAGAGTCTGATCGTTTGGCGACATGCCTTAGGTCGCTTCGCATTGACTTGTAGTAGTTTAGGTCATCACTGATTACGAGAAAACCATGCTCCAAACCAGTTGCAATAGCCTTCTCATAAAGAGTTTTTACCGATGTTTCTCTTTCAGGTTTGAATCCTTTGGAGGAGTACGAGAGCATGTCGCGAAAATCGTCCGAGCTGATTATCATGGTCGATATTTCATGTTTGTCCTCGAGCAGGGAGGCGACGTTTTTGCTGATGGTGGTCTTTCCTGAAGAAGGCAATCCGCACAGTATAAGTAGGTAAGGATAACTCTGCGACACACGTTTTCCCCTATCGTCTATCCTGTCGTCGGTTAATAATTCTGTCGAGCGCCATATAATATTTCCTAACGCTTTTAACTGAGCCCATAATAGCATGTTGCCAAAAAAGTTGCCTGTCACGAATTAGTTAACGTTTTATTTAACTAACCACATGCCTGAGTGGCTTGGATTAAATTTTAAACCCAAACCTCCGCAGCCACAGTAAACGAAAGATTGCCGCTGTTGCCACTCATGCGCGATCTTGCGTCTCTACTGCAAGATTAAGCTTCAAACCCATAACTCACTAACTCTTTACTACTACCATACTAGCCCGCCTCAACAAAAACACGCAATCAAAACCAGCTTGCAGAACTAAAGGCCATCGTCCATCCCTTGACTCCTGAACAGATGAAACCACAGCCATAAATACCGCCAGAGTGACAACTGTTCTGGGTGTTTTCAGGTTGGATAAAAACGATTTTCTCGCGTGGAGCAGGAAATACGACAAAGACCAAGGTTGGCGTGGTCAGAAGGAAAGAGAGTTGGGTGCAAGGTTCCGCAAACAGAAAGTTATGACGCACGCGGATTTGGTTCAAGTGGTTGAGTGGAAGTTCCAAGATGACGAAAAGAAAAAACTTGAGGTTCTGGAACTTGTGACAAGGAACGATGAGGCGTTGGTGTCTCGGGTTTCAAACAAAGTTTTCAGTTTACCCGTGGCTGATGATGCGTACAGGATGAATTGCCTTCTGACGCTACAGGGAGTTAGCCCCGTTTTGGCAAGTGTTATTCTTGCGTTTTTTGACCCCAGACAGTACGGTGTTTTCGACGTGTACGCGTGGAGGGCTCTGCTGGGGAATGAGCCGCCTAACCTTTTTTCAACCATAAATTATGTGAAACTGCATTCGGCGTTGAGGAAAACGGCTGCCAAACACAACCTGGACGTGAGGACGGTTGAGAAGGCGCTGGTTAAGAAGAAACTTGAGGAATCGGGTGTTTCTGATAACCGTTCACAGAGAAAACGTGGGCGAACATCAGCGAAGCCGAAAACGCGGATTAAGAAACAGTGAGTCACCGCGACCCCTAAAAAGCAAAACAGCTACCGATAAGTCGTTTTTGCTGCCGCTCATGCTGAAAAGCGGGTTGGATTAAAATTTAAGCGCCTCTCTCTTTTCATTCCCACGAGAGTTTACTCGCTGCTTCCGCAAACGCGCTAGCAATTATGTATGCCTGTATGAAGTGTTGTCTCGTCAAAAAGGCGACTTCTTTGCTTGTTACGGGTAGCCCTTTCTGCCTTGAGAAGCTTTCCAGCGCTTCTTGGATTATTGTTTGCGCAGCTTCTCCCATGTCGCCTTCAGGCATTTTACAGCCACGAGATAGCCCCTTGCAAGATAGGGATGGATCACAAAGAGCGGCAGGATTTACATCAAGTTTGATTTTGTTGTTTTCGTAATCGTAATCAGTTATCATTAGAGGCTCTAATTTGCAGGCGGTTGGTCTAGCGTCATATATGGCGCATCTGTTGTCTTTTGTTAAGAAGAAGCAACTTCCGTCATCTTTTGCCCGAATACGCCGGGTTACACCACCAATATTTCCCTCTAAAAAATCAGTGAAGCCAAAAGACTCAATCTTTTTCTGTTCCTCAGCATTAACGTCGCTTGGGTGTGCCCTGCAACAAGACCCGCAGTTCACACATTTGAAGCCTATTCCGTCAGGGAATTCAACATTACCGTGCTTCACAGCTGCCAATCAGGGTGAGAGGGCTTTTATTCTTTGTCGTGACAACTTGCGCCTTTTTGGTTGGTTTGATTAAAATTTAAGCAACTAACCTTTCAACGGACTGACCTGCAGGAAAACTGTATACTGAATTCAGCATAAACCCAATAGCATTTTTTGCATCAGATTTAATCTTAAACCCAACATATACGCCTCTCACTAACCGACAGATAACGAATGAGAGCGCAGTATACAAAGCATTAAAAGAATAATCTGAACATTTAAACACTGAAGCGTAGCTGAGAGCGTTAGAAGGTGTGTTTCATGTTACCGTTTGACAAGTTGAAGGACACAATCCCCAAGAGCATACTCGATAGAGGCCTAACAGTGTTAGGCACAGAAGCCCAGCCGATAAAACTGCTTTTCGAGCAAAGAAGAGTACCTGAAAAAGGATGGAAAGACGGCCAAATCGAAGCTTTACTGAATTTACTGGCATCCATGGATTCGGACAAGGACAGCAAAGCAGCTTGTGTAGGCGAAAGAGAGGGCAGAGTTGCGTCTCCAGCAGTTTCAAAGCTGGCAGGTGGATTTCACCATGGAGTAGGAAGGTCAGGTGACCTATCCGAAGCCCAGCCTAAAGCGGCAGGTGCATCTCTCATGTATTTCTTCGCCAACAAATTGTCAACTGACGCAATGAAAAGGTTCGGAGTTCCAAACATCAAGAAGACAATGGTCTTTCCTATGGCAACGGGAATGACGCTTGCTCTTGTCTTGTGCGCCGCAAGAAACCTCACCAAGGGAAAAGAGGTTGTTTACCCACAGGTTGACCATAAGACTCCTTTGAAGGCGATTCATCTTGCAGGTCTTCAAGAAAGAATAATTGAAGGAGAAGTCTACGGAGACGCAGTAAACGTTCCCACAGAAGAGATAGAAAAAGCAGTCAACGAAAACACTGCCGCGATTCTGTCAACAACCACGTTCTTTCCACCCAGAGAACCAGACAAAATCAAAGAAATTGCAAAAATCGCGGAGGCGAAAAAAGTACCGCACATAATAAACAACTCCTTCGGAGTGCAGAGCCGCGAAATCATGAAACTCGTAAGAGGCGCAGTTGACGCAGGACGCGTGGACGCAATAATCCAAAGCACAGACAAGAATTTCCTCACCCCAGTCGGAGGAGCAATAGTCGCTTCACCCAATGAAGAATTCTTAGACGAAGTGTCTGAAACCTATGCAGGGAGAGCAACAGCCACTCCCATAGTGCAATTCCTAGCAGCCATACTGTCGATTGGCTTAGAAGGCTACGAGAAGCTGAGAACACAGCAAGAAGAAAACAGAAAGTTCCTCGAATCATCCTTGAAGGAGGTTGCAGAGAGACATTCGCAGCGAACCCTGAATGTTTACAATCCAATATCCGTGGCTATGACGCTGGAGGGAAGAAACGCCAAGAGGATAGGCAAAGCCTTGTACACGGCAAGAGTCTGCGGTGCAAGAGCTTTAGAAAAAAATGATTTCGGAGTGTGCTGCCCTCAGTATGTCTCGTCTTACATCAACTTCGATGCCAGCATAGGAATACAAAAAAATGATATCGTTTTGGCAACAGAACGGTTAGACACCGTTTTGAAGACAGCGGCATAGTGGCGGCGTCCAAGGGGAATCGGACCCCGAGACCTTGCGGACTCATCGGATTTGAAGTCCGATGCCAGGACCACCTAGCTGTAGGACGCCCCCAGTTGACCCTTCTGATGATTGAAAGATATATAATTTGTTTAATCTCTCGTTGCTCATAAATGCGATTTCCGTGTTTCACTCGGCAACAGAAACATGTCCCACTCTGAACCGCTGTGGACTCATCTAATCTTTTCCTCTATACTAAATCGGCGGCTAACCTGCTCTCTGGCTTTCCGCGAACTAGCCGCCTTAAACTCTTTCGCCGCGTCAACAGGCGACGTGATGCGCTGCAACGCCTTGTTCCACGCTCCCGAATGAACAGGCGTGTGGATAACTTTAGTGCGCTTAACTGTTAACGCCTCGTCAACTGGGCACACGGCTTTGCAGGCGCCGCAGTAATCGCAGAATAATTCGTTAACGTACACTTTGTTGTCTGCCTCTGACAGGTACAGCGCGCCTGTTATGGGGCAAACGTCCAAGCAGTCTCTGCAGCCTTCGGGGCATTTAGCTTGGTCTATGGCGATTGTGCCTTCCATGAACTTGCGAACTTTAATCACGCCTGGCGCGCATTTGAACTCGCAGACTCGACATGTGGGGCAGTACTCTTTTTTGATGTCAAGGTTAACTTGCACGCGTTTCTGCTGGCTTGGTGATAAAGCGGCGACATTTTCTACGGGTTTTCCGTCGAAACCCACGCGCGTAACCGTGATTAAGTTTAGGGGGCAGACGTTTTTGCATTCGTCACAGTCTTTGGGGCATTGTTTGGTGTCCACTTTGATGTCGCGCACAAGCTCAGGATAGGTTTCTTTCTGGAGCAGCATAAGGTCGTGTGCGCCGTTTAGGGTGACTTTGATGGCGCCGTAGGGACATGAGACGTCGCATATGCCGCAGAAATTGCATTTTGCCAAGTCAATGTCCACTTTGGCTTTCTTGGTTTTTTCGCCTTGGACTTTAGGCTGTTTCTCCAGTTTAATCGCTTCTTTAGGACAGGCTAAACTGCATATTTGGCAGCCCACGCAGCGTGCTTTGTCAAGCGCAAGTTTATAGTGCTTAACGTGCAAAATCCACTCTAAAGTTAACGCGTCTGCCGTGTCTTTCTTTACAGTTTTTAACGGCATTATTTCTCCACCGAGCCTAACTGGGTATGCGCTGATAAGCGTTTATTGGAATGTTTCAATGCAGAGTTTGTGATATAAATATTGCTTGGCAACACCGCTCGTTCGCATATGCATTCCCCGAAAAAACAATGCAGTTTAACCATCATAAGCTTTGAGCGTTAACCGCCACGTAGCACTTCAGCGCTGCATCATCTTTAAAGGAAACAATGTGTAAACCAGCTTGCAGTAGCAACTCTCGGAAAACTTGTAAAGGAAAAGCCTTCTTCAAACCAGAAACCACTATTGCGCCGCTATGCGTTGCAACGCGCTTAAGCTCCTGCAAAGTTTCCGCTGGTTTCGGTATGTTCTGAAGCACGGTGAAAGCGAAAACCACCGCAAAGCATTCGCTCTTGAAGGGTAAGTGGTCAGCGTCAGCCTGAATCACATGCGTATTGTGAAAGTTTTTGGAGCGTTCTTTTGCCTTGAGCAAGAGTTTGCCTGAAACGTCCACGCCAACAACTACTTCAGCTTGGGCGGCAACGTGGCTGAATAGTAAGCCTGAACCGCAGCCCACGTCCAGAACCTCGCCTGCCACGTTCACGCTTGCCAAGGCTGCTTTGTATTTGGCTTCCTGTTCCTCAGCGTAACGGGCGTCGTACATTTCGGCTGTTATGTCGTACCGCTGCTTAGCGCTGCGCTTTTGCTTCCACTTGTCCATTCGGGTATCCTTCAAAAAATCTTATGTACACACTGCGCCTTCTAAAACTATTGGCTGAAAC
>CAZDLK010000040.1:0-19975 GCA_964506435.1 uncultured Candidatus Bathyarchaeia archaeon | reverse complement strand
GACTTTAGCCTTCCAAGCTAATGATCCCGGGTTCAAATCCCGGCGACCGCACCACAACATTCCATTGTCGTCTACGTTGGTGCCTGAAAAGGAGCTTTTCAGAGGGTTCTACGAAAAAGATATAGTGAAAGACGTAATTTATGGTGTGTACAGCATCGAAAAATTGCATGAAAGTGTCAAAATGCTCAGAGAGAATATGTGCGCTACTTCGAAGTTCGAAGTATGGGGCATAAGAATTGTTATAAAAATAGTCCGCGTATGAAATAGAACATGCGATACGTTATTCCGATTGCGGACATGGAACAGTATCAAAAGTTTGATGGCGCCATAGTGCAGCTTCTCGTCAAAGTAATAGAGTTTTTGCCCGATATTGAGGATTAACTTTTCGCTTAAGGAAACTTTATTCTATTTTGCTCATGAATACAGGAGCATCTTGTTTTTCTCTATCCACAACCACTCTGCCGTTTTTAATCACTTTATCCACCAAGTTCACGCCGAAACAGTAGCCTAGAAACTTGTGGTTAGACGCATTCAAAATGGCAATGTCAGCTCTTTTGCCTACTTCTAAACTGCCAACTTCGCCAGCGCGGTTAACCGCATGCGCAGCGTTAATTGTTGCAGCTGTAATGGCTTCCGCAGGTGTCATGCGCATGAAGTGGCAGGCCATGGCTATGACTAACTGTTGGTTCGCAATCCAGCAGTCCGCGCTGAAGTCTGTTCCCAAAGCCACTGGCACGCCGCAGTCAATCATCAATCTCGCGTCAGCGTATCTGCCCATCATCAGGCTGAACGCGGCGGCAGGAAGCAAAACTGCAATTACGCCTTTTTCAGCCATAGCTTTGATACCTTCAACCGACGAAAACAACAAGTGTTCAGCAGAGACTGCGCCTACATCAGCAGCTATTTCTGCGCCGCCTAGCAAACTCATTTCGTCAGCGTGAATCTTAGGCTTCAGCCCATGCGCTTGGCCTTTCACTAAAATCCGTTTTGCTTGCGCTAAACTGAAGACTCTTCGTTCACAAAAAACGTCACAAAACTCAGCCAGCCCCTTCTCCGCGACCTTCGGTATTGCCTCGCCAATAATCGAGTTAATGTACTCCTCTGGGTTGCCTTTGTACTCGGATGGTACAGCGTTGGCGCCCATGAAAGTGGCAACCACGTTCACGCAGTGCAACCGATTTAGTCGCCGCGTGACTTCTAAAATCTTGAGTTCTTCTGCGGTGCTTAAGCCGTACCCGCTTTTTGCTTCAACCGTGGTTGTGCCGTGCTCCAGCATGGAATCAAGTCTTTCCAAGCCGAGGTTCACAAGTTTTTCAGTTCCTGCTTTGCGAGTTTCTTTAACAGTTTTCAGTATGTCGCCGCCTGAACTGAGTAGTTCCATGCGGGAAGCACCTTCAACGCGCAGTTGGAACTCGTCTTCTAGGGAACCCGCAAAAACCAAATGTGTATGCGGATCCACAAAGCCTGGAAGAACCAGTTTTCCCTTGGCGTTAATAACGTATCCAGCTCTGAATGCTTTGGTAACGTCTTGAGTTTTTCCAACCGCCAAAATTCGACCATCTCTGATGGCGATGGCGCCGTCATGCACAATTCCTAACTCGCGCATTTGTTTGCCTGTTCTAGGCTGTTGACCTCCTTCGGCTAGAGTTAGCAGTTCCTCAGCGTTCACAATGAGAATATCTGCACTCTCTCTGCTTCTAATTCTTGCCTTAGAAATTTTGCTCAAAGCGGTACCGTGCTGAAACTATATGCAACAGAGTAATTATAGGTTGCCCGAAGCTAAAGTTTAAACTTGAGTTTTCAACAAGTTTCTCTTTGCGGAAAAGGGAAACGTTGTGGAAGCTAAAGTTGAATTTGAAGTACCGACGTGGCACCAGATATACTCAATGCTGATTAATCAAGCTGAAGAAATCCGCAAGAGCAGCTTTAAACCCGACGTGATAATTGCCGTTTCAAGAGGCGGATGGATTCCAGCGCGAGTTTTAGCTGACCTTCTAGAAACAGCGCTCGGCAGCGTGAGCGTCGAGTTTTACGTGGGCGTTGCTGAAACGAAAAAAGCACCAGTTTTAACGCAGAGCGTTTCTGTGGTTGTAACAGGAAAAAAAGTGCTCGTTGTGGATGATGTTGCTGACTCGGGTGAAAGCCTGAAACTCGTGAAAGCGCACGTTTCGCAGCAGGACGCAAAAGAAACACGAGTAGCCACGCTTTACTATAAGCCGTGGAGCAAGATTAAGCCAGACTATTACGCGCGGGAGACGAGGCGCTGGGTGGTTTTTCCATGGGAAACCAGAGAAACTGTTAGAAAAATCGTTAAAAAATACCGAGATAAAGCCGCGGTTAATACGATGACTGCGAAACTTGTAAAAGCTGGGTTTCCTAAACAGTTGGCGGAAAAGTTTCTACAGGAAATGTTTGAGGAAAGAACTTGCTGAAGTACTTTGAAGAGTTTGGGGAATACGTGGAAATCACGGGTTTCCGCAACGTCAAAATTGAGGATGCTGAAGACTTTTTGAAGGCAATCCGCAGGGAGCAGCAGGGCACTGAGGTACAGTTCTTCAACGCTGAATTGGTGGCTACGTGGCAGCACCTGTACTTTGCAGTTTTAAACGCGTTAACAGCTTTCAGAAACAAAACTAACATTTCGAAAAGCGTTGCGGTGGAGGTTATGCTCTACGCTTCTGCACAGCGGCAGATTCGAAAGGCTATAGCGCACGTGGGCGTCAACTGTGACTCTGCTGATGTTGCAGCGGTGATAATTGGTGAGAACCCAGACGCTGTAAAAGCAGCACTTTCCTCGGTTTCGAAACGCGTCGGTGCAGAACCCGACGAGACAGTTCTTGAACTATCCAACAGTAAAGTGCAGAGCATCCGCGAAGCGTTCAGCGTATCTGATGGAGAGTTGGAGACGGTAGTGGCTAAAGGCGATGTTCAGCAGGCTTTGGTTAATCTTGTCATTGAGCGAATGGCTCTGTTGGCAACTCAGCTTTAGGCTAAAGCATTTTTTCTTTGATAACCGCTAAGATGTCAGTGGGCTTTATGAGCGCCATGCCTGTTAATCCGCCGAGAACTTCGATTAGCAGGATTTTGTCGGGGTTTTCCAAATCCGCTTTGTTCTGTATGTCCGTGGCGGCAGCCTCGATGAATTCTTGCGAGTGAATGCTCGTGAAACGTTTTTCCACTGTGACTCTGAAAGTTTCGTTTTCGCCTATTTTTGCGGCAAACTCTGTAGCCACGCATTTTACTTCGTTTAGGTCGGTGCGGATTACTTTCTCGATTGGAAGGATTCTCAGTGCGTAGCGGAACTCGTAGGGGCGTTCCTGCAGGATGCTGCGGAATTTGTCTATGGCTTCGATGGGGTTTAACGCGGTTTTGGCTACGATGACGCCTCTTATGCCTGTTTTGCCTACTGTGGGCTCGGGGTCGCCGGCTTCCTTGAGCAGGTACGCTAGTTCGTAGCACATTTGGCGTTCGTTTCCGCGCATTGTTGTGGCTAAGAGGTTAAAATCCGAAAGCATTTTTTTTCAACTCCATTTAAGAGGGTCAGTGCAAGTACGGCTTTTCTCACAGCTTTGGGCTCGTAGCCGTCGCCTCACATCATCCCCGTTGAAAGTTTCCTCCGAGGGATTTATCCATTTTGTTGTCGAGAAACGTTTTAGAGAAAACTGCGCCAAAAACTGCCGAGTTTCTTTGAAGTTTCGCGGGGGACTACGACAATTGTCGAATACAAATATTTAAACGGTTCCAAGCTACGCTAAACTAACACTAAAATTGCGCGTGGAGGTGAAAAGAAGAATGGTGTACGAAGACGAGGAATGGGAAGAAGGCGAAGACGAAGAATGGGAAGAAGAAGAATGGTAAACCCATGAAAAAACAAACTCACCAACAATTTTCTTTTATCACAATCTCTATGTGCGTTTTCACATAGTTTTTTTAACATTGGGTTCGCAGCATTATCAGAAAGATTGCTGAAAGGTATTTGCCATCATACAGTTATTAAAGCAATAAAGAAAAAAAGGAGAGGAAGCAGCATACTATTTGCCTTTTCTTTTCTTAACAATTAGCGCTGATAGGGCAACAACTGCTATGCCTGTTACTGTTATTCCAGCCATTATCAGAGATGCGTTTACTGACAGATTTGAACCGCATTCTTGCTGAGGCTGGGTGCTAGTGTAAGGTCCTGTGGTTTCAGTATTTTCTGGTGATAATGTTGAATTTGTGGAATCTTCTAGAGTGGTGCCCAGAGTTTGTATCGCCACGACGTCTGTGACCTCACCTGTGTCAGCCCATAGCAGCACGCGAATCTCGCAGACTCCGCCATAGTACGTCTTGTCCAATGGCATTCGGATCGTCCAGTAAGGATAAAGCACATATTTGCCTTTATTTGCCATAGCCACTTCAGCAATTATATATTCAGTCATTATACCGAGGTTGCTTTCCGTTGTTTGCCCAATTGTATACGAGAAAATTGCGGCGCGTTTCTTGGCAATGTCAATAGCGGTTTCCTTAGAAATTTTTACGTCGGCACTGCCTATTGTGTAGCAATCCGAAAAATCCGCAAATTCCATGAAAGTTTCGTTACAGAATGTAAATCGCAAACTGTTTTGGGGGACATCTATACCATTGACAGTTGGTACCCACGTAAACTGGATGATATTCTCTTCATTAGTTAATATTTGGAACTTGAGGCGTTCTGTTGCGGTTGCCACGGATTTTAGCTCAGTGACTTCGTTTAGCATGTCTCGCATTGGCTGGATATGCGAAGCTTTAGAGTATGCCTGATACCTGCTCATTGCGTTTTTAGCATAGTCAAGAACACTCGCGGCAGGTTCCGCAATAATAGGCAGACCTTGAAGCATAGAAGCAGAACACAAAATAACAGCGCCTTTCTTGAAATATGTAAGAACACTTAATTTACTTTCAGTGGATTCAAGAGTATATTGCACGGCGTTATCAATAATTCCTATCAACGGATATACAAGAAGTTTCTCAGCGTTCACATTGTATTTTGCCATGTCAAGCTTGACTACTTCATTCAGAAACGCCAAACCGTTTTCCTCATCAGTCAACTCTGCTGAATATGAAGAGGGTAAATTCAAAATCGCCAATATTGAAATTAACGCCAAGACTGGTGGACAAACAGAACGGACACTTCGCCGCCATGCTGTAATGGCTTTCAAGCCTGAACCTCCACCACAATACAATATTAAAGTTTTTTTGCGATAAATGGGTTTTTGTAAAGGTTTCTTGACTAAACAGGCTTTTCTCAGTCAAGGTTTCCTGACAAACACATAAAACAAAGCGCCGTTTCCAGAAAAACACCAGTCAGCAACCAAATTACATACGCTTTTTCATGTGCTTTGCAGGTTATGGTTTATAACTTACTTGTGGGCTTCATTATTTCGAGTTCACCATGACCCGAGTTGCTGTATTAGACGCTGATAAGTGCAAAACGAAAAAGTGCGACCAGCTATGCGTCCGCTTCTGCCCAATGGTACGCAGCCACGTGGAAGCCGTACGCATAGAAGGCAAAAAAGCCGTAATCTCCGAGACGCTCTGCAGCGGCTGCGGTATCTGCGTGAAAAAATGCCCCTTCGAAGCTATCAGCATCGTGAACCTGCCAGATGAGCTGGATAAAGATTGCAGCAACCGTTTCGGAGAGAATACTTTCAAGCTTTTCAGATTGCCCACGCCTTCGCCAGCCACAGTTTTAGGCTTGTTGGGGCAGAACGGCATAGGCAAAACCACAACGTTGAAGGTGCTTTCAGGCGAAATCAAACCCAACTTAGGCAACTTCCAGAACCCGCCTGAATGGAACGAGATAATCCAGTATTACCGTGGCTCAACACTTCAGGATTACTTCCAAAAAATAAGCGAAAACCGCCTCAAAGTCGCACATAAACCGCAGTACGTGGATAAAATTCCAAAAGCCATCTCAGGCAAAGTCGGCGAACTGCTAGAAAAAGTGAATGAAAGAAACATTTTAGGCAAACTCGCAGAGGAACTTGAGCTTACAAAAGTTTGGGACAGACCACTAGAAGTGCTCAGCGGAGGCGAACTGCAACGCGTAGCCGTAGCCGCCGCCCTATGCCGAGAAGCAGACGTGTACCTTTTCGACGAACCATCCAGCTATTTAGACGTAAAACAGCGGCTGCAAGTGGCTAAAACCATAAGAAGCCTCAAAGACTACGGAAAAACAATAATTGTGGCTGAGCATGACTTAGCCATAATTGATTATTTGTCGGATCAAATTTGCGTGTTCTACGGTTCACCCGGCGTCTACGGCGTGGTCTCGCATGTGCACGGCGTCCGAACAGGCATCAACATTTACTTGCAGGGCTACATTCCAGACGAGAACATCAGGTTCAGAAAAGAACCCATAGTATTCCACGAAAAACCACCTGCGACAAGCTCGGTTGCTGGTGAACCACTGTTGAAGTGGGAACCAATGGCAAAAACGTTTGCCGGATTCAAGCTTGTTACGCAAGCGGGCGAGATACGCATGGGCGAAATCATCGGCATCCTTGGCCCCAATGGTATTGGGAAAACAACTTTTGTGAAGATATTAGCTGGGCTTGAAGAGTCGGATGATAAGCAGAAGTTGGGCGAGTTGAAGGTAAGCTATAAGCCTCAGTATATAGCGGCGGATTACGAGGGCACGGTTCAAGAACTGCTCATAAGTGTGGCTAAAGAAACGTTCGCGTCAAGCTGGTACAAAACCGAGATTCTCCAGCCGCTGAAGGTTAATGTGCTTTTGGATAGGAACGTGATGGAGCTCAGCGGGGGCGAACTGCAGAAAGTCGCCATCGCCGCTTGCCTGTCCCGCAAAGCAGACTTGTTTCTGCTGGATGAGCCGAGCGCTTACTTGGATGTTGAGGAGCGGCTTAACACGGCGCGCACTCTACGACGCGTTGTTGAAGCACACGGTGTAACTGCCTTCGTTGTTGAACACGATGTTGTGACACAGGACTTTATTGCTGACAGGTTGATGGTTTTCAGCGGAGAACCCGGCGTGGCAGGCGAAGCCAAAGCGCCTACGACTTTGAGGTTGGGCATGAATATGTTTCTGAAGGAGATGGCTGTTACTTTCCGCCGAGACTCGGTCAGCAGGCGGCCTAGGGTTAACAAGGAAGGGTCAAAAATGGATGTGTTCCAGAAGGAGATTGGCGAATATTATTATACACGTTTGAAGCAAAAATGAAGCGCGCTAAACTCCAGTCATAGTTAAACTCGAAGAAACTAAAAGCAGGGCTTTGTCTCGCGTCCTTTCCGAAATGGACGTTTTTATGCGAAAGCCGTAGTTAACTTAAAAAATAAGCAAAAACATATCGTAAACGAATTAATGATTGAAAGGGACAGAGTGGTGGAAACTACAAGTGGCTCAAGCAACCTTTGAAGAAATAAGCGCATCCGACTTTTTCTACCGCAACCGCGACATCGCGGGCTTTACTAATCCGTCTCGCGCTGTTTTCGCGGCTATACGCGAACTTGTGGAGAACTCGTTGGATGCTGCGGAAAGCCTTAAGATACCACCCGAAATTTACGTGCGGCTTTCTTTCGAGGGGGAAGCTACTAAGGAAACGCAGATTTACAAGTTGCGCGTCGAAGATAACGGTTCAGGAATCCAGCCTAAACATATTCCATCTGCTTTCGGTCAAGTGCTTTTCGGTTCAAAATACAAGCTGAAACAGACACGCGGCACTTTCGGTTTAGGCGGCAAAATGGCCGTGTTGTACGGGCAAATCCTAACACATCAGCCTGCGTACGTCACGTCCAGCACTGGCGCGGCGAAGATTTACTCGTTCAAGCTGATGATTGATATTCAGCGGAATCGCCCTGTGATTCTTGATCGCAAAGTGCTCATCAACAAAGACCAGTGGCGCGGAACCATCGTGGAGTTTTGCCTAGAAGGCGACTACCTGCGGGCTATGCCGAAAATTATTGAGTATTTCAAGCAGACGGCTATGGTGAATCCCTACGCGAATTTGACGTTTGTTGACCCGAAAGGCAGGCTTTACAAGTTCACGCGAGCCACGACGAAGATGCCTGAACCTCCAACGGAGACGGAGCCGCATCCTTACGGCGTGGACGTAGAGCTTCTTCAGCGGCTAATCCAAGTAACGCCTTACAAGACTATGCAGGAGTTTTTGAAGCATCATTTTCACAGAGTCGGCGACATCACCGCGCAAAAGTTTCTGGATTTCAGCGGGTTAAGCCCTTCCAAGAACCCGAAGAAGCTTTCACATGAAGAAGTCGTTAAACTGATGCAGATGTTGAAGAGGTACAAGGAGTTTCTGCCGCCAGACGCCAGTTGCCTCTCGCCTTTAGGCGAAGAACTGTTAAAAGCTGGGATTGTAAAGGAGCTGAATCCAGAGTACGTGGTTGTGCATCAGCGTAAACCTGCAACTTACGCGGGACACCCGTTCATTATCGAGTTGGGCATTGCTTACGGCGGCGAAATTCCGAAGAAAAACAGTTTCGTGGTTTACCGTTTCGCCAACAAGATTCCGCTACTTTATGATGAGGCAAGCGATGTTTCGTTTAGGGTTATTAACGCGATGAATTGGCGCAGGTACAAGGCTTCGCCTGACATGCCCATCGCCATAGTCGTGCATATTTGCAGCACCAAAGTGCCGTATAAGACGGTTGGGAAAGAGTTTATTGCTGATAGACCTGAGGTTAAACGTGAAGTTGCAAATGCTTTGCGTGAAGCAGGTCGCCAACTGCAGCATTTCTTGTCTCGAAGGGAACATGTGGACAAGGAGCGAAAGCGGCTAAGCATTTTTGGCAAGTATTTGCCGAAGATAGCGCAGTTTTCAGCGACTCTTGCTGGAAAGGAGCGGCTTCCAGATATTGAAAAACTGTTGAAGAGCGTGCAGAAGTATGGAGAAGAAAACTAAAACCCATATACTTGAGAAGAAAAACGAAGTTATTGGCGGCTTAAAGAGTTTCGGCACTAAGCTTTATGACCAGTTAGATCATGGAGTGTTTCCAACAATTGCTATGCCAAGTCGTTCTACAGAGAACATTAACTATGACCCTGTGCTCAGGCAGTTCGTGCTTGGCGAGAAAAGCGTCAGCCGAACCGCAAGGAATATTCGGCATGTGAAGCCGTTTACGCAGTTAGCTTGGGCTGCAATGTTTTCGAACGAGTTGGCTTCGCATCGCAAAACCTCTACTTTGAGAGATGTTTACTACTCGGCGCAGGCTTATGAGATGACATTCACGGACCAGCAAGAATCGAATAATATAATCACGGATTTGGAGACGGTGACGGGTTATTCTCGGGAAGACTTTAACATTTTTCCTGAGGAGCGCTCGTCAATTTTCGGCGACTTGACAATTGAGTACACAGTGCCAGGCTACGAGGGCAGAACGATGAATTTGACTTCGCATCCAGACGGCGTTTTGATTGGGCCAGCGTTGACTTCCGCCGAGTTCGCAAACACAACAGCTGACAAAGTAATCGCTATAGAGAAAGGTGGCTTGTTCACGAGGTTCATTGAGGAAAACGTGCACAAGAAGCATAACGCTTTGCTGGTTATGACTGGCGGCCAAGCGCCGCGGCAAACACGCCAGTTCATCAGGCGGTTGCATGACGAGTTGAATTTGCCTGTTTACATTTTCACTGATGGCGACCCATGGGGAATGCACATTGCCATGGTCATAATTTCGGGTTCAGCTAACGCGGCGCATTTGCGGGGGTTGAACACGCCTGACGCGAAGTGGAGCGGCGTTTGGGCTACAGACATCGTTAACTACAAGTTGCCTACTGACCCGTTGGATGAGGTGGATATTAAGAGACTTTATGAGTTGCAGAGGGATCCGCGGTACAAGGATGACCCGTTGTGGCAGAGGGAAATCAAAATGTTTTTGAAGATTAAGCGGAAGGCGGAGCAAGAGGCGTTTAGCCGCTATGGGTTAACGTACATTGTGGATGAGTATTTGCCAACGAAGCTGGAAGAGACAAAATAATAAAGAGAAATTTAAAATAACTGTTTGTGTGTTATGTAGGAAGCACGGTTGAAAAAAAGGACGGAAACTGCATGAGCGAAGAAGGAGACACATTCTGGGTATCATTATCTGAAAAGTTCTTCGGCTTATTAATCACGATTATAGGCGCAGTGCTTATGTACTTCACAGCCACAAGCACCGACGTTTTAGGAGTATTCACTGCATTCTTCGTGCTGCTAAGCCTAGTACTTTTAGTTGTTGGCGTGTTTATGCTGTTAGTTAGACCGCCAGAATAGCCTTTTACTCTCTTCTTTCAACAACTATTTTACAATTCGCAACTAGCGCAGCTATTACGCCTAAAGCTGCCAGCCACGGAGCTAAAACTACGCCAATCACGCCTACAGTAACTGGAATTTCAAGCAGTACCTTGTCTTTCTCATCCTTCACGATTACTCTAGTCACGTTTCCTTCGTGGAGCAGTTCTTTAACGCGGTCAACAAGGTTACTGGATGAGACACTGAACTCTTCTGTAGTGAATTTCGCCGCTGTTGCACCGCAAACAGAACAGAACTGGTCCTCCTCCTTGACAGGAGCACCACATTTAACACAATAAGGCAAACTATCCACACCTCTACAACGCTTAAAGCAGGCAGCACATTTAAAAATTTTGCCAAACGCAGGCTGAGAGTTTATTAACCATAACTTACTAACGTTTGCCACAGTCAAGCTTATTTAACTAGCAAAAAGAGGAATGTGCGCCTGAAATGCCCACCCGCCAACCAATCGTATGCGTTCTCGGACACGTAGACACAGGCAAGACTCTGCTGCTGGATAAAATCCGCAAAACAAGCGTGCAAGCCCGAGAAGCAGGCGGAATGACACAGCACATTGGCGCAAGCTTCTTCCCAGTTGAAACCATCAAGCAACTTGTAGGACCATTGCTGTCCACAATGAAAGGCGGCATAGAAATCCCAGGCTTGCTGATTGTTGACACACCTGGACATGAGGCTTTCACCAATCTGCGGCGCAGAGGCGGAAGCGTAGCCGACATCGCTATTCTTGTAATTGACCTACTGCGCGGTTTCGAAGCGCAAACCCAAGAGTGCATAGACATATTGAAAGCGCGCAAAACACCCTTCATCGTAGCTGTTAACAAGATTGACCGCGTACCTGGTTGGAAAAGTCAACCTGGAACACCATTCCTGAAAGCTTACGCGGCTCAGAACGCTTACGTAAAAGAGGACGTGGATAACAAGCTTTACACGATTATGGGCACTTTCTCAAGATTAGGCTTCAGAACTGACCGCTTCGACCACATAAAAGACTTCACCTCAACAATAGCCTTAGTGCCTACCAGCGCAAAAACGGGCGAAGGCATCACTGAACTCCTCATGGTGCTTGTCGGCTTAACCCAGCAGTACCTGAAGAAGCAGTTGCAGACAACGGAAGGACCAGCCAAAGGCTCTGTTCTGGAAGTTAAAGAGGAAGCAGGCTTAGGTTTAACGTTGAACACGATAATTTATGATGGCACGTTGCAGAAGGACGATTTAATTGTGGTCGGCGGCAAAGAAAAACCCATTACAACACGCATAAGGGCAATTCTGGTTCCTAAACCGCTGGATGAAATTAGAGACCCACGCGACAAATTCGCTTCTGTTGACACTGTTTTTGCAGCCGCAGGCGTGAAGATTGTGGCTTCCGGCTTAGAAGGCGCCCTTGCAGGCGCACCATTGTACGCTGTTCCATCAGGTGAAGCACCAGAAAAATACGCGTCGCTTATCACAGAGGAAATCGGCAAAATCCGCATAGCCACTGAAGGCGAAGGCATAGTGTTGAAAACTGACACATTGGGTTCTTTGGAGGCTATTGCTGAAATTCTGAAGCAGAACAACGTGCAGATCAGAATCGCAGATGTCGGCGACGTTTCCAAACGCGACGTAATAGAAGCTTCAGTGGTGAAGGCTCGTGAGCCGTTGTCTGGGGTTGTTTTAGCTTTCGGAGTTAAAATTTTGCCTGACGCTGAAGAAGAAGCCGCAAACAGTGATATCCAGATTTTTAGAGAACCGATAATCTACAATTTGATTGATAAGTACTTGGAATGGGTTAAATCTAAACGTGAAGCCAAGATTGAGCAGGAATTTGAAAAACTGGTGAAACCAGGCAAAATCCGCGTTATGGAAGGCTACGTTTTCCGAAGAGCAAAACCCGCAATCTTCGGCGTTGAAGTCCTTGGAGGACAACTTAAACCTAAATACGCGCTGATAAGGGCAGAAAACAGCGAAAACGTGGGCGAAGTGCAGCAAATCCAAGACCGCGGCAAAACGTTATCTGAAGCAAAAAAGGAAATGCAGGTGGCAGTTTCTATGGATAAACCCACGGTTGGCAGACACGTTTTCGAGAAAGATGTTCTCTACGTGAAAGTGCCTGAGCCAGACGCAAAGGCTCTGCTGACAACCTACTCGGACAAGCTGACCGAGGAAGAACAAGAAGTTCTGAAAGAATACGTGGCGCTAATGCAGAAGAAAACGCCCTTCTGGGCATTCTAAGCTACTATCCGCCGCCTACTGGTGGCAATATAGCTAAGACATCGCCGCTTACCAACTCTGTTTGCAGTCCGTTGAGGGCTGCGGCGCTTTTTCCGTTAACGAGAAACTGCAGAAAACCCTTAACCTTGCCAGTCTTCTCGTCGTAAACGTACTCCACAAAACGTTTACCGTAGCGTTGAACCAGCGTTTTTAGAACGGCGTCCACTGTGACTTTGCTGCCTTCTGGAAAAGTCAATGCTTCTTCTTTCTTGCCAACTATTTCTCGCAGACTGGTGAAAAAACGAACTGAAACCTGCAACGCTGAAGCACCGTCAGACTAATAGAGAAACAGTCGGCTAAATTAAACTGTTACGTAACAAACGCTGCCAAATAATCCATAAGAGCATTGATTAGTTCAGCTAAAGAACAGCATATTTGGAGCCTATTAGAATAGTATGCAGAAACCTATAGTGGGTCTCTTGTCGTCAGCGTTTCGTTTAAAGCATGTTCTATTAGTAGAACAACTTTGTTCTATAAATAGAGCTAATAGCCTTATTGATAAGAAAATTAATCAGTGATTGCAAAATGAAACACCAAGCTAAACTTGTGTTGTTCGGAATACTGTCGCTGACAATAGGAGTTGCTTTCGCTTCGCCCCTGCTTGCCTCAGAACTAAACATTAAGCCATTCATAAAACATGTACAAGGGCCTACAGCGGACTTCAGCGTTGACGCTATCTACGCCAACTTCACCATAATAGACGGTTCCAAACCAGTGAGTGACCTTGATGGTCCAGCTATCGAGTATCATGTTGTGTTGAACATCACGAATCTTTCAGACATAGGCGCTAGGCTCTTTGATGTGAATTTTGTAGCTGCGGAAAAAATCACTAACACGTCAACTTTGGCGTTCTTATCAAACAGCTTTTCAGGCTCAGGCTACGAAATGGAGGGCGCATGGGTTGACGGCGTATGGTACAACGTCACATACGTCACTGGCGGCTACCCGACGATTGACAGAGAGGGCACAATTACGGAATGCTCTTTTCTGAACAGCAGTTGGTTTACACCGTACTGGATGGAAGGCGTCCAAATACTGGACACATACGCTAATGGCACGTTAACTGCAACTTACATGAACATGAATGGAACATGGACTGACGTAACTGGTAGAATCAACCTTACGCGACCTGAAGGAGCGAACCCCTTCAGCAATGCGGTCTCGATAAGCAACAGCGTAGTCAACGAATTTCACGCATTTCAAACCCTGCCAGATAACGACACTGATTCAGAAGCGACTGGACGTATAGAAATGAAGTACACTTTAGTAGGTGAAGGACAATTCGACAACTACTGGGCACCGCATCAATCACGCTTAATCGTGCTGCAGGGCACGCGACACATCACGAAACAATGGGCAAACACTGAAGCATTAGAAGTTTTGAAGGCAGGAAGCCTAACGTTGCAGACTCGCGTCGGCAATAACGCAAACACCGCAATTGAAATTGTCAACAACACTGTCGCAGACACATGGTCATACGCCACAGAGCGCAAACAAGTGCAGCTGACACAAGACGGAGACAGTTACATATACAACGCT
Organism: uncultured Candidatus Bathyarchaeia archaeon; assembly: GCA_964506435.1. Classification (GTDB taxonomy): domain Archaea; phylum Thermoproteota; class Bathyarchaeia; order Bathyarchaeales; family Bathycorpusculaceae; genus JAOZHU01. The sequence goes on along the minus strand of CAZDLK010000040.1, from coordinate 5,900 downwards.
GTCTTGGGCGAAAACCAAATTTTCGTAGCAGACCAATATGGTGTAGAGGTATTCATTGAGGCGAGGCGTTGAACGTGACGAACGCGGGCAACCCGGAACTTGAAGGCACCACACTGCGCGTGTACGCGTACGTGATTAAAGAGAATAAACGCGTAGGCCCGCGGGAAGTCATGCGAGGCGCAAACCTCAGTAGCCCAAGCGTGGCTTACTGGCATTTGCAGAAGCTTGAAGCGTTAGGTTTGCTGCAGAAAGACAAATACGGAGAATACGTGGCTAAAGAGAAAGCAAACATCAGCGGGCACCTGTGGATTGGCAGAAACATAGTGCCGAGGCTGATGTTCTACTCCCTCTTTTTTATGGGTATCGTGGCTATCGAATTTATAATTATCGGTGTCCAGTTTTTCATGTACGCGCAAACGCCTGACATCATATTGATTTACCTCTTAGTGACAAATTTCATAGCTATGGTTCTGTTTCTTGTTGAAGGCTTGTTGCTGCGCAGGAAAACCATAACAGAAAACAGCAGAAAAAGCGGAAGCAACTCAACAAGCTAAGTTGTTCTTTCGCAAGTTTATTATCTTGGTTTTTCGCCATTAGTGTACGGTGCTATTTTGGGCGTAAACCTACGGGACATCGTTCCGAAAACGCAGGTCAACCTAGCAGATTTAAGCGGCAAATCCGTAGCTATAGATGCTTACAACGCGCTGTACCAGTTTCTCGCGATTATCCGCCAGCCAGACGGCACGCCGCTGAAGGACAGCACAGGCAAAGTCACCAGCCATCTCAGTGGCTTACTCTATAGGACAAGCAATCTTGTGGAGATGGGTATCAAACCGATTTACGTTTTCGACGGTGTCCCACCTGTGCTGAAAGCCGCGGAGATTCAGCGCCGCAAAGAAGTGAAGCAGGAAGCTGCCGTCCACTATGAGAAAGCAGTGGCGAGGGGCGACATGGTGAAAGCCCGCATGTTCGCGCAGGCTACGGTGAGCCTGAAGGATTACATGAAAGATGACGCCAAACGAGTGCTTGGCCTGATGGGGTTGCCTTGGATTCAGGCGCCCAGCGAAGGTGAAGCGCAAGCAGCGCATATGACGCGGCGCGGCGATGCAGATTACTGTGCAAGCCAAGATTATGACAGCTTGCTTTTCGGGGCGCCTCTGCTGTTGCGGAACGTGACTATTTCGGGGAGAAGAAAGCTTCCACGCAAGAACGTGTACGTGGACATCGTGCCTGAGGTGATTACTTTGGACAGTGTTCTGAAGCAGTGTGAAATCACCCATGCGCAGTTGATTGACGTAGGCATACTCATCGGCACGGACTTTAACCCTGATGGCATTAAAGGCTTAGGACCTAAAACCGCGTTGAAACTCATAAAAGAGCATGGGACACTGGAGAACGCGCTGCCGCACATCGAGAACGCCGAGTTTCCACATCCGCCTGAGAGCATACGCGAGGTTTTCCTGCACCCAGCAGTCACCGACAACTACACGTTAACGTGGAAAGAGCCAGATGTGGAAGGCATCGTGGATTTTCTCTGCCGCCAAAAAGACTTCTCAGAGGAACGCGTGCGCAAAACACTGGAGAAAATGCAGGCAGGCGCACAGAAACAGAAAAGCAAAACCACACTGGAGAAGTGGTTCGGGTAGGTTTCAGCTAAAACTTGTGTCCGTGCTCACCTGTTAGGGGCACGAACGCTACTCCGCCCAAGTTTTCTTCCTTGATGGAGCCGTCTGCATTTTTTGTTAGTCTAATGAGGTTCTGGAACAAAGTAACGCTGCCGACTGGAACCACCATGATGCCTTCTGGCTTCAACTGGTCAACCAAAGGCTTAGGCACGCGCGGCGCCGCTGCAGTTACGAGAACGCGGTCGTAAGGCGCTTTCGCAGCGTAACCTTTGGAGCCGTCACCGTGGGTTATTGTTACGCGGTCGCCGTAGCCTGCGTTCATTATGTTCTTCCGCGCAGTTTCCGCTAAACTCTTTACTATCTCCACCGTGTACACGTGTCCCCATTCGCTGCGAGGCTCACCGTGAGGCGCGATTATCTCCGCTATCGTAGCAGAGTGCCAACCTGAGCCTGCGCCTACCTCCAGAATTTTCTGCCCAACTTCCAATTGAAGTGCTTCGTTCATTATTGCAACCATGTGTCGCCTAGCTCAGCGTATTTGGCTGAGAGCTATGTGGCGCGGAAATTGTTTGGCCGAAGCCTATTGGAAGCGGCGTGTCCACGGCGCTGTAAGACCGTGAGTCTTCTGGAAGAAAATTGGCGCGGGGCACTGCAAGCATGGCTTTGATGACGTTGGGCGAGCGAAGAATCCCCTGCTGAGTTAAGTTGTCAACGAGTTTTCCCCAGTCCTTCTCCAAATCCAAGTACCCAAATAGTATAGTGTTGGCTTATTCTTTTTAACGTTAATGAATTTTGAAAATAGAGAATGAGTAAGGAAAGTTACTTTGCGGTGACAGATTTTGTGAGGTTTGGTTCTGGTTTGTGCGGAGTGTGTATTTTTCTATTTGTAGTTGTGTTTTGTTGCTTAGCACTTCTACTTCTAAGGCGGTTTGCTGCTGTTTGTGTTTGGCGTTTGGTTTGTGTTTGTTGTTGCTTTTGGTTGTGCGGTTGTGCACAAGCAATGCCACTTTTCCCTGTACTGATTGATTATTAGGCTCCAAATATGCTGCTTAGTCAAGAAATCTTGACTTTGAAACGTTTGTTTTGTCAAGAAAGCTTGATAAAAATGCTTTTATCGCAAAAATAGATCTGCTATTATGGATGCGAATGGGTAAAAACGTCGTGCTGCTGCTTGTTCTCGTCTTCCTGACGGCATCATGGGCAATGGTAGTTAATCCTGTGTTTTCTTTTGCTGATGTTACTGAGGATTCTTGGGTGCCGAAAGCATCAATGCAACAAGCGAGAGCTGGCTTGGGCGTTGTGGCGGTTAACGGCAAAATTTACGCTATCGGAGGCACTACATCCTCCACATCAAATGCGTATATGGGTGGCTTTGTAGGGACAAACGAGGAGTATAACCCAGAAACGGACACGTGGACTTATAGAACGTCTATGCCGACGCCGAGAGCCTATTTCGCCATAGCCGCCTATCAAAATAAGATTTACTGCATAGGCGGGGCTGTTGGCATTAGCGTTGATGAAAGAACAGGGTTCTATTCGTATGTTGTGTCTGGGACCACCGAGGTGTATGATACGGTTACGAATACTTGGGAAACCAAAACACCCATGCCCGTGGGAGGAGGGAATTTTCAAGCGCATGTGGTAAACGGGAAAGTTTACGTTATACGCGGATTTTACTCGTACGTTTATGATCCAGCCGATGATTCGTGGACCAACAAAACTCGTATGCCTCCGCCTTACCCATATTCTTCGCTCGTGTCGACTGTTGTGGATAACAAGATAATTGTTACTGGCGAATTTCAAATTGGATACCCGTTGCGTTCAGAGCAGAAGGTTTTGATTTATAACACGGAAACTGACAGCTGGGGCGCAGGCACATCTGGACCGATTGTTGTCGTTGAAGGTGCAGCCGCAGCAACAACTGGTGCGAAAGCTCCTCAGAGAGTTTATGTTTTAGGGTTGGCAGTGAACCAATATCTTCCGCCTTCTACTAATCAGGTTTACGACCCTGAGACTGATGCTTGGTCGACAGCTACCGCTATGCCCACAAATCGTTCGCGTTTTGGTGTTGCAGTTATGAATGACGTTTTATATGCAATTGGAGGGCAACTCTACCAGTCTGGTGAAGTAACAGGCGTGAATGAGCAGTACTATCCTATTGGCTATGGGGTTCCGCCAGAAATCAAAGTTGCTTCGCCAGAAAACAAATCATATAACGAGTCCAGCGTTTCCCTAGTTTTCACAGTGAACAAGCCGAATAACTGGACGGGCTGCAGCCTTAACGGAGAGAACAATGTTACCATCGCGGGCAACACGACACTAGGTGAGCTGCCCAACGGCGTCCACAACTTAACAGTTTACGTAACCGACCAGTTTGGAAACACTGGCGCTTCCGAAACCGTTTACTTCAACGTAGATGCACCCCCGTCTTTCCCAACAGCACCTCTGGCAGCTGGCGTAACCTCAGCGGCTACCGTGGGCATAAGCGCGCTTATCTACTTCAAGAAACGCAAAGGAAAAGCTGGGAAATAAAACATGAAGAAAGAATACGCCTTTGCACTTGTTCTCGTCTTAACGATGCCATGCATAACCGCGACTTTGCCCGCAAAAGCCGATTTCAAAATGATTGTGGTTCCAGATGATTACCCGATGATAAGCGCCGCCATCGGTAACGCTGCAGACGGTGACGTGGTTTTAGTGAAGAGGGGGGTTTACGAAGAGAAACCTTTGGAGATAAATAAATCCCTGTCGATTCTAGGCGAAGACTTAAACAGTACTATCATAAAAGTGAATGCTCCAATTATTGATGTGACACGAATTGTAAGTCAAATTTACACGACTATCGCTGACGCTATAATCATTAACGCAAAGAGTGTTAAACTTTCAAACCTAACCGTAGTCACTGGTGGAAACATCGTTGCAAAAGGAGATAGAATACAGATACTTGGAAATAACATAACACTGAGGAGCTCAGTTGTGGGAGTATCGATAAGCGGTTCCCACTGCAACATCACTGACAACACTTCAGATGGGCTGATTAGCTTGAGCGGTTCTTCTAGCAGGGTTAGCGGGAACTCTTTTTCTAAGATTTCAGTGGTTGGGAATTCAAACACGGTAAGCAATAATACATGCTGGAACCTTGAATTAGCTAATGCCAGCGAAAACGTTGTTTCTGGAAACAAAATTGGAATAACAAAGGGCGATTTTTGCGGCATCTTGGTAAGAGGCAGCAGCGTTAACAACTTTTTCTACGCCAACCACATAGCTGGAGGCTCCATAGATGGCGTGGCGCTTAACAGCGACTCAGCGGAAAACAACACGTTTTACCATAACAATTTCGTAGACAACGGCATCTACGTAACTGCTAAAAAACACAACTTCTGGGATGATAGCGAAGAGGGCAACTACTGGGAAGACTACAATAGCACTGACGCGGACAGAGACGGAATAGGAGACACACCCTACGTGATAGACAGCGACAACGTTGACCATTATCCGCTTATGGAGCCTTATGACGTTGAGCGTGGCGCTGTCGTTTTGCCGCCGCCTGAGCCACCCGAACAATTCCCAACAACAATAATAGTCGCGGCTGCTGCAACGGCGGTGGCTATCGGCGCAGGTGCGCTAATCTACTTCAAGAAACGCAGGCGTGAAGCAGCAATCTTGCCTCAAACTACTTCACGGTAACTGATTTCGCTAGGTTCCTCGGCGTGTCTGGATTGTATCCTCTCTCAAGAGCCATATAATACGCTAGAAGCTGCAGTGGCACAGCAAAAGGAATCGGCGACAACACTTCAGGAATCCCCTTGGGCACTTCAACGTAATCATCAGCCAACGCCTTAATCTCCGCATCGCCCTCTTCTACAACCGCAATTATAGACGCGCCTCTGGCTTTCATCTCCATAATGTTTCCAATCAAAGTTCTGTAGCTGCCGTCTCTTGGACAAATAAACACCACTGGAAAACCCTCTTCAATCAAACTAATCGGGCCATGCTTGCTTTCGCCAGCTGGAAACGCAATAGACGGCACATACGCGATTTCCATAAGCTTAAGCCTGCCCTCGTAAGCAGTAGCCGTGCTTATTCCTCTGCCCAAAAAGAAGAATATCTTGGCATCCCTATACTTGTGCGCTATCTGCTTCATCTTTTCTTCTTGCGACGCAATTATGGTGTCCACGATGTCGGGCAGCTTCTGCAAGTTCTCCTCCAGAGAATCCATCTCATCCTGCGAAATCTTGCCACGCTTCTTCGACAACCGCAACGCCAACTGCGCAA
>CAZDLK010000039.1:0-21004 GCA_964506435.1 uncultured Candidatus Bathyarchaeia archaeon | reverse complement strand
CGTTCACTGGCGGCGCATACACGCCTGTCACAAAACTCGGCGTCGTAGCTAAACGGGCAGCTAAAAGCGCGCCCGCGGAAGCAACAGAAAAGGTAGTTGCAGAAGAAAAAATCGACTAAATTTCCTTTTTTCTATTTTCTTTTATAATTTTTTGCTTAACCTGTGCTGTAACCTATTTTAGAAAGACACTGCTTCATAATTCTGTAGCGGTTAGGCGCAATGAAGGCAAAGGCTACTGTTCGCTTGCGGTTTTCATCAGAAAAGCACTTGGCAACGTTGCTGAATGCGTTGGCACCAGAAACTGCTGCTCCGTCCACTAGGCGCGCTAAGGCAATTTTGGAGAAGGACGGAAAGTTTTTAGTTCTGAAGGTTGAAGCTAAGGATACTGTGGCTTTGCGTGCGACGTTAAACGCTTATTTGAGGTGGATAGGCTCCGCGGTGAACGTGCTAGAAGTAATTGAGCACGCCGCGCAGGCTTCTGTCAAGAAACTTTGACTGAGAAAAAGCCCGTTTGGTCAAGAAACCTTGACAAGAACCCTTTTATCCGAATAGACTCCATTGTTGAGCAGTGAAACTTGAATCAGCTAAATATCAGAGGCATTCAAGATGATTAAGATGAAAAAATGGTTTGCTCTCGCTTGTGTTCTTTTATGCGCGTTTTCTCTGTGCATCTTCAATGTTAAATGGACAAGCGCCCAATTGATGGAGCAAGTTACTATTGGAACCGATGGAAACATCGATCCTTCAACCGCGCCGATTCAACGTAACGGAAACGTTTACACGTTTACTGGAAACATAAACGGCTACCTTGTTGTCGAGAAGGGCAATATTATAATTGACGGTGCTGGCTTCACGCTTCAAGGCAGCGGCTCATTGGGTTCAGCAGATTACTACGAAATTGGACCTTGGACAGGAATTTATCTTCAAAACGCGGTGGGCGTAACAATACGGAACCTGCGCATACAGAATTTCTGCTATGGCATAAACCACGCCACCAACGATGCTAACCACTCCGCTAACACTACCATTACTGGAAATCAAATAATGTACAATCAAGATGGCATACTCAAACCCAGTAGCTGCACGATTACTGGGAACTACATAGCTTACAATGAAAATGGCATCTTCTGTACTGATTCCGTGAACAAATACAACACGATTGTTGGAAATACCATCGCATACAACAGCTTCGGCATATATTTCATGGACTTAGTAACTTCCGATTCTCCTAATAACTATGTTGCCCAAAATAACATAATTGGAAACAACATCGATGGAATCGCTTTGTGGGGTTCTTGGGGAAACGTAATCCTTGAAAATAACATAACCGGCACCAAGCCAGGCATAGGAAGCAACGTGTCGGCGCAGATTGGTAGTGGTCTGAACCTCGTTGCCGCGCAAAACAACAAAATAATCGGAAACAACATAGCAGATAACAAGTATGGAATTTTCTTCGGTTCCAACGCAAACAACAATGTTTTCTACAAGAACAGTTTCGACAACCCACAGCAAATTTACATCGGAAGCCAGCGGTCTGGCTACAATGGCGTCGAAACAGTTGGCGTTTTAATGGAAAGCTGGGACGACGGCACGATAGGCAACTACTGGAGCGACTACACTGGAAAAGACTACAACGGCGACGGAATCGGCGACACTCCGTACATAATTGACTCAAATAACAAGGACAACTATCCCATCGTTCACTTGCAAGCGTACCTCTCCATTTCAACAGGCACTTCAGCTACAACCGTGGGCTCAGCAATAAACGTCTACGGCAGACTTTATGACCCTAGTGGCGAGCCATTGCAGAATGAGCCTATTGTGTTGTCTTACACTTTTGCAGGAGCAAACTCGTCATTTCCACTCAGTTCAAGCTTCACCGACGAAGCGGGGAACTACAACATGCAGTGGATATGCAACGCGTCAGGCACGTTCACGCTGGAAGCTAGCTGGAGCGGAAACTCCATGTACACAGGCGTAAGGAACTCCACCATGCTGAGTCTTCTGCCATACGAGAACGAGCAACTTTTCTATGTCGAATCCAACAGCACGGTCACAGCGCTTGCGTTTAACAGCACTAACTCTGAACTAAGCTTCAGCGTCAGCGGAGCTTCAAACACAACAGGATACGTAAAGACGACAATAGCCCAGAGTCTTATCCCAAACATTGATGACGTCAAAGTCTACCTAGACGGAAAAGAACTAAATTGCTCGATAACTTTGGCAGCTGACGCGTGGCTCCTCGAATTCACCTACCCGCACAGCACCCACCACGTGAGCGTGCAACTAGCGGCAAACACAACTTCATCACTGTTGCCAGAAACTGACTACTGGATATGGATAGCCCTGCCCGCTGCAATTGCGATAGTTGCGCTTGTCGGCATGGCTATTTGGCGAAAAAAGAACCACACTTAACTGCCCTTTAATCTTCCTTATTTTTTAGTTATTTCTAAAAGCATATCCCGCATTTTCACGGCGTCAACATCCAAAACTGGCGTCTCACATATCACAACTGGACGCAAATTAAATTCAACTATAACTTCGGCGAGCATTCGAAAATCTGGACCATACGCGGCTTCATCCAAAACATGGTGGCGTCTCTCGCCAGTTTTGTAGGTGAACTCGATTTTGCTGAAGTGGCAATGCATGTTCCTGACAGCTTCGGTGCCGAGTCTCTCCTCAGACTTCTCAACTACAGCACGGAAGTCCGCGGCACTTCGGAATGCTCCGCCACTGCGAGCGTGCATGTGTGACCAGTCGATGACCAAATGCGTTTGCTCCACTTGTTCGCAGAGGGCTAAAACTTCGTCCAGCGTGCCTATTTGGAAGTGTCTGCCCATGGTTTCTGGGCCAAGCTTCACGTTTCGGATGCCCAATGTGCGCATGGTTGCGGCTACGTCGTTCAGTTCTCTGATGCAGTTTCTTAGGGCTTCTTTTTTGTCTGCGTTTCCGTAGAACCCTGGGTGGAAAACTACGACGTACGCGCCCATCCACTGTGCGGCGGTTGCGCATGCAATTAAGCGTTGTTTGCTTGCTTCTACGACTTCCTTTTTGCCGCAGAGGTTGATGAAGTACGAGCCGTGGAGGCTGAGCAGGACATCGTTTTTTTGAGCTTCCGCTTTAAGTTGTTCAGCGTCTTGCTGTTTCATCTGGGGTTTTTGTCCCCATCTGACTGCTTGGTACTCGAAAGCGTCAAGTTCTTCTTGCCGCAGGAGCGCTGGGACATTGGCTAATTGTGCGCCGAGTATTCTGAAGAAGGGTGGAACCCCAGCGGGACCAAAACGAGGGTGGTCTGCCATCCAGTTGCCTCTTTGTTTAATAATGGTTTACAGGTGAATACGTTTTCTTATTAAAAAGCATCTCTGTGAATGTGGATTGCCAAGCGTTAGCCGCTGTTTTTCTTTTTAACTAACGGTTGGCTTTGGTGTGCAATGCAGATTTTGAGTGATGCTTATATTTGAAATGCAAATTTTTAATGCCGTGTTGGGTAAAGTTCAACAACACCTGTTTTTTATTGTTGCCGTTTGCAAGTTATTGTGCAAACGCGAAATGCTTAAACATCTCTTCGTTAAAGGTATTAGCAACGTGAAATGTTTACGCGCTATAGTCAAGATTAATAAAAAGGAAGGTCATGCCTGTACCGAGGAGATAAAATGCAGAAGGCAAATACAAAAGCATCGCTTGAGTCAAAAAATTCTGATACGCGGGAGTTGCTAAACAAATTTTTAAGTGGCGAAATCAAAACGCTTGAACCCGTTTATGATCAGCAGACTGGTTACCATTATCCCACGGTGGAAGCTATAGTTGGCGATGCTGCACAAGCGGAAGCTTTCTTGAACAAACTTAGCCGTGAAGGCACTTTGGAAAAGAAACTTCACGACAAAACTATTTCTTGTCCAAACTGCGGCTCTGCCAATGTTTCTTTTCGTTACTGTTGTCCCTTCTGCAAATCGTTTGATATTCAGAAAAGCTCGTTGATTGAGCATGTGAAATGCGGTTACATGGATATAGAAGCGAACTTCCGTGACGACGACAAGTACGTCTGCCCGAAGTGTCATACGGAATTGAAAAAGATTGATGTGGATTATAGGAAAGCTGGAGTTTGGTGCGCCTGCAATGATTGTAAAAAGAACTTTGACATACCTGTGCCTGAACATTTCTGTCGAAACTGCGGTACGGTTTCTACTTTTGAAGGCGCCGTAATAAAAGATGTTTACTCCTACACTGTGAAGGACAGTATGAAGGAAACAGCCGCGGTAAACTGGTTTTTAGTCGCGCCCATACGGGATTTTCTCATGGCAGAAGGGTTAACGGTTGAAAGCCCCGCTTTTCTCAAAGGTAAATCTGGGACTAATCACTCGTTTGATATTGTGGCCTACAAAGGAAATGTGCGGCACAAGGCGATAGTGATTGATGTGGCGAAGTCGGCGGAGGGCATCGTTTCTGAACAGCCTGTCATTGCTTTGTTTGCGAAAATCTTTGATGTTTCTCCTGACAAAGCGTACTTAATTGCGGTTCCACAGCTTAACGAGAACGGCAGAAAAATGGCGCAACTGTACAACATTCACGCGATAGAGGCTAAGAACCAGAAGGAAGCTGTGGCAGCATTAAAAGAAAAACTCTAGTAGAACAATTAACCGCTTGAAAAAACGGCTATATTGCCTCTTTCCGTAACAACCTTTGCTACAAAAACATCCTGCGGCAGATTTATGTCCATGTTGAACTTGGCGGTTTCTCCAGAATTCAAGAACCAGTCAACGTCATAACGCTGGTGAGTTGTTGCGTCTGTAATCCAAACGGCCACCACATGAATGGTTAAAGGACTTGAATTCTTAATTTCCATCAGTGCGCCGCCGCTGGAGGTGCCTGATACGGCGGCTTTGTATTCAACCCAGTCAAGTTTGAGGTCAAACGGCTGCGCTGTGTCCTTAACTGCTGTTATTCTGATTTTCCATGCGCCTGTCGAGTTTAAGTAAAATGTGGGGTTTTGCGTTATGGTTTGGCTTTTCGTTTCGTCAGTGTTCGGCGTTGAACTGGAGACGTAATTGGTGTAGCCGTCACCGCTTGTGGGGTACTTGCCTGTGTTAAAGTTATAGAGTTGATAGGTTGTAGTTACGCTAGCTGCTGTGAAGGCGCTGTTCAACGTCCACATCAGCTGTTGCTCACTTTGAATGGAACCTGTGCCCGTAAGCTCAAGTTGAATAGTTTGCGAACTAGGTAATGTAATTCCATCGATTCGTGTTTGGTCTTTCAATTTCAAGGTTGAATCGTCAATCCTCAGGTAAACTTCTTTTTGGGGTAAGGCGCGAGTAACTACTGCGTAAAAGTCGATTTCTAAGAAATCTGTCTGGGCAACTACGCTGTAGCTGCTCCAAGAATATGTTCCTGAAACAGTTGCCATATCTTTGCCTAAGCCATTGGAGTTTGCTACTTCCGTCGCTATTGTTGTTCTGATTTCTCCATTTGCCTGTCTTATGAGCACGTCAACATTGCATGTAGCTTCGGCAGGATTATCTGTGCTGGCTCTGTAGTATATCGTCCACGTGCTCTCTGGAATAGTTGTAACTCCGCTCAGTGGATACATAAATTTAGCCAGCAGTTTGCGTCCCGTGGAGCTTGCGTCAGCGCTTACGGTGCTGCCTGAAGAGTCTGCGCTGTCAAGTTTCAACTGATAATAGTCTGAACCAGCAATTGTTGTGGTTTCGCTGTGGCAGAACAGAGGTTGCGCCTTTTCGGCTGAAGTGTAGCTTCGGAAAATCATGTATGCGCTGTCGTCCGCCTTTAGGTCGGAGATTGCGCCTGTAATTTTCTGGGTTGATTCACCCAATACATAGCTTGATGGGTTAAACGCGCTGCTGCCTACTGCGGTTGTGACGTTTGTGAAGCTTAAGGTTTCCTGCATTCTGTCAATGTCTAATTGGTTCATCTGGTAATTCCAGAGGACTACGTTGCCCACTATGATGACTACGAGAACTAGGCTCAGCATCACGACTATTACGGTGCTTATGCCTCGTTTGCCGCGCTTAAAGTGCTTAAGGCGCTTTGTAATAGCTTGCAATATGAGTCCCCCTGTTCGTGACAATATCTATGTAGTAAAGCTCTCCAGAACTCCAACTATACGCGATGTTTAGCCATTTGTTGCCATCCAGTTCTAAACGGAACGGCGCATCAAGCGTTGCGCTTTCATGATTAATGTAAACGTTGGAAACTTGGACAGATACTTTTCCCACGTTATGCATGTAAACATCAATTGTGTTAGTTGCAGTGTTGAACCACACGTCCTCAACTATGACGCGTTCGCTCATGTTATCCTTCAAGTTAGCGGTTATCATGTACGTGGCAGAAGTGGCAATAGCCATAGCCGCAACAGCGACTACCGTAAGCAAAAGACTGCTAAGCACAGGCGTTATAGCCCGCTTATCACGCAGCAACCGCTTCAACATGAGCTTCACTTCCCTTTTTCACCTCACAGAAAGAACTTCAACGCTGCGAAGCTGAGCAGCATCATGATTAAACTGTGCTTTAACCCAGCGCTCATTGAGCCTTCGCCCATTTTTCCAGCAACCAAGCCGCCGAAGAAGCCCTGGATGAGCGACAAGTGGAAGAAAATCCGTTTCATCTCATCAGGCGTCATAGTCGGCGTTGAAAGTAACGGCACGCCCTCCCCGCTTGCAAAGAACGTTTTGAAAAGCAGCACTATCGTGAACAGAAACACGAAGAGCGCCAAATAAATAATCGCAATATACGGTCTTGTCTGCGTTTTACGTTCCTTTTCAAGCAAATTGGTTGTCTGAATAAACTTGCTCATGGGAGCGAAAACTTTCTCCACGTGACCACCTGCGCGGCTGGCTTCAATTATCATGGGCACGGTTCTCTGAGTTAACACGGTGCCAACGCGGTTTCCAAAAGCCAAAAGTGCCTCTTCAAAGCTTGCACCCCAAGAAATCTGCACTGTCATCCGTTTAAGCTCAGAAGTCAACGGACCATAATCACGTTTAGCCGCTTCCTCTAAAGCGTTAGGCAACGTCATGCCTACTTCCTGTGCTTGCACTATGCTTCTGAAAAGGTCGGGCAGATGCCCATCTATGCCTTTTCGCCATTTGTAATCAACGTAATCTAGAATCGCTGGCGGCGTTATCGCTGCAATTATGCCGAAAAACACGAAATCATCCAAAGACAGGCTAATACCGATGTTGAGATAGCGGTTGAGGTCGAAATAATCGTTGACGTAAAAGTAGCCGAAGATGACTATGGCACATGCTACAGTAACAGAGGCTGCAACAGCGATTTTCTTGGTTCTTCGTTCTATCTTCGGCATTTTTTCATCTGTCACCATTTCGGCGTCATTGAATCCACTATTAACAGGAATATTATGGCGGCAACTGGGATGGCGATGTAGGTCATGAGGTTCAATAGCAAGTCAGAGCTGAACATGCCTATGGTGCCTCCGCCCAGCATCGACATAACCGAAAGCATAATAATCAACAGTAGCGGAGCCGTCAAAAGTAGCGCTACGTAAACTTCTGACATAACGGACAGGCTGTCCGCGTATTTTTTAAGACTCACACGTTTCAGTCTCATGTGCGTTTTGAATCTTTCACGCAGATAAGCGCCCAAATTGCCGCCTGTGTGAATCGTTGAAATCATACCCTCGAATGTTTCCTGCAGTCTCTCCGAGGGCGTTACGGCTGAAACTTTTTCTAAAGCGGAAATTATGTCTAAACCGAACAGGTTAATGTTCTTGAGCATTTCTTTGGCTTCGGTGGAAGCCGCTAAAGGCGCGCTTAAATTTGCAAGAGACTGGAAAATCTTTTCAGGAGAAACCCCTGCGCTTGCAAGGATAGACATGTACCCCGTTGTAAACGGCAACTCGTCATCCAAGTCACGTTTATGCTTGTCCGCGCGGTAAACAGGATACAAGTAAAAACCGCCAACGGAAAACACCCACGTTACTAATCCGATGCCGACGCTGAACAAGATCGCGGTCATGAGCGGCATGTGGAAAAAGAAAAACAGCAGCAAAGAAGTGGCAACTCCAACGGGCACTGCGATGGCGAATGAGGCGATAAGGGTTAGGCTCACATACGCTTTGAAGTTGGCTTTTAAGCCTGATTTCAGCAGGGCTTGGTCTAAGTCTCTGAAAAGAGGCAGAAAACTTTTGCTTTTGCCGCCCATTACGCGGTAGGCTGTAGCTAAAGGTTTTTCCAGCCCTGTTGACGGGGTTTTTTCAGGTTTTTCCGGCTTTTGTTTTGTTTTTTTCGCTGGGGGGTTCTTTGGTTGTTCTTCCCCGTTTTTCTTGTCTGTCATTTCAACCCCACTCTTGCCTTTTGGAAGACGCGGGCGGGATTAACGTAGTATTCTCTGATTACTTTGGCTACGTCGCTGTAATTGCGAATGTGCTGCTGTACCATCCACTCTAAAACTGTTTTTCGGTATTGTAGTTCACGTTTTATTTCCTCTTCTGTGAGAGTCATCTTCTGCGCATGCTTCTCCAATAGCGTGCTGTGGCCTGAGAAACTGAACTTGTCAAATTTGGGGTTCCAGTGGAACACTTCTTCGGTCAGGATTTCTTTTGTTTTTGGGTCCAGTTCCTTGATTTCAGTTGCAATTTTCACGCGTCTGGCGGGTTTGCCGTTAATCTCGGTGCGTTCCATGACTAGAATCACGTTGGTCATGGCGATTAGCGGTTTAGGAATATTCATTGGCTCAGATTCCAGCCTGTTTATGACCGCTTCAGGGGATTCAGCGTGAATCGTGCACATTCCCAAGTGTCCTGTAGCCATGGCTTGGAACAGCGTGTAAGCTTCTTCACCGCGGACTTCACCTACAATAATGTAGTCGGGTCTCTGCCTCACTGCGGCGCGTAGAAGGTCGAAAAGCGTTATGGTGCCGCTTGCCCGCTCGTCGCCTTTGAAGCCTGAGCGCACGACGGAGGGTATCCAGTTTTCGTGAGGAAGATTAATCTCTTGGGTGTCTTCGACGCTTACGATTTTCATTTCAGGTTTGATGAACATGGACAGGCAGTTCAGTATGGTTGTTTTCCCAGAGGCTACGCCGCCTGCCACCATTACTGACGCGCGGTTCTCTATAAGATACCACAGATACGCCGCCATTTCGGAGGAAATCGTGTTAAAAGTAATCAAATCTGAAATTGTTAATGGGTCAGCCTTGAAACGCCTGATAGTAAAGGTTGAGCCTCTTCTCGTGACTTCTTTGCCGTAGGTTAATTGTATGCGGCTTCCTTCTGGAAGTGACGCGTCCAGAATAGGCGCAGCTACGGAAATGTTTTTTCCAGAAAGATATGCAAGGCGGATAACGAAGGAGTCCAGTTCAGCCGCGTCTGCGAACGCAATGTTTGTGGGTAAAG
The DNA here is from genome assembly GCA_964506435.1 of uncultured Candidatus Bathyarchaeia archaeon. Lineage (GTDB taxonomy): Archaea > Thermoproteota > Bathyarchaeia > Bathyarchaeales > Bathycorpusculaceae > JAOZHU01. Next base: position 11,637 of record CAZDLK010000039.1, on the reverse strand, counting down.
ACTCGTAAAGTCGATGCCACACATAAATGGGAATGTTAACTCCGTCTGCAGATATATCTTCAATTAAGTGGTCTTTCATCAAAGGGTCGATTTTTCCGTAGCCTAAGAAGTCGCGTATTATGAAGTAAGCAAGTTTGTCAACTGCTTCTGGGGGAATTTTGAGCTTGTATTTTTTCACTATCTCGCGGATTTTCTTGTTCAGATAACTTTCTGCTTTTTCTTTGTTTTCTATTTCCTTCAAGTTTACGTCTAATTCATCCATCAGAAAGCTCTTGATTTCGCGAAGATTCTTCTCTTCGTTAGGCTGAAGAGTTGGCTCTATAACTTCATAACGTATTTTCTGGGTTTCAGGTTCTTTAACTATCGCCGCGTAAACATAGGGTTCTTGCAGAGGATAAACTTCTTGGAAAACAGCGGTTTTCTTCGCTTCGCTGTTTATTACAGCCGCTGGTTGGGGCTGTTCAAGAACATCGGTTGCTTTGGCGTTTCGCTTTTTGTTCGTGAAGTTTCTCCTCCGCTGTTTCAGGGTGTCAAGTGGGCGCCTTCGAAGAATATAGAGCGTCGCAAGTCTTAATAAGCTATATGTACGTGGAATCCATACCGAAATTCACACAAAAACAACCAACTCGCCCAAACACAGCACCAAGCCGCTGACTCATAACTTGGACAATTTAAAAGAAGCCCTGCAAAAGCTGGTTTATAGTAGGCACATACACGTACAAACGAATATAAATTGCCGCTGCTAAAACGACTATAGCTATCGCCAACAGGGCAATGTCACCCTTATGAAGCTTCAACGCGTACAGATTAGTACGTTTTTTAGTTGCGCCCCAGGCGCGGGACTCCATAGCTTCTGCCAGTTCTAGGCTTCGGCGGATAGCGCTTACTATGAGCGGGATGAGCACTGGAATGTAATTTCGAATGCGTTTCATTATGTTGCCTTTCTCCAGTTCTAAGCCTCTGGCTTTTTGGGCGTCCATTATTGTTTGGGCTTCTTCTGCTAAAACTGGAACAAAGCGTACGGCTGTTGTGAAAGCAAACGCAAATTCGTAAGGCACTCGGGTAAGCTCCAAAGCTAAGCCTAAGTGGTCAGGCGAGGTTGTTAAGAAGAAAACGGAGAAGGATTCAACGAGCACTACGAAGCGTAAGGTCATCGCGGCTGCCCATTCAATGTTAGCGGGTAGAATCACGTAGCCCGCGCTGAAAAACGAGAAAAGAAAGTTTGTGAGAAAAATGATTGCCGCTAGGAAGGCTGCGCCGCGGAGAGAACGAACCCACTCGCGCTGTACGCCTGCTAACAAAACGAAAGGAATCTGCATCAAAAGCAGAATAATTAAGGGCAGGATTTCGCCGAAAATTATCGCTGCTACGAACACGGCGCAGACATAAATGAATTTCACTCGGGGGTCTAAGTTGTGAATAGGCGAGTAGACCTTTCGAAATTTTAACCCATCGAAAACGCTCATTGCCGTCTTCTCCAAGTTTCAAGTAGCAGTTCTTTTGCCTCGTAAATGTCGATGACGCCTTCCGTGAGCCCCAGCGGCGACAGCTTCTTGAATAGCTGCGCTATTTGCGGCAGAACAATGGATGACCGCGCTAGAACGTCGGTGTCTGTGAGGATGTTTTTTCCTTCGCCGTCAGCGACTATTTGTCCTTCCTTCATCAGCACAACACGCGGACTACATTCAGCCACGAACTCTACATCATGCGTGACTATGACAATGGTTTTTCCCTGCGTTCGCATCTGAACGATGAACTGGCGTAGTTTTTCTTTTTGCTGATAATCCTGCCCTATAGTGGGTTCGTCCAGAATCAGTATCTGCGGGTCCCATGCGAGGACAGAGGCTAAGGCTACGCGTTTTCTTTCACCTCCGCTGAGCATGAACGGCGAGGTTTTCCTGTACTGCGTCAAGCTTAGAAGGTTCAGTGCCCAAGTGATGCGGGTTTCTATGGCTTCTTTTTCATAACCGAAGTTTTTCAGTGCGAAGGCTATTTCTTCCTCGACTGTCTCGCTGAAGAGCTGGTGGTCAGGGTTTTGAAAGACAAAACCTACTTTTCTCGCCATGGCTGCAACGCTGGTTTTTGTGGTTTCAACTCCGTCGACGCGGATTCCTCCTTTTGTGGGTTTCAATAGCCCGTTGAAGTGTTTGACTAGTGTTGTTTTTCCCGCGCCGTTTTGCCCCATTATAGCTACAAATTCGCCGTCCTCAACGGTTAACGAGACGTTTTTCAGGGCTTCCACGCCGCTTGAATAGGCGAAACTGACATTTTCAACTTCAATCATTCAGTTTTCAGCGCCTCCAGCAGCAGTGTGGCTAGTTCTTCTGAGGATAATGGAGTAACATCGCTTAGGTTTACGCCGTCCTTTCGAAGCATCTGATAAAGCAGCGTTGCCTTTGGAATTCCGACGCCTATAAGACGAGATTCTTCTCTACTGAGAACCTCACGGGGGTCTCCGTCGAAGCAGACGCTGCCTTCATCCATGACTATTATGTGGTTAGCGTACTTGGCGGTTAAATCCAGCCTGTGCTCCACAAGTACAACGGTGATTCCAAGTTTCTTGTTAAGGTCATAGATTACTTCGAAAATTTTCTCTGCGCTTGACGGGTCTAGGAAAGATGTTGGTTCATCCAGCACTATTATTTCAGGCTGCATGGCGAGGACAGCTGCGATTGCAACGCGTTGCTGTTGTCCTCCTGACACTTCATGCGGTGACCTTTCCCGCAGGTCGTAAATGTCCGTGAGTTTCAGCGCCCACTCCACGCGTTTCTGTATTTCTTGTCTGGGGAAGCCTAGATTTTCCAGCCCAAACGCTACGTCTTTCTCAATGGATAAAGCGAAAAGTTGGTTTTCTGGGTTTTGGAATACCAAACCCACGTGTTTTGCCATTTCGTACGTGTGGTATTTAGTTGCGTCCATTTCGGCTACGGTGATTTCGCCTTTTAGTTCGCCTTGGTAAAAATGCGGAATTAATCCGTTGAAACATCGGCACAACGTGGTTTTTCCGCATCCGCTTGGTCCTGTGATTAGGACGAATTCGCCTTTTTCCACTTTTATGGAAACGTCGCTGATTGACGGTTTTGCTCCGTTCGGATAAGTGTAAGTGAGGTTTTTTGTTTCTATTACTGCCATGTTTGTTGTGCCTGCCATGCTTTACCGCGCTGTTTTCCCATTTAAGAGTAACTACTCATTTTTGTTTAGCTAGTTCTTCCTTTAACAGCCGCAAACAACGCTTGAGACCCGTTTCCACATCTGCTGTACCGTTCACTCCCGCGGCAGTAGCGTGTCCACCACCCATACCTTGCAGGAGCTCACCTAACGGCTTAGCAATATCTCTCCCCAAGTGTATGCCTGTTTTCTGGTTGAATTCGCGAGTGCAGCGCAGGCTTAGCTCTATGCTGTCGTTTCTTTGCCCAGCCACTGCTGCCATATGTGCGCCCAAGTCAATTAACGCTCTTGCCGCAGAAGCTTGGTAAGCGCTGACATTGGAAAGAGCAATTATCCAGTCTCCGATTTTCAGCAGTTTAGCTCTTCGGCACGCCTTCATTCTTGCCACGCGCTCAGAGAAATCCATGGGCAAAGAAAGCATAGCTACTGCTTCTTGGGCGTTTACTCCTGCGTCGCAGAGTTCCGCGATGGTCTTGAATGTCGAGGAGTTAGCCAAGACAAAGTGGCGGGTGTCAAAGGCTATACCCAGAAACAGCGCTTTAGCCACATCCAAATCGGGTTTCAAGCCAACCTGATTATAGAAACTGTACACTATGTCACAAGTGGACGCAGCGTCTTCATTCGTTACGCAGAATTTCGCTATACGCTGTGTTTCTGGATGAGCCGCGTGGTGGTCAATCACAATTATTGGCGCCGTAGATTTAGCTACTGTTTTAGCCAATCTCCCCAACTGCTGGATTGTGTTGGTGTCCAGCAGAATTATGACTTGGGCTTTCTCCACGTTTGGGTCAATGTTTATGGTTATAGGTAGGCTGTTAAGAAGGTGCTTAGAAAGCCTGCTTATTCCCTGTCCAGTTCCAATTTCCACAGTCACGCTCGCTCTAAGTTTTTTCAAAAGGCTCTGAAAAGCGTACGCTGAGCACAAAGCGTCAGGGTCTGAGTTATGGTGACATAACAAAAGAACAAAATTGGCTCGAGTTTCGTCGATGATCTTGATAATTTCTGTGACTGTCATGTTAGTTTTCTCAGGTAATTTTCACTAATTTTTAACGCTTCCTCAACTGCCTCATCTACAAGCTTGTTCAAATCTACATTTTTAGCCTGCGGCAACAGCACAAGATCTATTTCAACCGTTAAGTTCACAGGTTTTGTTCCGTCAGCTTCCACGCTTATATTCAATTTCTCCACCATTTTAGAGGAAACCTTGGCGAGAATATATTTTTTGGCGGCGTTTTCCGCTGTTAAGCATAGCGCTTCAATTTGCTCGGCGGTTAACTCGGGTAAGCCTAACTCTCCCACGAGTTTCACCCTAACCGTGCTTACTGTGAAGGCGGTGAAACTTGGCTGAGGTCTTCTTGAAGTTTTGTTTGAACCTCTTTCACTTGACTGCGTAACCGCTCTTCTTGCTTCGCTAAAACTGTGCTGCGCGTGGTCAAAAGTTCCTTCCGTTCAACCAGTTCCTCTGTCACCTTGGCTTTCTCCGCTTTAACCAAAAGCGAACCGATTCCCTTGTAAATCACAGCGTCATCAGCCGTCTTCTGCAACTCAGTCAGAGTCTGCTCCACTTCAGTCTGCTCCACATCAACCTGCTGCTTCTGCGCTAAAACTGACTGCAACGTCTGCTGCAACTGCTGCAGTCTCAGAAAACGTTCTTGAACTTGAGGCGGTAACTTTGAAAGTTCGTCACTCACTTTATATTCCTTCCATCTGCACAGAAAAACACATGCTCTTAAATAAGCATTATCCAAACCAAAATCAACCTTAACATGTTCATTCGGAGTTAATTGCAGCTCAGGTTGAACCAGCGCTCTGAACCCTCTTTGCCATCAAATCGCAAGCATATTTGGAGCCTAATAGTCAAACAATGCAGAAAAAGGGGAGGGGGAGGGTCGCTATTGGCTGTTTTTCGCGTCATTAGCATGTTGAAAACGCGGTCATATTTGGAGCCTATTAGTGGTTCATTGCAGAAACCTATAGGGGGTAGGTCACCAGCGCTTCCTTCTGCTCCCCTAAATAAGGGGGGCATAGACTCTTCCACGCGCTAGAGCACAGTTGCTTTTAGGCTTGTCCGCCCTCTTTCAATGCTTCGCCGAATATGCGCTTCAGCTCCCTTTTCATAGCCGCAGTGTCCTGAGTTAAACCAAAGTAATCCGCAAAATAATCAGTCGTCCTAAGATTCATCGAACGCCCATTCCTCTCAGTTGCAATCAAACCCATATCTTTCAGAAGCTTAATGTGTCCGTAAGCATGCTGACCCCGCACATCAATCACCCGCTTCTGCGAAATAGGCTGACGATACGCAATGTACGAAAGCGTCTTCAAAGGACCCGAAGACAATAAAGGTCTATTAACGAACTTTTTAACCAAAGGCGTGAAATCCGCTTTTAACTGCAAAACATACCGCTCATCTTTTAAAGCCAACACTTCGAGCGCCGTGTTCTTCGCCGCGTACTCTTGCATAAGCAGAGTAACGATTTTTGCGGTTCTCTTCTTTGACCTCGTATGCAAAACCCAGCATAACTCGTTAAGGTCTAAAGGACGCCCAGCAACATACAACGCAGCCTCTACTAGTGCTAACCTGCGCCGCAACTTCGCGTCTTCAGGTGCTTGCTGTGCTGCGGCTTTCGAATCAACTGCTTGGTTTTTCGGTTCCTGCAACTTTCAAATTCCCCACGGCAATGTAAATTTCCTCTGTCTCCTCATTCTGCCACAAACTCACTTTTCCATCCTGAGCCAAAAACAACAGGAGAATAAACGTGCGCACAGCCTCAATCCGCGCAATGCCCCGAATCAAGGTTGAGAACTCAATTATCCCAGCGCCTTTAACTTTGTCGCAGAGAAGAGCATATAACTTCTCCATCTGCAGTTCAATTTCCATCAAAAACATGTCCAACTGAGGCAAAATATCTGAAACCGCAGGCAACACAGGCTGCGCAACAACTGCATCAACACGAGGCAGCTTCTCACCCTTCAGCACGTCATCCAAAACCTCCAACAAATGTTTGATAGTCGTTGAAGTCAACTCGTGTCTTAAAGGCAAAAACAGTGGTGGCGGAACAAAATCTGGAGGAGCCTTCGGTGGTGCTGGTGGTTCCTGCAGCACAAGCAGTAGTCTCGATTTCATCAGGTAGATGAGCGCAGAAGAATCTAACGCAACGCCTGAAGCGCGAAAATCCACTTTGCCTGTTCGCTCCATTTCCGAAAGAAACGACGTAAGCAAATAAGAGATGTTTACGTTCCAAGGCGTAAGTTTCTCAAGTTTGCTGAGCTCGAAGAGGATGTTCCATGGTGGACGCAGGTAAAAAGGTCGTTTCATAGTCGTTGCCATTTAAGTCGTTGCCTCCAAAAACTTTGCTGCGATGACGTTTGAAACTCCGTTGCGCTCGTAAACGCCGTAGACTCTCTGAGCTTTGTTTACAACTTCAGGCTTTAAAGTGATTACTATAAACTGGATTTTCTCAGATTCCTCCAGAAACACGTCGGCAAGTTTCGAAACGTGGAAGGCATCCAGGTGCGCATCTATCTCGTCAAGAATGTAAAATGATGCAGGCGTGAACTCGTTTAAGGCGAATATGAAGGCGACAGCTGAAACAGATCGCTCTCCGCCGCTTGCGCCGCTGACAACAATCGACGGCTTATTGGGAAACTGCACAATCATGTCTATGCCGCCGTAAAAGGGCTCATCGGGATTCTCAAGCTTTAAAGTGGCAACGCCGCCGCCTGTTAACTTGTCGAAGTATTTCTGAAGGTTAATGTTTATTTTCCCAAACGCTTCCATGAAAACTCGGCGTTTCTTGCTTTCAATCCCATCCATAAACTGCACAATAGCCTGCTTTTCGCGTTCAAGCTCGTTTAAACGCAGAGATAATTCCCGGTATCTTGAAGTTTGCTCAGCATAATGTGACGAAGCAAGCTGGTTCACTGCACCGATTCTTTCAAGCTCAAACTGCATCATCCGAATAACAGTCTCCGCTTCCTCAACCTGCTTCGCCGATACATCCAAGAACTTTTCGTACCCAAACTGCTTAAGCTGTCCCTCATGCTGCTGAAGCTGCAACTGACAAGTCTGAATGGTGAGCTGAAGCTGATTCAAAAGCGACTCAGTCTGCTCATACTCCGAATCCAACGAACGAAGCTCCAAGTCAATAGCGTCAATCTGCGTAGTGAACTTCTTAGATTCTTCCCTTGCAGAAAAAACCGCCTTAGAAAGTTCAACACGGCTCTTTTCCAGCTCCGCTAGCTCCAGCTTGAGCGAATCACGCGCTTGAAGCGATTCAGCCACTTCTTTCTCAACTTTCCGCTGCTGCTGCTCAACCTTTGAAAGCTGAATCTTAGAGTTCTGGTAACCAACACGCAAAACATTGTCAAACTGGGACTGCAACGTGGAAAGTTCAGTTTGAACCGTGCCCAACTTTTGTCTAGAAGTTATTATCTCCTCAGCAAGCCGTTCCCGCTTAACCTCCAACTCCTGAATGTTCCCAACATCAGTCTTCTTCCGAAGCTCGGCCAATTCAGCTTGAAGCCGCTGAAGGTCCTTCTGAATGCCATGCCGCTCAGACTGGAACAAACCCATCTGAGCTTTCCCAGTTTCAATCTCCTTCTCAAGCTTGGCACCGCGTTTCTCCACATGCCTAACGTTAATCAGGGTTCGCTTTGTGCTGTGCTTGACACGGGCTATTTCCCTGTCAAGAGTAACTATTGACTCTGACAAACGTGCAATCTCAATTTTAGTCCGCTCAATCTCCTCTTCAAACGCAGCCATGTCGCTGTCTCTCTGGGTCAAATGCTGCTGAAGAGACTTAACGGCTTCTTCAAGACTTTTAATAGCAGACTCACTGGGGATAATCGTAGAGAAATCTATCGGCGCCCTGTAGTAGCCGCTTTCGAAGACTCCGCCAGCCTCATAAAGGTCACCGTTAACCGTGACGGCGCGGTAGCCCTCATTCGACAATGCAAAAGCAGTTTTGTCATCCGCCACTACGAGTGTGTCCCCAAAAACATAGTCAACTGCCGTCTCGTAATCCTTGTTGCACTTGATGAACGCAGAAGCTGCGCCGCTGACGCCGCCTCTGTCAGGCACCTTAACAGTTCTCGGGTTAGAAGCGCCTTGAAGTGGGATAATTTTTATTCTGCCCAGTTTCATTCTGCGTAAAGTTTCCGCGCACATGAAAGCTGAGTCTATGTCTTTAACCACTAACGCGTCAAGCCAACCAGTCGCTGCCGCGGTTATGGCTTTCTTGTAAGCTCTCTCGATTGTAATCAGGTTGCGCAGTCGCCCGTGAACACCTGAGATTGCGCCTACTTCGCCCATCTCCTCTATGCTCTGTAACGCTTTTTCTTCAGCCGCCACTGTCTCAGCGAGTTCCCGTTGCGTAGCAAACTCGATTACGGCTTCTTTAGCGGAACCGGCGATTTTTCCCGCTTCAGAAATTTCTCTTGCCACCGCTTCCTTTTGAAGCGTTCTCCGCTCGATAGTGTGCTCAAGATTCTTAAGCTGTTCTTTCTGGCCTTTTTGCACTTTATCAAGTTCCGCCAGCGAATTCTCAATTTCAGAAAGCGTGGCGACGAAAAGTGCCTTGCGCTCGTTCAACTCTTTAAGCCGTCTAGAAGCGAGGTGAACAACATTTCGTTCCTTCGCGAATTCTGACCTTAAAAAGGCCAGTCGCTTATAGTGATGATCGATTTGCAGTTCGACGTCACGGATTTTCTTACTGTTTTCTCCAAGATGCTCCCAAAGCTGAGCTGCCTCCTGAGCCAAAGTATCATGCTCAGTTTCCTTTACGCCTATTTCTGACGTAAGCGTCTCAGTTTCAACTCTGAGTTTTCTCATTTTCAGCCGATTATCGCGGATTTCGCTACGCAGAGTTTCATGCTGCGCCAGAGTGTTTTCTCTTACGCGCTTTAGTCCTTCAAAACTTGATTGACCAGAACTTATTTTCGTTGTTAGTTCTGCCAGTTTTGATTTCAAGTCGCCTATGTTTATCTGTACTTTAACTACTTGCGAGCCGCCTTCTTCCACGATTTCTGAACTTAACTTTCGCCATTCGCTTTCAATCTCGCGTCTTTTGGACCTTCGACCTTCGCGGAGTTCTCTGAACTTGTCAACTTTACTCTTAACTTTGTCAGCTTGAACTGAGGTTTCTCCTACTTTCTTGTTTAATTGTATGATGTCGTTGGAGATTTTGATCGCTTCAAATTTTTTGATTTCGTTTTGGATAAAATTATACCGTAAAAGCCCGTTGCGTTCTCTCTCAAGGTCATCCAGTCGTTTTTGCACTTCATCTATTCGGCCCATTGCTGTGCGTATTGAAATGTCTGCTGTCCGCAGTTTATCTTCTGCCTCAGCCTTTTCAGCGTCGTATTGGCCTATTCCAACCAAGTCTTCGATGATTTTTCTGCGTTCCGCTGGGGTAACATCGGTTAACCGCGTTATGGTGCCCTGCGGGATTATGTTTTGGCTTGCGCTGCCTATCCCAGCCATGGAGAGAACTTCAAGAGTGTGAGTGCGCGAGATTCTTCTGCCGTTCAGCCTGTAGACGCTTTGACCGTTCCGGTAGACTTCGCGTGAAACTGTAACTGTGACCGTGTCAACGGGCATTATGCCGTCTGAATTGTCAAATTGGATCACTACCTTGGCCATTTTCGATTTTTCCAGCTTAGCCGTTTCAGAACCGTGAAAAATCAGTTTCGCCGCGTTTTCAGCACGGAGCCTGCGCGTGCTTAATTCGCCGAGGGCAAACAAAAGCGAGTCCATTATGTTGGTTTTTCCGCTTCCGTTCGGCCCAGTTATAACTGTGAAACCCTTATCTAGAACTACTTTAACTGTTTGCGGCCCGAAAGATTTGAATCCTTTCAGTTCGATTTTTTTAATGTAGGGCATTCAGTCTGCGCCCTCGCGTAGGGAAGTGAACAACCTTATCTAAACAACTCGTGAACATTCTTATAAAAGCTTATTCGCATCATAAAGGTTTAACAGTTACGCAAAGAAAACGCAGTAGAAGAGAAAACTAATAAATAACGCGGCGAAAAACGATGAGGCACTGAGAGAAAAATGAGTTTCAAATTAGGCTTAAACGGAATACAAGAAGCACTCGTGATAGCGCTGATGCTGGTGTTCGTTTTCGCTGTTTTCTATTCTGAAATGGAATTAACGTACAAAATTGGCATAGCTGCCCTAGTGTTCACCGTAATTTTCCTAACAGGCTTAGCTGGTCAAGTGTTGAAGCAGCAAGAGGAAGAGCAAAAGCGGCTCTGAAAAGCGGTTATTGCCGACTAGTACATTCGCTTACGAATACTGTTAAAAACCACAGCACAATAATACTCAGGCGAGGATGCCGCGAAATTGAAGCTGAACAGAACTTTAGTTGGGTTCTTTCTAATTCTCATTATCGCGGTTTCATTCGCGACGTTAATTCAAAGGGAAAGAAGCACTGCTTTTTCAGCCATAGCCGCACCGTTGATGATTCCCAGCGGTACCACGTACAACCCACTGTCAACTCCAACGTCTACACAGCTTTTTCTCGCAGCATTCAACCTTGGAGTAAACGTTGCGGAACGCCCCACAACAGTATTCAACAATTCTACACGCGTTGACATCTACAATTTCATCAAAGCCAACCCCGGCGTCCAATTCAGAGGCATCTGCACTCAACTAGGCATATCCATAGGCGTCGCAGAGTTCCACTTAGGCGTACTCAAAAAGGCAGGGTTAATCTCGTTCCTCCGCGACGGCAGATACAAACGATTCTTCCAATCCAAAAAATTCACACAAAAACAAATGCAACTAATCTCACTGCTCAGACACGACACCACAAGAAACATAATCAAAACCATGCTGGACGGAAAACAAGTGTCCCACAGCGAACTCTCCAGCCAACTCGCCATCACATCGCAGGGCGTGACTTGGCAAATTAACCGCCTACGGCAAGACGACATCATCCAAGAAAGCAAAGACGGCATGAAACTAACGTACACAATAGAAAACACTTACGCGCCCATGCTAACTGAACTAGTGAATCTTATAGAACAGCCGTAAACAAAAAAGGCAAAGTGGTGCTCCGGCCGGGATTCGAACCCGGGTCCACGGCTCGAGAGGCCGTTATACATAGTCCCTTAGCAAGTCACTGCTTAAAGGTTTGACCGGACTATACTACCGGAGCGACGCAAAATGGTTCTCTCTTAAAGATAAATATCTTTTCATACACTCAACACTGGGACTTTCATCACTTCTCCCAAAACGCTACATTAGCTCCTTCAAATAAGGGAGAGGCTATAGGCTGTCAGAGTACAACAGAGATAACAAAAACAACTCACAGCAACAAAAAAGCACACATAACAACACTAAACACTACTAAAGACCCAAATTACAAAAAGCAAAAAAGAAAAAGAGTTAGAAGTGGTTACTCTTCGCCCATTCCGCCAGGCATTCCGCCGCTTGGACCGCCTTTAGGCGCTTTGGATGTTATGATG
>CAZDLK010000038.1:0-22157 GCA_964506435.1 uncultured Candidatus Bathyarchaeia archaeon | reverse complement strand
CCGGGATCATTAGCTTGGAAGGCTAAAGTCCTAAACCAGACTAGACGACGGCCGCTCGACAGTAGTTTCATGGGAAAAGCCTATTTAAGCTTCTCTAGGACAAGGCTGGGCATTATCAGCCTAAAAACTATCCACGGCTTCGATTTACATTATATTAGGTTTCAAAGCGTAACCTGAATTATTAGTTAGCTATACATGTGCGTGTTAAAAAGTTATATTAACTCATTCAGCGCAATGGCGTTTTATGCGTAAGCGCAATAGAGCAGCTCTGCTTTTTGTTTTGCCTATAGCCGTTTTCATCTGGTTTATCGGATGGAGCCTCTACTGGGTTGGCTCAAAAAGACAAGCAGTTGCACCAAGCATGAAGCCACTTGATGGCGTAACTTTCACTGTGCTGATGCCCGAGCAGAAATACGCGACTTAGCCTGCAGAGCACCCGAAGCTGTAAGCCGCAAAAACGTATCACTATCTGATTCTACCCATGTTGGCTATTGAGGTTTTTCTTTGGACTTAAACAGTTTCTTCTCGTACTGCGACTTAGGCTTAAACCCTCTAACGTAACCACGCTCAGCACGTTGCCGCTCCAAATTCTTAATCCGCGCATAAAGCTTCGACACTTTAGTCTTAGACGGCACCTTAGGCTTAGTAGAGCGAACACGAACAGGCGTGAAAGGCTTCTTAATCTCACTCTTGCGCCCCTTGCGCTTAAACGGCACATCACGCACTTTCTTGAACACAACGCAGCCTTCCGTCAGGTTAACTTCCTGCACTTCCCAGCCTGCATCCATCCAAGCCTTAGCGTGCGCAGTCGAAAGCGAATTGCTCCACCACGCTTCTTCCCTGTAAGCGCTCATCGGAAGATTACTGCCGATTAACCCGTCTATACGCGCAAAAGACAGCTTAACAAGCTTAGTGAAGGCGCCTCTGAACTTCAGATGGTTTGTAAGCCCACTGTACTTTGAGCGTTGCCGCGGTGAAACAACACGGCTGGCACAGTTCAAACACAGCAGATGTGTCGGGTCGCCACTGGCAACATCCTCTACCATGCAGTCTCGGCAGAACAACTTTTTGCATCGCTCGCATTTTTTCAGGCGGTAAGCGCGTAGAACTCTGCCGCATATTCCGCATTCGTCCTTGTATGACACGGAGAAACGCCTTCAACAATTCTTAAGATACAGAACGTTGGGTATTAACTTTCACTCTTAACTCTTTTAAAAATGGGTGGATTGTGCCTCCGCAGAGGCAACCTTGGTGTTTATTCAAATTCTATGGTTGAAGGCGGCTTGTTAGTCAAATCGTAAAGGCAGCGTACAACGCTCGGAATCTCACTTGTTATCCTCTCGGAGATGCACATGAGAATCTCGTAAGGCACTTGCCGAGCTTTGGCTGCAACAGCATCCGTCGAATCTACAATGCGCACGGTGATTATGTCACCGTAAAGTCGTTTGCCCGCTTTAATGCCCGTTGCCTTGTCATTGTGCAGCACAGCAAAGTTCTGGAAAGTACCCAGCTTCCGCGTCTCTTCCTCCACGATCTCGGTGGCTTTCCGCACGATGGCAACGCGTTCAGGGGTAACTTCGCCGAGAACCCTCAGCGACAAAGCTGGACCTGGAAACGGCATGCGTTCAGAAACTTCTTTTGGCAAGCCTAATTCGCGGGCTACTTTTCTAACGTCGGGCTTAAACAGTTCCTTCAGCGGCTCGAGGATTTTGTAGCCGTAAATCGCAGGGTCAATGCCTATCTGCTCCAAAACGTTGTGCTGGGATTTGATGCCGCCTACGGTTTCGATAACGTCAGCTTTTATGGTTCCTTGCGCGATGAACTTGATTTTCTCTTCCTTAGCTGCTTTGCCCAGGGTTTTGTAGAATTTATCTCGGAAGGCTTTGCGTTTCTCTTCCGCGTCAGTTTTGCCTTTGAAAACTTCAAAGAACTCTTTTTTCGCGTCGATATACTTGGTTTTGATGCCTAAGTCCTTGAGCGTTTTAACCACAAATTCAGGTTCGCCTTCCCTGCGAAGGCCATCGTCTATGAAAACCGCGACTAAACTGTCGCCCACTGCATTATGCATCAAAGCAGTTACAGTTGTGCTGTCAACGCCGCCTGAGCAAGCAGAGATTACGCGGGTTTCTCCAACGGTATTCCTGAGTTCCTTCAACGAATTTTCAATAAAGTCTTTTGCATTAAACATTTGTCCAATTTCCCCCAACACCCAAGCTTATCGCAGTTCTCGCTTTTTTAGCTTTGCCATAACCACAACACGACGAAGCAGCAAAGCACGTTGCACAGTGGGAAATTAGCCTTTTATGACCGCTATTGGCACGAGCCTCGCAACTTTCGTGGCAATGCCCAGTTTGTCGCTTACGTCAGCCACCATATCCACATCCTTGTACGCAGCGTCAGCTTCCTCAGCCAAAACCTCAGCGCTTGCAGCCCGCACAACTATACCGCGTTTCTCCAAAGCCGTCTTCACGTTGCCGCCCCAGTAGCGCCGTTTAGCAGCAGAACGACTCATCATCCGCCCTGCACCATGCGCAGTCGAGCCAAAAGACAAGTCCATAGCCCGTTCAGTGCCAACTAAAACCCACGAACTTGTCCCCATGCTGCCTGGAATAAGCACAGGTTGCCCTTCACCGCGGTAACTAGCTGGAACCTCCGCGTGCCCCGCTGGAAACGCTCGCGTAGCGCCTTTCCTGTGAACCCACACCTTCCGTTGCCCGCCGTCAATTTTATGCGTTTCCACCTTGGCAATGTTGTGTGCCACGTCATAGACGAGTTTTAAACCGAACTTCTCAGGTTCCTCATGGTAAACCTGCTGGAAACTCTGCCTGACCCAGTGCATTATAGCTTGCCTATTAGCGAAGGCATAGTTAACTGCGCACGACATGGCTTGGTAGTAATCTTCAGCTTCATTGCTTTTTCCAGGCGCGCACGCCAATTCCCTATCAGGCAAAGCTATCTTGTACTTCTGCACCGCGTGCTCCATGACTCGCAGGTAATCGGAGCAAACTTGATGTCCGTAGCCGCGGGAGCCGCAGTGAATCATAACCGTCACTTGCCCTTCCTCTGTTAGCCCGAACGCCTTAGCTGTTTGCGGGTTGAAGATTTTGTCCACTTTCTGGATTTCTAAGAAATGATTCCCAGAGCCTAAAGTGCCTAGTTGGGTTAAGCCTCTATTTTTGGCTGTGGCTGAAACCTTACTGGGATTCGTGTTCTTCATACATCCGCCTTCTTCACAGTGCTCAGCGTCGCCATCCCAGCCTAAACCGCGGTCAATAACCCATTGTACGCCTTCAACTGCCAGCCTATCTAAGTCGCCGAGGGTTATTTTGAAGTCTTTGCGGCGACTCCCAAGCCCCGATGGCACATTTCCAAAAATAGCAGCCGCTAACTCTGCAAGCTTGGGTCGTATGACTTGTTCGGAGAGGTTTGTGGTTAAGAGGCGAACGCCACAGTTGATGTCATAGCCGACGCCGCCTGGGCTGATTACGCCCTCGTCATAGTCTGTTGCAGCTACGCCGCCTATGGGGAACCCGTATCCCTCATGCCCGTCAGGCAGCGTCACGGCGTACTTGTAAATGCCCGGCAACTGAGCCACATTTGCGCATTGCCAAAGCGTGCGGTCAGTCTGCATCTTCTCTAAGAGGTTGCCGTTGGCGAACACTATTCCTGGAACGCGCATCCCCTGCTTGTACTGCGGTATGCACCATGAGTAATCGGTTATTTTTTCAAGAGGAACCTTGTCGGTTGGATAACGATTTTCGCCCATTGTGCTTTTTCCCCACACAAAAAGGCGCGGCTGAATATAAAACAGTTTTGACCACAGCACGTCACATTGGCGGTTTCGCTGCGTAATCAATGAAGCCTTGCACGCTGTTTTCAATCGCGGTTTTCATATAAATTGGGTGTGCCTTTAGAAAAGAGGCGATTTTACGCATGGCTTTGTCTTCCGAGAGTATGCGATCACGTATTGCTTCTGCGCTACGCCCGTTCTTCACGCCTTCCGTTGCAATGCTTGCCCACAACCTGATTTGCTCCGCGTAGTCTCTGAGGCGCTGCACGGCGTCACCTGCTTTTCCAAAATGACTATAATACAAAACCGCGGGATTGAAGCCGATGAGCTTTTCTAACGAAGCCAATGCAATATCCAAACGAAAGGCCGGCGGCGAAGTCGGAATAACCACATCAAACTCGCTGAGGTAAATGCCCGCGGCGTCACCCGTGAACATACCATTGTTCAAAAGTTCACGGTAGCTTAGGTTGTGCGCGGCGTGCCCAAGAGTTTCCACAACTGTCAACTGCACATTGTTGCCTGCGTCAAACGTCATGCCTTCGGATGCAAGGATTATTCTGTTTTCAGGAACTGGTTCAGGATTGCCGTAAATCTCCGCCACGTGCCCTAAAACGTTTTGTGATTGCATCCAAAGCTTCGCTGGGTTCACTAGATGCGGCGCGCCTCTTGGGTGAGCTATTACTTTGGCGTTGGGCAGGCTCTTCAGCAGAGTGCCAGCACCGCCTCCGTGGTCTAAATGCACATGCGAAAGAGCCACGTACGCTACGTCTTCAGTTTTAACGCCGATTTCTTTCAACCCAGCAAGCAGGTTAGGAATTGAGGATGTGGGTCCAGTTTCCACGATAACGGCTTTGGTGCCTGTGAGGACATAGCTGGCGATGAGGTTCTTGAAACCGCCAGTCTCAAGGTCTATTAGAAACAGGTTTTCTCCGATTTGTTTCGTGTGCAACCGTGACCACCGTGACTGTTTGGATGAAAGCTAAAATCGCTTTTAAATGCCATAAACATTTCCATTTGGTAGCTTCCGCGGAACACATAAAACTTAATTACGCATGCTCTGTCTTGTTAGAGAAAGTTAGGAGTAGAGAAAAATTGAACGCGATTATCTTCGGAGCGCCAGGCGCTGGAAAAGGCACGTACGCCTCTCGGCTTCAGTCTAAGCTGGGCGTTGATGTTATCGCCATGGGCGACATGTTCAGAGACATCATGAAAGAAGACTCGCCGTTAGGCAAGAAGGTTAAGAGCTACGTGGAGAAGGGGCTGCTGGTTCCCGACGATATCGTAGTAGAAGTGCTGAAGCAACGTTTAAGCAAGATTCCGAAGGGTAAAGGCTTCATTTTGGATGGTTACCCGCGCACTGTGGACCAAGCTAAAACCTTAGAGGGCGTCACCAAAATAGACGTTATCATTTTGCTGCTGGTTCCAGACTGGATAATCGTGGAGCGCTTGTCCACGCGGAGAATCTGCAAAAACTGCGGCGAAGTCTACAATATACGGTTCCTTAAGCCTAAGGTTGAAGGAGTCTGCGACAAGTGCGGCGGACAATTGTATCAGCGTTCAGATGACACTGCTGAAGTCATAAAGAAGAGGATTAAGGTTTACGAGGAGCAGACGAAGCCGATTCTGCAGTTGTTCAAAGCGCAAAAGGTGCCTTTTGTGGAAGCAGGCTGTGACGCTTTGGATACGCCGCCAGAAACTATAGTGGAAGTAATCCTGAAAGAACTGCACAAGCTAAAGCTGGCTTAGATGTCCAAAATAAACTCAACTGTCACTTTGTCTATGTTTTTGACTATTTCCATGCGGTGATACGTGACTGCTTTAACACCGACTTTTTGCGTGTGCTTGGCTGCATCAAATTTTTCGCCGCCTATTGTTGCCGTGAGTTTACAGCCGTCAGCAGTCTCCTCCAAGCTGGATATTGTGAATTTTGAGTAGAGCATGCCGTTGACTTCGAACTTCACCAGCAATGCTTCAAGCCAACTATAAAGAAGCGCGTACTCATCTTCCGCCTCTACACTCAGCGTCTCCTCTGTGTTCGCCGCAACTTTTGAGGTGTCAGTCATAACTTCAAACGTCGCCAGCGCCGCGTTTTCAAATGCTTCAGCCAAGTTTGCGCCGTGTGCCGCCACGTAAACATCAGCTGTGTGTTCCATAAACTCGAATTTTCCGCATGCATCCATGTTCTCAGCCATACAGGTGAATGATGAACAAGGCTAAAACAATTTCGTTAATCAGGCACAGAAGAAAAAGGAATTACGGGTTTTCAAGTGCAAGAAAGTTTTGGATTACTGATTTGATTAGGGGAGGACATACTTTTTCGAATGCTTCATCCTGCCGCGCTTTAGCTGCTTGCTCAGGATTTGACAGGTCATATTTTAACAGGTCTCGGCACATGACAGAACCATGCTGCTTCTCAAATAACTTATAGAGCGCCTGAGCGTTCGCGTATGCTTTTGCTCGTTTTTCAACTCCCGCCTCGTCGCTGCCATACTTGACGCCGACAGCCATTACGCCGCCAGTTAATGCGCCGCAAACAGAGCCGCATCGCCCTATGCCGCCGCCGAATCCGGTGGCGATTCGTGGAATTAACTCGTTTTTGCCTTCAGCAGTTATGTGTTCAAACAACGTTAATAGTACGCTTTGGGCGCAGTTGTAGCCGCTTTGGAAACGCGCCACCGCTTTCTGACAGAGCACCTCAGTTGACACGTCTTCTTCCTCCATAATCTAAGTTTAGAATCAGAAGTGTTTTGCAATGTTCTGAATTGCCGCTACCGCCAGCTTCACCGAGTTCTCCACATCCTTCAGGCTAACCATGCCCACGGGACTGTGAATGTAACGCGCTGGAATAGAAATGGTGCCGCTTGGAACGCCTTGGCGCGTTAGAGAAATGCGTGCTGCATCCGTGGAACCCATCAACCCCGTTTCAAGCTGGTAGGCAATTTTGTTTTCTTCAGCGGCATCAAGGAGCAAACGCAGGACTTTCGGGTGAGTTATCAACCCTGAATCCGACACAGTCAACGTTGGACCCTTACCCATCTTCACCGTTGTGTCAAATTCGCGCACGCCCGGCACATCGCCAGCTACAGTCACGTCTAACGCTATGCCCACGTCTGGATCTACGCCGAAAGCTGCTGTTGCTGCACCTCTTAAGCCCACTTCTTCCTGAACCGTGCCCACAGCGTAAACTGTGCAATCAGTTTTTTCCAGTAGTTTGAGCGTTTCTATCATGGCTGCGCAGCCAGCGCGGTCGTCAAAGGCTTTGCCGATTACCGTGTCTTTGCCTACGCGCGTGTATTTTACGTCGAAGCCTATTATGTCGCCGATTTTGATGCCCATTTTCGCGGCGTCTTCGCGGCTTTCCGCGCCCATATCAACGAACAACTCGTCGTAGGTTACGATTTTTTTGCGTTCTTCCTCTTTCTGTATGTGCGGCGGTTTCGAGCCCACTATGCCCGGCAAAGCGTCTTTCTCAGTGTACACGATTACTTTTTGGGCTAGGAGAATGCGGTCGTCTATACCGCCCATTTTCGCGAACTTCAGGAAGCCATCTTTTGAGATTGTTTTTACCATTAAGCCGACTTCATCCATGTGCGCGGCAAGCATGATTTTCGGTGCGGTTTTTTTGCCTTTTCTGACGGCGATGACGTTTTCCATTTTATCCACGCATATTTCGTCCACAAGTGGCTTAAGCAGTTTAATCATGAGGTTTCTGACTTCTGCTTCTCTGCCTGCTACGCCGTTGGCGTTTGAGAGTTTTTCTAAATTTTCAGTTAACGACACGTTCCATGCCTTCTTGAACTGTTGATGGTTACAATTTTGAGAAACCGAATTATTAAAGATATGCAGAAACCCGCTGTGGTTTGTGATAATTCTTAAATGGGTAAACTGCATTCACAAACAGTTTAGGTGCAAAATTTGACGGAACCACAGTTTAAAACAGTTTTCGTTTTCTTAGACACCGACAAGTACGCAAGCCCCTTCGACATGCTGGTGGCAATAGACGCGTTTCCAGACTCAATGATATTCAAATACGAAAACGTAACAGGCGAAGACGCAGCGAGAATCGTTTACGACACGCTCTTCCCAAGAGGACCTGAAGGCGCAAAACACACGAAGATATTCATTAACGGAAGCAACTTCGACATGGTCAACGAAGTTGTCGCTGCAACGCAGAAATGCATGAAGTCAGCCCCATGGGGAAACAGCATAATCGTTGACCCAAGAGGCGGGTACTCAACCGCTGCTGCTGCAGTAGCAAAAACTTTAGGTGCATCGCTTGGGCAGGGTTTTGGAACGTTGGAAGGCAAGAACGTGACTGTGCTTGCTGGTACAGGACCAGTTGGGCAGACAGCCGCAAGAATCTACGCTGCGGAAAAAGCTAATGTGACCATTACGTCGCGTTCTTTGGCAAAGGGCCAGGCTGTTGCGGATAAGATAAATGCGGAAGTTGGCGCTGAAAGAGTCAAAGTAGTCGAGGTTAAGAGTTCAGAGCAGACTGGCGCGGCTATTGCAGACGCAGAGATTGTTCTTGCCGCAGGCGCAGGCGGAATCCAATTGCTCTCGCTTGCCGAGTTGGACAAGTACGGTGCAAAATGCAGGATAGTCGCGGACATCAACGCGATTAAACCATTAGGTGTTGAAGGCTTGGGCGTGACTGATGACGGGAAAGAGCTAAAAGCGGGCGTTTACGGCATCGGTGCATTAGCTATTGGCAAGTTGAAGATTAAGACTGAAACGGAAATGATTAAGCGCGCGACGGCTGAGCCGCAGGGCTTGTTTGACTACGCAATCGCGTACACCATCGCTAAAGAAGCGATAATGAAGAAGCTGGCAAAAGTAGCTGCTAAATAATTAACAGCTCATCTTTTCATTTTTTTGTTTGTTTTTTATGCATAAATGCCCAACGTAATGTTGATAAGGCAGAATATTTTTCAACTAAATTAGTTATAACGAGGAGACTGATAAATTGAAAGCCTCGAAAGTTTTCATAGGGTTAACTGTAATAGTGGTTTTATGCGCGGCAATTCTGATTTCAGTCTCTTCTATTGAACTTGCATTTAACGCGTTGGTGGCAGAAAAACTGTCGAATAAACCGGAAGAATATTTTGTTGTAACAGAGGCTGAGCCTGTTTTGTTACAAGCTATTTCCCATCTGGGAGAACCAGTTCCTTTTCATTTGTTGGATGACACGGAAATTGATGATCTAATGAATCAGCACGGGACAAGCAACTTGGAGTATCAAAATAACTACTATTCTGTAAGTATTCTTTTCGTTGAGCCTCCTGTGATTTATGCTCAGGTACTTTGGGTGTCTATTTTTGGTTTGGTTGTGTCAACAACGTTTCTTGCTGCTCTTGCCATCCGTAAAGGGTTGAAGTATAAAAAAAGCAGCCGCTAAATAACAACTTTCATTTTTTTGGTGCTTGTCTTCTGTGCATAAGCGCAATAACAAAGAGCAATGCGACTATAACGCCTAACGCGACGATTAAGCTGATCTCTGTCCAGCTAAAGCCTTGTTGATCCGCATCACTTTGGGAATCGGGAGTTGCCGTTGGGTATTGAGTGGGCGACGTAGTTGGGGTTGTTGTGGACGCGCTTCCGCCGATTGTTATTGTCTGTGTGCTGCTCCAACCGCTTGTTAAATCATAGGCGATTGCAGTTGCATTATATCCCCCATATTGAGGAAACAAAGGATGTTGAATATACCAGTATGTAGAATTATGCCCAACTAACGCCTCTACTTGAAAATCAACTTGAGCACCATCTGGAATAGCACGTAAGAATGCAGAATATATGCCTTCTTGACCTTCTGTTCCAGAGTAGTACCTCCGAACATCGTAGCCTGATGCTTGATAAACGTCTGTTGGCACAACAGAGAAAGTAATAATGGTGTAGCTTGATTCTGATTGAGGCGAAGAATCATCATTTATATACTGTGCATAAGAAAAAGTATCATCTCCATCGTATGAACTGGTTTGATTTTGCAATGGGTAAATTTCAGTCCAATTGCCTTCAAAGTGAGGCTTGACACGAATATTATAGTATATTTGAAAGTCTGAGTATTCAAATGGCTGATTATTGATTGTAATTTCAATCGTGTTATTGCTTATTAATTCAGTTTCTTCTAACCCAGTATAAGGATTTGTTGTAGTTACACTATAGGAAGCATTCACAAACTTCACCGTGAATTCTGGAACAGACGGCTTAGCAGTATCCGCTAACACTAAGCCAGACTGCAGGAGAGGCAACAGCGGAGCTACCAACACAATGAACAAACAAACTGCTAACGTTGCTTTTTTCATGCGGGTTGACCTCTGCCCCGTTTTTTGAAGTAAACCAGTAACCCAGCACCCCCGACAACTACAGCGATGAAAACAGCAGCAACGGGCACAACAGGGAAAGGCTCGTGTGTTTGAGTTGGTGAATCAGAAACATCGATCGTCTGTGTGTTGCTCCAGCCGCTTTTTTCTCCCTTAAATACGTAGGGCATAATCCCGTTTGAATAAGTGCCCCTGTCCCTGTATCCAATCATTGCTTCCACTTGAAAATCCACTTGCCCCTCAGTAGGAAGTACGCCAACTTTCATGCTGGGAGCCAAAGGATAGTCAGCAGGTGGATAATAGGCGCTTTCGCCTAGAACATACAAGAGCACCGTGTAATCTGTGCTTGATTGGGCTGGGTAGCCATCTTCAGCGTTGTAAAGGTCAGTCCAGTTTTCGTCATCAGGGGTTCTTATGCGGACATTATAGACAAGTGAGTAATGGTTTGGGTTATCAGCGTCAAAGGGCTGATTCGTGATTGTTAATTCTATTTCTGTCTCGTTTGCATCTGGCTGGGGATGGACGAGTTTTGCGGTGAACTGGGGAACTGAAGGCTTGGGATAGTTGAGCGTTGGAGTAGGCAAAGTGGATGTTGGAGTAGGCGTTGAAGCTGGACTAGAAGAAGGAGTTACTGGCGGCGGAGTTGGAGTAGTCACCTGCGCTGATGCATGTTCAGGTTTAACCATAAACAGGCATAATATAATCATGATTAGAACCAGAAGTAAGACTACACTTTTGCGCATTCTTACCCCCATATTATAATGGACTGTTTTAGCAATTAAAGTATTCTCAAGCTTTCTTGACTAACCAGCATGTTTGGAGTCTAATAGTCAAACTAGCAGAAAAATAGGAGGGGAGGGGTCGCTATTGGCTGTTTTCTACGCCATTAGCATGTTGAAAACACAAACATATATGTAGCCTATTAGAAACTCGTTGCAGAAACCTATAGGGGGTAGGGCCGTATTAGCTGCTTTTCGCGCTATTAACATGTTGAAATCTGGCTGTAAGCTTCCTTTATCGTTCACCAAAAAGAAAGCGTGCCCGAAAGATGCCCAGTTGCAAAAGCTCGCAGAAGCTGTTTATCGTCTACGTTTTTTCTTTTTTTGCAGTTTGCCCAAGTTATCAACTTGTTCTGTTGGATAATAATATGGAAGCGTATCATAGGCGCTTGAAGTGTTTGCTCGTGATTTTGCTCGTTTGGAACGCGTGAGCTTACGCCATACACGTTTCAGCCTAAGCAACACATACACCTAATAGTAACTATCACTTACCCGCTTATTTAGTGTACGCAACTTTTCCCAGAACAAAATGACGCCAAAACGTAAAAAACCTAGAAGCAGATACTGGAGCATTGGTGAACACCGTTGTCAGAGCCGTCAAATAAAAACGCAAAAAAGAAGCCGTTCTCTGGCAAGTTCTGCCCGAAATGCGGCTCAACTGATGTCTTTTGGCTTCAAGGCCTGCCTCAGTTCTGGTCGCTGTGGGAGTGCAAAAACTGCGGCTACCGCGGAGCATTCATCCTCGAAGACGGCAACCTCGCAGAGAAGCTTCAAGAAAACTGGAAAAACAAGCAAAGCCAATGCTAGAAGGCACTGGCGATTCTGTCGCAAGCTTCTTTTATGCGTTCCTTCGGCTGCGTAAACGTTATCCGCGCGTAGCCTTCACCGTGCTTGCCGAAGCCGATACCCGGCGTCACCGCTACTCCAACGTCTAATAGTTTTGTGGCGAATTTCATCGAGTCGCCTTTGCAGTTTACCCACACGTAAAAGGTCGCTTTCGGCTTTTCACACGTGTAGCCTATGCCGCAGAGAGTTTCAACCAGCAAGTCACGCCGTTCCCGCAGAATCTGATTGTTTTTCTGTAGGAACTCTGGCGCTTCACGGCTTGTGTAAGCGGCTAAAGCTTTCACGGCGACTTTTTGCGTGTACACTGGCGGTCCTGAATCAATTTGCGATTTGACTTTTGCTAAGCCGTTAACAAGTTGCTTGTTGCCTACGGCAAAGGCGATGCGGTCGCCCGTCATGTTAAATGTTTTCGAGAGCGAGTGGAATTCAATGGCAACATCCATGGCGCCGTCTATCTCAAAGATGCTGGGCGCTTGGTACCCGTCAAACGTTACTTCCGAATACGCGTTGTCATAACAGAGGATGATATTGTTGTCCCGCGCGAACTCCACCGCCTCTTCAAGGAAGTTTTTGTCTACTGTGGCGCTTGTCGGGTTATTCGGGTAATTCAGAAACATCATCTTAACCCCATCAGCCTGCACTGCCTCGAAGTCTGGTTTGAAACCGTTTTCTTGAAGCAGCGGCATTGGCACGGGTGTGCCGTCGTTGAGTATGGTGCCGCCGTTGTTGTAAACTGGGTAGCTTGGGTCAGGCACGAGCACGCGGTCGCCTGCGTTCACGAAAGCCCGTGCAATGTTAGCTAAGCCTTCTTTGGAGCCCATGATGGCGATGACTTCGTCGGTAGTCAAATTCACGTTGAATCGTTTTTTGCACCATTCTGCCACTGCCTGTCGAAGTTCAGGTTCGCCTTGGCTGAAGGAATAATTATGATTCTTCAGGTTAGCTACTTCTTCTTTGAAAGCGTCTATCACGAATTGAGGCGGCGGCAGGTCAGGGTCACCTATGCTTAGGGAAATCAAGTCAACGCCCTGTGCCTTCTTCTCCTTAATGGCTTTTTCAATCTCAGCGAACAGGTAAGGCGGAAGCTTCTTTACTCTATCAGCAAACTCAATATTCATACACTTACACGTCCTCAAACAGTTTTCCCTCAAAAACCTTCTCAGCTGTGCCGCTCAGGGACAGGCGTTCAGCATATTCTACTTCCAAATCGCCCCCAAGCAAATGCACAGTAACCTTGTTACCGACTTTTTCGAGTATGTTTCCAGCCGCTACGGTGGCGCAGGCTCCAGTGCCGCAGGCTAATGTTTCGCCGCAGCCGCGTTCCCACACTCGAAGTCTCAGCTCGTTTCGGTTTAAGACTTGGGCAAACTCCACGTTTGTTCTATTTGGAAACCACTTATGATTCTCAATTTTCGAACCAATCTGCTGCACTGGAAAATCGTCTACGTTGTCAACGAATATGACGCAGTGAGGGTTACCTACTGAAAGGCACGTTGCCTTGTATTTTTCGCCGTTAACGTGCAAATCCTCGTTTACGCATGTGCCCGTGCCAACCATCGGAATGCGGGTTCTTTCTAGTGTCGGCGCGCCCATGTCAACCCGCACTGATGTGACAACGTTACCGTTCACTGTTAGCCATGTCTGCTTTACGCCCGCTAACGTTTCCACTGTTAACTCTTTTTTTCTGGTGATGTTGTTTTCATAACAGTACTTGGCGAAGCAGCGTATGCCGTTGCCGCACATTTCCGCTTCGCTTCCGTCAGCGTTGAAAATCCGCATCTTCACATCCGCCACCGACGAAGCCTCAACTAGGAGCAAGCCGTCTGCACCCACCGAGAACCTTCGCTCACAAAGCTTCCGCGCTAAGCCAGCCGCATCTGCAGTGGTTAGATTCATGGGTCTGTTGTCGATTACAACGTAGTCGTTGCCTAAACCATGCATTTTCCAGAATTTCACTGCAACCACTCCGCTACGCGTTGACCAGTCAGCAAATCCTCAAACGTCTCTCGCTTCCTAACCAAAGCACACTTGCCATTTTTGACTAGAACTTCAGCAGCGCGTGGTCTAGCGTTGTACTGTGAACTCATGGCGAACCCGTACGCTCCAGCGTTCAGCACCGCTAACAAATCGCCCTCTTCAATCTTCGGCAGAAGCCTGTCCCGCGCCAAAGCGTCGCCTGACTCGCAAATTGGCCCAACAACATCAACCGTTTCCTCTTCCGCAGAGTCCAGCTTGTTTGCAACAACTATGGGGTGGTATGAGCCGTACATGGTTGGTCTGATTAGCGTGTTAAAGCCCGCGTCAACGCCGACGAACTTTTTGAAAGGCGTAGTTTTCACTGTGTTCACGGCAGTCAAGAGGACAACCGCATCACAAACTAGGTATCTGCCTGGTTCCACGCAGAAAATCGGCTTGCCCAAATCATATTCAGCGATTCTCCGCTTGAACAAGCTAAGGGCAGTGTCCGAGAACAGCGTCAAGTCTAACTCTTTGTCTTCTGGCTTATACGGCACACCAATTCCGCCGCCCATGTCGATAAACTCGAAGTATACGCCAACTTGCTCGTGAACGCGCTTGGCTATGCTTAGCAGTTTTTCAAGGGCTAAAACGTAAGGTTCCGCGTCAAGTACGCCTGAGCCCACGTGCATGTGTATGCCAAAGCGTTTAACGCCTGCTTTTTTTGCTGTGGCGTACGCTTTTACTGCGTCTTCTTCCCACACGCCGAATTTGGATTGTTTGCCCGCGGTGATTACGTGGCTGTGGTGTCCTGCCCCAATTTCGGGGTTAATGCGCATTGAAATGAGACTGGGCACTTTGATACTAAGCAGCCTGTCTAATTGTGATAGAGAATCCACGTTTATGTTTATGTTGGAGTCTGTGAGGAATTTTAGCTCGTCGTTTCTGACACTTGTTCCAGTAAACATAATCCGCTCAGTAGGAAAACCTGCCTTCAATGCGAGCGCTACTTCACCGGGGCTGACTGCGTCTATAAACGCGCCTTCGGCTTGCAGGATTTTGAGCACAGACAAGTTTGCGTTTGCTTTTGCAGCATAGTAAATTCTGGTTTGCTGATAATTGCGGCTTAACGCGTTGCGAAGGCGGTTATAGTTGTCTCTAATGCGTTTTTCGCTGATAACGTACAGTGGCGTGTCATACTGCTCGGATAGTTCTCGAGCGGAGACGCCGTCAATGTAGAGCGTGCCGTTTCGGTTTTCTAATGGTTCTTTGAGTGTTTGCACTTGTTTTCACCCGATTATTTTTTTTATTTAAGGTAAATTGCGGCGTTGCCTTAGACTAAGCCTTTCGCCGCGAAGAGTTCTGCGCTGAGAATTCCTGCGCCCGCAGCCCCTCGGATAGTGTTATGTCCCAGACACATGTATTTCATAGTCATTATTGGGTCTTTGCGGATTCGTCCAACCACTACGCTCATGCCTTTGCCCTCATTCCTGTCATAGCGTGGTTGCGGTCTGTTCGGCTCTTTACGCACGACGATTGGGTTCTCTGGCGCCGAGGGAAGCTTCAGCCTTTGCGGTTCGCCCTTAAAGCTCCTGAAAGCCTCTTCAACTTCTTCCACCGTGGGGTTGCTGTCTAACTTCACAAACACAGATTCTAAATGCCCATCCTTAACGTTGACTCTGTTGCAGCTTGCGCTGAACACGAGGTCAGCGCTTTGGATTTGTTTACCGTTGAAAGTGCCAAGTATCTTTTGGTTTTCCTCTTCCAGTTTTTCTTCTTCTTTGGAAATGTAAGGGACAACGTTGTCTATTATGTCCAGTGAAGCTACGCCGGGATATCCAGCGCCGCTCAAAGCTTGCATAGTTGTGATGATGACTTGTTTTAATCCGAAGCGCATGAGAGGCTTAAGCGTAAGCGCCAACTGAATCGTGCTGCAGTTGGGGTCTGTGGTGAGGAAGCCCTTCCAACCTCTCGCCTTTTTCTGTATTGGAATCAAAGCCACATGCTCAGGATTCACCTCAGGAACGAGCAACGGAACATCCTTGTCCATTCTATGCGCGCTTGCCTTGCTGAACACAGGGTACTCAGCGGCGAATTCCGCTTCAACAGGTCCAGCTAAATCGCCTGGTAGGGACGAGAAGACCAAGTCCACTTTGCCCGCTTTGCTTACCGATTCCGTGTCGCAGTTAACGACAGGCATTTCTGCAATTTCAGAGGGCAAGTTGGATTCCATTAGCCAGTTGCAGGCGTCTTTGTATTTTTTGCCCGCGGACCTTTCTGAAGCGGCGAGCACTTCAATCGTGAACCACGGGTGCCCCTGCAGCAGCTGGATGAACCGTTGCCCAACAGCGCCTGTGGCGCCGAGTATAGCTACTTTACGTTTCATGGACATTTTTTATCGCTTCCATTGCCCTTTTGAGTTGGTTTTCCTCAATAAAAACATTGATGGTCGCCTTACTGGTTGTAACTTCAATTATGTTGATGCCCTCTTGACTTAATGCGCTGGAGATGCGGGCAACTCCGCCTGGCGAGTCAATAAACACTGGATGACTGATTTGAAGCATGGCTACGTTTTCTCTGTGGCTTATCGCCTTAAAGCCCTTCAAACTGTGCAAGCGGTTTATGACTTGGTGGACGTTGCCGTCTGAAGTGAAAACAGTAATAGATCTTCTTCCTGAGCTAACGCCGTAAACTGCGTTCTGGTGGAGCACGTCGAAGACTTCTCTGAGGTTTTCCGCGTTGACCTCGCAAACCACATTAATGGCTAACAAGCCGTTGTGGCTTTCCATCTCCGCTGAGTTAGGACTGAAAGAACCAGTGATTTCAGTGCCGCCGACTGCGAGGCTGTCAGAGGCGAAACTTATTATCCGCAGCTTTTGGTTCGGTAACTTGTACTTTAAAGCTTCAGGCTTAACGATTTTCGCGCCGCCTTGGGCAAGATCAAACATCTCATGAATATCCAAATTGTCAAGAAGCCTGGTATCAGCCACTATTTTCGGGTCAGCGGAGAGCACACCACCAGTGTCCTTCACCAGTATTATCTCGTCGGCACCTAAACACTTCGCAAGCAGCAGTGCGGTTGTGTCGCTTCCGCCTCTGCCAAGAGTAGTAACATTGCCATTGCTGTCTTTGCCGAGAAAACCGCAAATCACAGGTATAGCTGAGCCTAACAGCGGCGCTAAAAACTCCTGCGTTAAAGCAGCGGTTTTCTCCAAGTCTGGTTTTGCATCGCGAAAACGTGAATCAGTTATTACAGGCCAATTAGCGTTAGCTGGGTCAAAAAGTTCCGCTTTTGCGCCCATGGCTCTTAAGGCAGAGCAGAAAACGCGTGCGCTGGCACGTTCACCCATGGACACGATTTCCGCGTAGTCCTCATCACGTACGTTGCCTAACTGCGCCATCGCATCGATGAGGTTGTCGGTCATTTTGCCCATGGCTGAGACCACCACTACGATTTCATTGTACGGCGATTCAACTACCAATCTGGCTGCTCTAGCGATTTTCTCGCTGGTGGCGAGATCAGCACCGCCGAACTTGATGACTGCCCTGCTGCTCACTTGGTTTTCACCTTGCGCTATGCTAAGCCTAAGACATCTTGCATACTGAAGATTCGGGCTTCGTTTTGTTTGCTTAGCCATTCAGCCGCGTAAACTGCGCCTTGCGCGAACACGCTGCGTGAAAAGGCCACATGCTCTATGCGTAGCATCTCGTATGGTCCAGCTACTATCAGGTCGTGGATGCCTGGGACTCCGCCTGCTCTTAACGCTGCAATTTCCAGTTCTTCGGGTTTCCTCGGGCTTATGCCGTCTCTGCCATGATTCACGGTTGAGTAACCGCGTGCATCAGCGATTATTTCGCCGAGTTTCTTAGCGGTTCCGCTTGGCGCATCCTTCTTTCCAGTGTGGTGGACTTCAGTTATGCTGAAATCGTATTCCTGTGGAAAAACCTTTAATGCCTTAGCAAGTTGGAAAAGAATGTTGACGCCTACGGAGTAGTTGGGCGAGAACACGGCAGGCACCTTGCCTTGAACTGCTTCGCGGATGAGGCGGTTTTGTTCTTCAGTGAAACCAGTTGTGCCTAAAACTATGCGCTTACCCAAAGCAGCAACAACGGGAATGTTGCTCATTTCGGCTGCGGGAACCGTGAAAGTTACGTAAACATCTGCGTTTCCTGCGGCTACGCTGAGATTATCTGTGCTCACGATTATCGTGTCTGAGTCGCAGATGCCGAGTTCTCTAAGACTCTTTCCAATGCACGAATTGCCTATGGCTTCAACTGCGCCGACTATTTGAAAGCCTTTTGCCGCGGCTTCGCGGATAACCGCTGTGCCCATTCTGCCTGCAGCGCCAGCTACGCACAGCTTAAGCATAAGTGAGTCCCTGCCAGAATCGTTCATTGTATAAGCGTTCTTTTAGGTTTACGTCGAAGAAATCCTCTACGGGCTGGAGTATTTCAGGGTTGTTTTCGTAGACTTTGCGCGCGTTTGTTAAAACTACTTCAAGCCCACTGCGCGTCATTTTACCCAAAGGTTGCCTGCATGGTCCTGAGGGCATGCCCAGAACGTTCATGAGCGTCTTATAGGCGAGAGGGTTGCGCGCTTTGCATGCGACTGCGCCGTAGGGTGTTTGTTCTTGGGTTTTCACGGTGACTATGGCGAAAAGTGGCTGCAATGCTTGGACGAGTTGGTTTGCTTCGGTTAGGTTGCCGTCAAGAATGTAATGTGTCAGGTCGGTTATGGCGCGGGGGACGATATTGCTTGTGACTGAGATAACGCCTGATGCAGCAATATCAGGTGTAGTCATCATTGTGTAGGTTTTGTCGTCGTCGCCTGAGAGTATGTTGAAGTCTGCGCCGCAGAATTTGCGTGTTAAACGCATGTTTTCTAGGTCGCCTGTGGCTTCTTTGACGACGCTGACGTTTGGGTATTGGTTGTGGAGTATTGCGAGGTCTTGTGGTAGCAGTTGGGTTCCTGTTCTGCCTGGGATCACGTAGGGTATGATTTGGACTTCGGGGAAGCGTTTGGCGATGGGCTCCACGTATTCTCTTCGTATTTCCAGTGAGCTGGGACCGTTGTAGTATGGGTCTACGAGTAGAACGCAGTTTATGCCTGCTTGCAGCGCGTGTGCTGTGCCTTCTATTGCTTCTTGCGTGGAGTTGCTGCCTGTGCCTGCTATGGTTAAGCCTTTTCCGTCTGCGTACTCGTGGATTCTTTCGGTGACTTTGTTGTGTTCGTTCCAGTCTAAGGTTGGGCTTTCGCCTGTTGTGCCAACGGCGAGGATGCCGCTGGCGCCTCCTTTTATTTGGAATTCCACTAAACTGCGTAACCCTTCGTAGTCTACTTCGCCTATGTGTGTCATGGGCGTTACGAGTGCAGTGTAACAACCGTTGAATGTTGCCATTTTGTTTTCCTCATTTTTAGAGCTAACATTAAGCGTTGGTTTATTTAAAGCTTTTCGTTTTCCATAATAATTTTGCGAATTCCGCACTAAAATTAGTGAAGAGACAGGAAAACTGTCAACACCGTCGCGATTTCCGTAAAAAATCAGCACGCCCCTTCAAAATAAGTTACCAACTAGGAGTGAAAGAAAAACGAGCACAGCACTTGAAGTTGTGATTTGTGGTGCGGTTGCCGGGATTTGAACCCGGGTCGTCAACGTGGCAGGCTGATGTCCTAAACCAGGCTAGACTACAACCGCTCGGGACATCAACCAACTATGGAAAACAAGTACTTAAATTTGTCCCACCAACAACAAACAACCAAAAATCCATGACCTCACAATAAAAATGAAGAACAACAGATTAGACATCGCCACCGTAACCTGCATAGGCTACAAACTATCAGACCTTGACCGAGAAACAGACATCAATGACACCGTCAAAACCGCACTCTATATTTCCCAGCTCAGAAAAAGACACAACAAAAATAGAGTTACCGAATACCTATTGCAATTGCATAGACGAAAGGCTAATATTCTTACGAATGCTATAAAATTAGCAGGGATTTTCTATGGTAGCAAAATATCAAGTATACAGAGATATTGCTGGCAAGTATAGATTCCGACTGAGGGCTGAAAACAATAAGATAGTGGTCGTAAGCCAAGCATATGATCAGCATGCTGGCTGTTTGAACGGAGTAAAAAGCGTGCAGAATAATTGCAACGCAGAAATCGAGGATATGACAATTGAAGGAAAACGACTAGTCAACCCGAAATATCAAGTGTTCTATGATAAAACCTGCGGGTACAGATTCCATTTGAATGCTAGAAACGGCGAGATTGTCGCTAATAGCGAAGGCTATACAACCAAAGAAGGGTGTATGAATGGCATAAAAGCAGTACAGGCAAGTTGTAACGCTGAAATTGAAGACCTAACTGCAACTCAACCAAAAGCTGAGGAAGCTATGACTGAAGCCACAGTAGCTGCGTCGGAAATGGCGGTGCCTGCTCCAAGTGGTTTAAAATTGGAATTATATGATCTACCAGATACAGCGGCAAAAGGCGAAATAGTGTATTTCAAAGGCAAACTCAGCGAGAATGGGAAAGGAGTGGCTAAAGCTAAAATATCTGTCCGCGAACATGACCGATCATTTCTTTTGGACGAGGTTCTGGTGAGAGGGTACACTGAAGAAGATGGCTCTTTCGACATGGGTTGGAAGGCTAGGCCTTTTGATTTCTGGGATAACACTGGTGAAATCTACGCACAATATGACAGAGACCAAAAACCTAAACATATACGAAGCGAATTCCAAACAATAGTCATAAAATAGCCTTTTTTCTCAAAACCCCTTTTTCTTTAAGAACGACGAATCTGTACCCCCTCAAGAACATGGTGTTCAGAACGACTTTTCCATGCTTTTCATCGGCCTAGGTACTGCGACGATAACATGCTACATTATTCAAGTTTTCTGAATAGACGGCGTTACCTTTATCCATGGCATATCCGAATCTGGATTCTATAAATTGCTTTGTTTCGTCTCGATTAGCGTTTTTTGCTAATAAACAACTTAGTTTAGCGACTTTGCTTTTTTTCCATCGACAAATTTTTCCAGCCTTGAGAAAAACATGCGTTAAGAACAATTTTTGAATTGGCTTTCTAACAATGTTTTCTTTACGCAGAGACGCGTGGTTAAACTGTAATTCCATGGGCTTATGCGATGTGCGCGTTTCTATAGGAACGTTATTGAGCAGAGAGTTTGGGGTTTCCTAAGTGGTCAAGTTTTCACTTCAGGGAGGTTCTGCATTAATATTGGCGGATAAGAGTCTAAACAAACATCACTTGGAAAAATTTGTGCTTCTTCGATATCATCTGCCTTGCGAATTTGTCTTGCTAGATTAAACAACTCTCCAATGTCTCTCAGTGCAAACTCAAGTCTGAGATCATACGCTCCAGTCAAACGATTAGACCTTACCTGATTCGGTATTCGTAGTTTCTTTTGGATTTTTTCTATATTGCTCACGTTTTTTAGCTTCAAGAAAACAGTTGCTACGCAATTATAACCAAGTTTTTTCAAGTTAACGGTTATCGTAGAGCTGGTTATCACGTTTCCTTCTACGAGCTTTTTATATCGTTGTGTTACAGTTTTAGTTGACATTCCTATTTGTTTTGCAATTTTGTTGAATGGCATACGGCTCTCTTTCAAGAGTACATTAATAATTTGTCTGTCTCTGTCGTTTATCTGCCCTTTATCAAACCCCGCTTTACGAATTTGCTTGCTGAATAAACGAGTTACAGTTGCCGCAATCTTTTTGCTTTTGCCACGGGCAGGTTTAATCTCCAAGTTATCTGTACCTATTGTTCCAGTGCTGTCCGTCCACAGTAGGGTTTCCACACTTGTGATCTTCGGGTCGGATGCGACTTCTTTCGTAACCGTCGGCAAATTCGCCATTTCAGGCAATGCTGCCAAAGCTACAATGTTGTATCTGCCGAAGGTTTCAGTGCCCAAATCGGCGGAGATTATATATCGATTTTTTCTTAGACTGCCCATGACATTTTTTTCATTATTCACTGGCGTTTTAATTCCTATCTCGACTATGCATTCATATCCAAAACCGCGCGGGTCCACCTCTATGTGTTCACCAGTGATTATGCCTGTTTTTTTCAAACGATCATATCTCCTTCTGACAGCTGTAACAGAGATTTTGCAGTCTTTGGCGATTTGAGTGAAGCTGGTGCGTGAATCACGCAAAAGTGTCTTCAGAATTTTCGCGTCAATCGCGTCGATTTTCTTCGTTTTAGCCGCAGCCCCCTTCTTAATTTTTATTTCAACGTTCTTTAATGGGTTTAATTTGAGGTATCTGCCTTCCCATTTTTAAATGTTTTCTCGAGTCAAACGTTCTGTTTGTGGAATTGAACTAATCGTGGGACTGCAAAACTTTAAATATCCATCATAGTCAATGTGTTGAGCACAGAATAAAGGAGAGAAAAACGGAAAATGCAAATCTCAAAGAAAGTGGTAACAATCGTTAT
>CAZDLK010000037.1:0-22315 GCA_964506435.1 uncultured Candidatus Bathyarchaeia archaeon | reverse complement strand
AAGAAATCATAATAGCGTAATGCAGAAGATTAGGAAGAGCAAGATAACCAACAAGCAGCGGATTATCAAGGATCCTTTGACCTGCGAACGAAAACAACACAATCAAAGTTACGAGAAGTGCAACGATGGAAATTTTGCCCACTGCAGGGTTGTAGACGTCCTTGAACCATTCTTCACCTTTCCTGCGGAGTATTACTCTGCGTGAAAGGGCGCCTGACGCTACAGGAAGGGCGATAAAAACTAGTACGCTGACTCCTATCAAATCCCAGGGCACAGGGATGCCGCTTACACCTAAATATAATGCAGCAAGAGGAGCGTACAATGCAAGCATTAGCAGAGCGTTAACTGCTGTGTTAATTAGACCCTGAGCCATGTCTCCCCTTGCCAGAAACATCCACCACATAACCATCGCGGTGCATGGAGACAAGCCCAAGAGAATTAGTCCAGGAATATACTGAGGGTTCCCAGCTAAGAAGGTATTAGCCAGAAAAGTCATCAGCGGGGGAGCAATTACCCAGTTAGCAATTATCGTGACAAGGAGCGGTTTAGGGTTTTTTGCCGCCTTTTTAACGTCACTGAATCGTATGCCAACCACTGTGGGATACATCATGAAAAACAGCAAAATTCCAATAGGGATTGATAACTGAGCAAACTTGAGCGAATCCATAAACTCGCCAAAAGCTGGAAAGAACCTCCCAACAAGTAACCCTACCACAATGCAGATGGCTATCCAAAGCGTCAGGTATTTTTCCCAGAGCCCTAAAGACAGCTCTTTTTTCACATGTTCTTGTTTGCTTTCCATTTTTCGTCATTCTCCGTTTACCGGCAGCCTATTTGCTCGAAAACCTCTTTTGCGAGGGCGACAGCAAGTTCAGGAGTTAAACCGTCAACCACAGCGAATATTCCGCTGTCAACTACTGAGTACATTCTTTTGACGCCGTCTTTTCGACATCGGACTATTCCTGCGTCTTTAAGCGTTTTAAGGTGACGCGAAACAAGCGGTTGGATAAGGTTTAGGTGAGGAACGATTTCGCACACGCATTTTTCTCCGTCGCGCAGAAACGCCAGTATCTCAAGTCTGATTGGGTCGGCGAGAGCGTGGAAAACTGTTGCTTTGAACCTGATTTGGTTTTCCGCTTGTACGGTCATGGTTCGCCCTTATATGCGTAACAATATTTAAATATTGTTATATACTCGTCGTTAATGCAGCGGACGGCGAAAAATCATGCCTGAAGAAACGTTCCACGGAGTGCCTCGAAGCAAAATACCGTGGCACCCAACAATAG
This sequence comes from uncultured Candidatus Bathyarchaeia archaeon, assembly GCA_964506435.1. Lineage (GTDB taxonomy): Archaea > Thermoproteota > Bathyarchaeia > Bathyarchaeales > Bathycorpusculaceae > JAOZHU01. The sequence goes on along the minus strand of CAZDLK010000037.1, from coordinate 21,029 downwards.
ATTATACGAAGTGTATTGGCTGCGGTAAGTGCGTAGATTACTGTAAACTCGGCGTGTACACGTTTGAAGAGCAACAGGGGAAAAAGAGACCGATTGCAAGTAACCCGAATAATTGCGTAGTTTTCTGCAATGGTTGCGATGGTATATGCCCGTCTGGCGCTATTACGCACCCTTCAAAGAGAGAAGTTGGAAAAATCATCAGCAAATTGCGAAAAGAACAAAAATGAAATGCGTGCTTGGTTGTGAATGATTTGGCGGACATGAATGGACCGTGGTTTCCCATAATCTTTTCTGATAAATGCGATGGATGCGCCAAAACTGGCAAACCGCGCTGCGTTGAGTTTTGCCCTAACGGCGTTTTCGTCTTTCAAAACGGCAAAGCCGTGGTTGCCAACCCAGCTAACTGCGGAAAGAACTGCAGCGTACCTAAATGCTCAGCATGCGCGCCTCTCTGTCACAACAGAGCCATACAGTTTCCCTCACCAAACACAGTTTGCTCGCAAGGACCAAAAGATGAAAAGAACCTGATTTGGAAAACGACATGCAAAGTATGCGGTAAACAATACTGGACAAACAAAGAAACGAATATCTGCTTTGACTGCGAAAAAACAAATTCGCCCTGAACCCAAAGTGCAATTGCCAACTTTTAGCCAAGTGACCCTTTTACAGCGTCTGCTTTTAACCTGAGAAAATCCATTGTATTCTCATAATGTAAACAGGAGACCCCATTTTTCTCAGGATTCTTCAAGGTGCAGTGTCCTTCTTTCCAGTTTATGCAATCCGTTCGTTCACAGGAAGGATACTCCAACGGCGCTCCTCTCACCTGATTAAAGCTAAGATTCTGAATTTGACCTTTTGCCTATTGCTAGACCATACCACATGAATACTTTGGCTATGGCAGGAATTATTACGCCACAGATTACACGTGGCAACACGGTAAGCAGAAAACCCGCCACGCCTGTGACTAAATTAGCAGGCGAGAGTTGGAGGGTTCCAAAAAGTAGCAATCCGCCAAGCGTTCCTGCAATTAAGCCTGAGATAACCATTCGCCTAAAATCTTCTGAACGTTTATTCAACGACCCAGCAACATAACCAATAAACATGGCACTGACAACATAACCTAACAAAATCGCACCAGCACTTGAATTAAACCCACTTGAACGGGCCAAATTATACTGGTCAGCCCAGTAAAGAGCATAAAGACTACCCAGTAGAAAACCTGAAGCGCCTCCTGCCCACCTGTTCCAAACCAACCCCAGCACCATTGGAACCCCAACGATGAGGACCAACTCTTCTATCTCATTTGTGATGCCGATGGCCGCTCCGATAGATTCAAATCCAAAAATGGAGCCTAACTGTGAAAGACCCACAATCACCAAAACCACAATAAGAGGAGCCACAACACCGTAGACGAGGTCGCTTAGCTTCCAATCCTTCCAGCCTAAACCCATAAACAGCCGCTCATTGCAACAGCGTTTGTAACTACGAATATTTATACCTTTAACGGCGGTTTTAAGCCGCTTCTAACGCAGAACAGCGAAAAGAGGCAAACTAGAGCAATTAATCATGCTGCTCCGACGGTTTTCCTCACTTCCAAAATTACAATAGTAATAAAATATATGTACACCTTCCAAGAATACTCAAACACGGCGAACAAAATGCTAACACCATGCGAAGTCGCAGTAAAATGCGCCCTGCCATCAATCCGCGCAATGATAGCAAACGAACTCACCGAAAAACACAACCTGAAACAGATTGACGCTGCAAAACTCCTCGACATAAGCCAGCCAGCCATAAGCCTCTACCAAACGAAACTGCGCGGAACTGCATTAAACTTGGAAAACGACCCCGACATTGCAGAGTTGGTTGCCAACCACGCGGATTACCTCGTTAAAGGCACTGAGGCTCAAAAGGAAAAACTTAGCTCGTTCTGCGGAATCTGCAAAACCTTAAGAGCGAAAGGGCTACTGTGCAAAATCCACAAAGCCTTTGAACCGGCCATAAGCGTTGAAGAATGCGGCTTCTGCCGAACCGCAGAGCAATGCCCTTTGACTCCTGAAGCGGCGCTTAAGAAACTCGTAGCACACTACGCAACTGACTTGTCTGAATAATGCTTTAAAGCGCCGGCTGCTAATTCTAGCCTTAAACAAGTGAAGGAATGCCTATGGGTTACTTGGCGATGTGGAAAGTTCTGGAAGAAATCATAACTGAATTCCGAAAAAGACAACTCTCTATCCCTGAAGGGGTAATGAATGATTTGAAGGCGGCGCGAACCATGATTCAAATCGTGAACGCTGACTCAGGCCGCGGCGAAAATAACTTGAAAATTGAAGAATACCTCGGAAGCGTCGAAGCCTACCTTATCACGGAAGCCCAGAAGCATTTTGCGGCTGAAAGAATTGACGAGTGGCTTAGACGCATAGAACAAGCTAACTGCTGCACTTGCGAGGAAAACATGGAAGAAACTCGTTTTATTGCAGGTGTGCCGCGCGACCAAAAATGGCTTCGCGTTGAACCCTTGGCTGATTTGCCTGTTGAAAAGTTGAAGCAGCTTGCCGAGGAAACGAATCTTTCCACGAGCACCCAAAAGGACGGGCGCATGGTGGTTTACGGGCAAGCTGAAAATTTGAAAGAATTCGTCAGAAAAATGACGGAGAAAGCGGGAAAGAAGTAGCCATCGCCCATGAAAGAACGGCGCTTAACCACTTCATGCACTTGCTTTATATAAGGGGGTATAGACTGCTCCGAGCACGTCAGTTCAGCTGTGCGGTGCATGTTTTTTCTGGAAAAGCTCTTCAGCTGTCTTTAGCTCTTGAACAGTGTTGATGTTCACTGCAACTTCCGTTTTGTCTATTACGTAAACTTCCTGTTCCAGTTCTTCTTCGCTGATTTTGCCGCCGTCATTCACGTTGATTCCCGCAGGAACTACGAGTTTGCCGTTGATTTTGAAAGCGTATTCTCTGCCTAAGCCAAGTTTCGATTTTGCAGCTATGGGCACTGCAACGGTCAAAGCAGGCTTTTCGCATTGTTCGTATCGCTCTATGATTTGGTCGATTATTTCGCCCGTGATTAAGGGCAAATCAGCCGTGACAGCTAAAACCGTGTGCAGCTTGAGCGTTTTGACAGCGTATCCCATGTCGGAAACATAGCCGTTTCCCGGAGTTTGGACAACCTTGACACTTAACTTCGCCATGTGTTTAGCGGTTTTAGGTGTGTAACCGCTTACGGCAACTATGATGGCGTCCACTTTTTTGGCGTCTTTCAGTGCAGCGAGAACATGTTCGATAACGGGTTTGCCGCCTACTGTGAGCAGTGGTTTCTCTTGTGGAAGCGCCATTCTTGTGCCTTTGCCGCCTGCCATAACAAGCGCGGTTACACCCATTGTATCACAGCCAGCAGAACAATCAGCGCTACCATGCGTGTAAGCTCGTTTGTTGCGCCCAACACGTCGCCTGTGACGCCTTTGAAGTGCCTGTGTGCGATGCTGACCATGACTAAGCTTGAGATTATAGTTGCAAGCAAAGTTACGATACCTGCCAGCCACAGCAAAGGCACTGCTATAGCGAAGGAAATGGCTAAGGCAGCGACTAAACGTGCATCGCCATGTTTGCCGTGCATGGCTTCCATGAAAGGTGAATTCATGCCTGTGTGCACTGCTTTTCCAGCCCAAGTGGCGATGACCATGGAAAGCTTCGCTGAAACTTCAACCACTATTATGCTTTGGATTATGATGCTGTTGTTCAGTGCCGTTAATTCTGCGATAGCGAAAGCTGTAATTAGAAAAGTCATTATGCCCAAGCTTAAGCCTCCAGCGCCAGTTAACTGGTCGTGCATGATTTCGATTTTTCTTTCCGCTGAGCCGTGAGCCATTACGCCATCACCAAAATCCAATAGTCCGTCAGTGTGGTGAAGCCCAGTAAGTAGCAGCAAAACGCCTAGCGTTAACGCGCCAACCACTAAACCGGGAAGAACAAGCGAAGTTGCCCAACCGAACACGCCGGCAAGCAAGCCGAGAAACGCGCCGACTAAGGGAAAAAGAAACATGCATTTCGCAGAATCAGTTAAACAGTCCTTATCCATGCGGATTGGGATAGCCGTGAGAAAAGACAACAGGTTCTTAATCTCTTTCAGCATCCCGCTCCATCACTTCTTTCCCATCAACAACGCGTAATCCCGCTCAATCTCCCTAAGCAGCATATCCTTAGTCACGGCACCATTCAATTTAACCATCGCCGCAATAGCGGCACCACCAGCTCCAACACCTTCCTTAACCACACCCTGCTCATAAGCCTTTAACCCACTGAAACGGGAAGAGCCAAAGTCCAAATCAGCCGCCAAAACAGGCACATCCGCTATCTGCGCAACAATACCCTTAAGGTCAGATGAACTGTCACTTGCCACCCACCTTGTAGTGCCAATAGCCACGTTGCACAAAACATCTGGCTCCAAAGCGTTAACGATAGCTAACACAGCGCTCATCTGAGTCCCACCAGCCATCAAAACAGGAACCTGCGCAGCAGCGCCAACAACTAAACCCGCAAAAGCAGGCATCATAGGGTCACCCACACAGGCAATTGCCTTAGCAGGGTTTTCTGCCAAGCTGCCAAAACTTTCGCCTGCAGCAGCTAGTCCAGCTCGGACAGTTTCAACTTTTAAGCCGTGAGGGTTTTCAGGCATGCTGCTGCTGACTTTGCCTTCTGCGTCTACGCCCATTGCTAACAGGACGCCCAGCGTTGTTGTTGTTCCGCCAGGGATGCTTTCGCCGATTACGAGGTAATCTGCTGTTTTAGCCAAGTTTTCTCCAGCTATCTTGGCTCGCTGGATGACTTCTTCAACATGCTCCACTGCGTTGCCCGTTTTGATGTCTTTGCCTGGGGTTCCGCCCAAATCTAGAAAGGGCACGTGTGGTTTCACTTTTAATCCTCCGCTGGCAATCAGCACGGGTATATCTGCCAATCGCAGAGCAGACATTGTTATCAACGCTGGTGTAGGTATTCCATCGGGCGTCACAGGCACGCCAGCGATGCATTTGCATTTGCCCAGCAGAAGCAGTTCAGCGTCTGCGGGTGGTGTGTAATCAGTAAATTCAGGGTATTTCCCAGCTGCGGATATGCTGGGTATTTTGGCGGTTTCTGTGGTCGCTATCGTGCAGACAAAAAGCGGTTTTTTCCCGCGCATTTCGTTGATGAAAGCTTCGCCTTTCGGTTCGTTTTGGACTAGGAGCACGTCGAAAATGTTTTTCACTTTTGGACTACCTTGTCATTTTGGTTTGACTTTGAAGCGTTTAATTTCTAAGCGTCCGAAGCCATTTAATGTTGTCGTTTCAGTTTCAAGTATCTGGATGCTGTTTTTGAAGTTCGGTCCATCTGTGACGAACGTGTGGAATTCGCCGTTTTCGCCGCATGGGTCAACATTAGCGGGAAGTTCAGCTAAGAACTGTTTGTTTACTTGTCTTCCAAGCCATTCTGGACCCAGCACTTCGTTTTTGGTTCTGACCACGGTTGCCTTGAAACCTGCATCTATGAATTCGTTGATAATTTGCCCTGTGTTCCGATGCCAAAACGGTCGCACTGGTTCTAAGCCTACTGTTTTGCAAATGCGGTCTAGCCAACCTGCCTCATGTTGGGCAACATCGTAAACGTCTCCAGTTACGATGCCTTCCATGCCTTTAGCCTTCATTTGTGATAGTAGTTTTGTGAAGTCCTGTTCGTAGTTGTTCGGGGTAGTTACCTGCTTGACTATTGGGACTCCGATGGATTTAGATTGTGCATCCAACAGTTCAGCACTGATCATGTGAAAATTCGATTCGTGTTCACTGCACATCATGATTAGAAGTTGCGCCACATCGTAGCCTTCTTGCATAGCCTTGTAACATGCAAAGCAACTGTCTTTTCCTCCGCTCCAAGAAGCAACAACTTTCATACATTTTTCTCCTCCTTCAATTTTTTTTCACCTTTACACCTTGTTTTAGTTTCTTGTGATTTTTCTTCAGGTTTTAGGTGACCAAGCAAGCGGGCTGTGTTGTTTTTCGCGACGTTTAACTTTTCCGCAGACACATGAAGCAAATCTAAAAGCTCAGTCTGGTTCTTAACAGGCACAGCACCCATCTTTTTCAACTTCAAAAACAACTTCGCCGCTTTCCCATCTGTGAAATCTCGGCTTTGTATGGGAACTTCCTCGATGACGAACGTTGGTACTTCCTGAGACACAGCTTCTTCTGCAGCCGTTAAATTCTGGAAGTTACCGTAGCCAAACGGAACCGAAGTTAAAACCACCATGCTCGCTTTGTGAATCATTTCTAAATTGGCTTTATGCGCTTTCTCGGTTATGGGAGAAAACGGTGCGTCGGTTGTCACGGGAATTTTCAAGAACTGCGCAGTCTCAAAATCAGTGTCCAACACATTAAGCACCCCAGCAGTAACGCTGTAACCTTCGTCCAAAAGAACCTTCATAAGTGCAGTTCCAGTGCCAGCGCCACATATCAAATGAACCGCGCACATTCTAGATTGCGAAGGCTTCTGCGGCGACAAAGGAACCACAAAAACCGAGTTAGTAACCAAATGCCTCTGCACTATAGCGTTAACATTAAAAACGCCCTTTATGTTCTCACTCGTCAAAACATCAGCTATGCCTCCAGCGGCAAACACTTTACCTTTCTTAAGCATTATAGCTGAAGTGCAGTAGCGCGCAGCTAAATTCAAGTCGTGAAAAACCGCGAGAACAATCAGCTTCGCCTTCACGCAAAGCTCTTTTACAAGGTCCATTATCTCCAACTGGTTAATAATGTCCAAATGCGTCATAGGCTCATCCAATAACAGAAGTTTAGGTTCCTGAGCCAGTGCACGAGCAATTATTACACGTTGCCGCTCACCACCACTAAGCTCGTTAATGGGACGCTCTGCAAACTGCCAAGTATTAGTCAACATCATAGCTTTTTTGGCAACAGCCATGTCCTTGCTGCTTTCCATTTGAAAGCGCGTCATGTGCGGGTTCCGTCCCATCAGAACAACATCCAACGCGGCGAAACTGAAACCAATGTTACTGTCCTGCGGCACTACGGCTAACTGCTTGGCAACTTCCACGCTTTTAAGAGAGTAAATGTCCTCCTTGTTAAGCAGAATTGCTCCTCTGTGCGGTTTGAGGGTTCTGCTTATGCTTTTGAGAAGAGTGGTTTTTCCAGAACCGTTAGGTCCAAGTATCCCCACAAAGTCGCCTTCCTTTACGGAAAGGCTCACATCTTCTAAAACCTTAACAGAACCATAGCGGCACTCGACACCATCAACGTTCAACACCACCAACAGCCATCACCTTCTCATAGCGCGTAGCTCTGCTTTTTCTTTCTAAACAGGATAATAAAGAAAGGCGCACCAGCAAGCATCGTAACTATTCCAACTGGCAACTCAAGAGTTGAAGCAAACGGCGTTGCGATAACTCTTGCCACAGCATCACAAACCACCAAGAAAATAGCGCCAACAATAGTTGAAGCAGGGAAAAGAATGCGGTGATCAGGACCAATAACTAGCCTAGTTATATGCGGCACCATCAAACCCACAAAGCCCACAAGCCCGCTGAGGGAAACAGCAGCTGCAGTCACCATAGAAGCAAGCACCAAGAGAACCTGCTTCACTTTTTCAACATTCACACCCAAATGCTGAGCCTGATCTTCACCTAAAGCAAGCAGGTTTAAGTCGCGAACATAAAAATACGCTGCCACAGTGCCGACTATGATGAAAGGCAACACCCCCCAAATATCCGTCCACAAAACATTCGAAAAACCACCTATAAGCCAAAACACTATAGCATGCAACTCATTACCCGCAATAACCTCCAAAAGAGCGACAACAGCATACAGGAAAAAGTTAACCGCTATTCCACAAAGCAGCAGCGTTGTCACAGGAACCCTTGAGCCAACACGAGAAATATTGTAAACCAGAAACATGGCGAACAACGCCCCAATAAAAGCAGCCACCTGCACAAGACTGAAGCCAAAAAGGGCAACACCAGCACCGAACAATATGGCAAATGAAGCGCCAACCGCTGCTCCAGCAGACACTCCTAAAACGTATGAGTCAGCCATCGGATTCCTAAAAACACCTTGGTACACAACTCCTGAAGCAGCTAAAGCGGCACCCACGATAACGCCAGCTATGATTCGCGGTAGCCGTATTTGAAGAATGATCGCAAAATCACTAGACGAAATCAGCGACGCATCAACAATCTCATTCAAAAACGGAACCTGCTTACCCAATATTGCAAGAATATTTTCAAATGGAATCTGGGCGTAACCCACATTCAGAGACACTACAATTGTCACGAATAAAGCAGCAAGCAACAAGATTACTATGAGTTTCCATCGGGAAGTACGCCGAAAATAAGTGCTTTCGACTTTATCGGTGCTCATAGCAGTCACACAAAAAAAGTGAGAGGGATTTAAAAGAGTTCTGGATGAAACGCCTCAGCCAAATCCTCGATGATGGCCGCAATTCTCGGTCCAGCTCTAGCAATAGTGCTTGAATCAACTAAGCATATCCGATCGTTCTGCACAGCGTTAATTGAACTCCAACCAGGCCTTGCTTTGACATCGTCTACAGTTCCAAAAAACTGTGTTCCCATGCCCTCTTTAGGCAGCACTATCACATCGGGGTTTCGCTCAATAACGGCTTCGTCACTGGACTGGAAATACTCATAGTCTTGATCAGCGAAAACGTTAACGCCGCCAGCTTTTGCGAAGAGCGCGTTTTGCCACGCTTGCGAACCAGCAGTATACAGCGGGTCATACCAGACTTCATAGTAAACTGTCGGCGTAGACATAGCACTCGCTACTGTGTTGACCACAGCATCAATTCTAGTGGCAATATCGGCGGTAAGAGCCTTTGCCTCAGCAGCTTTACCTGTTGCGTTACCCACCAGCTCGATGTCTTTTAGAACACCGTCAACGTCAGATGGATTCAACACCAAAACTTTCTGGTCTAAATCTCGCAGAGTATCAACAATTTCCGCTTGAACACCACCAGTGGCGATAATCAAGTCAGCCTCAACCGCAACAATCGCTTCAACATTCGGCTCCGAAAAGCTGATGCTTGTCAAGTTGCCAGCAGCAACCCAAGCTGAAAAATCATACGGATAATCACAAACGTCACTAACCGCCACAACCTTATCATCCAAACCCAAAGCAAACACAATCTCCGTAGCACTAGGCGCAATCGAAGCAATACGAGTAGGCAAAGCATCCAAACTCGTAACATAACCAGTATCATCCACCAAACTATGCAAAACCTCAAGCTGCGCAACATCAGTTCCACTCTGAGAATACACATAAACGAAAGCTGCAGCAGCAACTATAGCAATTATGACAATGGCTGCAATTGCGTATTTTTTGTTCATTTCCTCAACCCTCTTGTTTTGGATGGTTTATCCATACACTCTTATAAAACTTTCCGAGAACACGCAACACTTAAAATGAACCGCACTATATGACAAGGGTTGATGGATATGAGCACTGAAAAACCGCCGTTGCTGGAGTATTTGGAGAAGAAGGGCATTACTTTGAAGGATCTTGTGGATGCGGCGTTGGAGCTTTTTGTGCCGCATCCTGGGTTGGAGACTGAGGAGATTGCGGCTGGGTTGTTGCGGGAGGAGTTTTTGGATGCGTTGTCGGATGTGAACGTGTCTACTTTGGAGGTTGCTTGTTTCCGCGTGCAGGAGGATGCTGAGAAGGGGTTGATTCCCGGCTTATCCATAGAGCGGTTTATGGGGCGGCCTGGGCTTGTGGCTGATGAGTTGTTGGGGTTGGCTATTGCTAATTATATTGCTGGTGTTAGGGGTGTTTTTGAGTTTACGCGGTTTGATCAGGCTAAGCCGGGGATTTTGAAGAAGCTTGGTCCGCTTACGAATGATGCTATTGGCGGTTTGGTTGCGGGTGTGTCTTCGAACGTGTACACGCGGGCGTTCAGGAATGCTAAGTGAGACAAGCCAGCGGTTATGAATGGTTTTTGGAACAGTTGTAGTGTCCGTGTAATAGCGCATGGAAGAATCTATAGCCCCCTTATTTAAACTGTAAATAGTTGCGGAAGAAGCTGTGGAGACCTATCCCCTACTGGTTTCTGCATGCTATGTCTATTAGGCTTCAAATATGTTCGTGTTTTCAACATGCTATTGAGCGTTTTCCATGTTTCTGGGGTTACATCAACGTTTTTGGCGTCAATTTGTGTTGCCTTAATATCCCATCTCAAGGGTTTAGCGCTGTTGAAAATTAGTAGTTGGTTCACAGTTAAACGGTTTAGCCATATTCCGAATAAATACGGAGCATTATTCATATTTTATAGGAAAATTTATATGCCGTGCTAGCTGATTAAATGGGCGTGATGAAAATGAGCGAAAATTACAATGTACACCCAATCGGATATGTGAAACGCGGAAAAGAAATCGAAGTGCAACTAGAAGGCAAATACAAAGACGCCCTCTTGGAGGTAGACAATTTCAGCCACATCATGGTAGTGTGGTGGGGCAACAAATACGCCCACTACAGAGACAAAGTAGACATGCGAATAAAACCACCCTACGCCCCAAACGTTCTTACAGGACTTTTCGCCACAAGATGCCCAGTTAGACCCAACCCAATAAACATCACAGTCTGCAAAATCAACAAAGTCGATCACGAAAAAGGAACTGTGGTGGTTAACCAGATAGACGCCTTTGATGGAACACCCGTTCTTGACCTGAAAGTCTACTTCCCAACCTGCGACAGAGTCAAAGACATTGTGGTTCCCGAACGGTTCCATGCTTACGGCGAATGGCTGCCACCCGAAGGCGAACCACCAGAGTACTATGATGAACAGTAAAAAGATTAATCAAGACTCTGCTCTTTTTTATTGTAATGACGAAAAAATGAGACCACGAGTAACCAAACCAATTTCTTTGAAGTTACTGGGGTGTGTTTACTATGGCAATCCCTGTCACAGCCATGAAGAGGGCAGCATGAAAAACGAGATTGGACGCCTCTGGGAAAGATTCTGCAAAATCTATTCTACACATAGGGCTGAATTAGCGAACATCATAATTGAAAAAAATGTTTCGTGGGAAGCACATATTCAAACCGAAGAATACGCGGATACCAAGGAGTACACAGTCTTCGCTGGAATAGAAGTGAGTAAACCAGCAGCAACTCCAATCGCGTTCTTTTACAAAGAATTACCAAGAACAAAATACGCGGTTTTCAAAATAAAGGGACAGGAATTCATTGCAAGTTTAAATGACATTTACAACAACTGGCTTCCAACTTCAAAATACAAGGAATCACACGGCTACATGCTTTGGAGATACGATGAAAAAACTAAAAATCTTGATGACCCCGATTGTATACTACAGGCTTACATACCAATAGAGGAAAGACAAATTGACTGACAACCTCAGCATGCTCAAAAAAGAAGCAATAGCTGTTGCAAAAGCTATAGCTAACGAAAGCAGGTTCAAAATCTTAACTCAGCTATATATCGAACCACAAACATTCAAAAACCTAAAAGAAATTTCAGGACTAGAAAAATCAGCTCTAGCAAATAACCTGCTTATACTCTTAGATATAGGACTAGTTGAAAAGCACCAGCACGGCATTTATAAAATAGCAAACGATGGAAAGAAACTCCTAGAAACATTAGCAGCCTTCATTAAAGAATCAAGTGATCGCAAGCACGAAACCCAAATAGCAAACGCCCAACGCCAAATGGTCCAATCTTTCCTTGAACGGCACACACGTAATATTGACAAGTAAAACAAGCCTCTTAGCCAGCTAAGCTCCAAACCATTGCATACAAACTCTCGTTCTTTTTAGCTCTTTAACCCTTCTTAACAAAAGCCAACAAAATTACCGACAACTTACAGAACCCGGCAAAGTTGCCTATTAGGCTCCAAATATGCTGCTGTCAAGAAAAATTGACTGAGAAAAAGCCCGTTTGGTCAAGAAACCTTGACAAAAACGCTTTTACAGCAGAAAAAGTCCCCTTATTGAACAGGGAAAAGCTTTGGTGTTTATGAAAAGAGAACCATTGGCATTTTCGCTTCTCTTGGTGCTTTTGTTTTCAGCGTTAGCTGGAATACTTGCGGGTGCGGCTGCAGCGGAGGGAACGGTTTACATTAGGGCTGACGGCAGCGTTGTGGGAACGGATAAGATACAGCGTAACGGAGACCTGTACGTTTTAACGGATAATCTTCAGTTGGGGATTCAGGTTCAGAGAAGCAACATCATCATTGACGGGTCAGGGTATACTTTGCAGGGAGATGGAGAAACTCATGGACCCACAGACATTCTTGGAATGGGACTGGAAATTGTTGAATGCAGAAATGTTACGGTTAGAAAATTGAGCATCAAAGACTTCACCAGAGGCATTCGCTTCACCAACTCGTCTGACTGCCACGCGCATCATAACAGTCTGGTTGACAATTTTATTGGCGTCGAAATGGGTTATGTAGATAGGTCTTACTCAAACAATAACACCGTAAGTGAGAACCTTATAAAAGGGAGTAATTCGGGAATTCGATTAATCCATGGGTCCTCAAATAATGTCTCTGGAAACATAATAACTGCAAACGATGAGGGCATGTCTATTTGGGGAACCTCTGAGAATACTATTGCATGGAACAACATAACCAGCAACAAAAAAGGCATCTACGTAGAAACCTCTGGGATTAACGTTGTTCACCACAATAATTTTGTTGACAACACAAACGATTGGTGGGATTACGGTTTAACACCTTGGCCTTTTCAATTACCTTTCTCCGTCAACAGGTGGGATGACGGCGAAGAAGGAAACTACTGGAGCAACTACACAGGCGCTGATGCTGACGGCAACGGCATCGGAGACACACCCCATGAACTTTACGAGAACAACACTGACAACTACCCGCTGATGAACCCTGTGGCGATTCCAGAGTTCACTCAAGATGAACCAACAAAGCCAACAGCAGAACCTTTCCCAACCGCATTAGTCCTAGCTGCCGTAGCCATTGTTGCCGTTGTGTGCGCTGGGTTACTTGTGTACTTCAAGAAATACAAAACTAAAAGGAAGGCAACCAAATGAAGATAAAGGCATTAGCTTCTTTAAGTTTAGGACTGCTATTTGTTTTGGTTTTAGTTGGTGCTCTCTTATTTACCGATTTGGCTAGTGCAAATTTTACGCCTCTTCCAGAATTGCCACCGCCAATTCACATAAGGAGGGACGGAAGCGTTGACCCCTCAACAGCTCCTCTAGAGCAGGCTGGAAATATTTACACGTTCACTGGCAACATTAACAATACGATAGAGGTTCAACGCTCAAATGTAGTGCTTGACGGCAACGGCTATGCTCTCACAAAACCTTCAGTTAACACTCAGGGCCTCATGATGCCAATCGGCTGGCTCCCCGGCGTTCATGTCGCTGACGTAAACAATGTATCAATCACCAACATAGCGTTTGAGGGCTGCATCACAGGCGTAACAGCTGAGAACTCAACCAACATAACAATTTTCCATAACACGTTTAGAGAGACACTAACGGGTATAGTTGTGAATTATGCATCATACATAAACATTGTCGGCAACGACATGGCTTTGGTAAATCAGTCTTTTGCCAGTGGAATCCAGTTTATCCCCGGTAGCCCGCAAGAAAGTGTTCCACATAACATTAAGATTGAAGCAAACCGTATAGTTGGAAATAGCCAAGAGGTACCCAGTAGAGCTCCGCAGCCTGAACAGTATGGCATATGGGGTGGATTTAGAGATTCGGAAATGACCAAGAACACCTTAACTAATATCAGAGGAATTGCACTTTACAATATAGGAGCCAATAACCGTATTGTGGGCAACAATTTTCAAGACAACTATGAAGGCATTCTTATAAACACAAACCAAGATGTCTGGGTTAACAACTTCATCTATGGCAATAATTTTAACCATAACAGTGAAAACGCGGTTGTTGCATTCATCAGAAACCCGCCTGTTAACTTTTGGTATAATGGCACAGTGGGCAACTACTGGAGCGACTACACGGGTGCTGATGGAAACGGCGATGGCGTAGGCGACTCGCCCTACATACTAGAAACCACTTACACAGACTATGAACAGAACAGAAACGTAACCGTGGAAGAAGGCAGAGACAACTATCCAGCCATGTCACCGTTTGATATAACCCCTATCACTGTGAAACTGCCATCCCAAACGACCACGCCTCATACCTCTTCAACTGAAACTCAAACATCAGAGCCTGAAGCACAAGAGCCACTTCCAATAGCATGGATAATAACGGCCATCACAGTGTTTGTCATGGCTTGCTTAGGTTTTGTTGTTTACTTCAAGAAACGCAAACATTAACCAAGCAATCCTTCGTTAATTTTCAAAAAACTTGGGCATTACTTGTAACTCACGATTAAAACAGGTAAACATGAATCTTTAGGAACAGGAGTTTACTATGCTTTGTCATGTTGTCGGTAAGCGTTGAGTACTCCGTGGCAGTCGCAGCTTGTGGCGACTATGAATTTTTCTTTTGTTTTTGCCCAGTTAAAGAAATCTAGAAGTTCGCTGCCTTTGAGTGCTCCCATTCCTGGCGCCATTGAGTAGCTGATTAGAATGAAGGCTTCAGGGCTGGCGAACCGCATTAGCTCAGTCATTGCGCAGGGTTTCTTTATCTGCGAAGACGGGCATGTTTGAGGCATTGTACAGTTGTCTATGCAGTCGTGGTCTCTGTTGAAGCTGACGATGAGTTTGCCTCTTCCCGCGTACAGAACAACCGCTTCAGGCAGTTTCGGGAGTATCGGGTTTAGGGCTTCGCTCCATGGTTTGAGGTTGAATTTGATTTTGGCTAGGTCCGCAGCGATGTGGACTGGCGCGGTTGGGAACACGTATTCGGGTTTCAGCGTTTCTATTAGCTCAAGAGCTTTCGGAAGGTCGCCGTGAACGAAGAATTCGCCTTCAGGCGCAATGTGTTCGGAGACTTTCAGCTTAAACCGTTTGGCTGCGAGGCAGTTTGGGTCTGTGTCCACCACTGCGAAGCTTTTTTGTTTCTGCCGCAGATATTCGATTGCGTAGCATCCGTATTTTCCGCCTCCGATGATTATGTCCATTTTTTTCTTTCCTCTGGCAGGCGATTGCTGAAAGTTTAAGCCCGTTGGATACGTCAATTAAGCGTAGCTTATAAAAACTGTGTTTTAAGCTGCAAAAGGGTGGACACCATAAGATTATAATAGTTTGCTAGATTGTGGAGTTTACGCAGTGGACGCCATGGCTCCGACGAGACTGTGCGTGGTTACGCATACTTTTCTGCCTCATGTCGGCGGAATAGAAAGAGTGGTTTACGAGCAGGGTAAACGGCTGCTTCAGAAACAGTTCGAGCTCATGGTGCTTACCAGCCGATTAGGCACGGCTAAACAGTACCGTTATGAGGGAATAAGAGTCCAATGCTACAATTCGCTAAGCACAGGGTTTCGACTGGGAATCCCATATCCTATTCCCAACGTTACCAGCTACAAAACTTTTTTAGACTCAGTCAAAGCCAGCGACTTGATACACGCGCATGGGCATCCGTATCTTTCATCTTTTATAGCTGCTAGAATCGCGAAGAAATACTCGAAACCATTAGTGCTTACGCAACATAACACGTTCATAGAATACGAAAACAATTTCTGGGATCACGTTGAATGGCTAAACGATCTAGCAATCGGAAGACAAGTGCTTAAACAAGCTGACAGGATAATCGTAGTGAGCAACGCAACAAGGAAGTACGTTTTAAGTTTGGGCGCAGACCCCGAAAAAGTCACTGTGCTTCACAACGGTGTTGACACATATCGATTTAAGCCCTTAACAGGAGCGAAAGACGACATTCGAAAAAAGTTGGGAATTCCAAAGAACGCGGTTGTAGTTGTAACCGTAAGAAGACTCGTGTACAAGAACGGGATTGACACGTTAATTGACAGCGCAAAAATAGCGATTAAGAAAAACCCACAATTAGTTTTTCTCGTCATCGGCAAAGGACCAGATTTTAACGAGGTTAAAGCGAAAATAGCGCAGTTAGGAATTGGAAACAATTTCAAACTTACAGGTTTTGTTTCAGACAGAGACTTGCCGTTTTACTATAATGCTGCAGACTTTTTCGTTTTGCCCTCTAAGTCGGGTGAAGGCTTGCCGCTGGTTGCTATTGAAGCCATGGCTTGCGGGTTGCCTGTGGTAGCGACAAATGTTGGGGGAATATCCGAAGTTATGACGGAAGAATACAGCAAGTTAGTTCCGCCTGACAATCCTGATGCTCTGGCTGAAGCAATCGTTGAATTTTCTCACATGGAAGTTTCAACTCTCAAAAAAGGATTACGCGCAGTGATTGAGCAACGGTATAGTTGGGATAAAAACGTGGAAAAGCTCGTCAAAATATACGAAGAGCTTATTTAAGATATTGCAGAAGGTATATAACCTTTCAAACGGAAGTTTCGGTCGATGACATCCAAAGTAGAACTGGTTTCAATAGTAATTCCGACACTGAACGAAGCGGGAAATATTCGCGAAGCATTAACAACCATTGAGAAGGAAGTGACGTACCCAAAAGAGATAATTGTTGTGGATGGAAACTCGACTGACGGAACACTGGAAATTGTTAAAGACTCCAATTGCAGGCTAATCATTGAACCCAGACGCGGCTACGGAATTGCCTTGAGGACTGGAATGGAAAACGCAAAAGGCAACGTCATAATAATGGTTGACGGCGACGGCACCTACGAAGTAAGACACATCAATCACCTGCTGGATACAATGATTAAAAGCGACGCAGAGATGGTTCTTGCAACACGGATGTATGACCCGAACAAAGCCATGGGAATGATGAATTTTGTCGCAAACAAAGTCATAACTTTTTGCTTCGACATGCTTTTCGGACAGTTCCTCAGCGATACACAATCGGGTTTTCGAGCAATATCTCGCCCAGCAATTGAAAAAATAAATTTAAAAGACAAAGACATGTCATATGCAACTGAAATGCTGATAGAATTCGCCAAAAAAGACTTCAAAATAGTGGAAGTTCCAACAGTTTACAAGTCAAGAAAATATGGAAAGCCAAAAATGAGGAGAATCAAAGCAGGGGTAGAAATATTCACCACCATGTTTAAGGGATTTATAGAAGGGAAATTCTTTTGGAAACGATTAAGAAACTCGCCAAAAGCATAGATTCAGACAGCAAAAATGGCTATACAGCCGCTGTTCTAATCGCAATCATATTCGTTTCCTCAGTAGTTGCAGGCTACTACTTGTTTTTGAGACCACCACAAAAAGGGTACATGACGATTTACCTGTTAGATTCCGAAGGAAAAGCTGTAGATTACCCTGAAGTTCTCGTCATAAACCAAAACAACACGTTCAACGTATGGGTTGAAGTTGAAAATCACATGGGAAAAAGCCAATACAGCGAAATCCTAGTGAAAACAACTAACGACACAATACCCTTATTCCCAGTTGATGCCGACACAAGCAGCAAATACGAGAAAACACTAGAAGACGGAGAAAAATGGGAAACCACACCAACCATCACGATAAATGAGCCTGGAGATTACTCGGTGATATTTGAACTGTGGATACAAGATGAAGAATCAGGAGTGCTCCAGTACTCGGAAAACGCCTGCGTTCTAAACGTGAAAGTCACAAACTAAGTCTAACGGCTATTTTACCGAATTCTGTTTTGAGGCATAGTCCTCTTCAGTCTCTATCCTGTGGACATTGTTGTATGCACAGAACGGAATAATCTTCAATTTTGGGGTAACATAGTGTATTACACATCTTCTAACGCGGTTCACATCAAACGTGTACGGGTCCATGAAAGCCATGCAGCCCAACAGGAAAATCCTCCTGCGAATTAAACCTAGTGAATCATAACTTGGAGCAACATACATCTTCATAATCGACTTCATCAAACGGAAGATGCCAACTTCCCTCGTCACTAAAACCATATTCAGCGAAAGCGTAGCCGCAATAAACAGCGACGCCAAAAGCTGAAGCTTACTCTTAGTTTCAACACTCTGCGCAGTTTTTAAAGTCAAGTTGAAGAACGTCTTGAAATTCACAAAGTGGTTAATCGGGATGATCTTTCCACTTTTAGAAGCGTACATCCAGTTCACTACGCCACAGTGCGGGCTACAGGAGAACAGCGGCCACGGTTTCTTCATGAATTTTCGCATAATCCTTATCGGCGAAACCATCACTGACAAGGGGAAAAAGTCGGTTGCCGTTATTTCGCCATGCGTTTGGCTTTCAACTTCCTCCACGAAGTGCCAGTCTGTCCATGCTTCGCGGAACGGGTTATCGGTTGCGCGTCCCGTGAACGCGATAGGCTGGAAAATTAAGCCGCGTATTATGTCCGAGTTTCGCGCGGCAAACCTAATGATGTCTCCGACTTCGGCATCGTTGAAAGTGCGCATCAACGTGTTAACCAGTATGACTTCCATGTCGTATTTGCGGCAGACCTCTATGGCTTTCAGCTTTGTTTTAAGCAGTTTCTGTCCGCGTATTTTTTCGTAAAGTTCATCGTGGAACGTGTCAAACTGCAGGTAAACTATGTTTAAGCCAGCCTTCTTCAGTTTAGCAGCAAGCTCTGGCGACTCAGCTAATCCAATTCCGTTCGTTGCCAAAATAGTCATGAAATGCAGCTTGTGCGCGGCGCCGATGATTTCGTCGATGTCTTCGCGCTCTAACGGTTCACCGCCTGAAAACAATATCGCAGGAGGCTTAGGGTTACGCTGACTCAGGAACGTTAGCATGTTGATGAGTTCATCTTTGGTGGGTTCATAGTCAACTTCGTGATCTGAAAAAGTTGCAAAGCACACGGCACACCTTAAATTACACTTTTTCGTCACGTCGATAACGCCTATAACGGTGTCTGAAACGTGGTTGCCGCAGGAGTCACAGACGTAAGGGCAGCCTTCAGGGTTTCGGGGATTACTTGAATCACCGAAATGCTTGAAATAGTCAAAATCCTCGGCGAAGTTGTAGACGCTGGGGCTTTGCCAATGCGTAGCAGAAAAAGTGCCGTGCTCACTGCATGTCTTGGTAATCACGATTTTGCCGTTTTCTTCGGTTAATTCCACATCTATTTTTTTCTGGCATATGGGACAGATGCTTTTGGTTTTCTTCACACAAACCCTCCAATCATCGGCGAAAATGCCTCTAGTATAAGCGATAAAGGCAGAAGCATCATAGACATCGTGATTATGCGCTCGTATTTCCGCACGTTTTCAACCGTTGACGCGGAGATTACGAGGCGAACTGAGGAGTAAATGAGAAGAACACTCCACAACAGTATAAACGGTAAGTAGTACACGGTGAATTCACCGAGTACATAAGGCAGAGACGAAAGCACACCCGTCGTAACAAAGAAACAGGCTGCAATCTTCACGGACTGGGCATTGCCGATTTTCTGCGGAAGCGTCGGATAACCAACCTTTGAGTCGCCATCAAAGCTTAAGATGTCCCGCAGAACGTTGCCGCCTATTGTACCGCAAGCAATTGGGTAAAGGCTTAGCGAAATCAGACTCACCGTGTTAGCAACTGCAGCTTCACCGTAAATAAAAGCTGTGCCAACCAGCAAGCCGACTACAACGTTCGCGGCGAAACCAGACTTCCGCTTAACAAACGCCGAATACAACAACAGCACAACAGAGTCAACCATCAGAATCACGAAGCAAAGCGGATTCACCAACGCAGCGAAGCTTAAGCCTAAAGCGAAAAGAACAATTGCGGCGGCTACAACCTGCTTAAGAGACAATGAGCCAGCAGGTATGGGTCGTTTTGGCTTGATTAATGCGTCGCTTTCCCTGTCGAAATAATCGTTCACAGCGAAGCCTGCGGAGGTAATCATGGACATTGAAAAGAAAACCAGCAGGACAGTTTCGATGTTGAAGATGCCGTGGGTGATGGCGAAAGCCGTAAGCAGTGCCAGTCCGCCAGACATCATCCAGTAAGGCAGACGCAAAAGCGCAATTAACCCTTTGACGTGTGCACTCATTGAAGCGTTTTCCTCTCTCGGATGATTTCTTTTATATTGTCTTCGAGGCGTACGCGTGGATGCCATTGGAGTTCTTTTTGTGCTTTGTTTATGTCAAACCATATAGTGTCGATGTCGCCTTGCCATGAAACGTTAGTGGTTGTCACAACCGTTTTGTCAGATAAGTTGAGGATTTTTAGAATCATTTTGGCAAGGTCAATTATTCGTGTTGTTTTGCCGAAGCCTAAGTTGAAGGTTTCGCCAATCGCGTTTTCTCGTGTCGCAGCCAAAATCAAGGCGTCAACGACATCGGAGACGTGGACGAAGTCTCTGGACTGTAATCCTGTGCCGATGATTTCCAGCTTCAAAGGGTTACGTTCTAGCTTATCTAGAAAGTCGTGTATGACTCCGTGGCAACGCGACCCGTAAACGTTGGCGAATCTGAAGATAGTTATGTCTAATCCGTACTGGGTCATGTACATTTTGCAGTATTGTTCGCCGACTACTTTGGATAAGCCGTAACAGGAGAACGGGTTGAAGCCGTAGCTTTCGGGTGTTGGTAACTTTGTTGGGTTGCCGTACACTGCGGCGCTTGACGCGAAAATCACGCGTGCGTCGTCTTTGCGGGCTTTTTCCAGCACGTTTAGTGTGCCGCGTGCGTTGGTTTCGAAGTCTGCGGTGGGGTTTTCCATTGAGTAGGGCACGACTACTTGGGCTGCCAAGTGGTAAATTAGGTCGGCTTTTTCTGTGGCGCAGAGGTCTTTGAAGTTTAGGATGTCGTTTTTTATGAATTTGGCTTTGGGGATGTCTTTTACGTTTTCCAGTTTTCCGCTGGATAAATTGTCGTATATGGTTAGGTTGGAGGTTAATTCGGCTAGTTTTTTGCACAGGTGGAATCCGATGAAACCTGCGCCGCCTGTGACGAAGATTTTCTTGTCTTTGAGTTGCTCCATGAGGCTCACGATAAAGGCTATATTCTTATTTAGTCGATGTTAGGGTATATGTCGAAGATGAAAGCTATAAAAACTTTTAGGGATTTGCTTTCTT
>CAZDLK010000036.1:0-23127 GCA_964506435.1 uncultured Candidatus Bathyarchaeia archaeon | reverse complement strand
TTAGGGTATATGTCGAAGATGAAAGCTATAAAAACTTTTAGGGATTTGCTTTCTTTTCTCACTATAATACCGTTAGGCAAGACGGAAGATTTCATCGTCACATCTGCTGAAGCCATGTTTCTGTTTCCAGCGGTAGGCGCGGTAATTGGGTTGCTTGGGGCAGCGTACTTTGTAGGCTGCAATTTTTTAGTGGTGAATTTGCTTGTGTTTGTTGACAACGCGGTTCCCCTTGTGCCTGTATGGTTCTTGTCGCGGCTTGTTCCGGCGGTGATGACGCTGGCGCTTCTGCTTGTGCTGACTGGGCTGCAGCATTTTGATGGACTCATTGATTTAGGTAACGCTGTGGGCTTAGGCGATGCGGAGGAAAGAAGGGCAGTGGCGCACGCGTGGACGGTAACCTACAAGGGCGCTGTGTTGGCGTTTTGTGTTGAGTTGTTGGCGGTTTTAGGGTTGTTTTTCTTGAATTGGGATTTTGCTTTTAGAGCTGTTATTGCCGCTGAGGTTGCTGCTAAGTTGGGGATGGTTACGATTGCGCTGGTTGGGAAGCCAACGCATAAGGGGTTAGGTTCGCGTTTTCTCAGCAAAGCGAAACAGAAGCGCACTGCTGTTGCGTATTTGCTTGCTGCTTTGTTTGTGTGCCCGCTTTTCGGTTTCACGTTCTTCGGGTTGCTGATGGGTTTGGGGGTGATTTTGGTTAGTGTTGTTTTGGGGGTTTTAATGGGCGGCGTTGCGAAGGGTGTTTTCGGCGGAGTTTCAGGTGATGCGATAGGTGCAACGAATGAGGTTGTTAGGGCTGCAGTTTTGGTTTTTGTGGCAGGTGTGTTGATGCTATGAAAGTTCCTGCGTTGATTATGGCTGGTGGAAAGGGCACAAGGATGGGGTTGGCTGTGGAAAAGCCGTTGTTGCCTTTCTTGGGTAAGCCGCTTATTGAGTGGGCTGTTGAGGCGGTGAAGTCTGCGGAGAAGATTTCTGAGTTTTACGTTGTCACCAGCGGGAACGCTGCGGAAACAGAGCGCAAGTGCCTGAAAGACGGGCTGAAGGTTATAAGAACTGACGGCAAGGGCTACCATAATGATTTGAAGCAGGCTGTTCTTGCGGCGCAGTTGCGTGGGGCTGTTTTGACGTTGCCTGCGGATTTGCCAGCTGTGACTGGGAAGTTTCTTGACAAGGTTGTCGCGGCGTATGAGGAGTGCGGGAAGGAGACGTTGGCGGTTTTTGTTCCTATAAAGACGCGTGAAGCTTTGGGGTTGTCTGTTTCTTCGACTGATGAGCATAAGGGTGTGTGGTATGCGGTTTCAGGTGTCAACATTGTTAGTGGCGCGAGAATTAGGGATGAGGGGAAAGTTGATACTGGCGCGATTATTACGGACGAGGTTGAGGTTCTTTTGAACATTAACACTTTGAAGGATTTGGAGATAGCGGAACGCGTAATGCGGGAAGCAAAGAAAAAATAGTGTTTTGCAAGTTGCATTGCAAGGCTTAGAACTGGCGCGTGGAAAAAACTATACCCCCTTATTTAAACTATAAATAGGTTGGAGTGAGGCGGGTGCCTCTGGCTTGTTGAAACAGCACTTGTGGCTTTTTTAGAGAAATCTTTAACATTCGCGCGCATCCAATTTAATAGACAGATTGCTGCTTCAGGAGATAACGCATGAGTTTACTGAGCTATGACAGGTTCTGGAACGCCATAATCAGCTTTCCAACAACCAAGAAAATGCTAAACCTGTCGCTGAAAAAATGCTCAGCATGCGGCAGAACCGTTCTCGAAGCAGCGTTGGATGATTACGTGGGCAAAACCGACCCGAAATGCGCCAAATGCAGTGGTTTCTACTCGCGGGTTATCCGTTTCTGGATAGAGTTTCTAAGGCGAAGCTTGAACATAAAGCGGGAGAAAGTGGAAAAGCTGCTGGCTGACCCTTACGCACGGCGAGCAGTGCTTAACATCGTGCAATCTTTCACGTATTTCGGAATAAAAAAGCCACTGAGCATTCACGCGCCATTCCTCGTAGTTTGGGACTTCACGCACAAATGCAACCTGCGATGCAAGCACTGCTACAGCAAAAGCGGCGCCGTCGAAGAGGAGGAGCTTTCCACCAAAGAAGCCATAGCGGTTGTAGACCAGTTGGCTGACGCATGGGTGACGGCGCTGGCGTTTTCAGGCGGCGAACCCCTAAGCAGAAAAGACTTTTTTGAAGTGGCAGGGCACGCAGTCAAACGTGGACTGTATGTGTCTGTTGCCACCAACGGCACTTTGTTGACTAAGGAGATGGCACAGAAACTCAAAAAAGCCAACATCCACTACGTGGAAATCAGCATTGACGGAGCCACTGCAAAAACTCACGATGCCTTCCGCGGAGTAGACGGCGCTTTTGACAAAGCCGTAGAAGGCTTGAAAAACTGTGTTGAAGCAGACCTGTGCGCCTGCATCGCAAGCACAGCCACAAAAAACAACATAGGAGAGTTCCCAGCCATAATCGATTTGGCAGAGGAAATCGGCGCTGAACGCTTCACCTACTTCAACTTCATACCCACAGGCAGAGCCAAAGAGCATTTTGACCAAGACCCATCTCCAGAAGAACGCGAAAAACTCATGCGGTATCTGCTAAATAGAATGTCAAAGGGCTGCAAAACCACCATCCTCACAACCGCACCACAGCTAGCTCGCGTTGCGTTGCAGTGTCAAGGTCCAAGCGGAACAGGCGAAGTCACCATGTCCATGGCGCACATGCAAACCGTCAAAGTAAGCAAAAAAGCCGTTCCGCTGGCAGATTTCATAGGCGGATGCGGCGCAGGACGGCTTTACTGCTCCCTGTCTCCGCAAGGCGACGTGCACCCCTGCGTATTTCTCCCCATAAACGTTGGAAACCTGAAAACCGCAAAGTTCCAAGACATATGGCTAAACGCTGAACTCTTCAACGCGTTCCGAGACAGGTCAAAGTTGAAGGGCGCCTGCAGAAAATGCAACTTCAAGTACATCTGCGGCGGATGCCGAGCAAGATCAAGCGCGTACAATAACGGCGACGTTCTAGCCTCAGACCCAGGCTGCTTGTTGGCGAAGGAAGCGGGGAACGCTTGATGACGCAGAAAACTGTCACCATCTTCAGCGCCCGCGACAGCATGAACGGAATTCTCAAGCAAGCAGTAAAAGACGCTGGACTAAGCGGGAAACAGCGGATTTTCATTAAGCCTAACCTCAGCCACCCCGAATACGTCCAAGGCGTAGTAACCGACCCAAAATTAACATTTGAACTCGTAAGCCTACTGCGCGACGGAGCAGAAGAAGTAATCGTAGGCGAGTCAGACGGCTTCAACTACCCCTGCCGCTTAGCGTTCGAGAAAACGGGCACGGCAGATGCGGTTAAACGCGCTGGCGGAACCGTGATTAACCTTTCAGAAGACAAAGTGGTCAAAGTGCAATTCCCAGACAAAGGCGTGATTAAGCAGTTGTTTCTGCCTAAAACACTGTTGGACGCGGACGCAGTGGTGGATTTGCCCCTGATGAAAACGCATGAGTTCATGATGTACAGCGGCGCAATCAAAAACCTCTTCGGCTGCGTGCCCAGCAACAGACGCATATACTTGCACCCGTACCTACCTGAAGTGTTCTACAGACTTTACGCGCTACTGAAGCCGCAGTTAACAGTAATGGATGCACGAGTAGGCATAGAGGGCAATGGACCGACAAAGGGCAACCCCGTCAAAATGGATTTAATATTAACCAGCAACTGCGCCTTAGCCATCGATGTGGCTGCCACAAGAACTATGAGGTTAAACTGGAAAGAAACATACCTACACTACATAGCCCAAAAAGTAGGCTTCCGCGAAGAAACCGTTAACATGCAGGGCTTGCGAATAGCAGATGTAGCGCGGAAGTTTGAGCCCCCGCGAATAGATTTGCCCGTGAAAGCACAAATGGAAATTTACAAACACGAATTCCTCACGAAAGTTTTCTTCTGCTCACTGGGCGTTGTTAAGCTCTTCCAAAAAATCACCACGGCATACAGGGGCAGAGCAGTGCAAACGGCTTAGCTTAACGCTTCCTCGTAAACGCGAAGCACCTTTTGGACAATTAAGCGCCAGTCAAACCGCTCCAGAATCGTTTGCCTCGCCGAAGCACCTATTTCCGCTGCGGCAACAGGATGCTCCAGACAGTACAGCACTCTATCAGCTAGCTGTTGCGCGTTGAAAGGCTCCACTAAGAAGCCGTTCTTGCCGCTGTCAATCATCTCTGGAATGCCGCCTACGTTCGTGGTAACCACGGGCAAGCCTGTGGACAACGCTTCAAGCACGGCGAAAGGCAGATTCTCGTAGAACGTGGAGAACGCGAAAACATCCGCCGCCTGATAGAGCTTAGGCAGTTTCTTGTCTGGGAAATAACCAGTGAAGACGATGTTATCTCTTACGCCAAGCCTCGATGCATGCGCAATCAGTTTTTCCATTTCGCTGCTTTGTCCCTTGCCTGAAATTACGAATTTGGCGTTTCTAAACCGTTTCACGACAGCAGGCATGCACTCGATGAGCGTGAACAAGCCTTTACGCGCGTATAATCTGCCCACCGACAAGATGGCAATATCCTCAGGATTCAAGCCTAACTCTTCTTTCACCTTGCGTTTATCAGCGGCAGGCTGAAACTTCTGGGTGTCTACACCGTTGTGGATGACGCGTATTTTCGACTCTTTCACCTTATAATACTGCAACAGCTCTCTTCGTGTGAAGTCGCTTACGCCGATTATCCTGTTCGCCCTCTCCAGCATCGTCTCTTCAAAAATCCTCAGAAACCAGTTGAAGCTCACCATAAACTTCTCATTCGGGTTAAGCCTAGTGTACGGTTCACCGCGAATCGCCTCGGCTTCACCCTTCCACGTCGAATGCACAGTAGTCACAAGCGTTTTTCCAAAGTTCGCAGGCACAGCAAAACTAGGCACCAACGGCAGATTAGCATGCGCAATATCCACTGCACAGCCATCCCGCATCTTGTTCATCTTTTTGCGTGCAGAACCAGCAAACAGAAAAGACTTGACAATCGGAGTCTTAGGTATTTTAAGGAAAAACGCAGAAAGCTGCTCGCTAATCTGCACGTCGGCACTCGCATCATAACCCGACACGACGCAGATAGAGTTTCCAAGTTTTATCAACTCGTTAGCCAAATAGTACACGTACGCGCCTGTACCGCCTGAAAGAGGCAGATACTCGGGCGAGACAAAACACACCTTAACCATGCCTACTTCACCTTCGGTCTCCCAGCAAGAACCGCACAGTAGTGACGACAGCGCCCGCTAACCATGCAAATGCTCTGACAAAGTAAAGCACAACCAGCCGCATCGCTGCCCTATCCTTAAACTTAACAGCAAGCTTAGCGGCACAATACACGTAATAGACGAAAACAAGCCCCAACAATAGAGCAGAAGCGTACCACAACGGTCTCAGCAATTCGATTATGCCTAACAGAAACAACGCTATAATCGAAAACATCAAGGCAGGCTGAATGTTCATGGCAAAATCAGTTATCTCATCGCCCCTAGCCAGCTTAGAATGTTTAAAGTACAGTTTAAGCGTGTTCTTGCCGTACTGCAACTGCTGCCTATAAAACGCGCGCACAGTAGCCCTGTTAAAGTGATAGCACTTGGCGTTCGGCTCAAAAACTATCTTGTAGCCCAAGCGGTTTATTCTATAGCCGAGGTCGGTGTCATACTGCGAAGGCAAATGCTCATCAAATCCGCCAGCTTCCTCAATCACGCTTTTCCTCATCAGAAGATTCATTGTTGCGATGCGCGTGGCGTATTTCTTTAGCCGTGCATACCTGTTCGCCATGTCGTAGCCGATGCTTCTCGCCCACGGGTTCTCAGTGTTCCACGTTTCAATGCCGCCGCTTACTCCCGCCACCTGCGGGTCAGCCAGATGCGGCACAAGCTTGGTTAGCCAGTCGACCTCAACTTTCGCATCTGAATCCACAAAGCCTACGATGTCGTGGCTCACGATTTTCATCGCGTAATTGTACGCGGCTGGAGCGTTAAGAGGCGAAGAAATCACTTTAACTGGGTACCGCTCAGCTATCTGCACGGTCGCGTCTTTGGAGCAGCCGTCTACAACTATGACTTCCAGAAAATCTTTGGGGTAGTTTAATTCGAAAATCGCTTTCAGGCACTCGCCTATTGTCTGCTCGTTGTTGCGTGTCGCAACCATTATCGAAACTTTAGGCTGAGATTCAGTTGCCACTTTTCGCATCAACCTTTCGTGAACGCCTTCGCGTACGCCGCAATTATCGATAACAGAATTCTGAAGCCATCCATCATCGGGTCCAATCGTGACCGCCCATAAGTTCTCTGCTCGAAACTAATCGGCACTTCTTTAACCCTGAAGCCTCTTCGGGCAGTCTTCACAAGCATTTCAGATTCTATCTCGTAGCCGCCTGACACTAAACGCGAAGCTTTCACAATTTCAGATTTCATCACGCGGTAACCCGACTGCGAATCAGTAACCTCAACTCCCGTGAAAACCCTGATTAACCCGTTAAATAAGCGAACGCCAATCGCGTTCAGCTTCTTGCCTGACACTGGTTTGCTGTTTAGGAATCGGGAGCCGATGACAAAATCCGCTTGACCTCGCAGTATAGGCGCAAGCAAAAGCGGCAACTCCTCAGGCCTATGCGACCCGTCTGAATCTATTGTAGCTATTATTTCGCCCTTTGCCTTTGAAAACCCAACCCGCAGCGCGTAGCCTTTGCCCATGTGCTTCTTCAACGAGCACGCGTTAACGCTGTGGCTTCTCGAAATTTCCAGCGACCTGTCTGCGGAGCAGTCGTCAACAACTATCACTTCATATTTCAAACCGATTTTCCGCATGGTTGCTTTCAAGCGAGTGATCACGTCACCTATCGTCGGCGCCTCATTGAATATGGGAATTACCACGGAAAGCAACATTTCATTCTGCGGCATTTTACTATTGATGCTGAACGAAAGAATTTATAAACTTTGGCTGTGAAGTTTATCAAGCGCTTATTCATAAGAGAATTGATGGAAAAAATGGCTACGAGCATGCTTGGCAGAATGGAAACAGACCGAACAGTGTGGTTTTCCATGTGGTTCTTGGGGGCAATAGCCACTTTTGGCGCTGCATTTTTCCCCATGTTTTACCGCTTAATTGACAGCAGAAACAAGCATTTCCGCCGAGAAGCCCAGCTGGAAACACAAATCAGCCAGTGGCTTGCGAAACAAGGCAAAACACCGCCAGCATGCGCCAGCGCGGCGGACAGGAAAGCGAAGGCGTGGGCAGCCTCAATAATCCTCATAATTCCCGCGTTCATCATAACCTATTACCTGTCCAAAGACTTGCAGGCTCACGAAAACCACCAAGACAAATTTCTCGCAGACGCTTTCCCAGAGCGGATGTTCATGCCGCAGACGATACCGATAAAAAAATATGCCTTGATAACCATAGTTACATTAGGAGTGGGCGGAGTCTACTGGCTCTACAAAGTCGTTAACCTGTACAACGCTCACTTCAAGGCACAACGCGCAGTGGAAAGAGAGATTGCGCGTTTAATGGAGGAGAAAAAAGTTGTCGAGCACCTGTAAGAAAAAAAGGTTTGTCAGCCACGGCGGAGACGTCTGGGGCTTCAGCAGAAAATACAACATTCCCCTAGAAAAAGTGCTTGACTTCAGCGGACCCGTAAATTTCCTCGGACCTTCACCGAAAGCCGTGGAAGCCGTGAAGCAAAACGCGAGATTAATCCGTTTCTACCCTGACCCGAACCCTGCAGAGTTAAGAACAGAAATTGCCGCATACGTTGGACACGGCGTAGGCGCAGAAAACATCATACTTGGCAACGGCTCCATAGAACTCATCTACATGCTCACAGAAGTTTTCCCGCGAAACTTCAAAGCTATAATTCCCGTGCCGTCATTCACCGAGTACGAAAAAGCAGTGCTGCGAGTAGGCGGCGAAGTAATTTTCGTGCAGTTACCCAGCGACTTCGCGTTAGACACCGCAAGCGTGAAGAAAGCAGTCACGGATGACACACGGATAATCTACATCTGCAACCCACACAGTCCATCAGGCACGCTGTACAGTCGAGAGACACTTTTGGATTTAGCCGAGTTCTGCCAGAAAAAAGACATAATCCTCAGCATTGACGAGAACTACATTGAATTCAGCGATAAAGGCTCGGATACCACAGCAGTAGGCTACGTGAAAAAGTACCCGAACCTCTTCATCATCAGGTCAGTTACAAAATTCTACGGAATGCCCGGCATCCGCTTCGGCTACGGCATCGCAGCAGAAAGCTTCATAGACACGTTGCAGACGGTTCGGCAGCCATGGAGCATTAACAGCTTAGCTGGATTCGCAACTTTAGCAGCGTTTAAGGACAAGGAGTTCATTGAAAACACCAAGCGTACAATAGCTAAAGAAAAAGCAGAGTTCGCAAAAAGGCTCACCGAAATCGGTGGACTGCACGTTTTTCCATCTGAAACAAACTTTTTGCTGGTGAAAATCGTGAAGCCAAAGCTCACCTCTACAGCGCTGAGGGAAGAGCTATCTAAGGAAGGGCTTTTAATCAGGGACTGCAGCACTTTCGTCGGGCTTGACGACAGCTACTTCAGAGTCACCGTTAGGTCTGCTGAAAACAACCTGAGACTCATAGAAGCAATGAAGAAAGCACTCAGGAAGGCTTAACTGAAAAGTAAAGGCGCAGACTGCGGAAAAAGGAGAAAAGTGCGTTTGCAGAAAAGAAGGTTAGGCAGAACAGGTCTTCAAGTGTCCATTGTAGGTTTTGGCGGAACATGGATTTCGCAGATAAGCATGGACGAAGCGAAAAGGGTTGTTCGCCGAGCGTTTGAGTTGGGAATCAACTATTTTGACACGGCAAAATTGGACGGAGACAGCGAAGAAAAAATCGGAGCAGCACTGGAAGATGTGAGAGACGAGTGTGTTTTAGCCACGAAGACTGGTTCGAGAACAAAAGAAGAATCGCTGGCGGATGTTGAAAGTAGTTTGCGTCGGCTGAGGACGGATAGGCTGGATTTGATGCAGCTTCACGGCATAGACGACGAAAAAACGTTGAAGAAGGCAATTGGAAAGGGCGGTTCGTTGGAAACCTGCAAAAAAGCGCGGTCTAAAGGTTTGGTGGATTTCATCGGCATTACGAGCCATAAGCCTCGCATATTAGTTAAAGCCATTGAAACAGGGGAATTTGACACGGTGCTTGTGCCGTTTAACATAGTAACGCGGCAAGCGTTGGAGGAGTTGATTCCGCTTGCAAAAAAATGTGACGTCGGCGTTGCCGTAATGAAGCCTTTGTCAGCTAAAACCTCTAAAATCGTAACCTGCTTTTACAAGCCTTCTTTGTCGTTGCTTTCGGATGAGCCTGAACTGAAAGCGTTGCTAGGTTACGATAATTTGTCAATGGTTCGCAGCGCGCTCAGGTTTGTTTTGGCGCAGGATGTATCCACGGTTATTCCCGGGTTGAGTTCGGTTGAGGAAGTGGAAGTAGCCGCTAAAGTAGGCGAAGATTACAGAACACCAACGAAGGACGAAGAAGAGCGTTTCAGAGTGCAGTTGGGCGCGAGTTATTGCCGAGACTGCGGAAGCTGTTTGCCTTGTCCTCAAAATATAGACATTGCTGCAGTGCTTAGATTTCACACGCTTTTTGCAGCCTATGGACTGGCGGATTGGGCGAAAAAACTGTACGCAGGGCTTGAAGTCAAAGCTGAGAACTGCACAAAATGCGGCGAGTGCGAACCCAAATGCCCGCACAAGTTGCCCATTATGTGTATGCTGGAAAAGGCTCAGAGAGACCTGCAACGCTAGCACTGGGCAGCTTGTGTTGTTAAAATCAGTTTTCCTGTGCGTTTGGAGGAACGGCATCGCAGATTATGCTGCACGTTTTTTAAGTGTGGTTAACTTACGTAAGTTACAGGCAAGATGGTGACGGGTGAATTATGAGTTCTGAAGACGAGTTAAACGCAACGACCTCCCAGACATACGTTTACCTAGTTAAAGCTGGGAAGCCCGTTGGACCACGAGACGTGATGCGGGGAGCAAACCTCAGCAGCCCCAGCGTAGCGTATAGGAATCTGCAGAAACTCATAGACTTGGGTCTAGTGCTCAAAGATGAATACGGAAATTACATTGTTAAAGAAAAAATTGGCTTAAAAGGGTACGTGTGGGTGGGAAAAAGCCTTATCCCAAGGTTTACCGTTTTCGGAGTTATCTTCTTAGGCGTCCTGATTGCAGAGGCAGCAGTGCTGGCACCTCACTTAGTCCTTGGGTCTCCGATTGAAGGCTCATTCTGGCTTCTAACAGTGGTAACAATAGTTGCTGCAGTAATTTTTTTAATCGAAGGACTACGCTTCAGGAAAAAGACGAAAGAACAACGCGTTTAAAATTGCTTCTGTTCCAGTTTTGGAACATTTTGTTCCTTGAGTAGAACTAAAAGAGACCTGCCAATAACCATGTGATTGTGAAACGCACGAATGAGAAAACTGACAATTATACTTGCAGCCCTTGCTTTAGGACTGTTAATGCCGCTGGCTGCGGAAGTTCAAATTGTCAAGGCGCAGTATACTCCAGATGGGCAAGGCTTCCCTCTTGCTTCGCCCATCAACATAACATCGCCAACCAACAGTACGTATAATTCCTTGCCATTGCTAGAAATCACTTTTAGATACGCGCTTGCTGTCAGCAAAACCAGCATGACAGTAGTTTACAGTATAGATGGAAAAGACAACGCCACGTTACCTGTAACAGCAACATTTGTTCCAATAGAATCAACAAGAACCTATGCAAACGGCACAACGGCGAAAGCCATCTCAATATGGTCATATTACGTGATTACTGGATATGTGAATTTGCCAGAATTACCTGAAGGCTCACATAACATAGCAGTTTACGGAAAATACGAGTACACTGGCGAATCCGTTTTCACTGTTCTGGACAACCGCACGGTACACTTCACTGTGAATTATGGAAATCCACCAAGAATATCAAATTTATCCGTTGAAAACAAAACCTACAACACGCCCACCATACCGTTGAACTTTACAGTGAACAAGTCAACATCGTGGATGGGTTACAGTTTAGATGGGCAAGCCAACGTAACCATAACGGAAAACATAACTCTTAATGACCTGCCTTACGGCGCGCACACATTAACCATATACGCAAACGACACAGTTGGAAACATGGGCAACTCCTCCGCAATCGATTTCACCATAGCCGAACCACCCCCAACAACCGTAACAGCAGCTGCCGCCATAGTAGTGCCAATAGCAGTTGCAGGCACAGGTCTGCTGATTTACTTTAAGAAGCACAGCCGTTAAGGTGGAATGCGTACCGCTTTCGCTTTACCGTTTACTTCAGAGAAGTACGCAAAATCACCGCAGAAACTTTGAGAAAACGAAGTAGACCTGCGGTTTGCTGTTTCTTAGGGAAAGCTAAATAAGACATGTAAAAAAGGCTATTGTGGGGTACACTGATGAAAAAGCCATTCAGTCTACTCGCAGTCCTTGTTTTAGGTCTCTCAGCTTTATTATTAGCTGGAGTTCAAACTGCCAATGCACAGTACACCCCAGATGAACAACTTTCAGTAACTATCTCGCCCTCAAATGCCACCATTATCGATGTTGACCAATACATACAATTCACTGCTTCTGCCAGCGGCGGAGAACCACCATACAGTTACCAATGGTACGCCAACGACAGCGCAATCACGGGCGCCACAACTTCGAGTTTTACATTCACGCCAGATTACCCAAGCACATATGACGTTTCCATTGTAGTCACAGACGCTTCAGAGGCTCAAGCACGTTCAAACGCAACATCGGTAACGGTTAACCAAGGACTCAGCATAGACATCAACCAAGAAACTACTACAACAAAGGTGAATCAACCAGTGCAATTCACCGTGCTTGCCAGTGGCGGCACACCGCCGTACGCGTACCAATGGCATTCGCGTTTGCATGCGAGCGGAGAAATAGTGGCAAGCGCCACATCTTCAACCTTCATTTTCACGCCAACCGCTGCAGGCACATATACGATTTACGTAACAGTCGAAGACTCCGTAAATAGCCAAGTAGAGCTGGATTTTCCACTGATGTTAACAGTCACCGCTCTGGCAGAGGCGACGCCGTCTCCATCTGCAACACCTGCAACAACAGCTGCGCCGACACCAACATCTACGTCTTCGCCGACGCCAACGCCAATTTTGGACACAAAAACAGTAGACCCAATCAATGCAGTAATCATAATTGCAAGCGTAATCGCAATAGCCGTGTTGGTGCTACTTAGAGAACAACACTATAGACGAACAGAAAAACCAGAAACAGCAACCCCTGAAAAAACACACGTATAAACGGAAACAACGCTCTACTACTTTTTAGCCACCCAAAAACTCATTTCAGGTTTACACTTACGCCGGTATATGAAAAAAAGCGGATTAAAAACCCACGTTCCCTTAAGATGATGGTCAACTCGCTTAAAAAACTCAAACTGCTCCTTCTCAAACACACATTCTATTTTCGAATGGTCCAAAGAATGCTCCTTCTTATGCCAATAATCAGACAGAGAATAATCAAGAGAAGGAACCTTCAACCCAATAATCCAAAAATACAAAGCGTTAAGCACAGGGTTAGAATGCAAATAAAGATGCTTCACCAAATTCACCACAGCACCTGGCTCGTCTTTCCAGTAAAACGGAGAAGCTTCATGATCCAAGTACATCACGCCGCCTTTCTTCAAAAAAACAGTAAGCTTTTGAAGTGCATCCGCATAATCGGGCAGATGATGCAGCACAGAATAACAGGTGATTAAGTCAAATGCGCCCGCATCAAAACTCACATCGTCTATCGGCGAGTTAACAACAACTAACCGCCCAGAATCCAAGTAGGTCTTGTACTTTTTCTTCAAAAGCGCACACATTTTCGCAGATATATCTATCGCAGTTACCGTGTAGCCCATGCTGAGAAGTTTCCCAGTCAAGTTCCCAGTGCCTGCCCCAACATCAAGAGCAAAGCGCTGATTATCCACCACAAGCCCGTCCACAAGCTTCAACACAGAGGCAATTCTCTTCTGCTCCTGCTTGCCGTATACTTCTGGATGAAGCAACTCGTAATATTCTGCCTCAAACTGATGAACCGCAACGTTTGCCTCATAAATTCTTTCTCGAAAATCGTCGCCCGTAACCAATTCTTTGTTAGCCTTCAGTTTTTTCGACCGCACAGCTTTCGTCATAACTAAAACATACGCGGCTTTTACGCGTGCAATCAGCTCATGTGCAATTTGGATTTGATGGCTCGACGGAGATGCGCTAAAACTAACCGATTTGATGCAGAACCGTATACTCCACCGTGAATAAGCATGTTGAACATGTAACTAGGACGAAGGTAAAACCGTTGAAAAGCCTTCTCGCGAATTTCCCTCAATTTGTCCATGCCTAACAGCGGAATTTCAAAGGTAGGAGTCGCCGTATCATACTTGTCAAAGTCGGTTATTTTCAGCAAACCAGTCTCTTTCACATGTTCATACATAGGAGTCCCAGGGTAAGGAGTAGCTATGTAATAGCCCACATCGTTAGGATTCAATTTTTCAACAAACTTCACGGTTTCCCAAGCGGATTCTTCAGTCTCAGTTGGAATACCAAGAATCACGTTCGCAACCGTCATCAACCCAACTTCGTGAGCCCACTTGAACGCCCTCACCGTCTGCTCAATCATGATGCCCTTATCCATAGCGTTTATAACCTTTTGTGAGCCTGACTCAACCCCAAACCACACATCAGTACAACCTGCCTTCTTCATTTTAGAAAGCAAATCCTTCGTAACCATGTCCACACGAGTCTCACAATTCCAACGTATTTTCAAGTTCCGATTTAAAATCTCATTGCAGAGTTCTTCGGTTCGGTTTTGGTCAACCGTAAACGCGTCATCATAAAACGTAAAGTGATTTGCACCATACGTTTTGTTTAGAAACTCAAGCTCGTCTGCGACGTTTTTGGAGCTTCGCATACGATACCGCCGCCCAAACATCCTGACCGCGGTACAGAAATTACACCAGTAAACGCAGCCCCTGCTCGTCGTCAATGGAAAGATAACCTCACCATAGCTGCGGAGACGCTCAATAGGCCAAAGATGAAGCGCTGGAAATGGCAGTGCGTCTAAATCTTCGATGTAGGGTCGGTCGGGGTTGCGTATGATTTCGCCGTTTTTCCTGCATGTTGTGCCTGTAACGTCGTGGACGCTTTGGCCTGCCGCTATTTTCTGCGCCAACTCGA
The DNA here is from genome assembly GCA_964506435.1 of uncultured Candidatus Bathyarchaeia archaeon. Lineage (GTDB taxonomy): Archaea > Thermoproteota > Bathyarchaeia > Bathyarchaeales > Bathycorpusculaceae > JAOZHU01. Next base: position 8,861 of record CAZDLK010000036.1, on the reverse strand, counting down.
CTATGGTGTATTCGCCTTCTTTTCGCACGACAATGTCCAGCTGCGGGCACTCCTGCAGTGCCTTGTCATCCCAGAAGGTAACGTGCGGCCCGCCGAGCATAGCTATGCAGTTGGGATGCGCCTCCTTAGCGATGCGTATTATCTGCAACGCGGACTTGTACGTGAGCGTCGTCGAGGTTACGCCGACTACGGTGGGCTGCCGCTTGGCAATTTCGCCTTGGAAATCCTCAAGCGATAACCTCAATGCTTGGCAGTCGATCACATCAACTTCAAAATTGTTTTTCTCCAAAACAGCCGCCAAGTAGCCGAGACCCAGCGGAAGGAATGGAGGATGCAAATGAGACCCAATCGGATAGGGAGGATTCACCAGAGTTATGTGCATACTTATACTTCTTCCCTAACGTTATTTGTGAAGCAACTAGTAATGAGTTGTGTGATTAATATATTTTGCATGCTAACTGAGTTATGTTCCAACACATAAAAAACCAGAATAAACCCTTTGAGTGCCCGTAAATCTAGATGAATCGCACTTGAAGAATAGGAAAAACAGCCTTTTTCGCTCTTTAAGCAATATAGACCAAAGAACTGCGACCAGCCAAAAGGTATTATAGGGAAATTATCACCTGAATTATCCAACACTGAGCAGAGAGCTAGGATTAATGACTGGAGTAGAGCCATAATTGATACTATTAATGACCACAGCGCCGCCTACAAAAGGACCATGGATTCATGGAAGGAAATTCCCCCCACTGGGGATAGCGTACGTTGCAGGTGCTCTCGAAAAAGAAAATTTTCAAGTAAAACTCCTCGACAATTACCTACTCGAAAAACCGATTGATGACATCAAGCTTGAAATCAAGAAAAATCAACCAGAAATAGTGGGGATAGCATGCAGTTCTGCAATGTACAGCCGATGCATTGAAACAGCTAAAGCCGTCAAGGAGACACTTCCCTCCTGCCGCGTCATAGTCGGGGGACCACATCCATCCTTCATGCCTGACAGCATGCTACAGCATCCAGAGATAGATTACGTCGTAATGGGAGAAGGAGAACGCGCGATGACAGAGCTTGCGACGCTCATCACAAAAGGCAAAAGTGACCCAGCATCTGTCAATATCCCAGGTGTTGCTTACAGACACGAAGGAAAATTTGTCAAGAACCCCCCGCAGTTTATTAGTGATTTAGATCAAGTTCCCTTTCCAGCAAGACACCTATTGCCAATGCAGCTCTACGACAGAAAAATAGAGTTTTTGGAAGCCCAACCCGTAGACACAGTAAACGTCATACGGGGATGCCCATACAACTGTACATTTTGCGAGACCATAAAGTTGTGGGGACAGAAATGCCGCGCCTTCAGCCCCAAGAGAGTAGTGGAAGAAATTGACCACTTAGTTACAAACTATGGCACAAAAGGAATCTATTTTGTAGGCGACAACTTCACAATCCAAAAAAACAAAACAATGGAAATATGCGACTTAATAATAAAAAACAAACTTGACATCGAATGGGTGTGTGACACTAGAGTCGACTTGATTTCGCGAGAGCTTCTGAGAAAAATGAAAGAAGCCGGATGCAAAACCATATGGTTCGGAGTGGAGTCAGGCTCACAGCGCGTCTTAAGCAAAATCAACAAAGGCGTCACGCTGGAACAGACAATGAACACATTCAAGCTTTGCAGAGAAGAAGGAATCCAAACCGCCTGCTCATTCATGCTGGGGATACCGGGAGAAACAACCGAAGACATGAAAGCCTCATTCAAGTTCGCAAGAAAGCTGAATCCGGACTGGTGTCGATTTAACATATTCATAGCAGTTCCAGGCAGCAGTCTTTACGAGGAAATAATGCAAAAGAAACTCTACGACCATACCGACGACTACGCCGTCTACGTCAAAACTGAAGACTTCGATTACAACTCCGTGCTAGAAATTCAACGGCGATTCCACATGAGTTTCGAAAAGTCACCGAGAAGAATCCTGCGCAAAATCAAAAAAGAAGGCTTCGTCACGGTGTTAAAAAAGAGCCCCAAATATTTTGCATCATAGGTTTGATTGGGCAGAGTTACATTCGCTAAGTGAAGCTTCAAGCTTTCAGATGCTTTAAATCTGCATACTCATACGCGGCAAGCAAAAATTAAGCAAAGAAACGATGAGCGCATGCATAAGCTAGGCTTTATATTACATTTCGCTATTTTGCAATTTGGTGAGCTAAGTGAAAGTTGCTGCCTTATGGAGCGGCGGCAAAGACAGTTGTCTAGCCGCTTACGAAGCGAGCACACAAGGTTACGAAATTGCAACTTTACTAGATTTCATTTACTTAGATGACAAAGAAGAGAAGCCAAAAAGCATCTCAAACATTCTTAGCTCAGTTTACAACCGCGTCGGCAGAGCAAGCCCAAGAATATTTTCGAAGCTTCCGAACTTCGCTTACAAAGATGTCAGTAGAATGGTACCGCATGAAGTTTCTCCAGTAATTATATCCGCACAAGCACGAGCAATGGATATTCCACTTGTCCAGAAAGAAGTAAGTTGGAGCACGTTTGCGACCCACTTGCAATCAACGTTACATGACTTGAAGCTAGCAGGCATTGATGGATTAGTGTTCGGAGTTGTGCCTCCACACTACCCTATTGATAGTGACGAAAAGCGGAGAGAGTACCGCACTCTTATGGCACATAAAGACTGGATGAACCACGTTTGCAAAGAAGCAGGATTGAAACCGCTCACCCCGTTATGGGAAAAAAAACCAGAACAAATCTTGACGGAGTTAGTTAACAAAGATTTTGAAACTATTATTGTAGTAGTAGACACTAAATTGTTGGGCGAGGAATGGTTAGGACGCAAGATAGACCATGATTTCATAAATGAAGTGCGCAAGCTAAACCGCGAAAAAAGCGTGCATGTTGGCGGCAGCGGATACCACACGCTTATTACCGATAGCCCACTATTCAAAAAACGCCTGAATATAGTTCAAAGCAAAACAGCACGCAGGGATGGATACTGCATTCTTGAAATAGAGAAAATTAGACTTGAAAAGAAAACCAAAAACACGCCACATGTAGCGTAACATGAACTGCCGAGTTTTCCAGAAGTCTTTTCCATAGCAACCAGTGTTTTCACAACAATATTGCTTTGCTCAGTTAACCGAAGTGCACCACAAGCAGCTATGTCATTGGATACACGGCTAACTAGAAACTTTATTAATCATGAGAAGGCGTATATTTGTGCAAAAAGATTCTGTTGGCATGCTTATGGTTGGGAGAAAAAGCAGCAAAGTAGCACTGATAAACCCTCCTTTCACAGCAGGAAGTTATCGACACCATCTTTACCTGCCCATAGGCTTAGCGTATTTGACAGCAGTCCTTGAAAAAAATGGACATGAAGTAAACGTAATCGATTGCCAAGCACTGGAAATTAATCAGGAAACGTTGGGAGCAAAGTTAGCCTCTTTTGAACCAGATGTAATCGGCATCACCGCTGTAGCGCCATTAATAAATTCAGCGCTCCAGTGCGCACGTGTAGCAAAAAAAACATGCGCTAACGCTCAAGTTGTTATGGGCGGTCCACACGCCACATTTATGGATGAACCAATTCTAAGCGAGGAAGCAGCGGTTGACGTTATTGTCAGAGGCGAAGGCGAACAAACCTTGCTGGAACTCGCTCAGAACCAACCCAACTCAAGCAACCTCAACACGGTCAACGGAATAACCTTCAGAAACAAAGGACAAATAATTCGCACGCCGAACAGAGCATTTATTCAAAACCTCGAGGAACTGCCTAAACCAGCATACGAACATTTTCAGCTAGAAAAATACCGCCTTTTCGGAAGAACTCTTCTGCCAGTGGTCACCAGCCGAGGATGCCCCTTTCAATGCGCATTCTGCGTCGCGTCTAGAATGTTTGGCAAAGCATACAGGATGAGAAGCCCAAAAAACGTCGTAGACGAACTTGAGTGGCTAAGAGACACACATGGAGCAGAAGCTTTCACTTTCTACGATGACACATTGACATTTGACAAAAAAAGAATCTACGAAATTTGCGACGAAATCAAGAACAGGAAAATCGGTCTCCCATGGGATTGCCAAAGCAGAGTTGACCAGATTTCTAAAGAAATTTTAACTAAAATGAAAGACGCTGGATGCCAGCAGATTTTCTTCGGAGTTGAATCAGGCTGCCAACAAATCCTCGACAACGTAAACAAAAGAACAACAGTTGAACAAAACGAAAAAGCAATCAAACTAGCTAAAGAAACAGGTCTATTCGTCACTATATCAATCATGATCGGTTACCCTGGTGAGACACGTGAAGCACGCAAGCAAACGCTTGATTTCATTCGAAGAGCAAAACCCGACGACGTATACCTTTGCGTGGCTACGCCCTATCCAGGGACTGAACTCCGCAGCGTAGTTGAGGAAAGGGGATGGAAAATATCTTCCGACTGGAACAGCTACGATACGATGACACTTGTTTTTGAGAACCCAGAGCTGTCACCCGAGGAAGCAAAAAAAGTTAGACAAAAGTTCTATGATGATTTTTATTCTCCAAGTTACGTTTTCAGGCAGTTATTGAAGAGAAATTCTTACAGCAGAATGATGGCGCGAACGGCTGTTAACCATATTCTCTGGCGAATGAAGTCTACACCAAAAGCCGATGAAGAACAGGCAGGCAAAAACTAACGAGAAGCCAAAATCCGCGTGAAAGCGCTATATCTCAAACTGAGAAAAGCCTACCGACCTCTTTGGACGGCGCTTGGATGCATAAAGAAAGAAAATAGCAAAAAGCGCTCAACTTTGATAAGATGGGGGAAACTATTATTTTGGGAAGTAGCCTAACGCCTTCAGAGTCCCTTTACCAAGCGCCTGTTTTCCGAACCTAACCTGAACAGCTTGAAGCAATTCTTTAGATGGAAACAGAAAATTAAGAGGCTGAGTTAACTCGAAAAAAGGCGTGCCGTTAAACCGAGCAAAGTTGCGAATATAAAAGAGAAGCGCCTGCTTGCGCGAATAAAAATGAGGAATATAATTCTCCACTTCATACTTCTGACATAGAGAAATGAACCGTGAATATGCATTATATAGATAGGATTCATCCATGTTCCCGCAAGATGGCTGCGTAGGTCTACCCTTGTACAATCTGTCGTATCTTGAGGCAATTTGCCCAAAATTGTCCTCCAAAAATCGTCTAAAACGAAGATCCCCTCGCATGTCCAGCATCCCAGTTAAAACAAACTTGGCACCATTCCCAACTGCAGCTTCAATAACCTGAGACATGTTTTGTTCACTGTCTGTCACGTAGGGAATAAGCGGAATCAACCACACACCAACCTCAATTCCCGCATCAGAAAGCCTTCTTATCGCTTCTAACCGCCTTTTTGGAGACGGAGCATTGGGTTCCAAGAGCTTTGCCAAATTCTCGTCGAGAGTTGTTACAGTTAACGCGATGGAGCACCAAGACTTTTGTGAAGCTTGCGATATTAAATCCAGATCACGTAGAACAAGGTCAGATTTGGTGCCAATGGCGAAGGGCCAGCCATTCTCTTTCAATATCGCCAAAATTTGTCTTGTGATTCGGTATTTTTTTTCCGCTGGTTGATAAGGATCCGTGCTCAGGCTCATTCTAACGATGCCTTTCCTCTTATATGAGGATAATTCGTGAGTTAATACCTGTGGGGCGTTCGTCTTAACATAAACAGGAACTGAAAACTCTTTAGAACCATCGTATTTACAGGCAGCAGTATGGCAATACATACAGTTGAATTCGCAATTATTGTATGGATCAAAGCAGTAGCTAGTCCAAAACTGAGTATCGAGTAAACCAAAATTGCCTAAAACGCTCTTGCAGGTTATTTCCTCATATTTAGGCGATTCCAGAGGCATCAGATCACTACCTAGTTTAACTTTTAAAACCTTATTAACCTTAACTATTCATGTTTGCACAAATGAAACATCATTTCTAAAACTTGACCAGCATCAATAACAATGGGGCTTTTCACTCTTATCCAGAGCAATTGCGCATTTGGAGCTCAACTTGCAGTAAGTTTTCCCAACAAAAACTTTATGGCTTTCTTGGGGTCTCGCAGAGCTTTTATAAGTTTATCAGGGGTAAGAGCCTGGTTTATCATATTGGCACGCGCGCATAATTCACGAATATCGGCTGCTGTGAACTCTTGAGTTTCAATTAGAGGTTCAGTTGCAGCCAACGCTTCGTCGCTGAAGTCGTCCTTTAACAAACCATTGTTTTTAGCCTGCTCATAAAGTTCAGTCCCATAAACGGGCATGGCTATACTGAAGTAAAACCTGTCAGCGCCAAGTCGTCTTAGCTTGTAAGCATAATTTATTGTTTCTTGTATGTCCTTTTTTGTTTCGCCTATGAGCCCAATTACAAAGAAACAACCTACTTCGATGCCGACTTTTTTGGATAAAATTACAGCTTTTTCCACATCTTCCAGGTTTAGGTTCTTCTTGACGATGTGGTCTAAAACATGTTGAACCCCAGATTCTGGGGCAATCCGTATTTTTTTGCAGCCAGAAGCCTTCATTTTTCTTAGAATATTCTCGTCAAGAGTATCCGCCCTAACACCGTTGGGAGTGTACCATTCGATGTCTAAGTCTTTTTCCACGATTAGGTCACAAATAGTTTCCATCCGTTTCTTATCCAGCGTCATATTGTCATCGTAAAAGTCAATCTGCTTAATCTTGTAGGTACTAACCAATTGCTCTATCTCGTCAACCACGTTATCGGGGCTTCGTCCACGCCACGTTCTTCCCATAATCGTGTGAGAAGTGCAAAAAACACAATTGTACGGGCAGCCCCTGCTGGTAATCATCATCGCCCACGGCTTGTTTATTTCGCCTCGCAGAGGGTTTTCTTTCACGGCTGCAAAGTAAGTGCTCATTGGAAGCAAATGCCTTGCAGGGAAAGGTAAAGAATCTAAATCTTGAATCAGAGGTCTTGAAGGAGTAATAACTGCTTGCCCATTATTGACAAAGCCAATTCCCTTTACTTTCTCGACGCCCTTCTCAGTTTTTTGTTCCAGCGCGTCCATTAACTCGAACATAGTTTGTTCTGGTTCGCCTATCACAACAAAATCTATGTCAGGATTTGCAAGGCATTCTTTAGGTCTTGCAGAGGGATGTAAGCCGCTTAGCACGGTAACAATGTCTTTGTTAATACTTTTAACGACGGAAATAACTTCACACGCAGATTTCCACCAGCCAGAGAAGGGAATGGCAATTCCGACAACATCCGGCGACCACTGCTTGACTCTAGCCGCTATCTCCTTGTTTGATAAACCTTGCCTGTACCTCATTCCAGCTATTTCTTCAAGGTTTTTCCAGCCTTCTGCAGGCGCGTCTATGATGCGTACCTTATGTTGCTTTTCCAGTACAGCAGCTATGTATGCTAGGTCCAAAGGCTGAAATACACTTGGTTTTCCCCATAGTTTCGGGTGGATACGAGGAGGATTAATCAGACAAACACGCATTCTTGAGATACACGCTCTTTCGGAGCTACATTGGATGTGTGATGTTGAATTTTGAGGTTGAACACGGTTCTGAAGAAAATTAAAGGGATTCACTGTGATTAATACGTTTTGCATTCAAGAAAATTGCTGAAAGAGCCCTTTAGTAGGGGAAAAAGTATAGTCGGGTGAGCAAAATTACGGGCAGAACACAAAGAACACACAAAATTATCGACATGTCCCGAATCCGCAACGCGCGAAGTATTTTGTTTGGAGTCAACGGCTCAGTTTCTTCGCCGAGAACGTACTGACCAGGCTTTTCTAGTTGCACCCGTAAGGCACCAGCCATAGCTGCCATTGGCCATCCGTGATTTCTGCTTGGCGTTTTAGCGTGGTCGCGGCGAGCAATCCGCCACGCGTTTTTATAGTCTCCGCCGACTAGGGCTGAGGATAAGACTATGAGAACTGCGGCAAATCGCGTGGGGATGTAGTTGACTACGGTGTCCAAGTTGGCGCTAAACCAGCCAGTGTGTAAATGTTCGCTGTCTTTAAAGCCGACCATGCCGTCGAGGGTGTTGATGGCTCTGAAGGCGATGGCGCCTGAAACACCGAAAAAAGCGTAGGAGATTATTGGGGAAAGCTTGAAATCGATGAGGTTTTCAGCCATGGATTCGATGATTGCTGAGCTGATTTGCGGACCAACTAGATTTGTTGAGTCTCTTCGTGAGAAGTGGGAGTATTTCTTGGCTTCTGTCAGGTCGTTTGATTCAAGTGCTTTGGCTGCGGCTTTTGCCCAGTCAGTTTCAAGTTTTATGGCGATAGTTAGTTTTAGGAGGATTACTGCAAAGAACATGTAGATGAGATAACAGACTAAGGTGTAAAGTGCGTATAACCCAAAGTAGACTGGTATGGTGAACACAAGTATCACGATGATTGCTAAAAAAGCACCGTTTAGCTTAGCTATCTTCGGATTTGAATTCTTGAAATGCGGCTCTAAAGCTTTGGTAAACTTCCCCATCAGAACAGTTGGATGCAACTTGTATGTTAACTTCCAAGGACTATTGGGAGATGGATCACCGAGAAGCAAGTCTAAGAATATGGCCAATATGAGAACGGAAACAGCGATTAATACAGGTAAGATATGTTGTCACCAACCGAGCGTTACTGCGAACCCCGCGATTGACACGTTTCTCATACTTTAGGAAGTTAGCTTATATCGATTACGGTTCACACCATAATGAGTATAACGTATCATATGCCCCATGCCAGAACAAAAAGACATTTGTGATCTATAATTGTTTTTTGTGGCAAAGAAAGGTTTGCTGAGGCTCTGGACAGCGCACACAGAATAAAGGAGAAAAGGAAAAATGCGGTAACGATGAAGCCATCGTTATTTTTCTGTCCGG
>CAZDLK010000035.1:0-23519 GCA_964506435.1 uncultured Candidatus Bathyarchaeia archaeon | reverse complement strand
GGCGTGCTCGAAATCAAACTAAGAAAAGCACAAACTCCAAATCAAGAAGCTGAATGAAAATGCCTCACAAACTGAGAAAAACCCGAAAAAATCGCGGTTCGAGAACTCAAGGTTACGGTAGAATAGGGCAGCATCGGAAAACAGGCTCAAAGGGATACCGCAAAGCAGGAAGGCACAAGCACCTGTGGAGCTACGTTACAACATACGAGCCTGACTACTTCGGCAAAAGCGGTTTCACTTCACCCAAAAGCCTCAAACAGAAACAAAACACAATAAACATCAAAGAACTCGATGAAATCTCAACTAAATACTCTACCGAAAAAGAAGGTAAACTTCACGTAGATCTAACCAGCTTAGGCTACACTAAACTCCTTGGCACAGGAAAAACTGCGAAACCACTAGTAATCAGTGTCGCATCAGCCTCTAAAACCGCAACTGAAAAAATAGAAAAGGCAGGCGGGCAAGTTTTAACTGCTTCGCAGGCGCATGGAGAGTAGCGATTAATCCATGGCCGGAAGATTTCTCAATCTCTTTAAACCTCTTGGAAGAATACTGCCTGAAATTAAAGTTCCTGAACGTAAAGTCAGCTTCAACGAGAAAATCTTCTGGACTGCACTTGTATTAGTCATTTACCTTGTCATGTCTGAAATCCCACTTTACGGCGTAGCGCAAGATGCATCCGATCAATTCGGCGCTTTAAGAGTGATTTTCGCTTCAAACCGCGGTACTCTCATGGAGCTGGGTATAGGTCCAATAGTCACAGCGGGCTTAATACTGCAATTGCTTGCCGGTTCTGCCATGATCAAATGCGACATGTCAAATCCTGAAGACAGAGGTTTATTCACGGTGGCTAGCAAGGCCTTTTCGATAATTCTTACTGGAGTTCAGGCTGGCGCTTACATAATTAGTGGTATGTATGGTGTGCTTTCTGGTCCAACGACTGTTGTGATTCTTTTACAACTTATATTTGCGGGAATAATGGTGATGTTGCTGGATGAACTTGTGCAAAAAGGTTGGGGTCTCGGCAGCGGTATAAGCTTGTTTATCATGGCTGGTGTTGCTCAGAACATCTTTTGGCAAGCGTTTTCTCCAGCTAGTGGCTTATTTGTCCAGCAGCTTTCGGCGCTTTTGTCAGGTAGCCAAACTTTGCTGCAATGGGTGATCGGGGTAGGGTCATATCCGTCTTTGGTCGGGTTTATCGCCACTATCATTGCGTTCTTGGTGATAATTTACATGGAAGGTGTTAGAGTTGAGCTTCCAATGACTTACGCTGGGTACAAGGGTTTCCGAAGTCGATACCCAATTAAACTCTTGTACGTGTCGAACCTTCCAGTTATCTTTGCATCTGCACTATTCGCTAATCTTTACTTCTTCTCTCAGCTCATCTGGGGTTCCATCGGGCGACCTGAACCTGGAACCAACCTGTTCACAGACATTTTCGGCTCATACACAACGGTAACTGTGGATAATTCGACTAGCGTTAAGTCTGTAGGCGGCATAGCGCATTTTGTTACGGCTCCTCAAGGCCTTCAAGGTGTGATGGAGGAACCTATCCAAGCATTGGTTTACTTGGTGATTCTCGTTGTTTTTTGTGCAGTGTTTGCGCTTGTTTGGCTTGAAGTTGGCGGTCTTGGCCCATCTACGGTGGCGAAGCAGCTTATGGATTCAGGAATGCAGATTCCAGGTTACAGGCGGTCTGGGAAGCCTATTGAGTTGGTTCTTAAGCGGTACATTCCTGTAGTGACGATTCTGGGCGGATTGATTGTAGGGTTGATTGCCGGGCTATCGGATTTCCTAGGCGTTTTCGGTTCAGGCACAGGCATATTGCTGTCAGTGGGCATAATCTACCAGTATTACGAGTTGTTAATGCGTGAAAGAGCGGCTGAAATGTTCCCTGCGTTTAGACGAATCTTAGGCGATTAGTCCCTAAAGGCTCTGATGCTGCAAGTAAGCAGCGGCTTGCTGAAAACTAGCGCGTGGAAAAAACTATACCCCCTTATTTAAACTATAAATAGGCACCGTTCGCTGCTCAGATTAGTCTATACCCCCATTATATAAAGGAGCTATTTGTGTTCCGAAGGTAGGTCTGAGCGTATTGATATGGTGTTTTCGTTTAGCAAGCTGAGGAGTGCGGTTTCTGCTGGCAAAAATTAAGTACAAGTTCGACCTGAGTCTTAGTTGGGGCTAGGTTTGAACAGGAAGTTCTTGCTGGTTGTGTTCTTGATAGCCTTAACAAGCAGTAGCGGTTGGGCTTTGATTGGCGTCTTGCCTTTTTGCAATGCTCAAACCTATAATGAGGTTAATGGAATGATAAGTTCAAATGTGACACTTACCAAGGAGAATGGTCCCTACCAATTTGGGCAAGTTGTGGTAAATCTTGGTGCTACACTGACAATTGAGGCAGGGTCAAGCGTAAATATTGAAGGTTATTTGCGTGTGAACGGAACGCTAATCGCTAAAGGCAGCAGTGACAATCGGATTTATTTCAGCGGCGGTTACATAACTTTTACATCAACAAGTGGTGCAAACTCGATAATTGAAAATGCGGTTCTCATGAGCCTTCCAGTTTACATCAGTGGCTCTGTGACAATAAAGAACAGTTATCTGCAAGGTGGGCAAGCGTCCACCACAATTACCATAAACGATGGTTCGCCGACAATTTCCTACAACACGTTGAAGGGGACTTTAGATTCTGCCTCAGTAATTTATATCGGTGGAGGTTCGCCCACAATCTCAAACAACAACATAATCGCGTACGTCGATAATGGTCTATACCCTAACCCTCCGGCAGACATGAACAGATTTGGGTCAGCCTACGGCGTTCATGCAACCAATGTCAACGGAGCAATCATAACAAACAACAAGTTCTATCTTCCGTTTCGCACTGCTAGCGTCCAAGTGGATTCAGGCACGGCAACGGTTGAAGGAAACTCTGAATATCCCGGAGACACCGTTGCTTTTCCGACGCCAACTCCTCCTCCACCAACACCAACTCCTGAGCCAACACCCACTTTGCCACCTTATCCACCGCCTGAATCAACACCAACCTCAACTTCACCCTCAGCCCAACCTACAAATACGCCAGAAAATGAAGGAAACTTGTACGAAACTGTAATCGCCGTAATCATCGCATCAGTAATAATAAATGCCTTTTTGGTTGCTACTGTAGCACTTTTACTTAAGAGAACGCGAAAAAAGCAGCAGTCAGCCGAAGGCACCGACACGCAGACCTAGGGCTTATCTATCATGTGCTTTGCCGTAAGATGCAAATTGAAGCTGCGATGTGTTTATGTTTCACCGAGAAGCCTTAAACAGGCAGGAAGACGAAGCAAAATGAGCAGTAAGAAAGACACTATTACTATGCTGCATGGTGCAGGCGGCACCGTCATGCACAGCTTAGTCAAAGATTACATTGTGAAATATTTAGGCGGATACAGCAACGCTGAAATTCCGCTGGAAGCGCTGGATGACGCGGCTGTCGTGGGCGACGTGGTGTTTAAAAGTGATTCGCACGCGGTTAAGCCGCTTTTCTTTTCAGGCGGCGACATCGGGCGTTTGGCTATTTCTGGGACAGTAAACGACATTGCAGCGTTAGGCGCTGAGCCATACGCTTTGGCTTGCGGTTTGATTCTGGAAGAAGGCTTAGCGCTTTCAGATTTAGAAAAAATCTTAGCCAGTATGCAAAGCACATGCAGTGAAGCAGGCGTGGGCGTGGTCACAGGCGACACCAAAGTCGTGGAGAAGGGCAGTTTAGGCGGCTGCGTCATGAACGTTTCAGGCATAGGCAGAAGAACCGCAGCGTTGGAAAACAACTTAAAAGTTGTCAAGCAACACCGAAACAGCTTCTCCGCGCGTTGGACGCTGGACGCTAACGTGAGCGCAGGCGACAAAATAATATTGTCAGGCACGATAGGAGACCACGGCTTAGCAGTGCTCTCAGCGCAACAGGGCTTAAAGTTTGGAAGCGAAATAAAATCCGACGTTAAACCCTTAAACCGCATGATTCAGCGCATGCTCAACGAAACAGGCGGCATAGTAGCTATGAAAGACCCCACAAGAGGCGGCTTAGCCGACGCGTTGAACGAGTGGAGCGAAAAATCCCAAGTTGGCATACTAATTCACGAAGAAAAAGTCCCAATCAGAGAAGACGTGCAAACCGCCTGCGAGATGCTAGGCTTAGACCCCTTGGAAGTGGGCAACGAAGGAAAAATAATCATAGGCGCAGTGCCTGCAAAGGCAGAGCAAGTGCTGAACTTTCTGAAGCAGATGAGCGAGGGCAAAAATGCGGAGATAATCGGCGAAGCCACAAGCCAATTCAAAGGCGTAGCTATGCAGACGCTGGTAGGCGGCAAACGGATAATCGCGCGGCCCGTAGGCGACCCAGTTCCAAGAATCTGCTAGACGCAATTAAACGCGGCGCGCGTTCTCTGCAGCAAAATTTGCAACACAAGTTTTCTAAGCTACTTCTGCAATAATTACAGGTAAGGTTGGTGGGGTAATGTCTGATCCAGAGGAAGAAATTTACTCAACCATGTTCAGTTCTCTAAAGCATCCTGCGCGCCGCAAAATTCTCCGCATGCTCTCCGAAAAAACAATGACGTTTTCGCAAATGCTAGATTACCTCGGAATCTCCAGTTCCCACTTGACTTACCACTTGGAAAGCCTCGGAGAACTTGTAACCAAAACAGACGACGGCAAATACCGGCTGTCAAGATTCGGAGAAACCTGCGTGAACACCATGCGAAGCGTAGAAGAAGCACCGAACATACAACCACAACGCTTCCGAGCATTACCTTTCAAGTGGAAAACAATTCTCGCATTATCAATTATAATCATCGTGCTTGTGGCAAGCATAGCCTACGTTCAAACCGCTGCTCTAAACCAATCAGCTCAGGAGCGGGAAAGCTGGGAAGCCAAGTATCAACAACTCCTCGCATGGAGCAACAGCACTGGGAAAGCACTGTTTTTCCTCCAAGATGTTGCCCAACTGGACATAACACAATATCAACTAACCTTGATGAGCGACACAGTGGAATACCGCACAGACATCGGTGGAATACTAGAAGAAATAGTGAAATACGCTTTGACAAGCAACGAAAGCAAAGTTGACGTGGTCCTGAAATTCAGAAACAAAAACTTATCGCGCTACCAACTCATCGTGCTTGAAGGCGACCCAATCTACACTCAGCCCCAATCTGCCGATACGCTGGATGCTGCTAAAAGCTTTCTTGAGAGATACAGTGACTATGCAGATGCTGCTTACGTGGACGACATGAAGGAAATAGCCGCTCAAGTTAACGAGATGCAGAACATTGAAGTAACAGACGGCGACATGAAGTTCAGCATTTCTATCGCTGGAGATAGAACAGAAGTTCTGTGGATGTACACGGAAAACGGCGTGGACTTTTCACCCAAAAGCCTAAGCCTGATCTTTGAAGACAATGCGCTGACAGAAGTAACTGACGGCTGGTTCCTCTTCACAATCGGAAGCACCCAAATCGACATCTCACGCCAAGAAGCCATTGAAATTGCAAGAAACGCCTTGAAAGACTACACTTGGACAGCCAACGGTGTGGAAGTGCATGATTTCACAGTGTTGGATGAGCCTGTCTCTGTTATGTTCCACCCAAGCATCAGAGGCGGCTTAGCGCTGATTCCCTACTGGTACGTAACGTTTTCTCTGGACAAAGTTTACGCTGGCGGAATCAACCGCATATCCGTAGGACTTTGGGCAGACACTGGAGAAATCGCAAAAATTAAAGTATCAACGGGCTAACCACAATCAACACATAGTTAAGCGCTACTTGTTTTCGCCCACACCCTGCACGTGCCCTCCATGCTTACCATGCAGGCGCCTACTGGATTCTGCGGAGTGCAAGCCTGCATAAACAACGGGCATTCATTAGGCTTAATTTTACCGACAACCACCAAGTGGCAACGGCAGCCAGGCTGCGAATCAATGCCCTCAGCAACCTTAACGTTATACTTCAACAACGCATCATACGCGGCATATTGTTTTTTAAGCGTAAGCTTAGAAGCGGGAATAGTGCCTAGCCCCCGCCACTTGCCATCTGCAACATCAAAAACCTCGTTGATTAGCTTCTGCGCTCGCGTGTTGCCTTCCCACTGCACAGCACGCACATACTCATTTTCCAGCGCAGGCTTGTTATCGCTTAACTGTTTAAGAATCATATAGACCCCAAACAGCAGGTCCAACGGTTCGAATCCTGCAACGACGGTTGGCAAACCATACTTTCGAGGGAAAACCTCGTAGGGTTTAAGCCCAATTATTGTGCTGACGTGACCAGGCGCAATGAACCCGTTCAAATTTAAATCATCCATTTTCGCCAGCAATTCCATGGCTGGCGGAATCACACGATGTGAAACCAGAAAACTCAGGTTGCTGGGCGGCTTCTGCGAGATCTCAACTGCCGTGGAGGGCGCTGTTGTTTCAAAACCTACTGCGAAAAAAACAAACTCGCGATTTGCCTCGCTTGCAGCCATTTGAACAGCGTCGCTTACACTGTAAACTACACGAACATCAGCACCTTTGGCTTTAGCGTCTAACAGTGACATGTGCGAGCCTGGCACGCGGAGCAAGTCGCCGAAACACGTAACAACTATGCCTTTCAACGCTAATTCAACAGCGGCATCAACCTCGGATGCAGGGACTATGCACACGGGGCAGCCTGGTCCAGCTATGACCTCAACGTTTGAGGGCAAGAGGCTGCGCAAACCATAATGCGTAATCGTCCACTCATGTGTGCCGCAGACATGGCATACTTTAACGGTCTGCTCCTTCGGCGTTAAATCGTGAATTTTCTGCGCTACGTCTCTTGCCAGTGCTGGGTCTCGAAACCTGAGTTTCTCCGCCATAATCTCCACTTTGTCCTTTACTCTTTTTGAGACGCGAGAATCTCGTTCCACAAGCTCAAAGTTTCCAAAGCGTCCTTCTCATCCATCAACTGAATAGCGTAGCCCGCGTGCACCAAAACGTAATCGCCCACTTTCGCGTTAACAAGCGCAACGTTAACCTCGCGTAAGACGCCTTCGCCGAAGTCCACTTGAGCCTTGTCGCCATTGACGCTTCTAACGCGTGCTGGAATCGCCAAACACATGCCTTATCAACCATAAACCGAGAGTAAACGGCGATAAAATGGTTATGGTCTAAAACCTCCAGAATCCACCAACCACTGCTTGACCAAAAGAAACTCCCCCGTCACCCGCAGGCACCGCCTCATGCACAAGAAAACGCAAACCAGCCGCCTCCACACGCGCACGCATAAGCGAAGCTAGCAACGCGTTGCAGGCTGCACCGCCTGAGAAACCAACCGTGCGAACGCCATTCTCCAAAGCTTCATCCACAGCCAACGCAGCTAAGCCCGCGGCTAAGTAAGCATGCGCGGAATAAGCCAAATCCGCAGTGCGGAACTTGTCGCGGTTTTCGAAAATCTCCAAAAGCAACCGCGTAGTCTCTAACTCGCTACCGTTTACTATGGGCTTAATTTTCAACGCATCCCTGCCCCGCAAAGCTGCAGACTCAAGCTTCATAGCTGGTTCCCCCTCATACGTACGCTCATAGCATACGCCCAGCACAGCAGCAACAGCGTCCAAGATTCTGCCACAACTTGTAGTCTCAACCGCGCCGACGCCCTGCCTAAGCTGATGAAGCAGAAGTTCAGCTTCGTTTTCGCCGTGAAGCAAGTGCCCAACGTTCTGCAGAAGCCACGGCGCCACGTCACGCTTCTTGTTGAGAATTGCTGCTGCTATGCGCAGGGGATAGCGGGTTGCCACATCTCCGCCTATCAGCGGCTGCGGCTCCAGATGCGCCAAGCGCTTAAAGTCGGCTGAGTTGCGAGTGCCGAGGAGGATTTCGCCGCCCCATGCTGCACCATCAACGCCGTAGCCGTAGCCGTCGCACGCAACGCCCACAATCTCGTTTGCTGCATGCTCCATCATTAACGCTGCGATGTGCGCGTGGTGATGCTGCACTTGGACAAGTTGCCAACCGTGTGCTTCCGCCATTTCCTGCGCTAGCCTAGTCGTGGTGAATTTCGGATGCAAATCGCAGGCAACAGCGTCAACGCGGCTGTTCGTCAAGCGGATAAGGTGGCCTGCCGCTTCTTGAAGGAAAGCTTTGGTTTCAAGATTTTCAGTGTCGCCCACGTGCTGGCTGATGAACGCCTTATTCCCAAGCAAGACGCAAGCAGTGTTGTTTAACTCGCCGCCTAAGCCCACCACGCAACGCGCTGCTTTTTCCTCGAGCATCACGGGTGCAGGAGCGTAGCCTCTGCTGCGGCGAATGAACACGTTGTGGTCTCCGTGGACGCGCGTTACCGAATCGTCACAACGATAAGCGATTTTACGGTTGTGAAACAAAAAGTAATCCACTGTGCCGCCAAGAGTTTTGAGGGCTTCGTCGTTGTCTTTTACGATGGGTTGGTTAGGCGGGTTCGCGCTGGTCATCACAAACGCCGCATCAGCCACGCCATCAAAGAGCATGTAGTGCAAGCCAGTGTAGGGCAGCATGACGCCGACGTTGTGCAGGTCTGGCGCCACAAGCGGCGAAAGAGTGAAACGGCTGTTTTTGTTGAGCAGCACGATTGGATGTGCGGGGGAAGTGAGCAGTGCTTTTTCTGTTGCGGTTATTTCCGCGAAGTTTTCTGCTGCTTCCAAGCTTCGAGCCATTACGGCGAAGGGCTTAGCTCGCCTGTGCTTCGCTTTTCGAAGTGCCAATAAGGGCTTGTCGTTAACGGCGGATGCGGCAACGTGGAAGCCGCCGTAGCCTTTAACGGCTAAAACTGCGCCTTCGGAGAGCAAACGCCCAGCTTCGCGCACTGGGTCGCTGTGCTGAAGGAGCTTGCCATCGCTGGTTGTGAGGTAAACCTGTGGTCCGCATTTTGGGCACGCCACGGTTTCCGCGTGAAACCGCCTGTTAGGCGGGTCCTCGTATTCTTTCCTGCAGAAGCTGCACATTGGAAACTCGCGCATCGTGGTGTTCTTGCGGTCATACGGCAACCGCTCAATAATGGTGAATCGTGGACCGCAATCAGTGCACGTGATGAAAAAGTAATCATGCCGCGGGTCTTTTGGGTCGCGCAACTCAGCAAGGCACGCGTTGCATATGGCTACGTCAGGCGGTATAACTGAGCCTGAAAGCGTGGTTTCCTCGGAGCTTTTGTGAATGGTGAATTTTGCGTGTTCGTTTTCGCCGCCGAGCTCGGTGGTGATTACGTCGTGGATTTGGGCTAAAGGCGGCTTCTTGTCTTGTAAGTCGCGGATAAAGTTTTGGATGTGCTGTTCAGTGCCTTCGGCGAGGATTTCTACACCTGCGTCGCCCCTGTTCAGCACATAGCCTGCTAAGCCGTTGTTTACGGCGATGCGGTAAACGAAAGGGCGGAAGCCGACGCCTTGAACTATGCCTGTAACGTTGATTTTAACACGCAAATGTGAGCCTTCACTACAAAAAAGACAAGTGGATTTCTCTTATACGTTTCGACCCTGCTCACGCAGGTTTGTTTTTCTCTTCTTCTTGCAGCGCGCGCCTTAACACTTTTCCTGCGGAGCTCAAAGGCAGTTCTTTTCTGAACTCCACTTCGCGTACAGCCTTGTACGGGGCAACTTTCCCGTTAACGAAACTCATAAGCTCCGTTTCGGTGGCGTTTGTGCTTTCTTTCAGCACTATGAAGGCTTTCGGGATCTCGCCAGCCACGCGGTCTGGCTTGCCAACAACAGCACACAGCTTCACGCTCGGGTGCTCATAAAGCACGTCTTCTAGTTCACGCGGGTAAACGCTGTAATCCTTGTATTTAATGAGGTCTTTCTTTCTGTCGGTGATGTAACAGTAGCCGTTTTCATCCATGCGTGCGATGTCGCCCGTGTAGAGCCAGTCGTTGCGCAGGACATTGGCGGTTTCTGTGTCGCTGTGCCAGTAGCCCTTCATCACTTGTGGTCCTTTAACGGCTAACTCACCCGTTTCGCCCGCATTAAGCTCTCGAGTGCCTGTTTCCAAGTCGAAAATGCAGGCCTCTGTGTCAGGCAGTGGTAGACCAATCGAGCCTATCCGCACCGTGCGCATTGTCCTGTCAACGGGAGTGCAGTGTGTGACGGGTGAAGCTTCGCTTAAGCCGTAGCCTTCGGCGAGGAACCCGCCGGTTACCTCCATGAATTGTTTCTGAACTTGCGGTGGAAGCGGGGAAGCGCCTGAGATGCACGCTCGGATGCTGGTTAAGTCAAAGCGACCTAACGCTGGATTAGATAGCAGGATTGCGTACATTGTGGGGACGCCGCAGAAAACCGTAACCCTGTTTTTCTGGATGGTTTCCAGAGCCTTCAGCGGTTCAAAGCGGGGAAGCAGAACCATTTTCGCGGCTAAGCTGATGGGCGCGTTCATACTAGTGGTCATGCCGTAAATGTGGAATAATGGTAAAGCGGTCAGGAAAGTTTCTTTGGCTACTGCACCTTTTATCCACGTTGCAAAGGCTACAGCGTTTGAAACCAAATTCATATGCGTCAGCATTGCGGCTTTGGGTGTGCCTGTGGTGCCACCCGTGTACTGCAACGCAGCTAAATCCTCACGCGGGTTAATGCGCATTTCCGGTGGTTTCGTGTCTGCGCTTGTTTTGAGCAGTTCTTGAAAAGCATGAACGCCTGATTTCTGTTCGACCTTGCCTGAAGGCGCAACAGTTTTCGCCGCGTACTCTTCCAAACTGGTTACAATCACGTGTTTCAGCTTGGTTTTTTGCCAGACTTTCGCTACTATCGGGTAAAGCGAGTCCAACGCAACTATAGCTACGGCTTCAGAATCGCACAGTTGGTGCTCCACTTCGCGCTCCCTGTGCAAGGGGCTTATGGCTGTTAAAACTGCGCCCGCTTTAAGAACGCCAAAATAAGCTATTATGAACTGAGGGATGTTGGGCAGGAAAACTGCAACGCAGTCACCACTCTTTACGCCTAAGCGGGCAAGCGCCGCGGCAAACTGGTCTGAAAGCAAGTTTAAATTTTCGTAAGTTATTTGCGCGCCTAAAAACTCAACTGCAGTTTGCTTAGGATAATCCCGTGCAGTCTTCGCCAAGATTTCGTGCAGAGGAATCACTGGGTAATCAATGCTTGTAGGCACATCAGTTGGCCAACACTTTAACCAAGACTTTCTACTAGTCACGGCATTCAACCTGCCAGTAGCTAAGCCACATAAAGAATAATAAAACTTTCAGAAAAAACGCTTTGCATACATGAAAAGGAGCTGGTGCGTTCTCTGAGAGCAAATGATTCAGCAAGCTAATTATAAACCCAAATCTTATTCAGCTGATTTTGGGCAGGGCTCCCCTAGTTTTGTTATATAATCTGGGCGCCAAGTAGGCGGAAACTTTTGGTCTTTCAAGCCCTCGTAGGTATCAATTAGATCTTCATAGGTCATTATTCTACAGAGTTTGTTAAGAGGTACTTCCGAAAATTGACCAGAGAATGTAGGTCTGTTTACTTCTGCATTGACTTTGTTTAGCCTTTTTTCTGGAGTTACAATGAATAATTGGACTTTTATGTTCGGAACCAAAATCACTAAATCTGAAAGCCTGAGCAAACCACTGTAAACGGAAGTGGTATGTTCAATCTCAAATGCGGCCATAATCATGTTTCCTTTTAGCCATAATACATCAATGTTTTCTATTAATCCATAAACGTCAGTTGAAAAGCCTATATTTGGAAGCGACTTTAAACATAAATTTTCAAACTTAGTTTTAGCATAGGACTTACCTCTGTCATTTTTCGCGACCCATACATCGCACTTCCCGAGTTTTCCTAATTGGATTAGCAGATATTGCATTTTTGTATGTGTGTCTTCTTCCTCTTCCGGTTGAACCACTACTTCTCTTTGTGAACTACCTTTTTGCATCCCTGTGGTAATTAATTCAAAATCATCTTTGTCTACAGGGTTCCGCATGTTTGCAGGGGCACCTTTAAGGTATAATGGCCAGTATGGAAAATCTTTTCGTTTAATGAACCTGAGCTTTGGAACTAATCCTTTTACATCAGCTCTGCCAACCACTATAGGTTCTATTTTGATCTGGTAAGGGTATAGAACCTGCTTGCTCTCTGTTTCATCTGCCCAGATAGGCTCAGATGCCTTATACCACTTATCTAAAAAACGATATGCGCCACGAAATTCGTTTGTTCCTTTGACGTAGAGAATCATGAAATCTTGCGGTCGTACAAGTGATGTCAAACGTTCTGAGGCTACTGCCCAAATTTTATTTTTGTCTGCTATCTCCCAATTTTCGGGGGTAACAGGAAAAACCCAATAATGTAAGCCGGTCATAGCTCGCCATCAGAGCCACATATACAAATCAAAGTATATAAAAAGAAAGGGGAAGCGCTTTTGCGCGCGGCAACTACACAAGTTACTTCTTGTTCGTCAAGTACTCGTGCATTGCTTTGGCAGCTTTCTTGCCTGCACCCATTGCGCTGATGACTGTGGCTGCGCCTGTGGCAACGTCTCCGCCAGCGTAAACGCCGTCTAAACTGGTTTTGCCGTTCTCATCCACATTTATCGTGCCGTGTCGTGGGTTAGTAACTAAGCCTTCGGTGGTCCGTTGAATAATTGGGTTCGGCGTCTGTCCGATAGCAATGATTACGGTGTCAACGTCCATGGTGAATTCTGAGCCTGCAATCTGTTTAACGCCGCGTCTGCCGCTCTTGTCGGGTTCACAAAGCTCCATGCAGATACATTTCATGCTTTTAACCCAGCCCTTTTCGTCACCGTAAAACTCCAGTGGCGCGGCAAGGAACTTGCAAACTAAGCCTTCTTCCTCAGCGTTCTCAATTTCCTCATGCCTAGCGGGCAACTCGTCGCGTGAACGCCTGTAAACCAAGCACACTTCAGCGCCCAACCGCATTGAGCAGCGAGCGCAGTCCATGGCTACGTTTCCGCCGCCGATGACGACCACGTGTTTGCCGATGCGCAGCGGCGTGTCATAGTCTGGAAACGCGAAGGCTTTCATCAAGTTGACGCGGATAAGGAATTCGTTGGCTGAGTAGATGCCGCCGAGGTTTTCGCCGGGGCAGCCTGTGAACTGGGGTAAACCAGCACCGCTGCCGATGAACACGGCGTCAGTGCCTGCCTTCATCAATTCAGGAATAGTATGTGTTCTGCCAACAAGGTTGCCTAAGCGCAAGTCCGCGCCTAGTTTGCGGATGTAATCAACTTCGTTTTTAACGATTGCTTTAGGTAAACGGAATTCTGGGATACCGTAGCTTAGGACGCCGCCGCCAACGTGCAACGCCTCGTAAATGGTTACGTCGTGGCCAAGCTTCACCAAGTCAGCAGCAGCAGTTAAACCCGCAGGACCTGCACCGACAATAGCTACTTTCTTGCCAGTTGGTGGAGTTTTCTCAGGAAGTTGGAATCCGTGGTCGCGTTCCCAATCTGCGAGAAAACGTTCCAAACGCCCGATACTGATTGGCTCGCCAACCTTTCCGACAACACATTTTGCTTGGCATTGTGATTCCTGTGGGCAAACGCGCCCGCACACGGCTGGCAAAGCATTCTTACTTTTTATTGTGGCTATGCCTTCAGCGTACTTCTTTTCCCTTATGCATTTGATGAAAGCTGGAATTGGAACCTCCACAGGGCAACCAGTCACGCATTGAGGTTTGGGACATTGAAGACAGCGGCTTGCTTCTTCAAGCGCCATCTCTTCAGTGTAGCCTAACGCTACTTCATTGAAGTTTTTAGCGCGAACCTTCGGCTCCTGTTTAGGCATTTCTACGGCTTCTTTCTTAAGTTTCGGTTTAGGCTTTGTTTCTGCCACACTTGCACTCTCCATGCATTTCCCATAACATTGAACTTACACGCTCTTCTGGAAGCATCAAACGTTGACGCTGAATCAACTCTTCAAAATCAACCTGATGCCCGTCAAACTCTGGGCCATCAACACAACCAAACTGCATTTTCCCAGCAACTGTGACGCGGCACACACCGCACATGCCCATCCCGTCGATCATGATGGGCGTCACAGTTATAATCGTTGGAATGCCGTAGGGCTTAGTGATCTCGCTGACGTTTCGCATCATAACCACAGGCCCCAAAACGACACAGCGGTCAAACTTTTCAGTCTTCAACAAATCCTTCAAGAAATCCAGTCCCTTATAGCCGATTGAACCATCGTCAGAAGCCACGTACACCTTGTCGCTTAACGCTTTAGCCTCGTTTTCCATGAACAGGAAATCTTTGGACCTGCAACCCAGCACGGTGGTCACATGGTTTCCCGCTTCTTTCATGGCTTTAACCTGCAGCAACGTCGGCGCAATCATAATGCTTCCGCCAACACACAGAACTTTGCCAAACTTTTTAACTTCTGAAGGATTGCCCAACGGGCCAGTAAGGTTCAGCAGGCAGTCGCCTTCTTTCAAGCAGCCAAGCTCCTTCGTGGTTTTGCCCACTTCATGGAAAGCAAATGACACCGTGCCTTTCTTTGCGTCGTAACCGCAGATGGTCAACGGTATGCGCTCGCCCTTCTCATGGGGAACAACTATTACGAATTGACCAGCCTGCGCTTTCGCAGCAATATCAGGAGCATCAACCTCGAACAAGGTTTCCTTGTGAGCAAGCTGTTTCTTGCAGACTATTTTGTACGTTTCACTTCGCCTCCGTTTCAGCCACTACACACTTAGGTAACGCTGAAATTTTCTGGTAGAAACCGTCAAACTTGGATTTGAACTCGCCCTCACATCTCGGCGATAGCTCGAACAGTTCAAACCTGTCAAGCAAATTCATCTTCTTCAATACATCCTTTAACACGCCGAGGTTGCGCTCAGCCGTGTCTCTGCCTTCGCTGAGTTTACAGTCGTCAGCAGCACACACAACGCCCATGACGCCGTCGAAACCGCACTGCAAAGCGTTAACAACGTGAACTGGATCCATGCCTTTAAAGCAGGGAACCTCCAAAACCACGGCGTTCTTGCCTTTAAGCACGCTGTCAGGGTTGTCCAAAGCTGAAAACTCAGACCATTGGCAACTGAACACCAGCACAGCTGGCGCGTTGTTGCGTGCTTTCATTGTTGCGGCAGCTTGACCGTAACGTTGCAGAACGTTCTCGAACTCGTAGCCTTTCACTTCAATTGCTTTATGCGGGCAAACAAGCGCGCAAGCGCCACAGCCCACGCAGTCTTCCTCAACAATTCTGGGCGTGGAGAACGGTTCCACTTTAATCGCGTTATATGGGCAGATGAATACGCATTTGTCGCAGCCGACACATTCTTCAGTGTGATAAACTGCTTTTCTGGAAAACTTGACTACTTTCAAGGCATTTGTGTCAAAGCCTAACTGCTCCAAAACGTTCTTGCTCAACTGTAAGCGGCGCGTGTTGATTTTTGTGCCTTCTTTGAAGCGGCAGAACTTGTCTTCGCACTGGATGGAAACGATGTTTTTTACACCTGATTTCAGGGTTTTGAAAATGAAGTCTACGGGGATTCTTCCAGAGCAGGGCAACCGCAGGGGAAGATAATTTTTGATGTGTAAGCCTTGGTCTGCCAGAATCTCTTCAACTTCGCATGTGGAAGGCGAGTTTCCGCGGCACATCAAAACAAGCGTGTCGCTGGCTGTTTTCTTACGTGCGCACTCCACATAATCTGTCAAGTTGTCATAATCGTAGTAGGCCATTTTTATCGCGGAAACGGGACAAGCGCTGTAACATATGCCACAAACTTGGCATTTCTGTATGTCTATTTCCACTTTGCCCGTTTCAGCGTCACGGTTAATGGCTTCATAAGGGCATATAGAATGGCAGACACAACATTGGCTACATAAATCTTGATTTATTTCAACCACAGCGAGACATTTTTCGCTCATTGCGTGAACCTCTGTTTTTTCGCTGGAACTTTTTCAGCCTGCAAGCATGTGAATTATGCTTATGAAGTTTTGAAAAGGGGTTTTGGATGATATAATGTTTTCCCTCTATCTGCGGTAATATGGTCGTCTAATCCAACTGTAAGCTTCAAGCGCCGCAGTGATGCCTTGACCAACAGCTGTGCCCACCTGCTTAACAGGATGATCAGTCACATCACCCGCCGCATAAACACCCGCGACGCTTGTGCGTTGACACATGTCAATCTTAATGTAACCATGATCGTTAACCTCTACGCCTGCCTCGCGGGCTACTTGGCTATTAGGCGCCTCGCCTACTTGAACGAAAACGCCGTCAACAGCCAACTCCTTTGTCGCGCCTGTTTCCGCATCAAACAACACGACCCTGTTAACGACTTTTTCACCTTTGATCTCCCTTATCTCAGTACCCAACAAAGTTTTAATGTTCTTTCTGGACGCTACGTCTTTCACAAGAGCCTCTTCAGCACGAAACGCGTCCCTACGGTGGACAACAATGACTTCCGCAGTTATGCCTGAAAGATACAAAGCCGTTGTCAACGCGGAGTTGCCGCCGCCAACCACGAGCACACGCTTGTTCCTGAAGAATGGGCCGTCGCAAACACCACAATAGCTTACGCCTTTGCCGCGGAACTCTTTTTCCCCTTTGACGCCGATTTCGCGGTAATGAGAGCCTGAAGCAATAATTACGGCTGCAGCTTCATACGTTGAACTGGAGGTTTTAACAATTTTCTTTTCGCCCTTAATGTCCAAGCCAGTTACAGGTTCTATTTCGTGGATGGTTGCACCTGTTTTTCTGCAGTGCTGCACCATTTTTTCGGAAAGTTCAGCGCCGCTAATCTGCGTGAATCCTGGGTAGTTTTCCAGACTTGGGGCGTCTGCAGCTGTTCCACCAGCCATTTTTTCGTCTAGAATGAGAGTTTTGAGTCCGCTTCTTGTAGCGTAGATGCCGGCGGCTAATCCTGCTGCGCCTGCGCCGATAATTATTAGGTCCCACTGTTCCATGCGTGAACAACTCTTGAGGGTTGGAAATAATTTGGTTGTGGCTGTTTATGAATTATTCGGAGAATGCTCAGCGCGGTTATGGTTTGCAAAAAGTTCATATGGTTTGTCTCCAAAGTTTAAGGATAGGTGAGTTTTGTGCCGAAAATTCTTGTATTATATTATAGTCGAACTGGAAACACTGAGAAAATGGCTAAAACCATAGCTGAAGGCGCCAGAAGCGCTGGCAGCGTGGAAGTGGAAATGAACTATCACGTTGACGCTGAAGACTTGGGCAAGTTTGACGCCGTGCTTGTTGGAGCGCCAACGTACCATCACGACATGGCAATGGATACAAAGCGGATGTTTGAGGAAGCAGCTGAGAAGGGCATAAGCCTGAAAGGAAAAATAGGCGCAGCTTTTGGCTCTTACGGGTGGAGTGGCGAAGCGCCGAAGCTTGTTCTTGAGATCCTGAAGAACAAGTTTGAAATGCGAGTTACGGAGCCGCCTTTGCTAGCGAGGTACGTTCCCGACCAAACTGCTCTGAGTGCCTGTTTGCATCTTGGAAAGCGGGTCGCCGAAAGCCTTATTCACACAGCTTAACATGGTTGGAAATGGAGAGGACAAAAAACTTGAGCACAAACAAAGATTTGGTTGAATTCATGAAACGGCAGATATTGATTGAGAAAGAAATAGTTCAATCCTTGAACGCGGGCATAGTGAACATTAAAAACCCTCCAGTTAAAGGCGTGTTAAAAGGCATATCGTTGGACTCGGTGAAGCACGCGGAGCTTTACGCTTCAGCCGTTGCACTCTTAACAGATACCCCGCAAGCGTTGAAGCAGGAGCACCTTGACGAGCAAAAGGCACTGGTGGAGAAACACATCAAATTGGAAGCGGAGCTCATAGGAAAACTGCAGAAAATGTTGCCCACAATCGAGAACAAGAAAGTGGCGTTCCTCTTGAAAGCAATTTTAACTGATGAGCAAAGGCACCATGCTATGTTGAAGATGGTTCTGGAAATTATCGTGCATGGCGAAACCATAACTGAAGCAGACTGGTGGGAGGTATTGTGGGAAAACGTGCCGTTTCACGGAACACCGGGCGGATAAAACACACAAACCTTTCAACTTTTTTCTTTTTAACGGCATTTTCTGGCAGTTTACGCGTTTTTGTGGTGCTTGGTGGCCTGTATAGAAAGAGATAATGTTTCCTCCACTAGCTTATGCAGTTCGCTCAAAAGCCATGCTAACCGTTCACCTTTTTCAGTTAAGCAGTAAGTTTTAGGAGTTTTTCTTGTGAACACTAACTTCTTGCCCTTCAAACGCCTGAGGCACGTGTAAGTTCTTCTCAGGGAGATTCCTGCTTTCTCAGATAGGTTTCTGGCGGAGACGCCTTCTTCAGGGATGCTAAAGTAAACTTTCTTTTCGGCGGAGGAAAGAGTTTCCTTACTTGAGTCGCGTTTTGACCTGAAGAAGAACACGTAATCACGTTCAAGCGGCACCTGTATCAAGCCAGTGTTTTTCAGCCGTTTCAGAATGCGCGGCGCAACTTTTGATGTGATTATGACTTTGATTTCCTCAAAGGTTTTAGGCTCAAGCAGCAGCGCCTCAAGCAGAACTTCTTCGTAACACTCGGAGCGGGAAGGCAAAGCAGTTGTGAAATCGGAGAAGTCGCTTATTAACTCGTTCAGTTTACCGCCAAAGGCTGTTGCATAATATTGCTCTTGAGTTTCAGCGGCAAGCCCAACTGCCAGTAAGGGGCGCAAATACTCCTGATTAATTGTTTCCTGACTGTGCGAGTAACCTTCGCTTTTAAGTTCCTCTTGGAGTTTACTCATGGAATATCGGTGTTTAGCGATTGTTTTCAGAACGTGCAAGCGCGTGTCATTTTTGAGGGTGTTGAAGAGGTCTTTTACGAAATTCGGGTTGCCCATGGTTTCCCGCAGTTGCCTGAGTTCATTTTTCATTTTCCAGACATTACAGTGGGTTATGCACTCAAGCGGCGTTAGCGGAGCGCATCGTCGGCATTCGGCATCCAGAGTCTTCAGCATTTCTGCCGAGACGTCAGTTTTCTTAGCGCTTTCAGCGGTATTTTGCGCTTTCATGTGCACTTTTTCCTTTTTTGGGCGTGCGCCTTGGCGGGAAAAGGAGTGAGAGGTTAGGCGAAAAATTGTTTTGAGCGACTCCCGCCACGGCTCACATCAAACAAATATGACGTATGTGATATTTATATACATTTTCACCGAAAACAAACAAAACAACAACAAAAACACCAAAAAACAAAACCATCACACAACCCCAATTGCGAATGTAAAATGGAAAAATTCTTAAAACCGCCAACAAACAGATTCCAAGGCGAAAAAGATTGTCTGCACACGACGAAAAAAACGTCCTAGACATCATAGAAAAAGCAAGCAAAAGCGTCGTCAACATAAGCACAATAAAACTTGTCCACAACATGTTCTACCAAGCAGTCCCAGTCTCAGGAATGGGTTCAGGCACAATAATCGACGCCAAAGGCCTCATCCTCACCAACAACCACGTCGTTGGAGGCGCAGAAAAAATTCAGGTCACCCTTTGGAACAACGAAGTGCTAGAAGGCACAATAGCTGGTTCATGCGCGGTCCACGACATAGCAGTCGTAAAAGTCAACGGCAAAGCCCTCCAAGCCGCAGAATTGGGAAACTCCGACAACCTGAGAGTAGGACAAAGAGTCTACGCCATCGGAAACCCCTTCGGGCTAGCTGGAGGGCCAACGGTGACTTCTGGAGTAATCAGCGCCATCAACCGAACAATAGAGTCGCAAAGGGGGCTAATCGAGAACCTTGTGCAGACAGACGCCGCTATCAATCCGGGCAACAGCGGCGGGCCACTTGTAGATTTAGAGGGCAAAGTCATGGCCATAAACACTGCGATAATTCCTTTTGCACAGGGCATAGGCTTCGCCATTCCAATCAACTCAGCGAAAGCATGCACTAACGGCATGATAGCGGAGGGCATTGTCGAAAGACCCTGGCTCGGCGTGATAGGATTAAGCATAAACAGCAAATTAGCACGGTATTACGGTTTGCCAGTGGAGCATGGAGTGCTCGTGACGAAAGTGGTGAAGGGGAGCCCTGCTGAAGACGCGGGAATGGCTGACGGCGACATCATTCTGGAATTAGACAACACGGAAACTCGCCGCGTCGAAGACCTAGTCAACGAAATACACAAACGGAAAATCGGAGACAAAATCAAAATCTTTGCACTGCGCAACAGCAGAGAGCATTTCTTTGAGCTCAAACTGAGCCAGATGCCTGATTTCAGTTTTGAGACTAAAAATAGGGGTTATGAAGTTGAGTCAAAGCGAGATTAAACAAATCCTGGCAGAAAGCAGAACAATTGCTGTAGTGGGGCTTTCCAGAGACCCAGATAAAGCCAGCTACAGAGTAGCTGCGTACCTGAAGAAGCAGGGCTTCCGCATTGTTCCCGTAAACCCTTCTGCGGATGAAATTCTCGGTGAAAAAAGCTATAGAAGCCTTCTTGAGATTCCAGTTGACGTTCAGAAAACATTAGATGTCGTTGATGTTTTTAGACCCGCAAAAGATGTGCTTGCCATTGTGGAGCAAGCCGTTAAGCTGAAGAAAGCTAATGGAAAGCCTTGTGTGGTTTGGATGCAGCTAGGCATAGTGAATGAGCAAGCTGCGGAAACGGCGAGAAAAGCTGGGTTAACCGTGGTTATGGACAGGTGTATGATGGTGGAGCACATGCACTTAGCCTAAAGCGCTTGGCTTATGCTATGCCGCCTAACAATAATGACGCAATTGTTGCAATAATAACTATGGCAATGGTTTCCATCAGCGTGATCTTCCAGTTTACTCGAGTTTTCTTGGAGCGGTAGCGAACTAGGAATATGCCGACGACAACACCGACTATTGTCAGAGACACGATGAGGTCAATGGGAGTTGGCAATAGCAGGTAAGTTATTATGGGTATGCTTCCAGCCAGGAAAGTTGTGATTCCACATATCAGCGCTGCGTAAATGTTGGAGCGGTGAATTTCCTTATCCAGCAGGGTGAATAACTTCTTGACTACTATGAGAGATTTGTCGCGTTCTCTTTTGTCTGGGATATCGCTTAAACTGTAGTTCATTAAAGTTTGCAGGGTCATTATGTCCGCTAAATCTTCAGTTATGCCGCCTAAGAGGAAACTGGAAAAGTTGGTTATGGCAACCGCGCTTAATGTCAGGAAAGCAGCGAAAATCGTTTGGGAAGCAGAGAGCGCTGCGGTGAACGAGGCGATAAAGGCTGAGAGGATAACGACTAAACCAGTTATTGAACCATCAGCTAATCCTGCTACAACTTCAAGTATGGGTTCTTTCTTTAAGAGCAGGCTTTCCCATTCTTTGCCGAGTTTGCGTCCTTGTTTGGTTAACTGCACAACACCATTATCATCCATGATTAGCCCCTCAGAAGCCATTTCCTTTAATGCCTCGTCAAGGTCGCTCATTTCTATGCAGGTGTAACTTGTGCAGACTTTGTCGATTCGCCGTTTGAGAGAAGGCTTAGGCATTTTCGCCCCTTTGCTAAGGTTTAACAGAACAATTACCCTTAAGACATCAGGCAACTCTTGTATTTCAAAAGACACTCAAATAGTCACCGTTAAACACAACAAAGGACCTCACTCGCACTAATAACTTTTATGCGCTTTCCAAACTGGTTTTAACATCGGAAAAGAAAGAAACTGAAGTGCAAAAAACCGAGAACGGACTTGAATGAGCTTCAGCCGCACTGTTAACTAGATTTTCTGCAGGGCTTCTTCGATTTCCTCGTAATTCGGCTCTGTGGCTGGGTCTTCTGCAGTCCATACATAGCGCACTATGCCGTTCTGGTCTATGATGAAAATAGAGCGTTTGGCAACCGTGTAACCGTTAAGACCACTAAAGTTGAGGGCTTTGACACCGTAGGCAGCTATGGCTTCGTGATTATAGTCGCTTAATATTGGGAAAGGCAACTTGTTTTTCTGAGCGAAAGCTTTGTTTGAGAAGGGGTCGTTCACGCTTATTCCGACAACCTGAGCGTCCAAGTCAACTAGTCTAGCCATGGAATCTCGGAACGCGCACATTTCCTTCGTGCAGGTATTTGTGAAGGCATTAACGAAAAAGGCTAAAACTGTTTTGCGGCTGAGAAAATTCTTCAAACTTTTCAAGTTGAGATCTGTATCAGGCAGAGTAAAGTCTGGTGCTTTGTCACCTACTTTTATTGTATTGACCATTTAGAACAAGCCTCAAGTAGAAAGCCGAGTTCAACTTAATAAACAGTAGCGGTTTCAGCCGAAAGAAAACGCGGAAGGGCATATCTTGTTCAGCACGCACGCGTTGCATTGTGGTTTTTTTGCTGCGCATACTTGTCTGCCGTGGAAAATCAGCAAATCCGCGATTCGCACCCACTTATCACGTGGAACAAGGCGCATCAAGTCCACTTCTATCTTGACTGGGTCATCAGTCTCCGAGAGCCCAAGCCGCTGGGCAAGCCTGCGCACGTGGGTGTCCACAGCTATGCCCTCAACTACGCCGTAAGCGTTGGTTAAGACTATATTAGCGGTTTTCCGCGCCACGCCAGGGAGTTCCAGCAGTTCAGCCATTGTCTTGGGAACTTGCGAATTGTGCTTCTCAACCAGTAGCTGACAACAGTTTTTCAGGTGTTTGGCTTTGTTTCTGTAAAAGCCTGTTGACCTAATATCCTGTTCAAGTTCAGTCAAATCAGCATTAGCGTAGTCTTCGGCTTTCGTGTATTTTTTGAACAGTTGTTTGGTGACTATGTTGACGCGTTTATCTGTGCATTGAGCAGAAAGAATCGTGGCTACTAGCAGTTCTAATGGGTTCTTGTAGTCTAAAGCGATTTTAGCGTCTGCATATTCCTTTTCCAGCAGCTCGATTATGCACAGTGCGCGTGTTTTTGGGTCAAGGTTAACTTCATTTTTCTTCACGGCGGTAGCCTCTTACAGGTACATGGTTGTTGTTTAAGCAAAAAACTTTTACTGTGAAACGCAAACAGTGAAGCGAGGTGAAACGTGAATGGATATGAAACTTAAAGTGGATGGGCAAGATATACCGCTTAACGAGTTTGTGGAAAAAATCATAGGTGGAACCATAGTTGGCGCTGTAACTTCGCTGCGGGGCATAAAAGAAGACTGGAAAAAAATCGAGATCGAAATTTCAAGCTGAACGAAAGGCTATCCGTTGAAGTCGACGTGCGTTTTTATTTCCGCGAAAAACTCCCGCTTTGCCTTGCAGATTGGGCAAACGTAGGGTGGTTCATCTCTGTAAACGACGTAGCCGCATTGTTTGCAGTACAATAATTTCTTTTTAGCTTCAGAAATAGCGTTTGGTTCTGCTTTGGCTGTTGCTGTTGCGGCGGTGCCGTAGGCTTTCGCCTGCTTCTCAACTGGTCTGCGCTCAGGAACAGGCTGCAGTTCTGCTTTGCCTTCGTAAACGTCTTTTCTCACGTATAATCCGCAGTAGCAGGCTCCGTATTGCTGAACGTCGGCGTCGCGGTAGTCGCATGGGCAGATTACGTCGCGGTCATAATCATAAGTTCCAGATGCAAGTCGGCAGGGGCATGCGGGGTAACTGTAGCGTTCTTCGTTTTGTTTTAAGCCTTCGAGGAGGCTTTGGAGGA
>CAZDLK010000034.1:0-23568 GCA_964506435.1 uncultured Candidatus Bathyarchaeia archaeon | reverse complement strand
TTTTTGATTCGACAAGTATAAACATAACCAGATAATAAAGACAACTGGGTGAAAAATGATTGCGATGCGAAGTCTGCGGGCGCAAAATTCACGGTAGCCCCATCAGGGCAATGATTGAAGGCGCTAAACTAACTGTTTGCGCTGAATGCTCAAAACACGGCAAAATACTCCATGAAGAACCAGCGCCCAAACAAGCGCCAGCACCAGCGAGAAGACCGTTCACGCCTATCCCAGCGAAAAGGCCAGCGCCGAAAGCCACGGTGGACACTACCCGCGAAATAGTGGAGGGCTACGACTCGAAGATAAGGCAAGCGCGGGAAAAGCTCGGAATTTCCCATGAAGAACTGGGCAAAAAAATAAATGAAAAAGCCTCAGTTTTAAGAAAAATCGAAACAGGCAAAATGACGCCTAACAACCAGTTGGTCACAAAGCTTGAGCACACACTAAAAATTAAGCTGCTTGTCCAAGTCAAAGAAGAAAAAGATGCGCCGCAGATTCCTAAGGCAGCAAACCGCGAGTTAACACTAGGCGACCTAATGCAGTTTGACAAGAAGGGCACGGAGGAGCCAACCGAACGAAAGCAATCATAGTGCAGCGGCGACTGAATCGTGAAAACTCAAGTTTACCCGAACTCAAAAAACTAGCAGAATCCGCTGGATACACAGTTGTCGCGAAACTGGAGCAAACCAGAACGCCAGATTCGCGTTACCAGATAGGCGCGGGAAAAGTAGAAGAACTCGCTGCACTTGTCAAAGAAACAGGCGCTGAAAAAATACTCTTCGACAACCCGTTGAAGTCGGTTCAAGCATATAATTTGGCGAAAGCCACAGGAATCGAAGCCATCGACCGTTTTCAACTGATACTGGAAATCTTCACGAAGAGAGCCACAACAACCGAAGCCCAGCTTCAGATTCAACTGGCACAGCAGCGGTACGAACTTGCCCACGCTAAAGAAAAAGTACGATTAACAAAAATGAAGGAACAACCGGGCTTCATGGGGCTAGGAGCATACGAAGCCGACGTTTACCAAGATGCAGTAAAAAAACAAATTTCCACCATCCAGAAAAAACTCGAAAAAATCAGGGAAAAACGTCTCTTGCACCGCGAAAGAAGAGCCGAGTTAGGTTTCACAGCTATCTCTTTGGCAGGATACACAAACGCGGGGAAAAGCTCACTGTTCAACGCCTTAACAGAGGAAACAGCGCGAGTGGACACAAAACTGTTCACCACGCTTTCAACCACAACGCGACTGATAGAATTATTAAAACGCAAGTTCCTGCTAACCGACACTGTCGGCTTCATAGACCGTTTACCTTTAACACTGATAGAAGCGTTCCATTCAACTTTGGAAGAAACCATCTACGCAGACCTAATAATACTGGTACTAGACATAAGCGAACCCGTAGCGACCATTGAAAAGAAAAACAGCATTTGCCTAGAAACAATAGACCGCATAGGAGCATCAGGAATACCCGTCATAACAGCGCTGAACAAGATTGACTTGCTGCCGGAAGAAGAAACAAAACAAACACTGGAAACGCTCAAAGACAAAACCAAAAACCCCGTACTCATATCAGCACTGCATCAAAACAATATTGAAATGCTGAAAAAGGAGATATTGAAAAAACTCGAAAACTACGTCCAAGCGTCATTCAGCATTCCCGTGACAAACCAAACTATGCCGTTCATGTCATGGGTTCGAGAAAAAGCAAACGTGCAAAAAGTAGACTTCACCGACAAAACCGTGCAAGTTGTTTTTGAAGCAACACCAGCATTTGCTGAAAACGTGAGAAAACGAGTTGAAACACTTGAAGGAAAATTCGAAACAAACCACGCTACCAAACAGGAGTAAATGGAACATGCAGCGCATTGTGGTTTTAAGGTGGGGACACAGAGTGCAACGCGACGTAAGGCTTACAACGCATGTTGCCTTAACAGCGAGGGCACTGGGCGCTTCAGGCTTCCTGCTGTCTGACGTAGCTGATGCGGCAATCAAAGCAACCGTGGAAAAAGTCACAGCAAACTGGGGAGGCACATTCTCTTTCGAGATGGGAACATCCTGGAAAAGCACTGTAAGAGACTGGAAAGCCAAAGGCGGCATTGTGGTTCATTTAACAGCGTACGGCGAAAACATACAAGCCAGCGATGTTCTGGACAGAATAAGAAACGCTGGAAAAGATGTCCTGTTGCTAATTGGAAGCCAGAAGGTTCCCAAAGAATTTTATTCAAGCGAAGTCTCTGACTTCAACGTGTCGATTGGAAATCAACCGCACTCAGAATGTGCAGCGGTTGCTGTTTTCTTAGACAGGTTTTTCGAAGGCAAAGAGTTAGCGAAAGAGTTTGAAAACGCGAAAACAAAGATAATATCTCAAAAAAGAGGAAAAAAGACCATAGTGCACCATTGATTTTCAGCCGTGTATTTAATAAGGTTCTTATGGTAGCAACGCTTATTATTTAGGTATTAAAAGGAAGCTAAACATGTTATCAACGATCGATGATGCAACGCTCATGAAAGTGGCAGCGGCACTGGGCGAGGAAGAAGCCGTAACACTCATTGAAACCCTCAAGAACTCAGAGGAAACAACAGACGACGAGATAGCCAACAAAACAGGAATTAGGCTGAACTCAGTCCGCAAAATCCTCTACAAGCTTTATGATCATTCTCTTGTAAGCTTGAGAAGAACCCGTGACCCCAAAACAGGCTGGTTCATATTCCACTGGAAACTTCAACCAGACCAGCTGGAAGGCTTCATCTTAAGCCAAAAACGCAGAGTGCTCGAGAAGCTTAATGTTCGATTGGAATATGAGAAAAACCATGACTTCTACTACTGTAATACGCCAGGGTGCAAACGAATCCCGTTTGAAGAAGCAGTAGAACTGGTTTTCCACTGTTCAAGCTGCGGCAAACCCTTAGTGCACTGTTCAAACGAGAAGATTGTCGAGCAGTTGACGGCGAAAGTGGAGCAGTTAAGGAAGGAACTGGGTGAGTGAAAAGCTTCCATCAAGGGAGCAAGCACTGCAAATTCTCCGCGAAAACCATTGCTCCCTGAAAGTTATAAAACATTGTAAAGCGGTGGCAAAACTTGCCGTGGAAACCGCTGAAGCATGCAAAGAAAAAGGCTTGAATGTTGATTTGCAACTTGTGGAAATAGGTGCGTTACTTCATGATGTTGGTCGTTCAAAAACTCATAGTGTTCACCACGCCGTTGTCGGCGCTGAAATCTTGGCGGTAGCGGGCTTACCCGAACCTGTAATCGCGATAGTTAAGCGGCATGTCGGCGGAGGAATAACAGCCAGCGAAGCAGAAAAGCTGGGGTGGCCAAAGGACATGTATTTCCCAGTTGCTCTGGAGGAAAAAATTGTTTCCTACGCCGATAAGCTTATTGAAAACGGGAAGCGAGCGCCAATAGAAGCAACTGCGGAAGAACTTGCCAGAGAGCACGGGCAGGATGCTGCTGAAAGGGTTCTGAAGCTTCACAGGGAAATAGCGGGAATAATTGGCGATTGCCCATGACCACGTTAACATTGCTGGCAAAAGCACACAAGACTAATCAACTGAACCAGATCGGTGACGCCTTAAACCTTTCGCTGGAAGGTTTAGACGTAGAAACAAAGATTTTAGGTACAGTCGCTGGCAAGTGGGTTCAAGTAGCCATTGCAGGCGAAGATGAAGGCATCGCAACAAGCTACATTGCAAAGGAAATCGGGCTCTGCCCAACCAATTTGGAAGGCATAAAGAAAAATTCGCCGCTAAAAGGATACATCATGGATTTTGGAAAAAGCAGAGAAGCCTTAGTGGTGGATGTAGGTGTTTTCCACCCGAAAATTGTCCATGCAACTGTGCCGCTGCATCATCTGCAAGCGCAACTGCTGGATGGCCGAAAGGTTGCTTTGGAAAAAATCAGTGAACTCTTCGGTTTCTGCAACGACTTGCCGTTGAACGTAAAAGTTGTCAGCGTAAACGAGGAGCAAAACCATATAGAAGCTGAGTTATCCACGCGGCAAGTCGAAAAGTACAGCGTTTGGCAAAGGGCACTGCTGGACAGGCTGATAGTCTTAGGTTCACCGCTTAACGAAGTGAAAGATGCAGTGGAGTACGCGAAGTTAAACAGAGACATCATTGACGTGGAGCCTTTGGGAATGTTTGAGCACGCTTTGACTTGCAAGCTTGGAACCGACGCTGCGGGGTTAATCCCGAAAATCGGCAGAATCCTGAAAAACGCCAAATTCGCCGTGTTTAACCCGAAAAGACTGAAAAAGTTTCTGGAAACCTGAAAGACACACTGAACGATGTGTAATAGTGGCGTTATTGTGCGATTTTTTTCTATAGCCCCCTTATTTAAACTATAAATAGCGTCACTTGTTGTTCAGGTTATTCGTCAAATTGTGTTTTACGCGAATAAGCAATGGGTTTGGTTGGTGGGCTGGGCCGGACTTGAACCGGCGACCTTTGGCTATGTGGTCGATAAAAAAGAGCCTGTTGGCATGTTTTTTCATGGGTTAGAAAAGGACTTAAATGGTAATGCTGCATTTCCTTTTGTAGGGGGGCAATAGACATAGTTGAAATGGAATCTGCTGATACCCTGAAGGGAACCACCCTTGACGTCTATCGTTTGCTGCTTAAAACCAATAAACCCCTCGGCATAAGAGAAATCCAGCGCACCCTAAACCTGAGCAGTCCTTCAATAGTTCAGCACCACCTTGCCAAACTGGAAGCCGCATGCCTTGTTAAGCGAGAATGGGGCGACTACGTAATCAACCGGGTGGAGTTGGAGAACTGTGTAAAAATCAGTCGCTTCCTAATCCCAAGACACTTCTTGTACCTCATATTCGCCGTTGCGGTTTTAGTGCTGGAGCTTGCGGTTCTTGGGTCAGTTTCCATCCAGGTGTATGGCATCTCAGTCGGCGCCGCTGTAATCTTCATTGTGATTTTCTGTTATGAAACCATCAAAACTTGGCGTAAAGGCAGTCTATAACAACCCAGCATTCAACAGCCTTTTGATAACTGCCATTCCCAGCAGGCAAGTGACTGTACTAAACCGTAGTACAAATGCTCCTAGACCGTAGAAATAATAGTTTAACATGGCATTCATAGAAAAGTTAGGGAATGGGCGAAAATGGGAATCTTAACAAGAGCCGCCAGAAACATATCCAGAAGAAAAGCAAGAGCGCTCTTGTTGATTGTAGTGTTGAGTTTGGCTTTAGCGGTAATAACTTCTCTTCCGCCAAACATTGTCGCAAACCAGAAAGGCAACCAACAAGTAATCGATGAACTATTATCCGGCATTCAAGCCAATAATGAATATCTCAATCTTACAGCAACCCAAATGGACTGCACTCTTCATTTTGAGTTTCGTCGCGATAATCAAGGACCATACAAAGATTTTTTTAACGGTGGGGCAACAACGGTGTATACGCCTTTCTTGAATATAACCGATTTTTCTAATCTTACAGCTATCCCAGAAATCGTTGAAGTCATACCAATAATGCAATACCAATACGGAGAGAACAATCAAACGTACGACTTCATTTGGAACGGAAATTCGTACCCCCAGTACTTAAACATCGAGGGCATACCCTTAGAAGCAACATATCTTGAAAGCTACCCCTCGATTCTACCTTCAAATATTAGTGCTGGCCGAAACCTCCAAGCCGAAGACCAAAGCGTTGTTGTTTTACAGGAGGTAGTCGCAGCTTACTTTGACGTCAGCGTCGGTGACACCATTAATCTTTTGGGACAAAACTTCATGGTAGTGGGCATTGAAGGCACGGGGAGGTCATGGCAGGCTGCGGCATACATGAGTCTTGGAGAAGCCCAAAGCATCACTAACACAACTGGGCAGGCACTGAAACTTTTAGTCTTTGCTGACAGTATTGAAAACGTAGATACAGCTGAAAGCGAAATCAAAGAGCAATACCCCCAGCTTGTGGTTCAGACCTCTAAAGCGATGATAAAAGTCGCTTTAGAAAGCAAAGCAGGCTATGAAAAACAGATGCAAACAGCACAAGCGGCGGTTAATAATTTAGAAAACATAGCTATAATGCAGATAGGCATCTTGGTGCCTGCTCAAATCGCAATAATACTGCTCATAATGCTATATTCGGTGCGGGAACGGACCAAAGAAATTGGCACCCTCAAAGCCATAGGCGCCAGCAACAGGACAATTCTGGCACAGTTCATAATAGAAGGCATTCTGTTGAGCTTAATCGCCGGCGCAGTCGGCATAGCCATCGGTACAGTCGGCGCATCAACAATCGGAAACTTGCTGCTCCCCCGTCTCCAGTATAACTTTGGGCAAAGTGTGGCGGTGCCCCTCGCTATAACCATAACCCCCGAGCTTGTCTTAGCTGGATTGGGCATTGCGGTGGCGTTGGGTGCACTTGGAAGCCTCTATCCGGCTTGGAGAGCAGCAAAAATCCGTCCAGCGGAGGCGATGCGCCATGAATAAGCCCGTCCTAAAAATCGAAAAATTAACCAAGACCTTCACTCTTGGCAAACGCAAAATCCAGCCTCTAACCAGCTTAGACCTTGAAGTTCAACGGGGCGAGTTCACTGCCATCATGGGACCCTCAGGTTCAGGCAAGACCACCTTGCTAAACCTCATCGGCTGCATTGACAAGCCCACGGATGGCAAAATAGCCATAGACAACATGGACATCGCGCATCTGCCGGAATCGCAACTCTACAAAATTAGAAGAGACAAAATAGGCTTCATATTCCAAAACTTCAACCTCCTGCCCTACCTTAACGCCCGTGAAAACGTGGAGTTAGCCATGGAGCTTGCAGACAAATACAACGGTCAAAGACGGCAGAGGGCAAAAGACCTGCTTGCCACGGTTGGCTTGTCAGGGCGAGAACAGCATCGGCCTCAGCGTTTAAGTCAAGGGGAGCAGCAACGGGTCGCTATCGCACGGGCCTTAGCCAACGATCCAGCTATAATTTTAGCTGATGAACCTACAGGCAACCTAGACGCAGCCAACAAACAAGAGATCGTAAAACTACTAGCCGACCTTAGCCAAAAACAGAGCACCACCATCATTATGGTGACGCACGACGAACAAGTTGCCGCACATGCAGAACGAATACTTCTCTTAAATGAAGGAAAAATAACCAAGAAAAACAGAATTGAGGTCTCAAATTAATAAAATTGGAGTGAACAAAAAGTGGGAATCCTAACAAGAGCAACCAGAAATATAACACGAAGAAAAGCCAGAGCCATAATAGTAATTGTAGCATTAAGCCTTGCATTATCAGTGGTAGTTTCAATTCCACCGACCATCATTGCAAACCAACAAGCCAACCAGAAACTAGTTAATGAGATAACGGAGCAAATCGAGAATACCAATAGTTATGTAAACAGTTTGGATGTAACTCACCAGACGTGGGGTCTTCCACTTGAGAATGTCTATAACTTGGGGCCCTATCAAAATCTTACTGGATTGGCTAGACCTTGGTTAAATATAACTGATTACTCTAATCTCACCTCTATCCCAGAAATCGACGCAGTCATACCGACATTTTGGTATGAGTACTATGATACTAAAATGGAATATTTCCATAATGAGGAATTATGGAGGAATTCCTTGTACATTTCTGGAGCACCATTGAACGCTTCTTTTATGGATAAATACTCCACGTTTTTTGACCCCTCACCTGTGCCTTCTAATATTACTGAGGGCCGAACTTTGCAGGTTGGAGATAGCGGCGTGGTAGTTTTCGAAGAGGCAGCTGCACAATCTTTGGGTGTTGGCGTAGGTGACAACATTAACCTTTTAGGAAAAAACTTCACAGTAGTAGGCATTAATGGTGACACTGTGACCAATCGGGTCTACATGAGTCTTGAGGACGCTCAAAGCATCATTAACAAAACTGGGCAAGCGTGGGTACTTGATGTCTTTGTTGATGGCGTCCAGAACCTGGAGAAAGTCAAAAGCAAAATCAGCTCGGAATACCCCGAACTGGCAATTATTCTGGAATACAAACAAACAATAGACATTGGTTTAGAAGGTATAGCTTCAGACACCGAGCGAATCCAAGACGCACAAGCTAAAATGAATAATCTTGAACAGGCGGGCATCGTACAAATGGGGCTTGTCATAGTTGCTCAGATCGTAATTATACTTTTTATTATGCTCTACACGGTACGGGAGAGAACCAAAGAAATCGGTACTCTAAAAGCCATTGGCGCAAGCAACAGAACGATTCTTACGCAGTTCATGCTGGAAGGCACGCTTCTAAGTCTAATTGCAGGCGTAGTCAGCATAGCAATTGGTACAGTCGGTGCATCAACAATCGGGAACTTACTAC
Source organism: uncultured Candidatus Bathyarchaeia archaeon (assembly GCA_964506435.1). Taxonomy (GTDB): domain Archaea; phylum Thermoproteota; class Bathyarchaeia; order Bathyarchaeales; family Bathycorpusculaceae; genus JAOZHU01. The sequence goes on along the minus strand of CAZDLK010000034.1, from coordinate 15,260 downwards.
TGCCCCGCTTAGACCAATATGGAGTTGACATCATATTGATGGATGAAGGTGGTTGGGTGCCAGTTTCTCTTTCTGGAACAGTAACCCCACAGATAATGTTAGCAGTGTTAGGTGTTGCGGTGCTGCTGGGTATGCTTGGAAGCCTATACCCCGCTTGGAAAGCAGCAAAAATACGACCTGCGGAGGCAATGCGCAATGAGTGAGACAGTTTTAAAAATCGAAAACCTATCCAAGACATTCAGACTAGGCAAACGCAAAATACAGCCCCTAAACGGCTTAGACCTTGAGGTTAAAAGAGGCGAATTCACCGCCATCATGGGACCCAGCGGAAGCGGCAAAACCACACTCTTAAACCTCATCGGATGTATCGATAAACCCACAGAGGGCAAAATAGCCATAGATAACGTTGACATTTCGCATATGCCTGAATCACAGCTCTACAAGATACGCCGAGACAAAATAGGCTTCGTATTCCAAAACTTCAACCTCCTGCCCTACCTTAACGCCCGTGAAAACGTCGAGTTAGCCATGGAGCTTGCAGGCAAATTCAAAGGACAACGCAAGCAAAGAGCACTGGAGCTACTGGGCACCGTTGGTTTATCGGGGCGGGAGCAGCATCGTCCCCAGCATCTAAGCCAAGGCGAACAGCAGCGCGTCGCCATCGCACGGGCACTAGCCAACGACCCCGCCATCATCTTAGCCGACGAGCCCACAGGCAACTTAGACGTCGCCAACAAGCAGGAGATTGTTAAGCTACTTAGGAACCTTAACCAGCGGCATGGCACCACTATTCTGATGGTGACGCATGATGAGCAGATGGCGACGCAAACAGAGCGGATGCTGTTCTTAAGCGAGGGGAAAATAACCGCAGAAAAGCAGGGCACAAAAAACAGCGCCTAAAACAGCAACCTAAGTTTTAAACCTATGGCAGGCGAGCAAACCCCGATTTTTTACCTTGAGAATTAAGGTAACCCTCTGTCTGAAAAGCTGGACTGGTGGGCCGGGCCGGACTTGAACCGGCGACCTTTGGCTCGTAAAGCCAATGTCCTAACCAAGCTAGACGACCGGCCCTCTTGATTTTTCCCTGTTTTTAAATTGGAATTGTTTACTTTAAGATTTTGGTCTGATAAGATAACTTGGTTTATTGATACACGAGCTGAAGACTGTTTTACCCTAGATGACACTTAGTGAAGAACCTAATGAACCATAAAGAATCCAGTCGTAACTAAGCGCAAAAGTGTTATAGCTGAGCTTTAATCTCACAATGTTGAGATGGATAAATGATGTCTGATAATCCAGAAAGACCTAAGTCACAGTACAAGAGTTGTCTTGATTGCAAAACAGATATTCTGCAGAAGAATCCAGACAAATGCCCCTATTGCGGAAGTATAAACCTAGCAGATACAGAGGAGCAGTTGGCAAATTCTGCAGAAACTGAGTTGGAGAACGCTGGGAACTATGCGAAAGTGGCCGATTTGATACACAGTAGTCTCGCCATTTATTTTGAGAAGCTCAAGCAGATTCTAGACCAGCCAGTCTACAACTTCTCTGAAGCAACTCCAGAGCAAGTGCCAGCAGTATCAGGAGTATATGTGATTTATGATACCAGTTCAAACCATATGATTTACGCTGGAAGAAGCAAGAACCTCCGCGTACGTTTGCTGCAGCAACATAAAAGTGGCAACATTAAAGGCAGCCAATTCAGAAAGGCACTAGGGCAAAAACGCAATCTGGATGGTGAAGCAAAGATTTCAGACTACATAAAAGACAACTGCAGCTTCAAACTGCTTGAAATTGAGAATTTTGAAGAAGTGGTTAGACTTGAACACTTCATAACAGCCATCATGGCTCCAATTCTAAACACAGAACTCAAACAATGACGCCTCAAGCTATTTGGAATGTTTGTGCCTTTGGGTGTTCAAAACCAAATGCTTTTTGTAAATTTCTAATGTCTGACATATTACAGTGCTGAAACATGGCTTTTATTATACTCTCAGAATCTTAGTTACTGGAGAAGGGAGAGGCTTCAATAACATCTGGACTCAGCATTCTTCCTTTTCATTCCTCAGTTTTAGATTGGGATGTCTAGGCATGTTTGTGAAGTGAAAAAAGTTATAGCTGAATGGGGCAGAAATAGACTGGAAGGCGAGAGTAATTCTACAAGGAAGATTAACTTCACTTGACGTTTTAAGAGGAATAGCAATTGCATTGATGATTCTTGTGATTAGTCCAGGTGGAGGTGTATACTATGATTTTCTTCAACATGCAAACTGGAATGGCTTCACATTAGCAGACTTGGCGTTTCCTTTGTTCATATTTGTCCTTGGTGCGTCAATACCAGTTGCATTCAAAAGCAAATTGAACAAAGGAATAAGCAGGAAGAAACTTTTAATTCGCATAGCACAACGCATAATAATTCTGTTCCTTTTGGGCATATTCATCAGTAATTTTCCATTTGGCTTCGACATTGCTACTTTTCGCATAATGGGAGTTCTCCAGAGAATAGCACTCTGCTACCTATTTGCTTCCCTCATTTTCGTATATCTTAAACCCAAATGGCAAATCTTACTAGCACTATCAATCCCCATTGTCTACTGGATGCTAATGACCCTCATACCTGTTCCTGGATATGGACCAGGCGTCTTAACTGAGACTGGAAATCTCTCTGGATACGTGGACAGACTATTATTGGGAAATCATGTCTACTCTTTTACTGAAACTTATGATCCTGAAGGATTATTGAGCACTCTACCAGCTGTGGCTACTGCATTAATGGGAGTTCTTGCAGGATATTACCTGACATCAAATACTGAACCCAAGGCAAAAACATTGAGACTTCTACTTTATGGAATCATTTCTTTGGCAATAGGTTTGCTGTGGAATTTCTGGTTTCCAATAAATAAGAACATGTGGACTAGTTCTTACGTTGCTTTTACAGGTGGAATATCAATTATCCTATTGGCAACCTGCTATTTCATAATAGACGCAAGAAAACACATTACCTGGAGTAAGCCTTTCTCAATATTGGGGCTTAACGCCATATTCATATATGTGCTATCAGAGATTGTTAACCTAATCCTCATTTACACAGAAATCCAAGTCTCAGAAACAATGAACATATCGCTTAAAGCTTTGATATATGAAAATCTATTCGTTTCATGGGCTGGGCGTCTCCATGGCTCTTTCATCTATGCACTTGCCTTCCTATCCTTCTGCTGGGCAATAGCTGCAATTCTCTACTGGAAGAAAGTATTCATTAAAATCTAATGTTAAAATCTGAGGTTGGTCAATAGAACTGACTGGTCGTAAAGCCAATGTCCTAACCAAGCTAGACGACCTGCTCGTCTTAGCCTTCTGATTAAATCTATCAAATCCTTAATTTTTCGTTTCTGACCCCTTTTCCTACTGTGCATGTGATGCCGATTGTTTTTGAATGGCAGCTTTCTCGATGATGTCCACCGGGTTGTCCAACTGTGCAAGCTTAGCGGTCACGTCAACTTTTTTCCCGAGGTATTTCTTAGCCAAGTTCAGCACTTTTCGGGGTTCAGTGATGAAGAGTGGAAAGCCTTTTCGGGCAAGATAAGTGTTCACGGGTGTCCGGCCTACTTCAGAGGCAACGATGCTTGGGGCTCCTTGAAGAGCCGCTTCTCGAGATATCGTTCCGCCTGCGCTCACAACCAAATCCGCGTCTGCCACCAACCTCGCAGAATCCACAAATTCCCCCTCGCCCCTTTCACCGTAACGCTTCAGAAACAGAACATTTCCGAGCGCCTTGAGTTTTTCGGCAAGTTCAGTTGTGGAGTCTGATTTTCCAAGTCCGTAAGCCGCCTTGGTTTCGAACTCTCGCACAACTATCAACGGCTTTTTAAACTTGGAGTTTTTCGGCGGCTCCAAATCTTTAATCCAAGCAACCTCGTCTACGCCCTTGAACCTGATTATGCTGTCTGGGCAATATTTCGCGAGAAAGCTTTTTGGCAGAGCCTCTGAAACGACAAGCACCGAGGCGAAAGGTATGCTGAGTTTGTTTACGGCTGTGGCGTGCGGGGTGTCAGCCGTCAAAATTATCGGAATTCCCAAGCCGAATGCTGTGCGGCATAGCTCAACTGACTGATGAGCAATTGCGATGTCTGGCGGGTTGTTTTTGAACATTTTAGAGAATTGAATGACGCGGTGGGCGCTCTCCTCCAGCCTCGAATACAGCGAAGTGGGGCTGTATGTTCCGACAACGGTTGGTTCTTCGCCGAGAATACGCGCTAACGCTAGTGCATCAGGGTGTTCCCGCGTGGTGAATACTATTTCGTGGCCATCTTTTCTGAAACGCTTAGCGATTGCTGCGCCGTAGCGGATGTGCTTGCCCGTGCACGCGTCATACCAGATTCTCAAGATTTATTTTTCACCTTTCTTCTGCTTTGCCTTGATGAATGCTTCGCGTTTGGCTTCATACTCTTCTTTGGTCAGAATTTCTTTCGCTGGAACTCCAGTGAAGACTTTTCCAGATGGAACGTTTCGGGTTACAACGCTTCCTCCGCCGATGAAAGAGTTTTCCTCCAAAATCACGTTTGGAAGTACTGTAACGCCTCCGCCTATCGTCACATTATCCTTCACTACTGGAGCAGTTAGAAAGTTGCTTTTGGGGTACTTGTCGTTGAGAAGCGAGCTGTTAGGCGCAATGAACACGTTGTCGCCGAGCACGCACTCGTTTGAAATCGTCACGTGCGCTTGAATGTTACAGTTTCTGCCGATGGTCACGTTTTTGCCTATGTCGCAGAAGCTTCCGATGCATGTGCCGTCGCCAATTTTCGTGTTGTCGCCTATCACAACGTAATTCCAGACAACAACGCCTTCGCCGAATTGAACGTTGGCGCCAATTATTACTCCTTGTCCAGTTTTTGGCTGTTGCATGGTCTTCCCTGTGGGACTTCATGTTTAAATAGTTTAACAGTTTACTTGATTTTTCTGACACAGGATGCGGATAGATTGACCAAAGAAAAAGTTCTTGTGGTAGGTTTAGGAGAAATTGGACAAACCTTATTCGAACTGCTAAAAGAAAAAGACAGCTTCAGCGTCTACGGCTTAGATTTAGACGAAACAAAAATGTACGCAGCTAATCATGACAAGAACAAACTGCCCAGCGAAGTAGACACTATGCACGTTTGCCTCCCATGCAAAACTCAAGAAGCCTTCGTGGCTGCAACAGCCAACTACATAAAACAGTTCAAGCCAAAACTAGTCATCATCAACAGCACAGTTCCGCCTGGAACCACAAAGAAAATCCAGCAAAACTACAAGTGCCTTGTTGCGCACTCGCCAATCCGCGGCGTACATAAAAGCGCTGAACACATGAAGTGGGAACTGAAGCGGTGGACCAAGTACGTTGGCGGCGCAGACGCGGAAGCAGCAGAAGCCGCGCGTAAACATTTTGAGAAAATGGGCTTGAAAGTGAAAGTGCTGAAAAGTTGTGCAGAGACAGAACTGGCGAAGCTTTTTGAAACGACCTACCGTGCATGGATGATTGCTTGCTTCCAAGAAATGCACAGAATCTCCCGAACCTTTGAAGCAGATTTTGATGACGTGGTTGATTTCTTGGAGGATACACATCGGGTAAGGCTGGATAGACCCGTAATGTTTCCAGGTTTCATCGGCGGTCACTGTCTGATACCGAACACAGAACTGCTACTGCAGTTTTATGATTCAGAGTTTTTGAGGCTGATTCTAAAGTCAAACCAGAAACGCAAAGAAGAGATTAAAGACAAAACCGTTAAAGAAGAAGCAGAAAAAATCGCAAAAAGAGCAGAAACATTAGAAGAAGAGCTTGGAGAAAAACCAGAAGAATGCAATTGAAAGTCATAATGATTAATGACTGCGCCTTCGTTGGAGAAACCCTACTCAAGTACATGCCGCCTGAACTGGAAAAACAACACATCAAACGCACCAGAGGCTTATGGAACAAAACTTTTGGCTTAACCTTCAAAATCATGCGCGCCAAAGCAAACGTGTACCACGCGCATTACCTGCTGCAAGACTGCTATATTGCATCGCGTTTAGGCAAAAAACCACTAATTGGGCACGCTCATGGAAGCGACTTAAGAGTAAGCCTAAACCACTCTGTATGGGGCAGAATCGTCAGGCACAACCTGAAACACTGTCGCAAAATTTTTGTCAGCACACCCGATGTTCTTGATATAGCTAAACGGTACAGAGAAGACGCAGAGTACCTGCCGAATCCAATTGACACTGAACTGTTTTACCCGAAACCTCCAACTCAAAAAAGCGAAAAGAAACAAGTACTAATTGCCAGCGACTCAAACTGGAACGTGAAAGGAACAGATATAGCCATAAAAGCGCTAAGCAAAGTTAAAGATGAAGTTGACGTGAGCATTATTCAGCACGGCAAAGATTTTGCTAAAACAACCGCCTTAGCTGCGTCGTTAGGCTTAAGCCTTAAAGTTTTGCCGAGAGCTCCACATGAGAAACTTAACGAGTACTATTGGAACGCAGATGTTGTCATCGACCGCTTCACACTTGGCTCATTAGGAATGGTGTCGCTTGAAGCCATCGCATGCGGCCGACCAGTTTTAGTGTACGCTTCCTCAGAGTTTCCCGAAAACAAAGATTTTCCACTTAAAGATTTGAAGGAAGAGGCGACAATAGCGGGCACGATACGCGATTTTCCGTCTGATTTATGGGAAAAGGAATACCAGTTCGTTAAGGAAAATCATGACCTGAAAAACATAGAGACCCGTTTGCTGAAAACTTACGAAGAACTAGCCAAGTAACTTTGTTAATTACGTCAACCATGTTGCTGAAGGCAACTTTCAACGCGTACTCTCATACCACGCGATTGTTTTCCTCAAGCCTTCCTCTAACCCAGTTTTAGCTTCAAACCCGAACTCCATTTTAGCCCTTGATGTATCCAGACAACGCCTAGGCTGCCCATCTGGCTTCGACGTATCAAACGTTATCTTGCCCTGATACCCAGTGAGCTTCGCGATTTGATGTGCCAACTCGTTTATGGTAATTTCACTGCCAATGCCCAAGTTCACTGGTTCAGACTTGTTATATTTCTCAGTCGCCAAAAGAATACCCTCTGCCGCATCTTCCACGTACAAGAACTCACGCGACGCCTTCCCTGTTCCCCATATGACAACTTCGCTCTTCCCCTCAGACTTAGCTGCCACAAATTTCTTAATGAGCGCAGGAATCACATGCGACTGATCAGGATCAAAATTGTCTCTGGGACCATAAAGATTAACTGGCAACAAGAAAATAGCGTTGAAGCCATACTGGGCTCTGTAAGCTTTAGCTTGAACCAACAGAATTTTTTTGGCGATACCATAAGGCGCATTCGTCTCTTCTGGATAACCGTTCCACAAGTTTTCTTCCCTGAAAGGAACTGGAGTAAACTTGGGGTACGCGCATACTGTGCCTAACGCCACAAACTTCGCTGTTCCCGCTTGTTTAGCGGCTTCCATAAGCTGGATTCCCATCAACGCGTTTTCGTAAAAAAGCGTCGCGGGATAATTCATGTTGAACCCTATGCCGCCTACTCTGGCCGCCAAATGAATAACAATATCAACGTCCTTAACTGCTTTAACGCAGTTTTCCCACTTTCGCAAATCCAACTCTTTGCTTCTTGGCGCCCGAATCATTTCGGGAGCTACGTTTCTTTCGTTAACGAGTTTTTCAACGATGAAAGAACCCAGAAACCCGCCTGCGCCAGTTACGAGTATCTTCTTGTCCGCCCAGAACGTCACGGCTAATCCACCGTCCACCACTTGTGTTTAAACTTGTTCTGCAGAATTTTGTCGCCCTCTGCAGGAGGCTTCAAACCTATTCTGCGCAAGTCAGCATCAACCATTACCTTAACCAAATCACAGAACTTGATTTTCGGCACCCAACCCAGCACAGCCCTGCCTTTCGCTGAATCAGCCACCAAATCCTCAGTTTCAGTAGGACGCAAATAACGAGGATCAATTTTAACGTATTTTTCGTAGTCCAACCCAACATACGAAAAAGCTTGCTCAACAAACTCCTTAACAGAATGCGCTTCACCTGTACCTAGAACAAAATCGCTTGGTTTCTCAAGCTGAAGGATTCTCCACATCGCCTCCACATATTCAGGAGCGTACCCCCAATCTCTTTTCGCATCCAAGTTCCCCAAAAACAGAGCTTTCTGCTTTCCAGCCAGTATGTTGGCTACTGCCATAGTAATTTTTCTCGTAACAAAAGTTTCCCCTCGCCGAGGAGACTCGTGATTAAACAGGATACCATTAGATGCGAAAAGATTGTAGCCTTCTCTGTAGTTCACAGTCATCCAATAAGAATACACTTTAGCTACTGCGTAAGGGCTTCTGGGTCTAAACGGTGTATTCTCGTTTTGAGGCGGCGGCGAGCACCCGAACATTTCGCTGCTTGAAGCTTGATAAAACCTGATTTGCTTGTCACTTCTTCGGATAGCTTCCAAAATTCTTGTAGTGCCTAACCCTGTGGTGTTTCCCGTGTACTCAGGCACATCAAAGCTGACGCGAACGTGACTTTGGGCTCCGAGATGAAAAACCGCGTCTGGCTTCATATTGTATATTAGGTTAGATGTCTGTTCAGAATCTGAAAGGTCGCCGTAGTGAAGAAAAAGCCGCGCGTGCGGATCATGCGGGTCCACGTAAATGTGGTCTATTCTTGCCGTGTTGAAAGTGCTGGCTCGCCGGATGATTCCGTGCACTTCAACCCCTTTTGACAACAGGAATTCTGTTAGATAAGAGCCATCTTGCCCAGTGATCCCAGTAATGCATACTTTTTTCATGGAAGCCCATGACCCTATTTCCATACCAGAACGGTTTACCCTATTATTCTTTTTGCTGACTATAAACTCCCCTGTCTCTTCTGGTTCTGTAAGGGTGGCATACGTTTTTATATAGCGCACATTTGAAACCTTCTCAAATGAAAACTGTTTATCTCAAGGGGCGATCTCGCGGCGGACAATTCCATTCTCTCTATAGAGAGCTAGTGGAATTTCCACCAAACGGATATTGCTTTCTCGGTGAGAAGGCAAAATCGCTGGGAACCCAACAGCCAAGTTCTGGGCTTACCCGAAACCAGCAGGTAATAAGGCGAATTGATAGAAAACTGCGAAGCTCAACCGCCTCTTGGAACGTGTGGAATGAAGCAAAAACAGTCGGGTATGTTCTCACTAAAAAATTCAGAGACTCCAAGTTTAAAGCGTTACCCGAGGCTGAAGCCGATCTAATTTACTGTTCGCAGCAGTTATTATTCGCGGAGTTGCCGTGGGTTGTTGACGTTGAATACGCCAACGAGCTTGTAGGCGGCAATGACATCAAAATTGTCCGAAGAACTGTCCAGAAAAGGTTAGCTTCGAAATATTGCAGGAAAGTTATGCCGTGGAGCAACTGGGCAAAAAGGACACTGTACCACAGCATGAACTGCGATTCGTTTAAGGAAAAAATCGAAACAGTTCATTTCGGAATGAGACCGAAAAATATAACCAAGAAAAAAGCAGAGGACAAGATAACTTTGCTTTTCGTCGGCAGCATAAACCTCTCCAACGCTTTTACTTTCGAAAGCAAAGGCGGGGTCGAAGCAATTGAAGCATTTCTGAAGCTGCGGGAGAAATATGACCGAATAGAATTAGTGGTGAGGTCTTGGGTTCCTCCTGAAGTAAAAGCAAAATATGCAAACAGCCGCGGCGTCAGGATACTTGATTCGCCACTAAGCGACGAGGAATTAACCAAGCTTTACGTCTCTTCAGACATCTTTCTGTTTCCCTCGCATCTTAATTTGGGAATGGCTATCCTCGAGGCAATGAGCTATGAACTGCCCGTGATTGCTCGCAGGATATATGATATCCCTGAAGCAGTGGAAGACACGAAAACAGGCTTACTAGTAGACCCGCTGCCAACCCTGCCTTACTACACATGGAACGGCGCACCAAACGGAATCAACATCGAGTTCCTCCCTTACGTCCGCAAATATAGACCGCAACTGGTGAACCAAATTGTTGAAAAAACTTCACTCTTAATTGAAGATGCCGCGTTCATGAGGAAACTTGGGCGGCAAGCCAGAGCTTCAATAGAAACAGGCAGATTCTCTATAGAAAACAGGAATTCGAAACTGAAGCGGATATTTGATGAAGCAGTGAATGCAGGCTGAGCCATTGCAACTTATGCAAGCAATGTGTCTTGCGCTTCGCTGTCCGAGGTTTTCGTTACACGTTGTCTTTCGGAATTGCTTTTTCAAAATAGGCGATAACTCTGTCAAGCCCGTCGCTTAGGCTAACCGTAGCTGACCAATTCAGTTCTCTTTTGATTTTTTGCTGCGCCAAGCACACTATGTAGGGCTAATCTGAAATCAATGGGTGGAAAGGATGACCCGAAGGGTACGGCTCAAGCGTAATTTTTTTCTGGGCATGTCCACTTTTTTTGGGCTATTAATTCACAGCTAGGTTCTTGTTGAAAATCGCTTGCTAGTTTCTCTGGAAAAACCGCTGAAATTCCTTTTTGTAGCCCAACGCGAATTAACTTGTGCTTAAGCAGCACTGATTTAGGCACGTAACAGAGGATTTATAATTGGGTAGCGCCATTCACTTGAAAATGGCAAACAGAGCAGCTATGATGACCCTGAGAATAGACGTTGATTACCCGTATTCTTCGAGAACCAAAAGTTTTCTGTCCATAATTCTGGGAAGCAAAATTAGCAGAGATTATCTGAAAAACTCCAGAATAATCGCGAGAATGATCAATGAATCACCTGTTAAAGTTAAAGCCTACTGGTTTTTCACACACCGAACTATGCCTGATAGAGAATTGCTGCGGTTGCTCCATGAAGATAAACATGAAGTCGCTCTTCACGTTGTTAACAACCCGTATGCAGAATTGAAACTTCTGGAAAAGACTGCTGAAAGAAAGGTGACCTACTACACCATTCACGGAACTTCCCGTTTACTGGCTCAAATCATGTGGAAGCGCAAAATAGGAACCGCTAGAGCTCAAATCCCCGAGGGGTTTCCGCTGAAGTCCTTCCATGAGTTTCCCACGTTTCCTCTGGATTTTATGTGCCACGCTGCTCCTGTCGAGAAAACTGTAAAGATGACCGAGAACAGTATCGCAAAAGGCGAAGTCATAGAAATTCATCCTGACTGGCTTTTCAACCGAGGAACAATAAACCACAGAGGACCATTCTACGAAACCTTCAGGAGAATTCTAAAAGTGGATAAGGAATTTGAAACAATGGCTGTGAGAAAGAAACTTTTCTTCAAAGTAGCAAACGACAAAGGAGAATACGCAGCAGACGTGGCTCCGACGGACGCCTTTATTGAAAAACTCGGAGAAAAAGGCATAGACATCTTTACCTTTATTGAAAGAAAATGGTGCAACATGGTTTCCAGTAAGCCACATTGGTCGAAAACCGCGGATAATGTGGCGCTTCTTCAAGTTGCTTCTTATGATGAATGGTGGAAAAACATCGGCAAGAAAACGCGGAACATGGTGCGTAAAGCGGAGAAAAGCGGCGTGAAGACAGAAGTGGTTGAGCCAAGTGAAAAACTGGCTGAGGGCATATGGAAAATCTACAATGAAACGCCGATACGACAAGAAAGAGCCTTCCCACATTATGGCACATCTTTACAGAGTGTCACCCGCGGCGTGCTTTCAGCGCAGAACTGCACTTTCATAGGCGCGTTCCTTCAAGACGAGCTTGTGGGATTTATACAACTTGTTCATGGCAACAAAATCGCAATTATTTCACAGATACTTTCTTTGCAGAAGTATTCTGACAAAGCAGTGAACAACGCGTTGGTTGCTAAGGCCGTAGAGGTTTGCGCTGTTAAACAGGCCGGCTGGGTTATGTACGGGCGCATGGGGAATCACCCGTCTTTGGACAGGTTCAAGGAGAGCAACGGCTTCGCCGCGTTTTCTTTAACTCGGTACTACGTGCCTGTTACAAGGAAAGGCGGCACTGCCGTGAAAATGGGGTTGCATCGAGAGCTTAAGGATGCCCTTCCTCAAGCGATAAAGTACAGGCTTATCCCATTCTATAATTGGGTAAGCAGAACCAAAATGCAAGCGAGACTGCGTTTTCGCGCATGAAAACCGCGCGGGCACATTGTGCACATTAAAGCAGGAGAGCGGACAAAAATGTGTATAGTTGAGACTTGTTTCTTATTTCTTTGAAAATGGCTTTTCCGCTGGAGTACACGCGGAACGAGATCTCTTGGTAAGTGTACTCTGAAATGACGCCTGCCACGGAGCTTTTCAGCGTGGCTCTTTGGGAAATTCTTGCGATGGCTTCGTCTTTCTTATCATATTTGAACGTGACCACGGCGCTTTTTTCTGCGCCGCATGTTTCTTCGATTCGCGCCACATAATCCTCTACCGTAGGCATTAGACTTGCTCAATCTCCTTTAGAACTTCTACGAAGCGGTCAATTTCTTCGCGTGTGTTGTAAATGTAAAAGCTTGCGCGGGCAGAAGACTGTAACTTGAAAACCTCGTGCAGAGGCTGAGCGCAGTGGAAACCGCTGCGCATCATGATGCCGTAGGTGTCGCAGAAAAGCGCAACATCATGCGAAGATAATCCTTTCACGTTGAAGGGTATTATTCCACACTTCAACGATGAGTCATTGGAGCCGTGGAGCGTGACTTTGCTGCATTCGCGCATGCGTTTAACGGCGTATTCAGTCAAAGCCTTTTCATGTTGCAGCACTTCGTCCATGCCAATGCGTTCAAGGTAGTTGACCGCTGCCATGAGGGCGATGCTGCCGCAGATGTTAGGTGTTCCAGCTTCAAACTTCCATGGAACGGCATTCCAGCTTATGTTGGCTTGGGCTTTTTCGCGGCTGAACGAAACGTCTTTTATCATTTCGCCGCCGCCTTGGAACGGAGCCATCTGCTCAAGAAGTTCTTTTCTGCCGTAGAGTACGCCGATGCCTGTTGGACCCAGCATTTTATGTCCTGAAAAAGCCAGAAAATCTACATCTAAATCTTGGGCGTCCACAGCCATGTGGGGAACGGATTGTGCGCCGTCCACCAGCATCAAAGCGCCGTGGTCGTGGGCAACTCGGGCGATTCTTTTGACGTCGTTGATTACGCCGCTGACGTTTGAGACTTGGCTTAGGCAAGCAAGTTTTGTTTTGCTGGAAAATTTGCCTTCAAAATCCTCGTAGTTTAACGTGCCGTCGCTGTTGATTTCTGCGTATTTGACGGTGAAACCGTTTATTTTTGAGATAATCTCCCATGGAACAATGTTGCTGTGGTGTTCCATCAGCGACACTAAGACTTCGTCGCCGCTTTTGAGGTTGCGAAGCCCCCAAGAATACGCAACAAGATTAATTGCTTCAGTGGTGCCTCGGACGAAAACAATTTCCGCTGGGTCACGCGCGTTTATGAACTGGGCAATTGTCTCGCGGGCGTTTTCATGCATTTCTGTGGCTTCTTGCGAAAGCGTGTGCACTGCGCGGTGAACATTGGCGTTGTGGTTCTCGTAAAAGTTGCTTATGGCGTCGATTACTTGTTTAGGCTTCTGCGTAGTTGCTGCGTTATCAAAATAGATGAGCGGGTGATTGTTTATTTTTCGTTTTAGGATTGGGAAGTCTTCGCGAATCCTGTAGGCATCCAGGATTATTTTTCTGCCTCCGTCTTCATCCGTTTTGAAAGCATCTTTGCCAATTCTTCTTCTTCTAAAGCCTGCTTTTCTTCGAACGTCAAATCTTGCGGTAGCCAACTAGGCGCTGAGCCTTTGATTTCATAGTATTTTCTGATTGCCCGTTTCAAAGCGCCCACAGCTAAGACGCCGCAGTGAAATTTAACCGAGGGCAAGCCGCCGACTTCTTCAGCAACTTTTTTCCACGTAATGTCTTTCCACGTGGCTTCAAGGCTTAATCCCTTTATCATTTCAGTGACTATGCTGGATGTGGCTATGTTCGCGGCGCATCCGTAACTTTCGAAGGAGGCGCGTTCTATGATTTCTTGCTCGTTGATTTTCAAGTAGAAAGTTATCATGTCTCCGCACGCGGGGTTTCCTGCAACGGCGGTAACTGTGGCGTCCTCCATTGGGCCCAAATTTTTAGGATGCCTGAACAAGTCAAGGACTTTTGGGTTGTATGGTAAAGGTACACGTGACATTCTTAATCAACTCCTGTAGAACCAACTATCCCTCTTATCCTGTTCACAGCGCTAGGTAACACTTCCAGAACATAAGTTATATCTTCTTCTGTATGGTACCGCGTGGTTTTCATCAGTATGCTGCCGTGGGCTTCGCTGAAGTGTCTGCCTATAGCAACGAGCACGTGGCTTGGCTGAAGCAGCCTTCTGCTGCAGGCGCTGCCGCTGGACACGTAAACGCCCTTAAGGCTTAACTCAATTGTTAACGCTTCACCTTCGCACCTGAGGAAACTGATGTTTGCGTTGTCGGGCGCTCTTTTGTCGCCTTTTGGACCGTTGAATTTCACGTCAGGAAGCTCAGCAAATATGCCGTCTACCAGTTTATCCCTCAACTTGTGCATACGAGCCACGTTTGCCTCAAAATTTTGGAAAGCTAATTCAGATGCTTTCGTGAAGCCGACAATAAGCGGCGTGTTTTCAACGCCTGGCCAAAGCCTTTGTGTGCCTATTTGGCCTTCCAAAATCTTGTCCACGTCTACGCCTTCCCGCGCGTATAATGCGCCGATTCCGCGTGGACCTAGAATCTTGTAGCTGCTTACAGTTGCCAAATCCACTTTCAAATCCTGCACGTTCACGGGGATTCTGCCGTACGCGTCTGAAGCGTCCGTGTGGAAAATGGCCTCTGGATTTTTGTCTTTAACTATTTCCACTGCTTCCTTAACTGGCTGTATTGTTCCAACCTCGTTGTTAACCAATGCTGTGCTGACCAGCACCGTTTCTTTGTCTACGGTTTCTTTTAGTTTTTCAAGATTCAGGAAGCCTTCGCTGTCTACTGGAATTTTGGTTGTGGTGAACCCGAACTTTTTCAGCAGTTCCGTCACGTGCAACACGTTGATGGGTTCAATTTCCGAAATTACGATTTTTGAGCCTTTGTTCTTGTTAGCAAAAGCGGAGCCCATAAGGGCTAGGTTGTTGGCTTCTGTTTCGCTGGGAGTGAAAGTCACTTCTTCAAGAATCTTTGCGCCTAAAAACTTGGAGATTTTCTGTGCTGACTCCATTATCGTTTCGAAGGCTTCCCAGCCTGGTTTATGCGTGAGCGTTGGGTTACCGTAAGCACGCTGATTATAGTAGGGCAGCATTGCATCAACCA
>CAZDLK010000033.1:0-24343 GCA_964506435.1 uncultured Candidatus Bathyarchaeia archaeon | reverse complement strand
TGAATCTGCCTTTCAACGGCGCCACCGCCATACAAGTGTCACAGGCAAATTTGCCGCCAGCCGCCTCTATGACTGCGGTGTAGCCTCGCATGTCCGCAAGCTGCTTTGCCGTTCGTGAAGTAGCCACCCAGAACTCCGTGTTAGCAGCAATTTTCTTGTCCTTAAGCAACTCGGCGATTTCGGCGATTTCCTTGATTGAACAGTGCGGGCAGCCTATGCACACGAAGTCTATGTCAACTGCTTCATCGTTAATGTTTCTATAAGCTTCCTCAATATCCTTAGCGTCAATTGTAACCGTGTCTTTTGGCGGTTGATACTTCTCAGAGCCTGGAGTTATGCCCTGCATGTAAAACAAGGCTTTAGCGCCGTAAGTCACAACTGAAGCGCAAAAAGACTTTAACTCGTCCACTTCCGCCTCTTTAACACCCGTTATGTAGGGGATTTTGTTTTCTGCTTTTTTGCCTATGCAGTAGCCGAGGGCGCCCCAGTCTGAAAGCTTCTTAAGTTCAGTTGCCATTTGCACGTGAACATCGGGTATACGATTCTCGTCTAAGTGCAAGCCATAGCAGGGGGTTTTGCCAACGAAAGCTGCTGCAAGCGCTGATGGCCCGCCTTCCCTGTTGGTTCTTGCGCCGAGAACCGAATTTGCAAAGGTAACTGCTGAGGATTCTGACCAAGCGACATGCTCTCCGTAGCGGGGCAAGTTGCCTATCAAGTACGGCGTGCACGTGCAGGAGGTGATTATGCCCATTTTTCTGAAGGCGTCGATTACCAAGTTTTGTTTTTCCGCGAATTCCACAGAGATGCCGAGGTTTCGCCAGTTTTCCAAATCCATTCCCGCTGGATTCAGCGTCGTGAGCACTTTAACTCGCCCGTCTTTCGCAAGTTCATTCAGGAATTCCAGTCCAGCGTCGCCGAGGTTGTGGTAGGATACTCCTGCTACTTGGACAGAGCCCACTTTGATTAGGCGTTCTGCACCGTAGATGTCGCCTAAGGCGACCAGTATCTCCATGGATTTTTTGACGGCATAGCCTTCTTCGCCGTTTAGCATTCTTTCTTCTTTTTCTGTAAGATACATAGCCAAATCACAGGTACTTTTTCAAGTCAACTTTTCTGTATTGCTCTTTCCCGAAGCTTTTGTCCGTTTTCCCAAAAGGCACCGTAGCGTCTAATCCCATCTTGCAGGTGGTTGCTTTTTTGCCTTCGGTTAAGTCTCCAGACGGATCCAGAGAGGAACCAGGCTGATGCGGCAGAATTATCGCGTTTTTGTCTGCTTGGAATCTTGTGGCAATCGCCCATTCAACATCATGCGGGTTGTAAATATCTGTATCATCATCAACAATCACGCAGTGCTTCAGCGACTTGTGGCCTTCAAAAGCTGCGGTGATTGCGTTTTTGCCATCATCCGCGTTCTTTTTCTTTATCTTCACCACTGCGTGCAGCCAACTGCATCCTCCTGGGGTGACGTAGACGTCTTTGCACTCGCAGACCTTGTTCACTTCAGTAAAGATTGTCGGCTCTTTAGGCATGCCCATCAAGAACTTATGCTCATTCCTGCCAGGCAGCAATGTTTGGTAAATTGGGTTTTCCCTGTGGGTTACGCATTTGATTTCGATTATTGGCTGTTGCCGTATTTTGTCGATTGTGCCTGTTGTGTCTAGGAATGGTCCTTCAGCGGTTTTTTCTCGTGTTATTTTTCCTTCTAGTACGATTTCGCAGTCTCGTGGGACTTCGAGGTTGATTGTTTTGCATTTGACTAATTCTGTTTTTTCCAGAGCATTAGCCATTCCGAGTTCGTCAACGCCCATTGGTAGGGATGTGGCTGCTGCGAGAAGTACGGGAGTCGAGTTGCCTATACATAATGCGATTTCGAGTTCTCCGCCAGCCTTCGTGAGGGCTGAGTCGGTTCCTCTGTGCTCAACGATTCTGGCTACAAACCTGTTCTTGCCCAGCAGCATTAGCCTGTGGAAAGCCATGTTTCTATTGCCGAATTCGGGGTCTTTCACTATTGCCACGGCGGATGTGATGTATTTTCCGCCGTCTTTTTCCGTGTACCTCAATATTGGAAGCTTGGTTAAATCCACGTCTTTTTCGATTATTTCTTGGCATTCGCCTGTCGCCACAACGGTTGGCGGTACGGGTTTTGCTATGGCGCCTGCCAGCTTGTGCAGCAACTGCTCTTTTGTTATGCCCAGTGCACTGGAGATAAGTTCTTTGGAAGAGACGAGACCTGCCACGACTGGGATTGCGGATTCTTTTGGTTTTTCGAAGAGCACGGGTTTCTCGCCGAGCGCTTCTATAACGCCGGCCATCTCGTATTCCGTGGATACTTGTTTCTGGATTTTTGTTAGTTCGCCGTTTTTGGTGAGTTGTTCCAAGAAAGTTCTAAAACCCAAGTTTTCTCCACCCTTCTAGTGCTGTATAGGTTTATGTTTCCTTATAACTTTTCAACCCCGATTTTTGTCCGCAGCACTTCGCAGCCTGTTTTCTCAATGGCTGTGGCAACTGCTTCCTGCAGAGTCTTCGTCGGCGTTAACGCTACCATGCAGCCTCCGCCTCCGCCGCCTGTCAGTTTAGCGCCAAATGCACCCTGTTTCCGCGCTAAATCCACTAGCATTTCGAGTTCTTTACTGGATACGCCGATTTCTTGGAGCAAACGGTGGTTTTCATTCATGAGGTCGCCGACTTTTTTAAGATTATAATTCTCTAATGCGTTTCGTCCAGCAAATGCCACTTCTTCGGCTTGTTTGAAGATTGGATTGTATTTTTGCGGGTTAGTTTTTTTGCGTTCGGCGACACCTTCAACCATGGCTTTGGTGTTGGCGACTTTGCCTGTGCTGCCGATGACTATTTCAACTGGCTTGCGAATGCGGAGCCGTTCAACGTTGTCTGGTCCGCCGGCAGGGTTTTTCTTGAACCACATTAAGCCGCCGTAGGTTGCTGCGGTGTTGTCGATGCCTGACGGGTTGCCTGCGTATGCTTTCTCTGCTTCATACGCGGTTTGGTTAATTTTCTCGTTAGAAAGTTTAAGGTTAAATTCTTCGGATATGGCTCTTGCGATGGCTACGCTGCTTGCGGCTGAGGCGCCTAAGCCGCTGAAGCCTGGCAGGTTTCCACCTAACCAAATGTTCATTGGCGTTTTAGCGTCAAGTCCCATGGTTTTGAGCATGCGTTCGATGGACTCGATTTGTTGAAGCCGTTTTTCTTCTGCATAGCCCTTAGAGCCTTTCCGTTCATCTTTAATGTTGAGTCCTTTTTGGGCTTTTGTTACTTCTGCGTCTGTGGCGGAGTCAATTGCTGACACAATGCCGGGTACGCCGTGGACAACGAAGTGTTCGCCGAACAAAATTACTTTTCCAAATCCAGAGCCTTTTCCCATTCAAGAGCACCTTGAAAGAATAGGTATTGCATAGAGCAGATAAAAACATTCTTTCAACACACCCGCTCTGAAGCGAACCTGCAAAACGCATGGACTGAGAAATCTGTTAGCAGTCAAAAACAGAACGGTTTTTCTTTGAACCAACCAGCATATTTGGCGCCTATTAGAAATAGCATGCAGAAACCTGTAGGGGGTAGGTCTGCAGCCTTTCTTTCAGCACTATACATGGTTTCTTTAAATAAAGAGTGCAAGTTTTCTCCGAGCATAACAATACCGCTTAATTCGCTTTTCAGCAAGCAGTGAAAAGCACCATTTCAACCTGCATATTCAATATGGAAAAATCACTGGAAAAGCGGCTTAAGCTTTATGTAGTTGATATGGGATTTGTGAATACCCATAAGTGCATGGCGCATTTGATTTGCTGCCCTTAGGTGAAGCACAATGGCTGAGACAGCACCCGCAAAAGAGCCAATAAAAGCCTCCGAAATCGACCCAAAATTCAAGTATGAAATCACCAAAATGCACGGGGGCGAAAAACTTCTAAAATGCTTCCAGTGCGGAACATGCACTTCAGACTGTCCAGTCGCAAGATTCAGCGAAACTTACCGCCCAAGGCAGATAATTCGTATGGCACAGCTCGGCTTAAAAGACCGCGTTTTGAACAGCGACACACTCTGGCTCTGCGCAGCATGCTTCACGTGCACAGACCGCTGTCCGCAGGATGTGGAAGTAGCCAGCGTGATCCGCGTTTTACGCAATTTAGCAGCGGAAAAAGGCTGCGTGCCTCAAGTTTTCAAAGACCAAGCTTGCGCCATAATGGAATCAGGTTACGCTTACAAAATTCCAGAGTTGCGCATAAAAAAACGGGAAAGCCAATGTTTGCCGCCGTTGCCGAAAGGCAACCCTGAAAGCGTGCGCAAGACGCTTAAAGGCGTAAAATTCATGGAAACCGCTGAAAAGAAAGGTGAACCAAGTGCCCAGTAAATACCTAATTTTCCTCGGCTGCGCCATCCCATACCGCGTTTCAGCTTACGAAATAAGCGCACGCAAAGTCTTAGCTAAATTAGGCGTGGAACTCGTGGAAATGCCTGAATTCAACTGCTGTGGACTGCCATTAGACCCAGTTAGCCACGAAGCCATGCTTATCCTCGCAGCACGCAACCTAGCCTTAGCTGAACAGCAAGGCTTAAACATTCTCACGCTGTGCCCAGGCTGCGCAGGCACATTGAAGAAAGTTAACAAAATTTTAAAAGAAGATAAAGCATTAAGAGAGGAAATCAACGCGCACCTGAAAGAAGCAGGACTAGAATTCAAAGGCACAATCGCCGCAAAACACTTGCTCCAACTGCTGAAAGAAGATGTAGGCGTGGAAACCATAAAAAAAGCCGTAGTCAAACCGCTCACAAACCTCAAAGTAGCCGAACACAACGGCTGCCACATACTCCGTCCGAAAGAATACATAGGCTTCGACGACCCCGAAGACCCGCAAACGCTTAAAATGCTCATTGAAGCTACAGGCGCCACATGTCTAGACTACATTGACGAGACCGAATGCTGCGGAGCGCCAAGCGTAGGAGTAAGCGACAAGGTCGCACTGCAACTTGCAAGAGACAAACTAAGCCATGTAAAGGCAGTTGACGCGCAAGCCTTAATAACCATCTGTCCGTTCTGCCACATAATGTACGATACTAACGAGTTGCGCATAGAAAAAATGTTCAATGAAGTTTACGGCATCCCAGTCCTGCATTATCCCCAACTGCTTGGTTTAGCTTTGGGTTTGACGCCTGAAGAGCTAGCATTCAACGAGCTCAGAGTTAACGCGTCAAAAATAATCAACCAAATAACACAAGGAGTAAAACAAGAATGAGCCAAAACAAGTTAAAAATAGCCTTTTATTGGGCTGCAAGCTGCGGCGGATGCGAAATCGCCGTGTTAGACATAAACGAAAAAATCCTCGACGTAGTGCAAATCGCAGACATCGTGTTCTGGCCAGTAGCCATGGACATCAAATACAAAGATGTTGAAGAAATGCCTGACAAATACATAGACATTTGCTTCTTCAACGGTTCCATACGCAACTCAGAACAGGAACACATGGCAAAACTTCTACGTCAAAAAGCCAAAACACTTGTTGCCTTCGGCTCATGCGCCCACGAAGGCTGCATACCTGGCTTAGCGAATTTGAACAACCGCAACGAGATCTTCACCCAAGTTTACCTGAAAGACAAATCAAACGTCAACCCACAAGGCACCACACCTAAAACTCAAACAACAGTAAAAGAAGGCACACTCACAATACCCGAATTCTACGACACCGTCAAAACCTTAGCACAGACAGTTGAAGTAGACTATTACCTCCCAGGCTGCCCACCCCCAGTCAAACTCATCGCTAACGCTGTAGAAGCCATAGCAAAGAACGAGTTGCCGCCAAAAGGCTCAGTTCTCGCACCACTCAAAGCCGTATGCGACGAATGCCCCAGAAAAAGAGAAAACAAGAAAATCTCCAAGATTTACCGAGTCTACGAGAAAACCCCTGAACCCGAAAAATGCCTGCTGGAACAAGGCATACTCTGCATGGGACTTGCCACCCGCAGCGGCTGCGGCGCACAATGCCTAAAAGTAGACATGCCCTGCACAGGCTGCGGCGGAGCAGCACCAAACCAGCCAGAAGTAGGCGCTGGAATGATAACTGCTTTGGCTTCCATACTGGGGTACGATGAGGAAAAATTGTCTGAAAAAGACATAGAGACCCTTATGAGCCAAATAAAAGACCCAGTCGGCACATTTTACATGTACTCGTTACCTGCTTCAATAATGAAAAGAAAGGTGATTAAACAATGAAAGAAATACTAATAGACCCCATCACAAGGCTTGAAGGCCACGGCAACGTGTCCATATTCCTAAACGACGCAGGCGAAGTAGAAAATGCCTACCTGAAAATCCCCGAACTCAGAGGATTCGAAAAATTCTGCATCGGCAGACGCGCTGAACTCATGCCGCAGCTTACAACCAGAATCTGCGGAGTCTGCCCAGTTGCACACCACTTTGCTTCTGTAAAAGCCTTAGATGCGGCGTTCAACGTGGAGCCCACATCAACCGCGAAAAAACTTCGTGAACTCATGAACTGCGGATACTTCATTTACGATCACACTTTGCACTTTTACTATTTAGGCGGACCAGACTTCATCGTTGGTCCAGACGCACCGCCAGCCAAACGCAACATTTTAGGCGTCATCGAAAAAGCAGGCTTAGACATAGCTAAAGAAGTCATCAAGCACAGAGCTTACGGGCAACAGATAACTGCGATTCTCGGCGGCAAAGCCACGCATCCAGTCTGCGGCTTGCCAGGCGGAATATCCAAGGCTTTAAGCGAAGAGAACCGTCAGGAAATCCTGAAGATGGCTGAGTCCTGTGTGGAATTCGCCAAGTTCAGCTTAAAACTCTTCCACGATATTGTCTTAGGCAACAGCAAATACGTGGACATGATCAAAAGCGATGCGTACACGATGCAAACTTACTACATGGGCATGGTGGACGCGAATAACAAAGTGAACTTTTACGATGGAAAAATCCGCGTAGTCAACCCCAGCGGCGGCGAATTCGTCAAGTTCGAAGCCAAAGACTACTTGGCGCACATTGGCGAGCACGTGGAACAATGGACGTACACCAAGTTTCCGTTCCTGAAGAAAATCGGTTGGAAAGGGCAAGTTTACGGCGCAGACAGCGGAGTCTACCGCGTTGGTCCACTTGGAAGATTAAACGCTTCAGACGGCATGGCTACGCCGCTGGCGCAAGCAGAATACGAGGTTATGTATCAAACGTTAGGCGGCAAACCAGTGCACGGCACTTTGGCTTTCCACTGGGCACGCTTAATTGAACTGCTTTACGCTACTGAACGCGCAGTGGAACTTGCAAAAGACCCTGAAATCACAAGCACAAACATACGCAACAAACCAGGCGAACCCAGCGAAGGTGTAGGCGTTGTTGAAGCTGCACGGGGAACGCTGTATCATCATTACGTCTTGGACAAGGACGCGCTCGTTAAGGACGTGAACATGATTGTAGCTACAACCAACAACTACCCTGCCATTTGCATGTCCATCCGCGACGCAGCTAAAGGCTTAATTCACAACGGCAAAGTAGACAACGGCGTGCTTAACAAGGTGGAGATGGCTTTCCGCGCTTATGACCCCTGCTTCGGATGCGCAACGCATTTTGCGATTGGGCAATTTCCGTTGACTGTGGAAGTCTACGATAACCAGAGACAGTTGGTCGGAACTTTGAAGCGGTAAACGCTTCACCACTTATCATTTTTCTAATTCAGAATTTTTGGTCTTTTTGTTCTCCGCTTTTTCACGTAATCGTTGCAACGGTTGATGATGCTGGCGTAAGCACTGGAAAACTTAAATGCTTCCAAGTTTATCGCTATCATTATTCAACAACGTTCGGGGAATGGTTACCGCAATGTCTTGTAGCCTTATGCTGGTTTTGCGAAAGGGCTCATTCAAATTTTCTAAAATCAAGGTGGTCAGGAAACCAGTTTTGTTCTCGGTTATGCCCCTCAAAAAGTTCCCCAGAAACACGTACAGAGGCACTGTTTCCCTTGGAGAAAAATAGACATTTGTCTATGGAACAGGCGTTTCCGCTAATTACCGTTGGCATCACGGTGTTGAACAGAGAATGGATAATCGGCAGGATGCTTGCTTCTCTGCAAAGCCAAACATATCCTCATGACAGAATTTTTGTGCTCATAGTTGATAGTGAAAGCACTGACAAAACCGTTGAAACTGCACGGCAGATTCTAGAAAAATCCGATTTCAAAGGCTACGAAATAGTAATCCAGAAGTGCAGTATTCCTGAAGGAAGAAACATTTGCATCAAAAACATGCAAGGCGACCTGCTCCTATTCTGGGATAGTGATGTCATTATGGAACCAAGTGCGATGTCTTCGCTTTTTGAGGTAATTGAAAAAGAAAAAGTAGGCATAGTAACCGCAAACACCGCCAAGATATCTGTTGACTTAATAAGCGAAATAGACAACAAACTGGAAGAGGCAAAAATGAAGCTGCGCCCAGAGGAAACCCGCGAGGTCGTATGTGCTGGGATGGGAAATACCCTTATATCAAAAGAAGTATTTGACACCGTTACTTTTGATCCTGCCCTCACAATTTGGGAGGACGGTGACTTTTCCATTCGTGCTAGAGAAAAAGGTTTCAGAATATTCTTGAACAAGAAAATTGCAGTTTTCGACGTCAACAACATCAAGAAAAGTCACAGCGACATATACATTGATATGCCGTTGCAAGATGCTATGAGTGGACTTAGGAAGAAGTCGAGAACAGAAGTTTTGCTATACAGACAGGAGTTACCCTATCAAGGAGCAAAAAACTTCTTCCTGCAACACAAGAGATACGGATGGTATCTTGGATATGTTCCAACTCTCATCCTGTCCCTTATAGGCGCCTTCATGCAGAATCTCATAATCGCCCTAGTATTCCCTGTTTATCTATTATTTTTTGCACTATGGCAATTCAAACGGAGAGGGTTAGCAAAAGGTGCCAAAGCATTGGTGCGCAGTCTTTTGGTGGGTGTGCCAACCGCTTTGTTTATCGCATACTATTTCACCAAATACGGTCTGACGAAAAGCAATAGCAGCTTAAAGAAAAAGTAGCATGCACTTTTGTTGCTCCTTAATGGCGAAGATTTCACACTTAAACAAACGTATTGGCGTAAACCTTTTTCAAACGGTTCTGCCTTTTGGTTTCAGTGGCGCTTTGAATGGCAAATTGCAAATGCAGTATTCAAGAAAAAATAAAAGAATGGCTTACCAACGCCGAAAAGGTTGTTGTAGCGGGAATTGGCAACCCAATACGCAGCGACGATTTTGTCGGCGTGAAAATCATTCAAAACTTGCAAGGCAAAGTACCTGAAAAGGTCTACCTAATCGAATGCGAGACAGTTCCCGAAAGCTTTCTCCACGCTATCGTGGAGTTTAACCCCACCCATGTGCTTCTGATAGACGCTGCATTAATAGGGTTGAAGCCAGGGGAAACGCGTCTTATAGACCCCGAGCAAGTAACAGCTTTCCCAGCAATTTCAACACACATTTTGCCTCTGCGAATATTCTGCGAGTACATCACTTTGACCACAAAGGCGAAAATTGCTCTGCTGCTGATTGAGCCTAAGAACGTGGAGTTCGGTGAAGGCTTAACCCCTGAAGTTCAATCTGCTGCTGAAAAAATCACAAAACTGCTGTTCAAACTCTTCAACACCTAAAAGAGAGAAACATTGCAGAAAAATAGGAGGGGGAGGGGTCGCTATTGGCTGAAAACAAGCGCAATAGCATGTTGGAATCGCAATCATATTTGTATCCTATTAGTGGTTCATTGCAGAAACCTATAGAGGGTCTATCCGCACCGCTTCCTTCAGTAACTTTATAGTTTAAAAAATGGGGGCATAGTCTTTCTGAGCCTTGTGTGCTGCGTCACTCCAAGTGGTATGCTTCTTCTCCGTGTTGACTCAAATCCAAGCCTTGGTCTTCTTCTTCAGGACTCACTCTCAGCGGCGAAAACACGTTAATCGCCTTCAGCAGCAGGTACGAACCGAAGAACGCGAAAGCCGCCACAATCAACACAGCCGCCACCTGCGCAACCAACTGCCCAGCATTACCATAGAACAAGCCGTCAACGCCATTAACCATCGCCGTTGCAAACAACCCCGTAGCAATTGAACCCCAGATTCCGCTTACACCGTGGCAAGCAAACACATCCAGCGAATCATCAATTCTGCTTCGCCCAGCACGCCAATTAGCCACCAAATTCGATAACACACCAGCGCATAACCCGATAATCAAAGCCGATGTCACGTTCACGTAACCCGAAGCAGGAGTAATCGCCACCAAACCGCAAACCGCACCCACCGAAATCCCAACCGCAGAAGGCTTACCCTTCCTAAGCCAATCCATAACCATCCAGCTCACAGCGGCAGCTGCCGCAGACAAATTCGTAACCACCAGCGCAGAAACAGCCAAATCATTCGCCGCCAACGCACTGCCCGCATTGAAACCAAACCAGCCGAACCACAACAGTGCCGCACCGAGAATCACGTATGGGATGTTGCTCGGCTTAATCTCACCAGCATCAACATTTTTCTTATCCAAGCTCTTCAAATGATCCTTCCAGTAAACACATCCTTTCCGTCTGCCGACAACCAGCGCCGCAGCTAACGCAGACAAACCAGCCGCAACATGAACTACAATACCACCAGCAAAATCAATGGCGCCTAAACCACGTAGCCAACCATCCGGATTCCACACCCAATGTGCAATCGGCACATAAATGAACGTCGACCACAGTACAATAAAAATCAACAACGAGCGAAACCGAATACGCTCCGCGCACGCACCAATAATCAACGCCGGCGTAATAGCTGCAAACTTCAATTGAAAAGCAAAAAACAGCAACTCAGGCACATCGGGCGCCAAAGGAGTAACCGCATGAATCCCAATGCCATTCAACCCGAACAACGATAAGTCGCCGATTACACCGTGAACGCTTGGACCGAATACAAGACTGTAACCCCATAGCGCCCAAACTACGCTTACCACAGCAAAAATAATCAAACACTGAACCAAAGTTGAAACAAGATTTTTCCTTCGCACCAAGCCCGCATAGAAGAAACCTAATGCTGGAGTCATCAACATGACCAGCGCAGTTGCGGTTGAAACCCAAGCTATATCTCCTGCGGTCATTCTCTTTCATTCATCCTTCGACACGTGTACTGAATGTTCATATTTTTCTGTGCATCTACACTATACAAGTATTTAAAACTATCCGTTCAACACTTAAAACTATTCAGTTTTAGACACCTGTCCAAAAAACACGAAAATTAAGCAGCCCAAATCAAATTTTCCTCCAACAACCAAACCCACAACTCGATATTCGTTCAAAAAACAAACCCGACTATCCACACAAAAATCAGAACCGTTCCCCTTCCAAACCCAACCTGAAACAGGTTCCTAACCGCTTAAAGAAAACAAAAACAAACAAAAAAAGGGAAAATAAGGTGTTTCTTATATTGCGTTGCTGTCGCGTTCGCCCGTCCTTATCCGAATCACTTCATCAACAGTAGACACGAAGATTTTCCCGTCGCCAATCGTACCAGTACCAGCAGTCTGCACAATTATATCCGTAACTGCCTTGACATCCTTGTCCTCAACCACTACCTCAATCTTGGTCTTAGGCAAGATATCAGCCCGTATCGTCTTCCCACTGACTGTCTCAATTATTCCGCTTTGCTTGCCACGACCCTTCACATCATAAGCTGTCAGACTGGGATACCCTGCTTTTCCTAAGGCAATTTTGACGTAGCTGAACATGTCAGGCTTAATCACAGCTTCGATTTTTTTCATGTTGTATTCTCTCCGTCACAGCCGTTGCTACAGCCACTTTTTGCCGCCCATTTTCATTTTGATTTTAGCTACTTCCTCTTCGAGATGTTGCACCCGTTTTTTCAGGCGCTCCATGTCTTCGGAAGTAACCGCAGCTATTTCTTGCATGTTTTTTCCTCCCATTTTTCACTCATTTTTTCTTAGGGGAAATCTTGATCCATCATGTCTTCAGGATACGCGTACGTCTTGTGATCTGCAATGTCTAAGCCGAACAGTTCCGCATCTTTCCGCGCTCTCAGCAATCCTGCTTTGTTGATCGCCCAGAACAACACCAGACCAGTTCCGCCTGCCCATCCAATTATGGCTAATGCTCCTACAGCCTGAATTCCAATTTGGCTAAGGTAATCGGTGATTGTTGATGCCGCGTAAAGTGGGTGTCCACCAAGGAATGTAGCTCCGAATAGCCCTGTTGCTATGAGACCCCATACTCCGCAAGCTGCGTGCACCGGAACGCAAACTGCTGCGTCGTCTATGTGTAGCTTGACCTCTAGGAGCCCTTGAACGAACGTTGTTATTAGCCCTGCGATTATGCCTGTTATGAACGCGAATAGTGGATGCATCATAGCTGCGCCTGAGCAGATTGCTACTGCACCTGCCAAGAGACCTGCCATTGATGTCAAAGCGTGGCCTCTTGATGTGACAGCTGCTCCGAAGAGTCCTCCAGCCATAGCCATCGCTGTTGTTACTGCTACCCACGCAAGTTCAACGTTGATTGTTTGTGCGTCAGTTGCTACGCTTGAGCCTACGTTGAATCCGAACCAGCCGAATACTAGTAGCCATGCGCCGATTGTTGACAGAGGCAAACTGTGGCCAAAGAACGCTCTCGGCTCCTTCTTTTTGCCGCCGAATTTACCCAGTCTGGGTCCAATGATATACGCCGCCGTCAACGCGAACATACCACCTGTTAAGTGGACGACACCTGACCCTGCGTAGTCTATGAAGCCCAGTTGAGAGAGCCATCCGCCGCCCCACACCCAGTGTTCGATTACGGGATATAGGAAACCTACCACTACTGCGGAAGCTATGACCCAGCCCCACAGTTTGTCGCGTTCTGCTGTTGCACCAGGAATTATTGCGACTGCGGTTATGGCGAACATGGCCATTTTGAACCATAACGCCAAATCTCCGTATCCAGAGGGACTTGCCGCTATACCGTAAGCTCCTGTTGAAGATAAGGCAGCAGGCAACGGGTTAGCTATTGTTGGCGCAAACTGTGGTAAGCCAAGTATTGGGTTGGTGCTGTAGTATGCTAACGGGAAGCCTATTAGGAAATACATGAGGAAAGCTAATGTCCAGCCTATGTTCAGCATGATTATAGTGTGAGCAACGTTCTTTTTCCTGACCATGCCTGCGTAGAGAAGGGCGAAGCCTGCAGTTGCCATTATGAGTATGACTACTGGTGCCCAGCCGACAGCGAAAGTTTGCTGTATGGATGCAAATGTATCGTCGACAGGAGTTGACATTTGCATCACCCTTACAGTTTGCTTGCGAACCACACTGGTTTCAGTGAGATTGGAATTTCCTCTACTGACAACCCGCCGCTTTCGATGTTTAGTTTAAGTATCTGCGGCTTTAATGGACAGCTTCTTGACTTGCGCAGGATGAATACTCTGGTCCAGATAACGTCGTGCTTGTGGTAGTCGAGGTATATCAAGTGGTCCACAAGGTACTCGGTAATGTTGGGGTCTGTTGGAATGCCTTCTGCAGAAAACACTGTGGTAGCTCCACGTTTCTTGACCTCAAGCAGAAGCTTCATGAAAACTTCTCTGAAGTCAGTTGGGTCAACGAGTCTTCGCTCTAGTGATGACAGCGAGTCCATGACTATTCTGGTGGCGCCTGGTTGAGCGTCTAGACCTTTCATCAGAATGTCTATTGCTTCCTCTTTGTTGATTAACGCGTAGTCACTAGCGTAGGTCGCACTAATGGACAGGTCTACAATGGCTATTTGCTTGTTCTGAATCATTGATGGGAAGTCGCTCCAAAGTTCCCTCCCTGTTCTCATTATGGTTTGCGGGGTTTCTTCGGTGCTGATGTATACGCCTTTTTCACCTTTTTCTGCGCCTCTGTGCATGAATTGAAGACAAAGAATTGTTTTTCCTGTGCCTGGTTCGCCTCTTACTAGGATAGCGTCGCCTTTAGGTAAGCCTGGAATGAAGTCTGTTAATCCTTCGATGCCCATGTCGATCCATTCGATTTTTCTTTCTTTTTGCAATTCCTCTAGCGTAAGTGCTGTTGGTTTTTTCATGTTTATGCACCCTTTTTGCTTTTTTATCGGTTAAGTGTAGGGTGGTCAATATAAATGTAGTTACGATTTGTTCATACTTTTTATGAAAAACTGGAAAAGTTTACAGGAAAATGTGTAAAAACCTGATCACATGTTCAGCAATCACGGCTTGACCGTGACATTCAGCTTAGCCAAATTCTCCTTAATCTCAGCTTTCACACCTATGCCTGAGAAAAATTCTTCGATGAGAATTTTAACAAACTTCTTCGGAAACTCTGATCCTAAAATCAAAGTGAAATCTCGTTCCGAGTTTTTCGTCATCCTAAAAAAGTTGCAAGTCTCAAGCCTCGCTAAAACCTCTTCTGCCGTGTGCACTTTGCTTTTCAGTTGTTCTTTATGAGATTGAGCCACTGCTTTGTGAGTGTTCCAGAATTTTTCTTTTTCAGTAGACGCTTCAATCAGGCTGAGAAAAAGAAGCCAGTGATCCACATCCAAAATAACATGTTCACCGCTGAGCAACAAGTCCATGTAAGTGTAGGCTTTCTTTCTAATGGCGGGATCTTGCAAAACTTTGTTTTCATTGTAAAACCGCAAGGCGCGTCTCATGATCTCGCTCTGCGAAAGCTCGGTTTCCTTGCTGATTTTTTCCAGCAAGTTAGCTGTAGTTGAGTCAAAGGCAACTGTTATTCTTGTTGTGGGCATACAAATTGCTCCTTAACAAAATTACTTACTAGCAACATGTTTCTTCTTTCGTTTAAAGGTTATAGTTTAATTCTATGGTCTTCTTTGATTACGCTAAGAGCGACGTTTGTAACTGTTCTTTTGACATGAGGCGTGGACAACAGATTTTTTATGAAAGTGTTCAACTCATTTCCATCTTTGAATTTTGTAATTACGACAGCGTTATAATCCCCTGTAATGTCGTAAACAGCAGTTACATTGTCGAGGTTAGCAATTTCGTTTTCAACATCTATAAGGTGCTCGCCTTCGATTTGAACCAGCACGACAGCTGTCAAATTATAACCCAATTTGGACGAATCTGTGATTACAGTATAGTTTTTTAGTACGCCGTTCTTCTCCAAATTTTTGACATGATTGAACGCGGTGCCTGCGGATATGCCGAGTTTGCCGGCTATTTTGTTGAAGCTTAAACGGCAATCTTCCTGCAGCAGATTAATGATTTGAAGGTCCACGTCATCTACGTTTTTGATTGGGTCAATTTTCACTTTGAACTCTCCTAGGCACGGTTCATCTCACGTATGTTTTAAACGTACGTTCAATTAAGTATAAGTTATATAAATATTTCTCGCTAAAAATAAAACATTCATGCATATTTTCACAGTATTAATCAATGTAACTGGACAAACGTCCTACAGACAAAATAAGTGAACAATAAGTAAAAGCAGCCGTAAAAAATTTAACCACAGACAAACACGCGGCGCAACAGCATGGACAATTTCGTAGCGCATTTCAGTTTATAGCATAAAAGTTATATTGCGTAGCATGGTAAAAGTTGGGCAAGGGGGAGTGAAGAGTGAAAACGAAAGTAGTAGCAATATCGATATGTCTCTTTTTGTTGTTATCAATCGTATCTGTAACGCCTGCCCATTGTGCTGCTGGCGAAGGAGAATGGATCACAAAATACACAATTGAAGATGCCAAAACAGGGGCGCTTCTCATAGAAGCAGATTTTGAAGCAGGAACCAATGTAACTTCTTACGCCCCAATATTGCCGGGAGCAGAACTCAAAGTAACATTCACAGTCAATGTGGTCATATCAGGCGGCACCTTAAAACTCGGAACCAGCATGTTGCAACCAACAGTCAGCTCCGTATATTGGAGCCTCGAAACCGTAGATTATGCAACAAATTTTGTCGACTATAACCCAAACTCGAAAACCATCACATTCAACGCAGTTTCAGGAACTTTTGAAATGACATGCACTGGAAGAGTCAACAACTACGGCTCAACCACAACCTTTCCAGTACCACTCAACGTAGTCCTACTAACCAGCTCCGGCGGTGACGTTCTGGATTACATAAAGCCCAATGTAGTCAACGCCGAAATGGACGTATACTACAAACTTCTCGAACAGAAAGAAGACAAGCTACAGTCGCTTAAGGACAGCGGAGTTGCCGCAGGATATGTTGAACTCTTCGAGAACGTTATTGACCAAGCAAAAGCTTTGGCCGACGCTGGATATTCTGAAAATGCAGTTGATCTCCTAAATGCTCTAGACGTCGCCAGCGAACCTATGTCTAATGTTATGGAACTCATTTATCTGCCACTAATCGTGGTCATAGCCGTAATAGCAGCCGTAGCTGGATTCATGTTCCTAAGGGCTAGAGGCAAAAACAATTACCTTCTACTAGTTCTCGAAGACCAAATCAAGGATCTGGAAGGACTAACGCTGAGGGCATCAAAAATTGACAGAACTCTTTCATCCAGTCTGGACAGCGTTAAAGAAAGGCTCAAGAGCCTAGTTGGGATGTGAAAACACGAAAATATACCAAAACAGCGTGCAGCTGATCGGACTCGGCTCAGCAGGAACCAACATAGTAGAGACTTTCCTGAAAAACAAAAAAACCATGGAATTAATCGGGAACGAAATCACCCGCCTTTCTCTATTAGCAGTTGACATAGCTGACCCTGAAATCAGAGCCCTACAGGAAAGCAATGAAGAAATAATGAAAGCAATGGCCAAAGCAGGCATACCTCAAGAAAGACTGCGCTTGCTGGCGCAGTCAGTAAAGTTTCCAACCGCTGAGGCAATGTTCGACTTCATCAACCAAAAATTCCACGAATACATATCAGGCGAAGGCGCAAAACTTAGTTTCCACCCATGGCTTAATTCAACAATGGCTATACCGCCAATGGCCGGCGGCGCAGGTAGACGAAGAGCATTAGCCAAGGCAATATACGCGTTGAACTACTATCAACTTGGCATAATCAGGAGCCTCATAAACTCATTCAAAGAACAAGCACTTTCGTCAATAATCACGCCAACCGTGCTGTTGCTCTATGGGTTAGGCGGCGGCACTGGAAGCGGCGTATTTTTTGACTTCGCTAGACACCTGCGCAAAGTCTTAGGTTCAGGTGTGCCCATCATAGCTTTTGTAATAGCTCCCTGTGGTGGAGATGACCCGCCAGCAAAAGGTTGCTCAGCTTTTACAGCCATGAACGAATTGTCTCTGTTGCTGAATAAGGATTACAATGAGTATGTGGTTAAAAACTACGGCGAAATTTATCGGAACCCTTTGAACGCGCTAATTTATTTGCCGCTGTTGCCCGCTTACACTAAAGTAGGTAACATCGTTACTGCTCGAACAGAAATGGACGAAATGATCGTGGACATGCTTTATGTCTTGATGGATTTCGATTTAGCTGACTTGCTGGGTGGAATAGGCACAGAGGTTGGACTCACAGACAATTATGTCCACACTCTCGGCATGTTCAAAGTTGTCTATCCGATGGACGATTACATTGCGGCTTTGAGGCTGAACTTTGAGCAACTGGAGTTACTGCATGATCTTAGAAGGGAAAAAATCGATATCCTGAACAAAATTTACGAAATAATCAATCGCAGCAATGAAGAAGCACGAGACCTCTACAAGAACTATTTGATTAAGACTGGCACTTATGCCGAAGAGCAGTTTGAGGAGAAGCTGAAGTCAACCATCTATAACAATCCGCGGCTTGAAGAAGACTTGGAATTGCATGTTAAGGGCATAGAGCTTCAAGCGAAAAACTGGATGAGCGAACTGATGAGGTACCTGTCAACCATCAAACTGATGGATAAGAGTGGACCAATAGAAGAGGCCATAGTTAACTTAATGCTTCACAAGGAAGGCTCTAGAAAAGTAGACAATCTGGAAAGCTTGCTCACGCGCTTTACAAAAACATACCTTGAATTCTCGGAAAGGAAAACTGATATCTTTGAGCGGCTAAAGCAGTTGATTCCTAGTTCGCAGGTCTTCACAATTAGGCAAAAGAGAATTTTGGAGGATTTCATGAGTCTGGGCGAAATTGCCGACAAGTCTCTCACTATTCTCAAGTTCTATGATGAAACAAGATATTTCGTCGAAGCCCTGATCAGATACTATGAGGTTCTTCCAGAATCTGAAATTGAATTAAAGGATTTGAAAAACATTCAGTCTGAGCTGGCAACTCTATATCTTGTAGTGCAGTTGATGCTGCGAACAGCAAATGACGAAGCGAAAATGATTGAAGAGTACCTTGCCTACCTAAATGGAATAATAGGAAACTTTATGGACAAAAAAAGCGTCGTCGACTGTGAACTGATGAGAATACAAGAGACAAAGAAAAGACGCGATTTTGACAAGCTAAAGCAAGAACGCGAAATACGAAAACTCTTCAGTACAAAACGATATGCCAGAGAGCAACTTAGAAACATTGAAAGAGACCTGAAAAGAATTCACGAAGAAGAAGCATACGTCTGTGAAAAGCTTGACAAACTGGACAACGTCATCAAATTGTATGACCAGTTGGGCAAAAAACTTGAAGTAACTTCTGAATATCGCAAACGACTAAACAAGATAGTGGATTTGCAGCAGGAATACGACGAGAAAATCGCCGAAATTACTAAGCCTAAAAAGTACTTCGAGAAATCTGCTGAACTCACCGAAAACGAAAAATTGAAAATAATCTTCAAAATACTGACCGAACAAGAAGAAACTTTGACGAAGGACATAATGATCAGCGACATACTGGACATGGACCACTACAAAGATTACATGAAAAGCCTCATACGAGTCTTCAAGACGCCGAGCGTTATGGGATTCAAGCCAACCTATAAATCGGATTACATCTGGGTTACTGTGCAGGCACCTCCGAAACTGTGGAGCGAGGATTTAACACAGGAGATATACACTGCTTTAGCAGCGTACGTCACCAGCGAAGTGTCGAGAACGATAACGGTGCGCGTTATTGAATCTAGAGATTCATGGGTAACGCGGGTGCTAGTTATAGCGGGCAGAGGAAAAGCAGAACATCTTGAAGCATTTGATGAGATGCAGTTGTTATACAATAAATCTAATGATTTCGAGCGGAGTCTATCGCGGTCATACCTGCTTGAACATGGAATTGCAGCAAAACAGGTCATTGCAGATATAAACAATAACAACGAGAAGAAAAAATAAGCGGCTGCTTACACTTCAATCAGCCATTAAACTCTTGACTAAACCCTTCCACTCTTCCTCTTTTATCCAGCCTTTTTTGACGACCCGATTTTTTGTCGCGTTCACTTTCTTCTCTAACGAAGCAAACCTCTTAGTTAAATCGAAACCGCCCACGAACATTACCACGTCTATTCGGTCACTAGTATCTTCCACGTAGAGGGGTTCAGTTACGTAAATGGAGTTGAGGTTGGCTCTTTCCTTGAACCAGTTGGCAACTGCTAACTCAATTTTTCCCCTTGGAAGCTTGTCCTTAAGTTGAAGAGGCATACGGAGCAGAACGTAAAGCACTGATGCGTTCGATAGGTCAAATGTTAAAAGCGGATTGAATAAAGCGGCGTTGAACATGTTCTCTAGTGAACCATAAATCTTGAAACTAGCGCCAGTCGCTGCCAGAACCGTAAAAAGTTTCACGTTAAAAGCTCTAGACAACTCAGAAAGCTCTTGCACCAACGTGTCTTTAGTCAGCATCAACTCCAGCAAATAGTTGGTAACGCTGTTGCCCACGATTGTAGAGCCGTTTCTGTCAACGCTAACGTAGCCTTCAAGGCGGTCTCTGTCTATCAGTATAACTGGTGTAGAATCCTTAGACGCGCACATTCCCATGGAAGAAAACGCGTTAAAATGAACATCTGACGGCTGCACTTTGGAAGGCAACAGAGTCAACGCTATTGAATCTCTGTTCCATTCAGCGAGTTGCGAAATCAAAGTGGGCAGTAAAGCGCTGCCGATGCCATCCCAGATAGATGCAACCATTATAGCATCACCCTGCTTGTCGCCAAGCTTGTTTTTCAAACTCCCCATAAAGCTTTCATTTTTAACAACATGCGGCAGAACATTAAACCAAAAATGTGTGTCAATTTTTGCGTCTAAACCCAAAATGCTGTATGGTTCAAGTCGGGATTGGCTCCATTTGTCAATTTCTTTGGTGGATTTCTCGATGAAAATGGGCATCATGTCGTCTGTTTTGCTTGCATGAGGTCCCTCTAGGAGAATTTTCATGGGGTATTCCCCGATGCATATGATGGCATGGTTAGGTAGCAACGGCTGTAATAGTGCAATATGTTTTCCGATGCTTTCTATTACGTCAAAGTTTGGTTTGCAAGTTTCCATGGGTGTTTTCCACACAAGCTTTAAGAGTGGATTGGTAAAATAAGGTTTTAGGTTATAATACTTGACGACGGCACCTGTTCCAACCCCTAGCAAGCGCATGTGGTTCAAAAGAAAGAGAAAAGAAAAAACCAAAGAGCAAAAAGAGAAAAAACAGAAAGATAAAACGCTTGAACCAATGCCTTTTAGAATTTTTACGTTTGCGCTAACGCTTGCTGGCATGGCGCTAGGGTTGTCTATGATGCCGCTTTTTCCACAACCGTTGCCTATTCTCCTCGCGTTCTTGGTGGCTTTTATCACATTCAAAAAACCGAGATTCGGCATGCCCATCGGAACCTTGCTTGTTGGGTTGGGCTTGATGTACCAGTTAACGACGGTAGATTTCATAGCGATGGTGGGTGAACCATCAACTCGCGCAGCAGTGGTTGTTGTTTTACTCGCCTTGTTTATCGTCCCCCCGATTATTTTCCGCCACCACAAACAAGCTATCGCCATTGACCTCGGTATTATCGCGGCGATTGCACTGTTTTCCAACCAAACCTATTTTCTCGCTATCCCCTTAATTTTCGCTTCTGTAATGCTCTTTAAAAAGAGTTCAGCACTCACTGTGCTATACTATGTCTTGATTTCAGTTCCTATGATGATGATACAGTATTTGAATTATATCTTGCAGATAACAGAAGAGGAATGGTGGAGAGTGCCTGGTGCCAGTCCACCCATTTTTGTCTCGCTATCCCAAGTTTTCAACGACCTCCAACAGTCAATGCTCCAGTTCAGGTTATACGACACTTCCAAAGTCGTGTACGCCATAGTGGATCAAATTACAGCAACCCCTGAACCCGCAAGGCTTACAATCGGCACAGTACTGAGGCAATATCTGGATTCGGTTCCAGGAATATTCCTTTTCATAGCCATAGTCGTTGGCGCCGTTTTTGCTATCGCCTTTGCGGTGCGTCTGCTTGTAAAGGGTAGTTTTCCAGAGATGGAAAAGTTTTTGCCAACAATCTTGGCAGCCATCGGCACCACATTGTTCTTACTCCTTCTAAGTGTTCTTCAAGGTCCATTGGCTTTTAGAGCTGACGTTAACTCAGTGCAAATCTTAATGGGCATGGCGGCGGCTATTTTGTTCACGCTGCCTGCGGCCTTTGTGGAGTTCACACCGAAGAAGAACGCCACATTTGTGATGATTCTGGAAAAGGCACGGGAGCTTAAGGTGAGGGCGCAGGATTTCGAAGCGCTATTGGACAAAGTCAAGACCACGCTTCCTGTCGCCATAAGTTCTACTGAAGCAAAAATATTGATAATCAAAGACAAACTCGATGACACCCTCAACAAGACGGAGAAGTCATACGCGACAGCAGCGGAATTAGATAAGAAATTCAGCGAACTTGACCCAGGCTTAAGCCAAGAGATTGACGCCTTAATTTCCGAATTGAGCGTTACATTAGGCGAGTATCAAGTGTACATTAACTGCGAGTACTCAACTTGGCTTGGAAAATTTGGAGACATGGGCTTGGACTTTAAAGCCACGGCGAAAATTGATTATCAAAAAGACCTGCCTATAGAAGAGAGAATAGACCGCGCAAAAGAAGTGTTAGATGGCGGTCGCCTTCTCGCCAGCGAAATTATTCAAGTTTCCGAGCAAATTTACGGCATCCTCAGAGCTTTATACGATGTGAACCTTCCTGAAAAAAGCCAAACCATTGCCTTTGCTAAGCAAGAGCTAGATGAAGCATCTCCTTGGAGCGCTATGGACGCGCTTTTCACTGCACTTAATAACTGGAGAAAGCAATATGGCGCCAAGATTGCCCAGTCGGTTGAGGCTCTTCAGAGCTCTTTGGCGCCTATCGCTAATTTAAGCGCTCAAAGCGGCAGGTTGTTGCCAATTTTAGGCGATGACCTTCCGAAACTGATGGATTACGCGAAAATAGCCAGCGACATCAAGCTTCGTATCGAAAAGCCAACCGGCATCGTGAGCGTTATTGCAATAAACGATACCCTTCAATCATCGCTGAACATTGCCCGCGAGGTTCTTTCGATTCTTTACGCGAAGCTAGAAGACTTGGAGGCGACGATTGAAAGCTTGTTGCCTACAAAGGATTATTTGTGGGAGAGGAACGTTACTTTAAGAAAGCGAATGGCAACTGCAATGGAAATAATTTACGGTTCAGAAAAGTATACACTGGAGCAAGTGCTGGAAAACTTGCCTAAAGCCTTATTCGACGTGAACGAGTGTGTGGAAACGATAGTTAAATACGCTGATAAGAAAGAGTTTTTGCTGAACTATCCGATAGCGGCGATGGCTATCGAAGATTTGCTTAAGCAGAAGAAAATTATCGCTGCTCAAGACCTTCCGTTTGAATCTAAGTATGCTGAAGAGTATCTTAGGCTGTTTTACAGTCACAGTTTCCGCGAGTTTTCTTTTGATGCGACAAGCGCATTGCTCACAAGGAGAGAGTGAAAATGGAACCTGAAAAACAGCAACCGCCACAAACCGTTTCTGTAGGATTCACCGCGAAAGCGCGTTTACGAAATGTTGGTAACGGCACGGTAGAATTTGCTGACAGCACAATAAAGTTCTACATAGAGAAGGGACGCTTTAAAAAACAGAAACAGCTCGCCAAAGAAATCCCACTCGCCGATATAGAAAGCAGTGAACGAGTTGAAAACGAGTTCAACGTCACGTGGAAGGGCGTTATCGACAGGTTTGTCTTTGAAAAAGCAGAATTTGCAGAAACGCTTCATGCGAAAATAACGGAAGCCTTGAACGCGCAAAGCAAACTGTTAGAAGCCAAAGAGGAAGCGGCGAAGCAGCAACTGAACAAGCTCGTGCAAGTGCTTAGCAGTGCCCTGAAGATTACGGATGCATTATTTGATATTCTCAGAAGCTTACATGGGCGGGTTAACTGGAATCGCGTGGAGAGCCACTTGAAATGTTCCAAAGAACACGTTAGAAACTTTGTAGACCAAAAAGACACAGTGAACTTGGATTTTGCAAAGCTTGCATCAGCGATAAAGGAGCGCCTACCTGAAGAAATTTCGAAAGAGGCGTACGGAATTTTAAAGACGCTGTTTGAGTATTTCAACGGCTTGCCTCCTCCGCAGGGTGAAGCCTCTGCGCAAAATCATCCAACCTCCGATGACGCAAAAAAAGTGATTCTGGCATATTATACTTTGAATGACATTATATTGGGCACGATTGTTGGGGATGAAGAAGTCAGAAAAGAAAACAACGAGCTTGTGACTGTGCTGGATGATTTGGCAAAGGGTACAGGGTTAAAAATTAACGTTGACGCCGTCAAGGAAGTTGTCGCTAAATTGGGCGCAGAGCAAGCGAAAGAGAATGTTATCGAGGAAAGCAGAACTGTATTCGTTGAACAGGTAAAAGAGCTAGTAACAGTGAGTGCTGCGCCCTGAAACCGTTTGCCATTTAACAAACAAGGCACAATACAAATTATAGAAAGTGCTCTTTCATTTCAGCAAGAGAAAGCGTAGCTATACTGTTTTCCTTCAATATCTTCTCGGCTTTATCTATATCGTTAACTCTTAGCACTAAAGCAAATTTCCCATCCGTGTGCACCGCAGATGAATAGGCATATTCAATGTTCAAGCCGCTTTCGCCCAGAATCGTGGTTATCGTGGAAATCTTGTCTTTTTCAGTTATCAAAATCGCCGTTACTTCAATGTTCTTTTTTGATTTGGCGAGATTAAACTCGGCGTCTTCCAGAATCTTCGTGGCTCTTTCAGGGTCTTCAGTCACCATTCGAACTAAGCCGTATTCGCCCGCGTCTGCAATTGACAAGGCGAAAATTCTAATTTTGTTTCTGTCAAGATGACCCATCACTTCAGATAAAGAGCCTGGCCTATTATCCAGAAAGACGCTGACTTGCTGTACTGGCACATGCGTCACCAAAGTCAAGTAGATTCAAATAATATTTATATCTTCACATTCCCTAACACTTTCATTCTTCAACATCGGAGACCGC